>CAZWRZ010000003.1:0-204043 GCA_964636555.1 uncultured Ruminiclostridium sp.
TAAATAAAATGTTACATTAACCCCCTTGTTCGCAATGCGCTTGTTTTGTGCAAACGATATAAGGGGGTAAATCATTATGGCAGCAACAGAACCGATCAGGAATAAAAAGGAATTTGAGGCTCTTGCGAAATATTTTTTGGACAAGGGGCAGCTTCGCAACTATGTTTTGGTGGTTATGGGGGCATATACAGCGCTCAGGATAAGCGATCTGCTGCGCTTAAAGTGGGTTGACGTTTACGATGAGCAGCGCGGAGAGTTTCGCACACATATAACGGTTACGGAACAGAAAACCCATAAAACAAAGACTATCGCCCTAAACAAGCGGCTTTTAGCAGCGCTTCAGATGTTTTTCCTGCAGCGGCAAGGAGAGTTTTTGTTCACGAGCAGGCGAAACAAAGAAAAAGCTATAAGCCGCGTGCAGGCATGGCGGATAATCAGCGGAGCGGTTGCGGAATTGGGTTTGAAAGGGAAAATTGCTTGCCATTCACTTAGAAAAACTTGGGGATACCACGCATGGACGAGCGGCGAGGTATCCCCTGTTGTGATTATGGAGATTTACAATCATAGCAATTATGAGGTTACAAAGCGGTATTTAGGGGTTTCTCAGGACGATCTGGATAGAGCGTATCTTGAAATGGATTTGCTGTAAACCAAAACCCCTGATTGCTTGTTCTTTGGTCGCGCGGGGTACGAGAATCCCGACTCTAGCATCCGCCGGTCTCGCAGTATTGGAGCAAACAGCTACCGATGGTCGTCTGTGATCTCTACGGCGACAAGTGGCCGCCTTCTCAACTTCAGCACGACAGGAGTAGAGCCGTCCAACTCCAGTTCTCGTGCCTATGGCTTCTCCCTCCGCTGTCTAGTTAATAATACAGTAGGGGGAGGAGGAAAGGAAAACCCGCCATAGTAGGCGGGTCAGTTGGGGAGGATTCGTGACGCTTGATATTTGGCTTTTCTGTATAGCTTTCTGGATACGGATCTCTTGGCTGGGTCGGTTTCTTCGGGCAAGGTTAATCCGTGCCTATCAAGTTCAAGTATTAGATCAATAGCCGATTGTTCACCGAAATTAACCAAAAGCATAAAATCCGAGAGTGGGTGAGATATCAGTTCTTTGATGGTTGAGATGCTCAAATGTTCATACCACCCCCCGAGGCAATACCTCTGTGTGCCTCGTTTAATCGCATTATATGTGCGCGGCAGCAGCTTGAGGTCTTCGAGCATTGCTGTTTCTGAGAATTCTTGGATTTCTCCGTTGGACGTTGCCAATTCGGTTGGAATTTCTAAACCATAAGATTGAATGAGCTGTCGCAGCTTGCTGTTTTCTGTTTCGAGTTCTTCTACCCTCTGTTGCAGTAAAGACAGATCATTGCCCATACAAATTTCCTCCTTTAAAGTGCTAAAATGTGAATTTATCTTTGTATTATACTGCAAATAATCGAAAAAGTAAAGTATTTTGTCATATGATTAAAAAATAATTACAGCCAAGAAATTAACAATCTCTTGGCTGTAATTATTTTATCTTTTAACTATCACCGATGCATAATCTTGCAGTATAACTTGATTGGCTTGACATTGTATCCAGTTAACAAGCATACTGGATTTAGCAGGTAAATTGAATTCAACGACTTCCGCACGTAAATAGATGTAAGCATTGCCATTAGGTCCGTAACTGCCGATGTTTACACCATTGAAAATTGATCCGTCATAAAGAAGGTCAGTACCATCTGAACAGTCATTTTGTTCAGGTTTTGTATATAAGTGTGTGCCTTGCGGATATTTAGCATTGATGAGCTTAGTGGAATCATCGACATATTTAAGCGATCTTGGAAGAATGCCCCTTACGGCAACATGAAGTTGGTTGCTCTTACTAATATTTTGGTATACCATACGAAATTCAACAATGTCTCCAACGTTTGCATAGACATAATGAGACCATACTTTTTCACCGCCAACAACCCGCACAAGCTGTTCAACTGTAAAATCAGGCACGAAATCATTGATATTGCCGATGCTCGTTGATGGAGCATTGCGTTCGGCGGAGAAATTTACCGTAACAAACTTGCTTTTGGTAACACCGCTTTCGGCTTGGATAACAATTTCAACCGATTGTTTGCCGCTCAGTTTTTTCTTTGGGGGTTTCAAAAAAGAAGTCCGACCGCTTTTATGTATAAACTCCTGCGGTTTTTTATGGGCAAGAAGCATACCTGTCGGTGAAACCGTTACAATATCGGGATTTCGGCTAAAAAAGCTTAATGGCACATTTTGTGCCTCCACAGGGAGAACAGAAACCGCGAGCTTACATGGCTCTCCTCCGGGAATAAGTTCAATGTCAAACTCTGTAGGAAAAATTTCCTCAACAGCCGGAACTTCTTCCTGAGAATTTTCAGAAGAAGGGACAGATGGTTCGTCGGAGCTTGAATCATTATCATCTGCAACGGCTTCATCGCTAATATCATTTTGTTCTTGCGACACCAAATCCTCAGCGACAGTTTCATTTTCCTTTGTTGATGATGTGTATTGCGGTTTCGCTAGCGAGAAAGTATCAATTGTTTCATCAGTATACTTCTTAACGAACTCTTCTGCAACGACTTCTGCTACGCCTAATTGGCCATTGTTTCGTTCTAATTTTGCGAATAGTCTATGAACTAAAATTTTTATATTCGGAAAGATAACTCCTCTACGCAGGCTTGTGCATGAATCTGAATATACTTTTTTCCTAATTTTCGTATTGCTGCCATAAGAATCTTTTACATACTTGTCAAATCTGTCTGCTTGGAGGTCTTCATTATACCCTTCCAATAAGCAGAAAGCCATCAATAGTATTTCACGCACCTCGCCATCGTATATATATTCTTCGAAAAGTGCTATAAGGTATTCTTTATAAAACATCAATTCATGATCTTTTAAAAAATCATTACCAAGTCGAAGTAGAACGTTATCTCCCTCTAAGTCAATTACAACATTTCGAATGCAGTCATCGCTACCCGGACTTCTATGAAGCTTTTCGAATGATTCAACGATACTTTCTTCTGTTTTCAATGCAAGCCCTCCCACGTCTTTATTTATTTTATTATAACAAATTATACAAATTTTGTCAATAGTTATTGTGCTTTTATAACAATTTTTTTTCTTAAGAATTCTTATTCTTTCTTAAGAAACACAAGACGGGCTAAGTCGTGTATACTTAAGCCAAGCCCAGAGCAGACGGCTCAAGGCAAATACTTTTCCGAAAGGAGCAATACTATGAACTATTATCAGACAGACTACCCCGAGGAAATCGGTACAGATTCTTATGAGTCTGCCGCCCCGACCACTGGCATCGGCACACTGTTCGCTCCCAGCCGCAGCCTTAACACTCTTCAGAAAGAGGCAACGTTTTACGCGATGAAGGATCGCTGCCGCGCACTGCTCGCCAAAACCGTCCTCGAACACACAGCGGCGCTCTCTATGATGGAGCAGCAGGCAGCGGAAATGGCTCCCGGAAACGCCGATGAGTTTCGGGAGATCGTCAAGGCATACGCCTCCGGCGCAGCAAATCAGCTGAGGAGGTGGTAAGATGGAGGACATTGTAGCAACTTTAGCCGTATTTCTTTTCCTTGCCGTTCTGTTTTCTATCATGATGACGGTTATGTTCTTTTCTTCTGAACACGAGAACCGTTATCTGAGGAGAGAAAACGAACTGTTCCACCGCCTGTGGTATGAGCAGGAGGAACTCCAGAACAGCTGCATGAATGCCTATGCGGAAATGATTAACAGAACAAGGCGCACTCCTAAGAAATAATTTTTCGGTTAGAAACAGCAAAATGTCATTTTATTGACAAAATCACAACATCGTTTTTTGCGACAGCTTGATTTTTCCGTTTCGGTCGGACTACCCCTGTTATTACGGTAGCACAGGCTGTCCGACCGCTGGCGGAATAAAATTCGCTTATGTTTTTGTTTGTGGATTTTTGAGAGTAAAGTGTCCTCAAAAGCCACAGCAAAAGAAAGGAAAAGGTGATTTAGTATGGATACTAATAGCAAGAAATATAAGACGATCCTTGCCGATCCGCCTTGGGACATCAACCAGCGCGGGAAATATAGCAACCGCAGCGCTGAGAGCCATTATAAGCTGATGAAACTCGAGCAGATCAAAAATATGCCGGTTGCAGACCTGTGTGCCGAGAATGCGCATCTCTATCTTTGGTGTCCTAACGGATTGCTACCGCAGGCTCTTGATGTAATCAAGGCATGGGGCTTCACATATCGGTGCGATCTGGTGTGGTGTAAGCCTCGACTTTCCCTCGGCAATTACATAAGAACCGCTCACGAGACGTTACTTTTTGCAACGCGCGGTAAAGCTCCGGTAAAATTTCACGGTCAAGGAAGCTGGTTATTTGCGCCACATCAAGGGCACTCCGTTAAGCCTCAAGAGCAGTATGTAATTAGCCAAAGGCTTTCCGACGGTCCGTATCTTGAGTTGTTTGCCCGCCGTCGTCAGCCGGGTTGGGACTGCTGGGGCGACGAGATAGACAGCGACATCGTTGTCCCCGGCTACCCTGTGCCGCGTTACAGCGGTAAAGTAGACCCGGAAGGCATAGAGAAAGGATGTGATGAATCATAGAACCGCCGAAAAAATTGATCACACGGATAGTGGAAACCTGCTTTCTGATCTTCCTGAGCGTCATGCTCTTAAAGTGGAGCGTAGCGATACTGGAAGAAATCCGAGTGCCGATTCTGGTTATTCTGCTGATAGTAACGGCAATAGTAATCGGCTGGCGGGTTTACAAGCACTTTCGCGATTTGGGAAAATGGTAATAAAAATCGCAAGGAGTGGGATTATGAACACACATCAAATACAGAATATCTGCTGGCGGGAGGTTGATTGGCAGCGACCTTTTGAGTTGGATTCCGTTTTAGACGTTATGACACAGCTTTCGGGTTGTGCCCCAAGAGGAGCGGTAATCTGGGAGATTCGCGGAAGTAAGAGCGGCATACGGTATTTGCTGGGCGCGGATCGTTTATACATAGGCAAAATCGAGAACATTTTCCGCCCCCACGGCAAGGTGCAGTTTAGCAGTGTAAAACACAGAGTGCCAATAAAAACGGCGAGGCTGCTTAAAACATCTCACCCCAGCCTTTCGCTGAACACCGAGCTGTCGCAATCGGTTACACGCGCGGTGTTGGCGGCAATGTCGTCGAGCAGTGCGGAGACAGTGATACAGATAGTTCTCGGGAGAGGCTACGCCCCAACACCAACACCCGCCGACATTCCTGACCCGCACGTTTCGTGGCTCAACATAATCATGGGTTCGGTAAGCAAGGCAACCGCCGAGGGCAGGAAAACTATCCGTCAAAAAGCCGAACAGCACGGATTCCAAGCGGCGATCCGTATCGGCGCAGCAGATGAGCTCGCAGTCTCTCAGCTGCAGAGTCTGTTTTCCGCCCTAAAGATTTTGGAATCCGCTGGAGTGCGCATTCACTATGAATCGGAAAATCCGGACAAGCTCAACAGCGCGTATATTCCGTGGCATTTTCCGATACAACGGCTGTCGGTGAAAGAATTGGCAAATTTTCTGATGCTGCCAGCCGGCGAGGAAGAACTGCCGGGAACAGCAGGCTTACACCTGAAAGTGACGTTGCCACCATATTGGTATCGCAGCCCGACGAATGTTCAGAATGACCGCAGTTTTGCGGTAAGCATGAACACCGCGAATCCGGTCAAGCTGAGCATTTCTCCCACCGATGCTTTGGAACATACGCATCTGATTGGACCAACCGGAAGCGGCAAAAGCACAGCAATGCAGCACCTGATTTTAGCGGATATTCGGGCAGGAAGGAGCGTTTTGCTGCTTGACCCTAAGTCCGACTTGGTAAACAGCGTGCTGTCCTGCATACCAGAAAACCGGATAAAAGACGTTGTGGTGATCGACCCGTCCGACTGCATACCGGTGGGATTTAACCCGCTGGCGTTCAAAAGTTACCGCAACAAAGCCTTGATTGCCGACGCAACACTTTCGGTGCTTAAATCGCTCTGGGCGGACAGCTGGGGAGTGCGGATTCAAGACATTTTGTCGGCATCGCTGCTGACGCTCGCGGAAATTGACGGAGCTTCGCTGCTCTGGCTGACACCGCTGCTTACCGATAGCAAGTTTAGGAAGAAAATCACCAAAACGGTCAAGGACAAAATCGGGCTTCAGCCGTTCTGGAAGCAGTTCGAGGCTCTGTCGGAAGCGCAAAGAAGGCTGCAAATTGAGCCGGTTCTCAATAAACTTCGGCAATTTCTTCTAAGACCCGGACTGCGGAACGTTCTCGGACAGGCTCACCCCAAGTTCGACTTAACGGAATTATTTATGAGCAGGAAAATCGTCCTTGTGCCGCTAAACAAAGGCATTATTGGCGGGGAAAGCGCCCGGCTGCTGGGTTCGCTGATCGTTGGGTTAACATGGACTTTGGCATTGTCGCGGGCTTCACTGCCGCCGGAACGCCGACACATTGTCGGGTTTTACATTGACGAGTTACAGGATTATTTGTCGCTGCCAACCGATCTTTCCGACGCTTTGGCGCAGGCGCGAGGTTTGGGCTTGGCGCTGACACTTGCTCACCAATACCGCGACCAACTGCCGGTGGAAATTCGCGCCGGAATAGACGCTAACTGCCGCAATAAAATTGTTTTTGGGCTAAATTCTAAAGACGCTAAGGAAATGGCGGCGATGTCGGGAGAACTCACACCTGATGACTTTATGGCATTACCGCGTTACTGTGTTTATACATCGTTTCAGGCGGGAGGGAGAAATGTTGGCTGGGTTCAGGGGAGAACTTTACCGCCTATGACCGCCACAACCGATCCGGTAGAAGTCCGAGCAATGAGCATGGAGACTTACGGTGTTCCGGCTGAAGAAGTGGAAAATGAGTATCTTAAAATCTTCCCGACAGTTGACAGCACAGGCGCTGAACAGGGAGAAACGCCCATAGGAAGGAGGAAACGCTGATGTCCGACCGCATGATCCATCACGACAACGAAAAAAGCCCGTCAAGCCGCACTGCGCCTGACTTCTCTAAGTTTACGGTTCACGACTCTTTTAGTAATTCCACTAACGTTCTTTCTTCGGACGGGGGCGGGGAGGAGAGCAGGAGGATTTCTTTGCGGCAATTGGAGGAGGCTGATAAGAGGTTGACGGAGGAGAATAAACAGATACTGATTTCTGTTCAGAGGTATAGGTATCTGCTCACAAGTCAGGTGCAGAGACTGTATTTTTCCGATTCCGTTTCGGATTCTGCTGCTCTTAGATCAACCACGCGCACACTCAAAAAGCTTCGCGAGTTGGGGTTGATTGATCATCTCGCCCGGCGGATCGGCGGAGTGAGAGCGGGTTCTGGCGCTTTAGTTTGGCATCTTACTCATGCCGGAGAAAGGCTGCTGCGGCTTCACGAGGAGCGTAAAAGCCCTATTAAGCGGTTTTTTGAGCCTTCGCCTTACTTTTTGGCGCACTGTCTTGCCGTTGCAGATGTTGCCGTAGAAATTACGGAAATTTGCCGTAAGTTCGAGAAAATGCAGCTTATCGAATTGCAGCCGGAGCCGGATTGCTGGCGCATTTACAACGAATACGGCTCAGCGGTGTCCTTGAAGCCGGATTTATTTGCTGTTACCGCTTCGGAAAAATATGAGGATCGCTGGTTTATTGAGGTCGATTTGAACACGGAATCTCCGGCAAAGGTGATCGAAAAATGCGAACGCTATCACCGCTATTACCGAAGCGGAATTGAACAGGACGCAACCGGAGTTTTTCCGCTCACGGTCTGGATTGTTCCAGATGCTGAACGGAAAAGCAAGCTGATTTCCGCTATCCGTTCGGCGTTCGATAAGCAGCCGAAGTTGTTCGCGGTGATTACAAAGGATGAGCTTGAAACCTTGATACATCAGGGTGGAGAGGAAGAAACACTATGCTGAAAGGGGTGCTTGATATGATTTCCCACACGCAAAAACAGACGATTTTGGCAATGCGGGAGCAGGGCGTTGTGTATTCTAAAATTGCCAATAATCTCGGATTGTCGCTCAATACCGTAAAATCTATTTGCAGGAGAAACAGCGTAACAACTGCTCATTCCGTAAAGCAGAGTGATAATAAACTGTGCCGCTGCTGCGGCAAGCTGTTGGAGCAGGATAAGCGCAAAAATAAGCTGTTTTGCAGCAATAAATGCCGCTATGCTTGGTGGAACAGCCACCGGCGCAAGCAGCCTTATTATCTGATTTGCGAGCATTGCGGCAAGAAATTTATTAGCTACGGAAACAGGAACAGAAAATACTGCGGACGCGAGTGCTACACTCTCAGCCGCTACGGGGAGGGATTGCCGTAATGAAACAGCTTGCGGAATACGGCGCGATGATTGCCATCACCGATCGTCTGCTGAAGCGCGAACTGATCACCGATGAGGAGCACCAGAAGCTTACTGCGGCGCTTACTCAAAAATATCGTCCGACGGTCGGTTCAGCGCAAATCACTCCCCAAAATTACGCGGGCGAAACCGGGAAAGGAGGTAAAATTTAGCTTACACTTAGCAAAACAAAAACGGCAGTCAAGGTGCGCTTAACGCCATAAGTCGCACCTTGACGGTGCCTTAGCGATAACGCGCTTGTCTGCCCGAAAGGAGGGCAAATCAGTTGTTTAGCAATCACTTTGGCATTGAGATTGAGTTTACCGGCATCACCAGAAATTTTGCCGCGAAAACCGCCGCAAGGTTTCTGAACGGAAGCGTTAGTGCGATTAACGATTATTACAACACCTATATCGTTACCGCGAACGACGGTAGGGCGTGGAAGTTCATGTACAATCACGGAAATCACCAGCGCAAGAGAAAACGACAACACTGTTAACGGAATAGTCACCTTAATTCCATACTCCACCATTTTTGGCAAAGCTTCAATCAATATTGTCCAGATTCTTTCATTCATATAAATTTCTCCAACAGATGTTTATAATAATCTCAAACTAAACCATATAATTTTGCGGTATTTTTGGTTTGAGAACAGTATTAGAGACAGGTCTCTTCCATCAATTTTATCAATACACGAATCCCCTGCAAATATGCACGGATAGAAATACGTTCGTTAGTACCATGAATCCCTTCAACAGAAATATCCTCTTCCTCCAAAAAAGGACCAAAACGCAGACAGCACCGACATATATTTTCATAGTTTCTGGCATCGGTAGCACCGCGGTTCTGAACGGGAATAAATGTCAGCGGGGCAAAATAATGTTCCAGTACTTTTCGCAGGCTCTTATACCCATAAGAGTCGATCTCTGAGGGGCGGGATGGTGCGATACACTGCACATACTCCATTTCAACGCTTGGATCTATCCACTTCCGGTAATGTTCAAACAAACTTTCCGGCGTGTCAGGCGGTGCCAAACGGAAATTGATCACCGCTTCCATTGCCTGCGGCATTACATTTCCCGACGGCGCACCCTGAGTGATCTGCGTAGGAGCAATAGTCGTCTGCGCCTGATGATACAGAGATTCACGCTCCAAAAACCATCTTAAAATATTTTCCGTATTATTGTCAATGTCCCGGACATATCCGGCCATCGGTTCCTCTGCAATATTAGGAGCCAACTGTTCTAATGTCCTTTTTACGCACTCGGGCAGATGCGGTGGTAAAGGATGATCAAGAACCGCCGTAATTGCTCTGGATAGTATTCCGAGAGAAGTACCGTGAAACGGATTTGAACTGTGCCCACCGCGGGCTTTGACAGATAGTTTTAAATCTGCATAGCCTTTTTCATAAATTCCGATGGGACATACCAGAATACCGGGAGCTCCGTAATCCACGGCACGGATCACATCTCCCGCTCCCTCATCCAAAACAAACTCCAGCTCCACGCCACGGGACTGCAGCAGCTTTGAAATCCCTATGGCACCTGTACTGCGGGTTTCTTCATCCTCTCCGAATGCAATGTATATGGTTCTGCGAAAACGCTTTCCTGAATGTAGATGATATTCTGCAGCTTCCAGAATACCTATCAGCATTTCCTTGATATCCATAGCACCTCTGCCCCAGATAAATCCGTCGGCAATATCACCGGAAAAAGGTGGATGCAGCCAATCCTTTTCGGTTCCCTTAATTATAGGAACCACATCTTGGTGAGCCATAAAAAGAGCGGGTTTCAGGCTTTCGTCACTGCCCGGCAGGG
Organism: uncultured Ruminiclostridium sp.; assembly: GCA_964636555.1. Classification (GTDB taxonomy): domain Bacteria; phylum Bacillota; class Clostridia; order Oscillospirales; family Ruminococcaceae; genus Ruminiclostridium_E. The sequence continues at coordinate 10,173 of CAZWRZ010000003.1, forward strand.
TAATCAGAAGGCTGTAGCCGATTTTTTCAATGATACCGTTCTGAAAAATCAGTGGGAAACTTTTGATCAGAAAATTATGCAGTGCCGTGAATTCTTCATAGCAAATACGCATAGTGTCTATGTAGCCTGGCATTTGATCATGCCGCCATAATTATGGAAGCTTTAAAACGCCTTCGCGGAAAAATCAATTACACGGACATAGTATTTCATATGATGCCCGAAAAATTTACAATAAGCCAATTACAGGAAATCTATCAGACGGTTCTTGAAAAAGAGCTTTTGCCCGCAGTATTTCGCCGCACGATAGCTCACAAGATAACACAAACAGAGGAATTCACTCATAATGCAGGGAACCGACCGTCAAGGCTTTACAGATGGAATGGGTTGGATGGCGACATTAGCATTGAAAACCGATGACATTATTATAAAAAACTTAAGGCAGCGTCACACAATTACATCCCTTTGGGCTTTGTGCGGCGATGCCTTAAATTTATGAACTTCATTGGATCCAAAAGCTCTCCTTAGTTTCCTTTCAGAAAATTTTTAAAATCCCCTTGACAAATTCCAAAAATCTGTTATACTGTATATATAACACATAAACACTATAAGCTGTATAAACAACATAAACGGAGGTGAAGACCTATCAAAATACTGCAAAACAGCGATATACCTATTTATAAACAGATAGCCGCCCAATTCAAGGAGCAGATCATGAACGGAGAAATTCCCGAGGGCGAGTATCTTCCTTCCATAAGGGGACTGGCGCGTGATTTGAAAATAAGCGTCATAACCACAATGAAAGCTTATGAACAGTTAGCGGAGGAGGGACTCATATCTGCGGTTCAGGGAAAGGGCTATGTTGTAAACCCTCAGGACCGTGAAATGGTAAGAGAACAACATTTGCGGCAGCTGGAGCAGCATTTGCAGAACGCCATGGATTCCGCAAAGCTTGCGGGAGTATCAAGGGAGGAGCTTATAAAGATGATAAACGTTCTTTATGAGGTTTAAAGCTGCAAAAAATCATAAGAAAGGACAGTAAAATGGAAAGCATATTAACAGCAGAAAAGCTGACAAAAAAATATCCCAAATTCACCTTGGGAGAGTTGGATTTTGAAATACCGAAGGGCTTTGCTACCGCCCTTATAGGAGCTAACGGCGCAGGTAAAACCACTCTTATTGACACACTTTGCGGTGTAATACACAAGACATCGGGAACGGTGACATATTTCGGCAGTTCCACCGATATTGACGATATGGACTTGCGGGAGCGTATAGGCTACTGCTCCGCCCAAAGCTTTTTCCCCTCGGGCTGGACAGCAAGAAATATTGCGGATTCCATGTCGGTTGCCTACGAAAAATTTGACCGTGTGAAATTCGCCGAGTTTTGCTCTCAGCTTAACGTAGACAGCGAGCTGACAAAAAAGCCCAAACCCATGATAAAGCAGTCGGACGGAAACCGTATGAGAACGGCGCTTGCGGCGGTGTTTGCCCGTGAAACGGATCTGTTGATTTTGGACGAACCGGGCAGCTCTCTTGACCCCCTTATGCGTGACAGGCTGTGCGACAGTCTGCGTGACTACCTTGACAAGGGAAGGGGAGAAAAGTCTGTGATTTTCTCCACCCATAATATAGCTGATATGGAAAATGCGGCTGATTACGCTGTTTTTATGGATAAGGGAAAAATTATTGAAAAAGGCTTTGTTGAGGACTTAAAGGAAAAATACATAATTGTTAGAGGAGAACCCGTAAGCTTTGAAGGGGCAAGGGAGCTTATGCTCTCCCATAGCTGCAACCCTACCACATTTGAGGGAATTGCCCTGGCAGAAAACAAAAATCTGCTTGAAAAGCTGAATACGGTGCTGGAAAGACCGAATTTGCAGCAGTTAAGCGTAGGACTCCTTAAAAGTGCGGAGGAGAGACGATGATAAGATCTTATCGAATTTTTGTCAGCAATACTGTAATCAAAAAATATCTGATTTTTGCCTTAGCGGTTTTCTGTGTTGCTTTGCTTGCGGGAATTACTAACATAAATACCTCGGACGAATCTGTAAATTCGCTTTTGGAAAGCTTTGTGCCCATGCTTTGTGCAGTAATGTTTCCCATAACCTCCTTGGTTTCCTTGGCGGGCATTTACAATGCAAATCTTAAAGGCGAGCCTTACGGCTATAACTATTTTCACTCGCTGAAAAACTCCGATAAGCATTTTAAAAATGCAATAATTTTCGGAAACATTATGCTGCCTGCTTTAATGCTGCCATTCGGTGCAGTGATGATAGCCTGCTTTTCCACCTACAACACCTTCGTTTTGCTGAGCTTTGTGCTTTTGTCGTCGGGAATGATGAACTTATTTGGATTTAAGCAGTCCTTTTTGGCGAGAATACTTCCTCTTGCCGCATTGGGCGGCTGTATCGGAGCTTTTTTTGCCGCCACTGAGAATGTTAAGAGAGAGGTTTTCCCCTATGTGCTTACAATTATGGGAATAATCTCGGTGGGAGTATATTTTTTAGGCTTGTTCCATGCCATTATCGGAGCAAAGACCGCTTGGTCAAGGTACATCAAAGGACGTGAAAAGGAAAATCAGGCAAGCGAAGTCAAAGATGCTGCCGTAGACAAAAAAGCCGAAAGGAGAATGGCAAAAAAGCAGAAACAAAGCGGCTTGGGCTTTCTTATGAAGTGCATTTTGAGAGTTCCGAAATGGGGATTGATTACTATAATTCTTTTTCCCTTGTTAATTGAGATATTGCCTTATGTTTTTCACGAAGGGTTAGGCAGCGGCGATTACCTGTTTCCAAAGGTTGTAGTATTTTTTCCAAGTATGTTTTTTACCGAAATGACGGTTATTGTTCTTATTCGTGACCTGTTAGGCAATAAGCTTGTACGCTCCATGCCCATTGCTAAAAGGCTTTATACCCGTTCTCTGCCTTCGCTTATTGCGATCATTGTTTTAGGTGTGTCTGTCGTTTTAGTGGGCGGTTACTATATTTTTTTGAACTGTATAAATGCGTCGATTGATCATTATTCCGATGCCTTGGTGATTGGTGCTGTAATGTGCGGCAGCTTGCTGTTTTTTGCCCCCCTACTTATGCAAACCGTAGCGGGAGGATTTATTATGGTTTATATTGCGTCTGTACCTATTGTTGAAGTAATAGATCTTATAGATGATGCAAAGAAACAGTTTGGCTTTGGATTGCCGCTGTATTTGTCAATAATTATTTTCCTTCTGACAGCAATCTTGGGTACAATATGGATGTTTTTTTACTTCTCTTATCGCTACAAAAAAACCGATGTTAAGATTTATTCTCAAGCCGCGGAGAAAAACAATTCTTTCTCTTGACAAAATTCCATTTATCATTCATAATACAATAAGATAATAAGAAATCAAGAGGAAAAACAATGTTGAATCAAGTAAAAACACCGTCCTATATAATAGACAAACCCACCCTTATCCGCAATTTAGAGATCTTAAAGCAGGTCAAGGAAAAGTCGGGAGCAAAAATTCTTCTCGCTCAGAAATGCTATTCCATATACCAAACCTATTCCACAATAGGGAAATACATCAGCGGCTGCACCGCCAGCGGCTTGTATGAAGCCCGTTTGGGGTACGAGGAAATGAAGAAAGAGAATCACATTTTCTCTCCTGCCTATCTTGACAGCGAATTTGACGAGATAGTAAATATCTGCGACCATATCAGCTTTAACAGCGTCAGCCAATATGAGAAATTCAAGGATAGGGCGAAGGGCGTTTCCTGCGGTATCAGAATAAACCCCGAGTTTTCCACACAGGAACACGGCATATATGACCCCTGCTCGGAGTTTTCACGGTTAGGCGCAGTCAGAAGCAGCTTCAAGGAATTTCCCGAAGGCTTGGAGGGACTTCACTTTCACACTCTCTGCGAGCAAAACTCCGACGACTTGGCGAAAACCGCAGAGGCGGTGGAGAAAAAATTCGGTGAATTTCTTCCGAAAATAAAGTGGCTCAATATGGGGGGAGGACACCATATAACCCGTCCCGATTACGACATTGACATGCTTATAAAAACCATTTGTCATTTTTCCGATAAGTACGGAGTACAAGTGTATCTTGAACCGGGCGAGGCGGTTGCGCTGAATGCGGGCTGGCTTGCAGCGACTGTGCTTGACATAGTTCACAACGGAATGGATATAGCCATTCTTGACGCTTCCGCTGCCTGTCACATGCCCGATGTGCTTGAAATGCCATACCGACCCGAAATCGAAGGAGCAGGGAAGTCCGATGAAAAAGCATATACCTACCGCTTGGGAGGAAACACCTGTCTTGCGGGGGATATTATCGGGGATTACAGCTTTGATAAGCCGCTGAAGGTCGGTGACAAACTGTTTTTCAAGGATATGGCGATTTATTCTATGGTTAAAAACAATACCTTTAACGGTATGGCGTTGCCCGATATCTGCATTTATGACGGTGAGAAGGTTGAAATAATCAAAAGCTTTGGTTATGATGATTTTAAGTGCAGATTGTAATTGTATAAAAAACAGCCCTATGCAGTGGAAAAATTGCATAGGGCTGTTTTATACATTCAAATCTTTTTCACATTTAGTGCTCTCATAGCGTTAATGATAGCAATAACCGAAACGCCCACATCTGCGAAAACCGCCTCCCACATATTGGCATAGCCCAGCGCACCTAAAATCAGCACCGCTAACTTAACTGCCAGCGCAAAAATAATATTCTGCCGAACTATAACCATTGTTCTCCTTGCGATCTTTACCGCTGAAGCGATCTTTGAAGGCTTATCGTCCATAAGCACAATATCAGCTGCTTCAATGGCAGCGTCCGAACCCATAGCGCCCATAGCGATTCCCACATCTGCTCTTGACAGCACGGGAGCGTCATTTATTCCGTCACCCACAAAGGCAAGCACAGACTTTTTGCTGTTCTGTTCTTTTTCTTTCAAAAGTCCTTCCACTCTCTCCACTTTATCGGCAGGCAAAAGCTGTGTATGAACCTCGTCAAGACCCAATTCTTTTGCTGTGGCTTCTCCCACTTCCTTTGCGTCGCCTGTCAGCATCACGGTTTTCACGATCCCCAAGCGTTTAAGAGCAGCTATACCGTCCTTTGAATCGGGCTTTATCTCATCGGAAATAACCAAGTGACCCGCATACTCTCCGTCTATCGCCACATGAACGGTAGTTCCTGTGCGGTGGCAGGGATGCCACTCCACACCGATCTTGTTCATCAGCTTGTCGTTTCCCGCAGATATTTTTCTTCCGTCGATCATAACCTCCACGCCGTGACCGCTGATTTCCTTAACATCGGATATTCTGCTTTGATCTATATCCTTGCCGTAAGCGTCTTTAACGGATCTTGCAATAGGGTGATCGGAATAGCTTTCCGCATAAGCTGCCAATTCCACTAATTCCGCTTCCGAGCAGTGATCGGGGTGAATGGCTGTGACGTTGAACACGCCCTTTGTCAGCGTGCCCGTTTTATCAAAAACCACATATCCCGTTTTTGAAAGAGCTTCAAGATAGTTTCCGCCCTTTACAAGTATACCCGACTTGGACGCTCCTCCGATACCTCCGAAAAAGCTGAGGGGAACGGATATTACCAAGGCGCAGGGGCATGAAATAACAAGGAATATCAGCGCACGGTTTATCCACTCTCCCCAAACCTCCGCAGAGCCGCCCAAGAAAAGCGGAGGGAGAACAGCCAACAGTACCGCTCCTATTACAACGCAGGGAGTGTAGTATTTTGCAAACCTTGTGATAAAGTTTTCTGCTTTTGCTTTTTTGCTGCTTGAATTTTCCACCAAATCAAGTATCTTGGCAACGGTAGACTGCCCGAATTCCTTTGTAACACGGATTTCAAGCATACCGCTCATATTTACGCAGCCGCTTATCACGTCGTCGCCCTCTTCAATCTGACGGGGAAGTGATTCACCTGTAAGAGCGGAGGTGTCAAGAGAGGAACTTCCGCTGATAACCACGCCGTCCAAAGGCACTCTTTCACCGGGCTTTACCACAATGGTATCTCCGACCTTCACTTCCTCGGGGTCAACCTCCACCAGCTGTCCGTCCCTGCGGATATTTGCATAATCGGGACGGATATTCATCATATCGGAAATTGACTTGCGGGATTTTCCCACCGCATAGCTCTGGAACAGCTCTCCCACCTGATAGAACAGCATAACAAATACCGCCTCCGGGTACTCTCCTATTGCAAATGCACCGACAGTGGCAATACACATCAGAAAGTTTTCGTCAAAAACCTGACCATGAGCGATATTTTTAACTGCCCTAAGCAAAATATCATATCCGATTGCAGCGTAAGGTACAATAAATATCCCAAGCTTTATCCACCGATTCAGATCGGGGAAAACAATCTCACAAAAAACATAAGCCAATACCAGCAAAACACCGCTGATAATTATTCTTATGAGCATTTTTCTCTGCTTTTTTGTTAAGTTTTTCATAACACACCTTTAAATCCGTATTACATAATGATTTCGCAGTCGGGTTCTACCTTTTTGCAAAGCTTGACGATCTTTTTCATTATATCGTCAAATCCATCATCGGGAGCAGAAACGGTGAGCTTTTGAGTCATAAAGCTTACGGTAGCCTCTACGCCCTCCAGCTTGTTTATCTCGTTTTCCATTTTTGCGGCACAGTTTGCGCAGTCCAGATCCTGTAGTTTAAATGTCTTTTTCATAGTGCTTTTATCCTTTCGTTGTATATTGTTTATTTCTTACGTATTGCAGCAAAGCAACACGGAACTTTGCCTTTAATAATGGTTATTTTTACCGATTCTCCGCAGCAGTCTTTCAGCATATCCGAATATTCTCGGGCTGTAAATTCGGTTTCCTGCTTAAATCCGAAAAGTTTATATATTTTGATCAAAGGGTTGCTGCTGTTTGACAGAAACGTTGGCAGCAGCAGAATTCCGCCCTTTTTTGTCACCCTTAAAAGCTCCTTCACCGCTTTTTGAGGATCGTTAAGAAGATGAAGAACATTTCCCGCAATCACAGCGTCATAACATTCGTCCTCGTCCTTTAGGCTGTAAATATCCCTTTGCTCAAAAAGAATATTGTTTACATTCCGTTTTTTCGCTTTTTTATAAGCCACATTCAGCATTTTTTCGGAACAGTCGGTACAAATTACAAGACTTGCTTTTTTGGCGGCAGCCAGCGATAATTCCCCGGTTCCTGCTGCACAGTCCAGAACCTTTGCTCCGACAGGCACCAGACCTGTTACCAGCTTTATGATTTTGAAATAAACCTGTTTGTTGAAACCTTGAGTAAAATCGTATAAAACCGAAACCTTATCCCAAAAACTCATACAATCACCTATTCCTCAATATGCTCCATACCCTGTGAAATGATCTTGGTAACATGATCATCGGAAAGAGAATAAAAGATCATTTTACCGTTCTTGCGCGCTTTAACAAGCTTGTTGGTTTTAAGCACTCTCAGCTGATGCGACGCGGCAGTCTGCGTTATTCCCAAAAGGGTGGAGATGTCGTTGACGCAAAGCTCTGATTCAAACAAAGCGTAAAGAATTTTAATTCTTGTGGTATCACCGAATACCTTAAAAAGCTCCGCCAGATCGTAAAGCATCTCATCAGGGGGCATTTTTTCAAGAACGCTTTTCACTGTTTCGCTTTCGGCGCACAAATATTCTGCTTCTGCCATATTCTTATATCCTTTCATTTGCATATATGATTATCTGTTCATATATTATCATATAATTTTGTATTTGTCAATAGCTTTTCAAGAAACTTTACATATTTTTCTTTTTACCATAGGTAAGGACATTTTGTAATTGCCGAATTTGCATCTGCCATGTTTAAGAATAATTCAATCTATATATGTTCATCTGTTCATATATTATCACATAATCCCGTATTTGTCAATAGGCTTTTCAAGAAAAATTTACATAATTTTTTTTTTACCTCTTGATTATTTCTAAAAATTTTAGTATAATATATACGGATATAAAAACCCATTAAAAATAAACTTTCAGGAGGATTATTCCAATGGCTAATGTTAGAGTTGCAATCAACGGATTCGGTCGTATCGGCAGACTTGCTTTCAGACAGATGTTCGGCGCAGAGGGCTACGAGATAGTTGCTATCAACGATCTTACCAAGCCTTCCATGCTTGCACATCTTTTGAAGTATGATACTGCTCAGGGCGGCTACTGCGGAAAAATCGGCGACAATCTTCATTCTGTTACCGCTGATGACGAAGCAGGCACAATCACCGTTGACGGCAAGACCCTTAAGATTTATGCAGAGGCAAAGGCTGAAAACCTTCCTTGGAACAAGTGCGGCGGCGTAGACGTAGTTCTCGAGTGCACAGGTTTCTACTGCTCCAAGGAAAAGTCTCAGGCTCACATTGACGCAGGCGCTAAGAAGGTAGTTATTTCCGCTCCCGCAGGCAACGATCTTAAGACAATCGTTTACAGCGTTAACGAAAATACTCTTACCAAAGACGACACAATCATTTCCGCAGCTTCCTGCACCACCAACTGCCTCGCTCCTATGGCTAAGGCTCTTAACGATTACGCTCCTATCCAGAGCGGTATCATGAGCACCATTCACGCTTACACAGGCGACCAGATGATTCTTGACGGTCCTCACAGAAAGGGCGACCTCAGAAGAGCAAGAGCAGGCGCAGCTAACATCGTTCCTAACAGCACAGGTGCTGCTAAGGCTATCGGTCTTGTTATCCCCGAACTGAACGGCAAGCTCATCGGTTCTGCACAGCGTGTTCCCGTTCCTACAGGTTCCACCACCATTCTTACCGCTGTTGTTAAGGGTGCTGACGTTACCAAGGAAGGCATCAATGCTGCTATGAAGGCTGCTGCTTCCGAGTCTTACGGCTACAACGAAGATCCTATTGTTTCTTCCGACGTTATCGGTATGAAGTACGGTTCACTCTTCGATGCTACTCAGACAATGGTTGCTAAGATTGCTGACGATCTTTACGAAGTACAGGTTGTTTCTTGGTACGATAACGAGAACTCCTACACTTCTCAGATGGTTAGAACCATTAAGTATTTTGCTGAATTGAACTAATTCAAAATTATAAAAAAACAGCTCCTTAATTTGGGGCTGTTTTTGTTTTACCTATAATACAAAGACCGCACGGTAAGTTTTATCCCATGCGGTTTATATTTTAATCGTATTTATAGATTATATTCTTTCTTATAAGTCTGATTATGGGAGGTGCTGCAAAAACTACGATCAATCCCACAGTCACCAATATAACGATTAGTATAATTGTGGAAAGATCCTGTCCGGGGTTTCCCTCCATAACTTCGGGAAGGTTTTCCGGATTGCTGAGATCCGGAGGACCTGCAGGAACCTCGCTTTCAGAAGCTGACGTGTTTGTTGTCACATCGGTTTCGACGGGGGCTGCTGCCGCTGCCGCTGTGGTTTCTTCTGCAGTGGTTATCTCCTCTTCCTCTTCTGTAGTTGTTGTAGTCTCTGAAGGAGGAGCAGCGGTGATTTCAGGCTCGGTATCGATTATGATCTGCGGACCTTGTGTCGTGATTTCGGTAGTTGTAGTAACAGGAGGCTCAGTTACCTCTTCCGTTGTTGTGATCTCTGTGGTAGCAGCCTCAGTTTCCGGCGCAGGTGTTTCCACAGGCTCTTCAACAGTTGTAGTGATTTCTTCCTCTGTGGGAGGTTCGTCGGGCTGCTCTTCGTTGATATGATATACGGGTGTCAATTCACTGTATGAATAGGCAGTGACGGACACAGCAAAGGCAGAAGCCACACTTAAAATGCAGAAAATTATTTTTTTCATTATGCGTCCTTTCCAAAGATCTGTTTATGTCATTAAGCTTAAGGGAATTTACATAAGCTTGTTTATTTTTTGCAGAATTCATCGTATTCCTTGCAGATTTCTGCTGAAGGTCCTGCCTTAATAAGCTTTCCGTGATCCAGCCAGATTGCATTTTTGCACACATTTCGAACCTGCGCGGAGGAGTGGGAAACGAAAAGAATAGTAACGCCGTCCTTCATCATCTTCGCCATTCTTTCTTCGCTCTTTTTTCTGAACTTGGCGTCACCTACCGCCAAAACCTCATCGGCGATAAGTATATCGGTTTTAACAAGAGTAGCTATGGCAAAAGCAAGGCGCGAGGACATACCTGAGGAATAGTTGCGCAAAGGAACATCCACAAAGTTTTCCAATTCAGCAAAATCAATTATTTCATCAAAATGCCTTTGCATATACTTTTTTGAATAACCTCGCATAGAGCCCACCAAAAAAATATTCTCTCTGGCAGACAGACTGGCGTCAAAGCCCGTGCCCATAGCAAACAGGGGAGCGATTGAGCCTTCCGTTGTCACTTTACCTTTTGTGGGCTTCATAATTCCCGCCACCAATTTTAGCATGGTGGTTTTTCCGGAACCGTTTGTTCCTACAAGACCTAAGCTGTCACCCTTCTTTACCTCAAAAGATACATCCTGAAGCGCCCAGAATTCGTCAAAAAACAGCTTGTGTTTTAACAGGTTTATAACATATTCTTTAATTCTGACCTCATGCTCACGGCTGAGGTTAAACAGCATAGAAACATTTTCTGCCTTTATAGCAGTATCACTCATTTTATCAAAATTCCTTTCTGTTATTTTATGCTTTTAAAACGTTATACATAAAGGAAAAACTTATTTTCATTTGATTTAAATACAGATATTCCCAACAGAAGTGTCAAAATCGAATAGCAAGTGGCAATTATAAGAGATTTTTCTGTCGGAGGAACTCCTTCATGACAAATCGCTCTCATAATGGTGATAAAATGGATAGCGGGGTTAAGATCAAAGAGAAAGCTGTAACTTGGGGGTATAATGGAAATGGGATAGAATATTGCAGATGTCCACATCCAGAGCATTGTAAAAATGCCGTAAAGGTGGTGGAGATCACGGAAAAAGGTACCATAGGTAGCCAATATAAAAGACAAGCCTAAAGCGAACATAAAAACAAGAATAAGTAAAACAGGAATCATCAGCAGATTAGGGGTAAACGGAGCTTTTGTAAAAAGCATAACTAAAAACAGCGCAGTCAGCGAAAACAAAAGGTCTACCAAGCCCTCTACTACTCTCGACAGCACGAAAATATATTTTGGTATATAAATTGCCCGTATATATCCTGCATTTCCAAGAATGGCGTTTAGGGACTGACGGCTTGAACCGGATATAAAATTGAAAATCAGCTGTCCGCACAGAAGATAGATAGGAAAATTTTCAATATTCCTTTTGAAAAGCGTGGAGAAAATCAATGTCATAACAAGCATTGACAGCAAAGGATTAAGCACCGTCCACAGCACGCCCAGGACAGATTTATAGTATTTTCTTTTTATATCCCTCTTTACGACCTCTTTCATAAAGACGAAATATTTCATTTGCTCATCAACTTTTGTCATTTCTGTTTTCCTTCCTTTTGGAGATACAATTCTATATTTGTGATTTCACATTTTTTCCTTTGTTCCCACTCCTGCATTAAAGCGGCATTCACCAAGAACATGGGTAAAATACCTTCCTCCGTCCCTTATGGCATAAAGAAAGGTCGCATAAGCGTCACTTCCGCTGATATTCAGCATATAGGGATAGTCCTTAAAACACTTGATCCAATCATCGCAAAAATCCACAGCCCCTTGATGAATCAAGCGGACTGTTTCGGGATTATCCGATTCATTCTCCGAAAAAACAGGATTTCCTTCCATATCAAATCTCTTTAAAGACGGATTTTCCGAGCCCAACAGCATTTCAAAGAATATGTTATGACCCGAAGCGGAATCGTGGGACAAATATATATCTATGTTGTGACTTTGAGGAAAGCAGTAGGAAAAGAGCTTTCTCGATTGCAGCAACCCCTTCCGAGGCATTTGGCTGTTCTGCAAAGCTGTCGTTCATACCTCCATTTACGCCAATTACCTCAATCTCGAGTCCCCATTTGCGGCAAAGCTCACCTATTGCTGCAGCACCGCTGCCTGCCCAGCCTACATCAACAGCTAAAGCCTTGGTGCATCCGCTAAGCTTGCTCTCAAAACCTGTACTTAACAGCTCATAAAGCTTAAGGATCTTATCCTTGTTATCAAAAATAAAGCCCGAAAGCAGTCTATAATTTTTTTCATTTATTACAGTATTTCCAAAATGGCATCCGCTTTTCAGTTCTTTAAGATCCATTTGTTCCAAAAGCTCACCTGCGGTAAAATTATCACCATACTTATGATATACAAAACGACGGATAAAGTCAAGAGTATTTTCTTCAAAACACAATTTTGTTGCCGCAAGTCTTGACCACAGAAAATATTCGGTGTCCGTCTCGGGATAAAGATTTAAATATATTTTTTGTAGCAAATCGCCGTCCCTTGCCAGAAATAAAACTCTGTCCGCTCTCGTTTCAAGCTGAATTTTTCTGATAATATTACAGTAGCCCAAAGCAAGAATTCCGCTGTAACCGTAGACGTATTCGTAAAGAGAAGGGTATTTTTCAAGTCCATTATGATATTTTGCATTAACAATATCGCTGTAAGCCGAGCCGATTATTGCGCTGAAACAGTTGGGGCGGTAAATATTTCCCGCTGTGTTGGGATTTTTGCACATAAATGGTAAATCCGTGTTCCTTACTTTTCACAGTCGCTGTATTTATTATCTCCGATATGAGCAATTTTTTTACAGCCTAAATATTCCTTCACAATTTCATACAATCCACCGTCATATTTGGAGCAGCCGTAATTATTGGAAACAAAAAGCTTTTTATATCCCGAAAAGCCGTTTTTTTCAGAAGTCTTTCCAGAAAATCCTCTTTAAGGTACATATCCGAGGTGACTACAACGGGTATATTTTTTGTGAGAATGTCCCAGACCCTTTTCATATAAGGATTTATTGGCAAAGCTTATACTCGGCTTCCAGCTCCTTTTCTTTTGCCCTAATACCATATAGCCCGCATAATTACCCATATAATCATAAATATCGTCTTTTCAAAGCAGTATTTCTTAGGGAAAGCCGTGAGCAGTACAGATATTTCAGTTCTATATCAAGACCGTTTTTTTCAGAGATTACCTTGGCTGTATTGTACATGACCCAGCCGTCACACGCTAAAAAAAAGTCTTTTTAAACCCGAAGCCTTGGCGCACAAAAGAACCCAGCCCATAAAATCGCACATAACAGGAGCAATTATTTCCTTTGTGGCTCTGAGAGCAACAGGATCGTATTCTCTAGTTATTACGCTTTGATCAGCGTTTTCATAAGTTTTTTGCATAGTCACCTTTAATAGGTATGTATTTTATTTACAACAATTCCATTCTCAAAAAATTTGTCTTACTATAAAGCAAAAACACAATTCAAAATAAAAGAAAAAAAGTTTTTACAAAATCTCACTCAAAAAAACAGTGCAGTGCTTTTTTTGCACTGCACTGTTGTAAGTGAGTTATTTACTATTTTTAGGATTTACCTAAGCAGTAATTACTTTCTCTTCTTGGAAACTACAACTGCAGCAGCAGCGATAGCAGCAGGAACGATTGCGATAGCAATACCGGTAGGCTTGTTCTCGTCGCCGGGCTTGGAAGTGGTCTTGCCAAGGAACGCGTCAACATTCTTAACAGTTACCATGTAGAAATCAGAGAAGTGAGAAACTGTGAAAGTAGCGGTCTTCTTATCTTCAGCAACCTTCAGTTCGATAGCTTCAACTTCCTTCTTGTCGTTAACATAAGCAACAGCGTTGGAAGCACCGTCATATACAACAGTAATAGTGATGTTGCCCTTAGGATCAACCTTAGTGTCACCGGAATAAGCAGTGATAGAAATCGCGGTGTTGAATACAACGCCTTCGCCGCCTTCAGCCTTGGAAACTGCTTCAGAAGCATCACCAGCAGCTGCATTGTCAACAGGAGTAGCTTCCATGTCGATCTTAACTTCACCGGCATCAAAAGCACCAGCAGCAGCAACTACCGTAGCGCCGTTATCAAGTTCGAAAGTAGTTTCCTTGTCTGCTTCAACAGTCTGAGTGTCTTCAGCCTTGGCGTTAGAATCGCCGGGGTCTACTGCAAAAGCAACAACTGACATAGAAAGAACAGTTGCTATTGCAGCGAGAGATGCAATAATTTTCTTCATAATTATGTCCTCCACAAAATTTAAAAAATTTTTTATAAATAACGCCCTTTTGGCAGTTATTCCGAATTAAGAATTTTGTTCACCCTTAAAAAAGCTGTCTATATTGGGCAAATCAAATTTTACACTGTTTTGCAGCTGATAGGGTAGAACTCCGTGAACACCTTTTTTTGGTACTATCAAGCCTATCATATTGTATACCAAAGCCAAAAGCAGTATGGCTGCTACGGTTATTGATATAACAGAGGAAGCCTGCCTCTTCGCTTTCGATACGACAGTTCTTGACTTGGAACCGTCTGTATTTTCACTGTCCTTGCCGTCCCTTGAAAACTTTTCGGTATAATTTTCCGTTAGCTGTTTTTTGAATGCATTCAAGGCTTCGGGAACCGCAAGTACAACAAAAATCATGGTGTAGTAAGAAAATCGTTCAAACAACGAATGCTTGGTCATTACTATCTGCCAGAATCCCATCATCAAGGTAAGATGTATCAGTACATTTAATGTTCTGGATTTTTCCTTAACGAAATAAGATATTGCAACCATTCCCAGACACAGCAGCAAGGGGAAGAAGCAGTAGTAAAAGAAAACTCCCTTTTCAATAAAATCCGTGTTGCTGTATTCCGTATGGAATTTTGAAAGCAGAATTTTCAGCATTCCGTCCGATAATATATAATAGAAGAGTAAGCCGAATAAGTAGAGCAGATGAGATCTTGAGCTTACAGGTATCAAGCAGACCACAAAAACAGGAATCATATAAATAACTGTTAAATGGAATAAGGCTGCTATTGCAACAAGAAGCAAAAATCTCCAAAATTTTTTGTTCACCAGAAAGCCGTAAGCAAAACACATAATCGACATTGCAATGGCTTGACGTATGAAATTCATGTCAAGGTAGAACAAATAAAGATTGACATATAAGAACATCGAAATAAAAGGATTAACCGAATATCTTGCTATCAGATAAGCCGGACCGACCATTATCAGCATGGAAGATATCCAAATGAAAACGGCAGGATCCGCTGTGAAATAGCCTATTATCTTATTTAAAAGTATAAATCCGATTTCCCAGTCTTCGTAACTCATCTCGCCGAAACCGGCTAAGGACATTTTGAAAAATCCGACTGCGTACATTGAGTAGTCATTTCCGACACGGTATCTGTATGCGGATATCAAAAAAAGCTGCAAGAAACAAATGCCGACGAATAAGAATTTTTTAAGCTTTGTTTTTTTGCCGATATTGAATATCAATGCCCATATAACTATTAAAGCAATATTTATTAAGTATACAAGCATTCAATTACCACCTAACATAGCTTAAACTAATCGTATACATAAGTATTCCTTTTTTTCGATATTTGAATTATAGCACACTTCATTTCAATAATCAATACCTAAAACTTTTTTTTTTGTAAATTTAAATAACTTTTATAATAAATTTCAATGCAGGCGAAGAATATTTGTACATATTGCTGTGAAACTTTTTCAAAATTTGTGAAAACAATTATCATTTTCCAATTTTTTGTATTTAACACACCCGTTTTTAACTTTATTTCTTTATAAGTTTACGTATACCGCTCTTACTTAAAATCTGTCAATAAAATGTATCGCTCAAAAAGAGTCTTTAAAAAAGGTATAGACAAATGGCGTTTTTTGTTGTATAATGTTTTAGGTGAAATATAATCTGACGATGTTGGATTTATTTACTGTCAGAGATCATATTCATTTCTAAAAGGGAAAGGTTTTCTTTCAGCACACCGTTTATAAAATATTTGCTTTTCAGCAAATTTACTTTATCGGTGCTGCTGTCTCCGCTGCAAAAGGTTTCTATGGTTTTACTCATAAGCATCGAAAGGGCTTTGGCGTCAGAAAAGCCGTAAACATCCTGACCGTGTTCCGCTGCCAGATCCTTGTTGCCCTTTACATCTGTGACAATTACCTTTTCACCGCAGTACAGCCCTTCTAAAACATTAAAGGGCAAACCTTCGTAACGGCTTGAGGAAATAAGGCAGTCACAGACCCTGTAAAGCAAATTGATCTCACGGCAATGACCCAAAAACAAAAGCTTATCTTGAAGCCCTTTTTCATTTGCCAAGCTTTTGCACTCTTCAAAAAGAGCCCCGTCTCCGGCAAACAGCACCAGATAACGATTGCTGTTTATCATTTCACAGGCTTCTATTATCGTTTTCTGATGTTTTCTTTCGGAAAATTCACCTACGCACAGAAATACATATTTATCATTGTCTATTCCGTATGAAGCTTTAAAGCTGTTAATTCCATCCAAGGAAACATCGGGGAATTTTTCTGTATCAAGTCCCATACCATTTAAAAAAACAATTTTTTTGCCAAGGCGGTATTTTTCAGCAATCTTATAGTCATCGCCGTTCATTACCGCAAGAAGGTCGGTTTGTTTTTTTACCAGCTTTTCAAAAAAGAGGTAGATTTTTGAGCGAAAGCTTTTATCATCATCAAAAAGATATCCGTGACAGATGTGGACAAGCTTTTTATAATGTTTTCCAGATAAAATCGCGGCCATTCTGCCTGTAAATCCTGCCAATGTTGAATTCGTGTAAACCGCGTCAAAGCCGTTTTTCCTGATAAAGGACGCCAAATTCGTTATTACCTTTACATTTCCAGCGCTGAAAAGCTTCTTTTTATAAGGTACAGTAAAGTGAGTAACGCCTTCAAAGGAAAAATCTCCTCTTGACGCTGTGAACACCTCTACATTGTGCTTTAATAAATACTCAATGTAAGGAATGTGAAAATTTTCAAAATGTGACGCTTCTGAAGCGATCATTAAAACTTTTTTCATTTTAATACCTACCTGAAAAGGAAATTTGTTATGCAGAATTTAAAAAGAGTTTTCAAAACCGCAATTTGCATATTAACGGCATTTTCGGTGTCAATGTCTTTTAGTGTGATCAATCTGATTCATGCGGAGCCGCGCAGACCCTATGAACCACCTGCACCCGATGAAACCACCTCTGAGGAGGCGGAGGATCCTCCCGTTGAGATCACAACGGAACCTCCCGAAGAATTAACAGAACCTCCTATTATAGCAACCGAGCCCCCTGTTATTGAAACGGATTCTACTGCTACCGATCCCGAACCTCCGGATGTTACCGACGATACCACCGAAGAGACCGAAGAACCTCCCGTCGGAAATGAGGAAATTCAGCTGAACTTTTATCAACGGATATTGGAAGAGGGAGAGGGCGTTCAGCTTTTGGCAACCCTTGTAAACAGCACGGCTGATAATCCCATTATTGCTTTTTACAGCAATAATACCGCGGTAGCCAGAGTTGACGCTTCCGGTTATATTATCGCCACAGGCGTGGGCGAAACCGAGGTAGTCGCTTATTACGAAAATATAATGGCTTCTGTAAAAATAACGGTTGTGGCACCGACAATAGAGCCTGAATATATCGTTTTGTCAAGCAGCAGCTTTACTCTCAATATAGGCGGAATTGCACAAATTGAAGCAGCTCTGCTTCCTGCTGAGATTTCAAGTGATTATCCCTTTACTTATGAAAGCTTAAATACTGCTGTTGCCGAAGTCAGCGATGACGGTTTAATCACCGCAACAGGCGAAGGAGAGACGGAAATAATTGTTTACGCTGCCGATCTTTCGGTAAAGGTTTCGGTTGAGGTTATCCATGAGGACGTAACAAAAACCTCAAAAATCGACGGATTTTTGTATAATACAAAGGGCGAGCCTATGGCGGGAAGCATAGTATATTTAGACGGTAAATCCGCCACAGTGGATAAAAACGGACATTTTTCCTTTGATTCTGTCAATCAGAAAAAGGTATCTATCTCTGTTTCCGATTTTCCCGCAATACTGTGCGAGTATACGGTCTTAAAGGACGCCACGATTTATCTGCTAAGTCAGGATACCGTTCTTTCCATGCTGCCGACTTTGGGAGAATTGCAGGGAAAGCTGCCGATAAGCGAGATTTCATTTGATTCTGCCAATATTATTTTGAATGAAGGGGACGTGTATTCCTTAAATTATACATATAAACCTAAAAACGCGCCAATAACGGATATAAACTATGTCAGCTCCAATATCCTTGTAGTTCAGGTAGGACAGATAGACGGAGTGTTGACTGCAAAATCCGCAGGCGAGGCGGTAATTACCCTGACAGTCAATGGCGGTCAGGCGGCTGTAAATCTGTATGTAACCGTAAACCAGCAGGGCAGTACAAAATACAGTGCCTTGATAGTGGTTATAGAAGGAATGCTGTTTGCAGGAGCAGCTGCAGTTGTGATAGTGTACTATAAAAAATATCAGAGACGCTTACAGGAAGAAATTGACGAAGATGACGAGAATGATGACCTTCACGACATTGATTGATAAGCAATGACAGGCAGTACAACAAGTCTTATATAAACTTTTTAAATCAATTCCCCCGCCTTTATCGGAGGGGGAATTTTTTATATAGACTATTGACCTCTTTTAGCCTTTCGTATGATTGCGCCTGCGGTGGCAAAGCAGATTTTCAGATCCCACAGCATACTGCGGTTTCTCACATAATGCAACTCCATTGCCTGACGCTTTTTATTGGAATATGTAATATCCTCGGAGCAGTACGCTTGCCAATATCCCGTTAACCCGGGCTTTACGGATAAAAGCAGATCTTTGTCTTTTCCGTAAAAAGCAAGCTCGTCCTCCTGTATGGGACGAGGTCCCACAAGAGATAGTTCACCTTTTAAAATATTGATGAGCTGAGGCATTTCGTCTAAACCGGTTCTTCTCAAAAAGCTGCCGAATTTAGTGGTTCTCGGGTCGTTTTCCACCTTATACTCAGCACGGTATTGTCTGATCTGTTCCTTGCTCAGCCACCGTTCCAAATCGTCCGCGTTGTCAACCATACTTCTGAATTTGTATATGTAAATCGTTTTGCCGTTTTTTCCTACCCGCTTTTGTGTGTAAATTACCTTTTCTCCTGTGCGTTCCAGTTTGATGAGTACGGAGAAAAGCAAAAACAGCGGACTGGCAATTATAAATCCCGCAACAGCGCAAAAAAGGTCGAAAGCCCTTTTCACTATGTCATAAATTGGCTTTTCCTTGACCTTGATCTTGACCGCATCATCGGTTTCAGCTATTATAACTGCCTGTGCGGAATAGCCCGACAATTCATTTGTATCAGAAGAGGTTTCCTTTAATGCAACATCGGAATCAGTCCTTACAGCCATATAGAATTCCTTTTCTTTATATTGTAAATGGTATGTGTTGGTTTCTCAATGAATATCATAGATATTATAATACAAAAACCGCGCTTTGTAAAGAGAAAATCGATTTTTTAATAAAATTTGTCAAATTAAAAGGTTTTTTGGTGTTAAATGAAAATATTGGAGGCGAAAAAAAGCAGCCGCTAATTTCATACTTTAAAGAAACTTGGTGTCAGCTATGGTTCTCTTAGTAAAGTTGTGCTGATTTTGGCTTTTTCAGGAAAGTTGGCGGTAGTTTACTGATTTAAAAATAATTTCAAAACCGTTGTACGAGTAGGGATCAATGTTTAGTGCTTTTTACCAAAAAAGAGCTTTGACAAAGTTTATTTACTGCACATTTCACAAATTATAATTTTATTTTGCAAGGAGCAGAAAATAAACTTGCAATTTTTGGATTTTTGAAATATAATAATAAGGTAAAAATTGAAAATACCTTTATCGGTGAAAAACAGGAAGGATAGAAAAATATGTATAAGGATTTATCAACGGAGCAGTTAAAAAACGAAAAGCAATCGGTTCAAAAAAAATATGATGAATATAAGGCTATGGGCTTACAGCTTGATATGTCAAGAGGAAAGCCCGCTCCCAAGCAGCTTGATCTTACCGACGATATGCTTTTGCACTGCCTTGACGGCGCACATATAAGCGAAAACGGCGTAGACTGCCGCAACTACGGCGTATTGGACGGAATTTATGAGGCAAAACGTCTTTTTATGCCCATGCTGGGTGTAGGCAGATATGAGATAATCATAGGCGGAAATTCCAGCCTCTGTATGATGTACGACAATATTGCCAGAGCCATGCTTTTGGGTGTTCTCGGCGGAAAAAAACCTTGGAGCAAAAACGAGCATGTAAAGTTTCTTTGCCCTGCCCCGGGTTATGACAGACATTTTGCAATTTGTGAAAGTATGGGAATTGAGATGATCACTGTTCCTTACAAGTCTGACGGTCCTGATATGGATATGATAGAGGACTTGGTTTCAAAGGACGAGGAGATAAAGGGTATATGGTGCGTTCCGATGTACTCCAATCCTACGGGTATAACCTATTCGGACGAGGTGGTAAGAAGGTTTGCAAATCTTTCTCCCAAAGCTGACGATTTCAGAATATTCTGGGATAACGCTTACTGCGTACATCACCTTACCGACACTCCCGATCACCTGCTGAACATACTTGAAGAGTGCAAGAAAACAGGCAAGGAGAATATGGTCTACATATTCACATCTACTTCAAAGATCAGCTTCCCCGGCGGAGGACTGGCTATTCTTGCGGCAAGCGAGGCGAATATCAACTTTATCAAGGATCAGATGGGTTATCAGACTATTGGCTACGATAAGCTGAACCAGCTCCGCCATGCAAGATTTTTCAGGGATTTCGAGGGTGTACAGGAGCACATGAAAAAGCACAGAGCCATTATTGCTCCGAAGTTTGAAACCGTTCTGAATATGCTGGATAAGGAAATTGCACCCTTGGGCATAGGCAGCTGGCATAAACCCAACGGCGGTTATTTTATTGCCTTTGACGGCTTGGAGGGAACGGCAAAAAGAACCGTTCAGCTGTGCAAGGAGGCAGGCGTTATTCTGACAGGCGCAGGCGCAACCTTCCCCTACGGAAAGGATCCAATGGACAGAAATATCAGAATTGCTCCCACCTTCCCGACGGTGGAAGAGCTTCAGAAGGCAATGGAAATATTCTGTGAGTCTGCAAAGCTTGCGGCTTTGGAAGTGCTGGGAAAGTAAGAATTGGAAAATAATAAAAAGGGGCTGAAAAAAAGACAGCCCCTTTTTACTTTTCAGATATGACATAGTATTAAATCGTTTTTTTATAGTAAACGGCAAATTGATTTTACGTTTACTTCGTATTCCTCTTGCTCCTGCTTTATTAGAATATTTTTGTTTTTCCTTGACAAAAAGTAAACCTGATGTTATAATTGTAACATCAGGTTTATACAATTTAGACTTTTTATACAATCCGGAATGTATTTAGGTCTGTAAAACCGTTAGGAGTGTACACTTAAATGAATATGAACATTAACATCAGTAACGCAAACGGCGAGCCTATCTATTTGCAGATTGCCTCGCAAATCAAAAAGCTGATATTGGAGGGAAAGCTGAAGGAGGGCGAGGCTTTGCCTTCTATGAGAAATCTTGCAATGGAGCTCCGTATCAGCTTTATGACAACAAAGCGGGCCTATGACGAGCTTGAGCGTGACGGCTTTATTGAAAGCTATACGGGAAAAGGTTCTTTCGTCAAAGCGCAGAATTTAGAGCTTTTTCGTGAGGAGCAAATCAAGCAGATTGAGTCGCTGCTGACAGAAGCAAGCGACAAGGCACGCAAGACAGGTATAACTATGCAGGAGCTTCACGAATTACTTGACCTTGTGAACGGAGGGGAATAATGATGACCGCTTATGAAAACGCTATCGAACTTAGCGGAGTGACAAAAATATATGAGGGGTTCAAGCTGGATAACATCAGCTTTAATGTGCCAAAAGGAAGCATTATGGGTTTTATCGGACAAAACGGCGCCGGAAAAACCACCACAATACGCAGCCTGCTGAATATCACGGATATTGACGAAGGGGAGATACGCCTGTTAGGGCTTGACCATATTAAAGGCGAACAGGAAATCAAGAAGCGTATCGCCGTTGTCTTTGATGAGCTTCCGTTTCATGATATTTTAAACGCAAGGGATATGGCAAGGATATTTGAGGGACTGTATCCCCGGTGGGATAACACTGTTTATTCGCAATATTTAGAACGTTTCGGACTTTCGATGAAAAAGAAAATAGGGCAGTTTTCAAAGGGTATGAAAATGAAGCTGCAAATTGCCTGCGCCTTGTCCCATAACGCCGAGCTGCTTATTATGGACGAGGCGACAACAGGTCTTGACCCTGTTGTGCGTGATGAGATACTGCATATCTTTATGGAATATCTCCAAAACGGTGAGCGTTCTATCCTGATGTCCTCCCATATTACAAGCGACCTTGAAAAGATCGCCGACAGCGTGACCTTTATTGACAAGGGAAGGATTCTGATTTCCGGCTGCAAGGACGAGATACTTGAATCTCACGGTATTCTCAAATGCAGCAAGGAGGAGCTTGTGAATATTGATGATAACGATATCGTAAGCATACGAATCAACGGTTACGGTGCAGAAGCTATGGTTTTTGACCGTTCCGACGCCGCAGGCAAATACAATAATTTCATTATCGACCCTGCAAGCCTTGACGACATTATGCTTTATTATGTTCACAAGGGAGAAAGGGAGTGGCAGTAATGAAAAAATACAAATCCCTTTTCTACCGTGAGCTGCGGCTCTCAATGAAAAATACCGTTGTCACAACCGTTACAGTTGTTGTTTTTGCCCTCTTTTTCTTTACGGTTTCTTATGTTGTCAAGAACCTGTCTCCAGAGGATATAAATTCGATAGATATGCAAAATGTGTACGAGAGTATGGTTTTGATGTTCTCGGCTTTTTTGGGACTGCTGTCTGCACAAATGAATTTAGGTCAAATCAATATCCTCAGATCTGATATAAATTCGGGCTGGCTGCAATACTCTTATGCCTTGCCGATTACTTCGGCAGAGCGTGTGGCTGTTCGGACTGTCCGCAATGCCTTTTTTACTGTTGCGGGTATGCTGTTCGGATTACTTTGTACTGTCGGTTACTGCGCTGTTGCCGAGGTGACGTTTTCGGTGAAATATCCTGTAATGTACTGTATAATTCTTGCAGCGGCGCAAGTATCGGGCATAATAACCGACTTATTTGTTTTTTCCGCAAGAAATACTGAGCAGCTTAAAAAAATGCAGCAGCGCGCAGGATTTATCCTATTGGCTTTAATGATTGCAGCGGCGTTTTTTGTCTTTAAAGTATTTTCCCTAGGCAATTCTCAATCAGGTGTCGAAATCTTCAACAATTTAAACGCAGGTCTGCTTATATGGCTGATACCGCTGATTTTGATACTGACAGCCGCAGACTTTTTTGTGGTCAGCAAAAGACTTAAAGCCGCATACTCCTCAGGCGAAAAAATAACAAAAGAAAAAGCCGAAATATCAAAGGAATTATCCGACGGCGGTCACCCTACCGGCTTTTTTTACAAGGAACTGAAGCAAAACCGCATTATCATTGTTTTTATTGCAGTACTTCCGCTGATGATGATGTTTCTGAGCCTTGTTATGACCTTTGTCGGTGGTCTTACCGAGAATAAAACGGATTTTGTCGCGCTGCTTTCCTCCGATGATTCAAATCTGGTTTATAGCATAATGATAGCCGTAGGCGCTTTTTTTGCAAGCAGTTTTATTTCGGGCATTTTTTTGGGCGACGACAAAAAGCTTTTGGCTTATTTCATCGTATCTACTCCGCAAGGAGTCAAGGGATATTTATATAACAAGTTTGTGCTGTGCTTTGCGCTTAACGGGATATATATGATTTCCTGGTACTTTACAAACGATCTGTATAATACGATAAAATACGCAATTTCCGGTCAGGAAGCGGACAGTATTGCGAGTATATTTATAATGCTGTTTTTCCTCCTGCTGTTTGTTTGTGCTGTTGATATTCCGTTTATAATACGATTCGGACAAAAGAGAGGCAGCTTTATTAAAACAGTCGTAATGCTTATTGCAGCCACAGTGCTGACAATAGGCTTTGCAGTCCTGCCCCAAGCGGTTCAGGATGAGCTTATGCAAATATTCGACCACATTCGGCAGGGCAAAGCGGATAATGTAATTATGCTTATTGTAAGCGTATTGCCGCTGATTACCTTGGCGTTATATATGCTGTCATACAGAATTTCCTGCAAGGTGTTTATGAAGGGAGTGGAAGGCTATGACAAATAAAAGGCTTGAGGCTAAGCGGCTTTTGATTTTTCTTACTTTGGCTTTTGCTTTTTCATGGATACCTGCAATCATATTCAACAATATATTCGGCTTCTATGAGTGGTTTTTATCAAACAAATTTCCTGTGACTGCCTGGTGTGTGGGCTACGGTCCTGCACTTGCCAATGTTCTTACCCGAAAGCTAACCGGCGAGGGCTGGAATGACAGTATGCTTCATCTCAGGCTTAAAGGTAATATGAAATATTATATTTTTGCCGTTCTGTTTGTCAGCGTGATGAGCATTCCCAACGGCATTGTTGAAACGCTTGTTTACGGCGGAGGTGATTGGTCGGATATAGGAAAAAGCTTCAGCCCGAGCGAGATCATAAGCACTCTGCTTATAATTCTTACAACTGCCCCTCTGTTGGCGTTCAACACCTTTGGGGAAGAGTTCGGCTGGCGGGGTTATATGAACCGAAAAATGGAACCGCTGTTGGGAACAGCGGGAACAATCATTGTCGGCGGTATTATCTGGGGGCTGTGGCACGCTGTTCTTACAGTGGAGGGACATAATTTCGGTACGGATTATTGGGGCTATCCCTGGCTGGGCATACTTGCTATGTGTGTAAAATGCACATTTTGGGGTATTCCGCTTATGTGGCTTGTGAAAAAGACAGGATCTGTGTACCCCTCGGCAATAATGCACGCAATGATCAACTACGGCGGTGCAATGACCTCTCAGCTTTTTGTCAGCGGGATTCAGGAGGATTTCAATCCGACGGTATCACAGCAGCTTATTATTTCATTACCGGAGTTTGTTATATGCTCTGTTTTTCTGATACTTATGCTCAAAGATAATAAAAAACAGTAATAATTGTTGAAAAATTAAACCGTATTTGATATAATGAATTATATAAAAAGAAAAAATTCAGCCATTATGTCGAAAGCGGGAATAAAATGAAGCTTTTCAGATACATACTTATTATAATAGCCATAGTCAGCATAGCCGGCTGTTTCGGTTTTTCCGCTGCGGCGGCAATGCCCGACAGCCTGTGGGACGGAGAAAGCAGGCTTGCGGTCAACAGAAACTACATACTGAACAAGAAAACCGTACTGTCTACGGATATGACCGTTCCCGAAGGCGCTTACCTTGTTTTGGACAGATTCGGAGAACTGGTAATACCCGAAGGTCTTTCCTTGACGGTAAACGGCATAATAAGCATAGAAAACGGCGGGGCAATCATAAATTATGGAAATATTTATGTAAACGGCAGTGTTTCCGTAAGCGGAAATTACATAAGCGAGGACAAATCGGAAACGGAGATCAACGGCGAATTAACCATTGGCAGAGAGGGAAACCTTCAGCTTACCTCCAAGCTTTCGGTAAGCAAAACGGGATTTCTCGGCGCAGAGGGAAAGATTGCCTTTAAGCACGACAGTCTTGTGGCAAATTACGGAAGCATTCACATACAAAGCGGCGGCGAGGCGGTAAACAGCGGAAGAATGATAATAGCCGAAGAAGGAACCTTTGAGTGCAGAGGAAGTCTCACCAACGAACGGAAGGGAACTATCAACAATTACGGCAGCATTACCCTTGCAGAGGACAGCTCTTTTGCTCTGATGGGAAGGCTTGCAAACTATGATAACGGCAGTATGGTTGACAATTCAACGCACACAGACTGGTCAATATACACTGCCGAAATACTCAAAAACGAAGAAGAGGTCGTCAAAAGAGGAATCGATATTTCCTACGCACAGGGCGAAATAGACTGGGAAACCCTTTCCAAGTCGGGTATTGATTTTGTAATCATGCGCTGCGGACGGGGAGACATTGACGGTACGGGACCGCAGGCAGATATCCGCTTTTATGAAAATATAGAGGCAGCCAACAAATACGGAATAGACGTGGGAGTGTATTTTTACACCTACGCCGAAACACCTGCACAGGCGGAGCGTGAGGCTGAATTTATGCTGACCCTTCTTGACGGCTATACCATCACATATCCCGTAATTCTTGATATGGAAGAAAGTACAAGACGGAAGGATCTCACCAAAATTGCGGAAACCTTTTTGGAGATAGTGGCAGAGGGCGGCTATTATCCCATGCTTTATTCCTATCAGAATATGCTGGACAACCACTTTTCTGATGAACTTAAGGAAAAATATGCAATTTGGGTGGCGCGTCTTAAGCATAAGCCCGAAACAGATTACGACTATTATATATGGCAGTATTCCCATGACGGATCAATAATGGGTATCAAGGGCGATGTTGACTTTGACACCGCATACAGAGATTTTCCCGAAATACTGCGGGATTACGGGCTCAATCACCTTACACCCAAAGTGGAAGAAGAACAGACTTAAGCCAACAAAACGTTAAGATTTTGACAAAATCTGTATGAAAATTTGTAAATCCCTTGAAATTACACAATATTTTTGATATAATATATACGGCATTATGGCAAGCTGTATAAATTTTACGGAATTTATGCGGAATTGCATAATTTTACCTAATTTTTTTCCGAAAGGAGCTTAAAGCATGATTAATTACTCAAACGAAGTAGAGCAAATGTGTACTGTTGCCAAGGGACCTAAGCACGCTCCCGCTCCCATTCC
Source organism: uncultured Ruminiclostridium sp. (assembly GCA_964636555.1). GTDB lineage: Bacteria > Bacillota > Clostridia > Oscillospirales > Ruminococcaceae > Ruminiclostridium_E. The sequence continues at coordinate 36,936 of CAZWRZ010000003.1, forward strand.
CGAAGAAGGAAAGTGGGTCAAGGCTTACCAGATCACCGACATCAGCGGTCTTACCCATGGTGTGGGCTGGTGCGCACCCGAACAGGGCGCCTGCAAGCTGACCTTAAACGTTAAGGAGGGCGTTATCCAGGAGGCTTTGGTAGAAACTCTGGGCTGCTCCGGTATGACCCATTCCGCAGCTATGGCTTCCGAGATCCTCCCCGGCAAGACAATTCTGGAAGCGCTTAACACCGACCTTGTGTGCGACGCTATCAACGTTGCCATGAGAGAGCTGTTTTTGCAGATCGTTTACGGACGTACACAGACCGCGTTCTCCGAGGACGGTCTTCCCGTTGGCGCAGGTCTTGAGGATTTGGGCAAGGGACTTCGTTCACAGATAGGCACAATGTACGGTACCTTGAAAAAGGGACCCCGTTACTTGGAAATGACCGACGGCTATGTTACCGATCTGGCGCTTGACGAAAACGATGAGGTTATCGGCTACAAGTTTGTAAACTTCGGCAAGATGATGAACTTCATCAAGGCAGGCGACAATCCCGATGAAGCTTACAAAAAGGCTTGCGGTCAGTACGGCAGAGTTGATGACGCTGTAAAGCTTATCGACCCGAGAAAACAGTAATGGGAGGTGTATAATATGGCTTTATTTGAATCCTATGAGAGAAGAGAAAAACAAATTTTAGAGGTACTTAAAGGCTACGGCATCAACTCTATCGAAGAATGTGCCGACATCTGCAAGGAAAAAGGCTTTAACCCCTATGAAATAGTTGAAAAAATTCAGCCTATTTGCTTTGAGAACGCAAAGTGGGCATACACGGTAGGCTGCGCTATCGCAATCAAGAAGGGCTGCAAGAGAGCTGCTGACGCTGCTGCCGCTATCGGCGAGGGCTTACAGGCATTCTGCATTCCCGGTTCCGTTGCAGATCAGCGTAAAGTTGGCTTAGGTCACGGCAACCTCGGAAAAATGCTCCTTGAAGAAGATACAGAGTGCTTTGCATTCCTGGCAGGTCACGAATCCTTCGCAGCAGCTGAAGGCGCTATCGGTATCGCCGAGAAGGCTAACAAGGTTCGTCAGAAGCCCCTCCGTGTAATTCTTAACGGTCTCGGCAAGGACGCTGCTCAGATTATTGCGCGTATCAACGGCTTTACTTATGTTGAAACCGAAATGGATTACTACACAGGCGAGGTTAAGGAAGTATTCCGCAAGGCTTATTCCACAGGTCTCCGCGCTAAGGTTAACTGCTACGGCGCAGACGATGTTACCGAAGGCGTTGCAATTATGTGGAAGGAAGGCGTTGACGTTTCCATTACCGGTAACTCTACCAACCCCACCAGATTCCAGCACCCCGTTGCAGGTACATATAAGAAGGAATGCACCGATAATGGCAAGAAGTACTTCTCCGTTGCTTCCGGCGGCGGCACAGGACGTACACTCCACCCTGACAATATGGCAGCAGGTCCCGCTTCCTACGGTATGACCGATACAATGGGACGTATGCACTCCGACGCACAGTTCGCAGGTTCTTCCTCTGTTCCCGCTCACGTTGAGATGATGGGACTTATCGGAATGGGCAACAACCCCATGGTTGGCGCTACCGTTGCTTGTGCAGTTGCTGTTGAAGAAGCTTTGAAGTAAGTTTTTATAAGATTTGTATATAAAAAGAGACTGTTTTTTGGCAGTCTCTTTTTTATTTTATTTTAAAAACCCCTTGACAAAATTGTAATTATAATATATATTGTATATATAAGATATACACAATATAATTTCTATCGGTCAAATCATTGCAAAGGAACACCTATATGAACATTATCATTACAAATTCGGGCGGAGTACCGATCTATGAACAGATTTCCGCGCAGATCAAGGGAATAATCCTGTCGGGAACGCTTAAAGTGGGGGACGCTTTGCCCTCTATGAGAGCCTTGGCACAGGATTTGCGTGTGTCGGTAATAACTACCAAGCGAGCCTATGAGATTCTTGAATCGGAGGGCTTTATACAGTCCTTTACGGGAAGGGGCAGCTTTGTTTCCGTCGCCGACCCCGAAATGCTTAAGGAACTAAACCTTCGTGAAATCGAAACATTGCTGTCAAAGGCGGTGGAAATCGCAAAGCAAAGCGGAATAGAAAAATCCGAGCTGTCGGAAATTCTTGACATTTATTATGATGAATAAGGGGAGCAATTATGGAAAACTGTATCGAGGTAAAGAACATTACACGCCAATATCCGCAATTTACTCTGAAAAATGTGTCTTTTAACGTACCCAAAGGTTCGGTTGTGGGATTTATCGGAGAAAACGGCGCGGGAAAAACCACCACCATTAAGGCAATTCTTGGCTTGCTTAAAGACGGAGAGGGTGAAATTACCGTTTTGGGGGAGGATTCAAGAAAACTGTCTTCCGAAACCAAGGAAAAAATCGGTGTGGTATTCGACGGCTTGGCATTTCCCGAAAATCTTAACGCCAAGCAGCTTGACCGAGTGATGAAGGAAATTTTCAAAACTTGGAGCAGCGACAGATTTTTTGATTATGTCAAAAGATTTAATCTGCCCATGGATAAAAAGTTCAAGACCTTTTCCAGAGGTATGACAATGAGAATGTCCATCGCGGCGGCTCTTTCCCACGGCACCGAGCTGTTGGTTCTTGATGAACCCACGGGAGGACTTGACCCTGTTGTGCGCTCCGAAATTCTGGATATTTTTCTTGAATTTATGCAGGACGAAAATCACTCCATACTGATGTCTACCCATATTACAAGCGATCTGGAGCATATCGCCGACTATATTTGCTTTATACACAAGGGAGAGCTTGTGTTCACAATGGAACGCAACGATATGCTGGATAAGCACAGGATTCTTAAATGTACCGATGACCAGCTATCAAGTATAGACAAATCCGACATAATCGGAGTAAGAAAGGGAAGATTTCAGAACGAGGTCCTTACCGTCAATGCCCTGAAATATTCCGATATACCTGCCGATACTCCCACCATTGAGGAAATAATGGTGTTTTATGTTAAGGAGGACAACTTATGAAAGGATTGCTTTATTGCAGTTTTCTGCTTAATAAAAAGTGGTTTTTGGGCGCAGGAATAATTACGGTTTTAGGTACAGCGGTATGCTTTTTCTTATTTAAGAGTTTTTGGAACGGCAATATAATAATGCCGTTTGCCTGTGGAGCAGCGCAGGCGATCGCGGCGTTCGTTTGTACAGAATGGCCCGGGCGCAGTCTTGAAGCAAATCTCAAGTGCAGATTTACCGATTATCTGCTTACATCGGCGATCTCAAAAAGAACCTTTGTTCTTACAGAGCTTTTGAAAAATATTATTTCAATGATGATAAGCCTTGCAATGTGTGTTGTGATGCAGCTCGTATTGAGTGTGCTTGACAAGTACGTCTTTAATTTCCTCAATCTTTTTATCTATATATTGATCTTAGGCACATTGAAGTGGATAACATCTCTTGTGACAGTTTACTTGCGCAGTGCTGAAAAAGCAGGACTTATCGTGGCGATAGGATTTGTGCTTTTTGTAGTTCTTCCATATATCTATGTAAATACTTCTATTGACAAGATCGGTACACTTGGATATTCTATATGGTATTTCACAGAATATTTGGAATGGCACGGTTATGGCTGGATTTTGACCCTCATTTTTTATGGAATTATTATGGGAGCATATGTTATTACATATGAATTATTTCTCCGCAGGATCAGAAAGGGTGACGTTTGCCGATGAAAGGGCTTATATTAAAGGATATTTACAATGTCAGAATACAGATTATGCTGGGAATGGCACTGATTATTCTGCTGTACATCGTAATATGGCTGTCAAAATTCTCAAATGAGGAAATTGAAGGACTTATGGGGGTTTTGGATTACGGCTTGATAAATTACCTCACAATTACAGTTTGTTCAACCTTTCTGCTGAACACCGTTTCCGATGACATCAAAAGCGGCTGGGCAAAAATGCAGTTAACAATGCCTGTTTCCGATAAGGAAATAATCGGCGGAAAGCTTGTTGCCACAGGAATAATAGTCATTGCGCTCATGCTGTTTTCCTTGCTCTGCAATATTTTTGGTATAGTGATTTACGCCCTGCCCCCTGAACCTATGATAATGATGCCTGTAATATTGGCATTGCTGCAAATGGCGGTGCTTTCTGCGGTAACCGTTATCGGATATCGCTTACATGGAAGGGTAATGGCGGTATATATCGCAATAATGCTGATTACGGCGGGAATAACTGCAGCGCCTGTGATCGGATTTTTAACTTATAAAATTTCTGCATTGGCAATGAGATTGATTTTCTATTTCGCAGTATCTCCTTTATCGTTGGCGGTTATAATTATTTCCTTTGCCGTCGGAAAGAAAGCTGTAAGAAATATAGAGATATAGAAACTGTTTTAATATACAAAAAATGGCTGCCTTACTCGCAGTCTTTTTTGTATTTATTACCTTTTTTACTTTCTTCCGAATCTCAAACAAAAAATTTGACATTTTAAGAGTATGGTGTTATAATTAAAAAAAATATGCCTTTTTTTAAAGAGAAATATTACCTCTTTATCGGAATATACTTTATTGTACTTTCATTATTTCTATCATTATGACAGTACAAGCCTTGTTACATAAATCGGAGAAAACAATGAAGAAGAAAGCTATAATACTTATCACTGCAGTTTCTATGCTGCTGAGCGGGTGCAGCTCTCCCGAGATTGATATTGTTATAAATGCGGACGGTTATGAGGGAATTTTGCTGGCGACAGAAAACACCGCCGCTCCTCCCGTTTCCATTCCTATTTCAAATATGGGAAATTACAGCACCGAAACAGCATCCGGCGGTTCTGATGCAGAACCCGCAGAAAATACCGCCGAAACCGATGAAGCTTCTGAAACAACAGAACAGGAGGAAGCTCCCGTAACCGCAGACGTTCCGTTGGTACCCGTTACACCTGCGCCCGAACCCGAGGTAACAATAGTTGATCCTGTGGAAACAACTACCACCACAACAGCATACGTAGAGATCACCACAACAACTACTGACACAGAAGCAACTGCCGCTTCCGAAGATCCGCCCAACGGCGATCTGACTCCCATTATGGGAAAAAGCATAGCAACGGTTGAACAGATGAGAGCCTTTATTAAAGCAATAAATCCCGAAGTTGACCAGAAGATAATAGATATGATACCTTATTATCTTTCCGAAGGCGAGGCAGAGGGAGTAAGAGGCGATATAGCATTTGCGCAGTCATGCGTTGAAACGGGCTATTTCAGATTTGAAAAAGCGGGAACAGGCTCTGCTGTAACCATTGACGACAATAATTTCTGCGGCTTGGGAGTTACTCAATTAGGCATTCACGGCTGTATTTTTAATACTCCTCAAGAAGGCATAAGAGCACAAATTCAACATTTAAAGGCTTACGGCTCAACTCTTCCCTTAAACGGCGAACAGGTTGATCCCCGTTTCGGTTATGTGCAGAGAGGCTGTGCGGAATACTGGGAATGGCTGGGAATGCAGGAAAACCCCCAAGGCAAAGGCTGGGCTGGAGGATACAATTACGGTCCCACAATTCTTGACATTTTTTACAGAGTTTTGCAGTATTGATTTTTAACTATATACTATAATTTATAGGAGGAAGTATAAGCGTTATGTTTAGGAAAAAGATTATTGCCGCAATCGCAGCGGTATCCATTATCTTTTCTCAATTAAGTATATATGCGGAAGAGGCTCCCGATGAAAACGAGCCTGTAACAGAACCCGATCAGATAACGACACCGATTCAGGCAAGCACAAACTTTGTACTGCCAAAAAATGTTAGGGCGACGATAATTACCCCTACCGTTGATTTTCTTAAGGAGGATAATGAAGAGGAAATTACCGCCGAAGAAGAGCTTGACGCTTTATTTGCCGATTTGTCCATGATCGGTCTCAACTCCGTTTATATAAACACTGTATATGAGGAAAAGGCTTATTACAATACGGATATGAATTCCACCGATGAGGACGACTATATATCCTTGGCTCTGAGCAAGGCTTATGAAAACAACTTCCGTGCTTATATGGTACTTGACCTGAACTATCTGCTGAACAGCTCTGAAAAAAATACCGATAAGCTGGACTATGTTATATCAAACACTCACCGCTTTGCTCTTAAATACAAGTGTGACGGAATTCTTATAGATAACTATTACGGTGAGAAAACCTCGGAAAGCTACGAGGATTACATGAAAAACGGCTCGGGAATCGGATACGAAAACTGGCTTTATGATTCCAACGAGATGTATTTTTCCGCTGTAAGCGAGGTTATCCACATTACAGACAACAGTATTCCCGTTGGTATGCTGATAAACGATATGTGGGCGAACAGCGATACAAACGAGGAAGGCAGCGAAACCGATGACCCCGTACAAGCCTTGTACGACGGTTTTTCCGATACCAAGAAGTATGTTGAAAAGGGCTATGCGGATTTCTGCGCTGTCAACGCTTACGGCTCTTTGACAAGCTCAATTCTGCCCTTTGAAAATGTTACCGAATGGTGGAACGACCTTGCAAAGAAAAACGGAATTACCCTTTACGTGGTTCATTTCAACGAAAATCAGGGCAGCGATATGGAAGGCTGGGGAGGCGTGGATCAGCTTCTGAAACAGCTTAAGGTTGCAAAAGAGCTTTCTGCCTTCGGAGGCAGTGTTTTCCATTCCTGTGACGCCTTGCTTACCGATACGGATATCACCGAAAACGTAACGAAATTCTACGGCGATCAGATAAATGAGGACGCCCTTTTTGAAGAGCTGCAAATGCAGTCTCCTTCAATGCTGAACTTTGTTACCTATGATTCTTATGTCGACTTTATGGGTACCTTTGACGAAAACTTCGAGGTGCTGTTCAATGGTATGAACGTTACCCTTAACGAAGCAGGCTACTTCTATTTTGAAGAACCTCTTGACATCGGTATGAACACATTTACCATAGAGCATAAGGGAACGATGTATCAGTACCGCATTGAAAGAAAGATAATCACTATCAAGTCTCTTGATGACTCTATTGCGGAAGGAAAATCCCTTACCGTCAATGGCGGAAGCAGAATAGAGATCACATGCACTGCTTACGAAGGCGCAAACGTAACAGCAACCCTCAACGGAAAAACAATTACCCTCAAGGAAAGCGACAGCAAGACGGACGAAAATATCAACAGTTCCTACAAGCTGTTTACAGGCTATTATACCGTACCCGAAGGAATTATCGGACAGGAACAGAATCTGGGAACAATTCTGGTAACCTCCGAATATGCGGGATATCAGCAGTCACTTTACGGAGCTTCCGTCAAGGTATTGGCTCTTCCCGAACCTCCCAAGCCCATTGAAACGGTTATGGGCGACCAGAATTCCGCAGGTTCGGGCGAGATAGTGGGAACAATGGATCCCGTTCATACAAACACTGAAAATGTTCAGTATGTAAAAATATCCAAGGATTATACAACAATATACAACGGCAACACTTCGGGCTCTGATGTAACCCCCGATTTCGCACAGCAGCCCGCAGGTACTTTAGACTATCTGCTTGCCGCCTCCGGAGATTTCTACATCACCGAAAGCGGAAAGCGCTACAAGACCTCCACCGCCACCACCTTCTATGATACGGGTCTGGGAGAAAACGCACTGTTTGTGAAATCCACAGGCACCAGCGGCAGGTACTCCTATTTTAAAATCAAGCTTGACTACAAAATCGGCTACAACATTGAGTTTGTCGGAAACAAATATTACGGCGGTGGCTACGGAGATTTCTTCCTTGATGATTTTGTAGCTACACAGGTATATATCACCTTTGACAATATCACCTCGGTAACCAAGCTGCCAAGCTTTGAATACAACTATGTTTTCAGCGCGGGCAAGTGGGAAACTGTCACCGTAGACGGCGTACCGAGATTCAGAATGGTGCTTACCCTTCGTCAGCCGGGAGTATATTCGGGCTGCGGCGCCACCTATGATGATGACGGGGATCTGCTCTTAAAATTCAAAATTCTCACCAATTCCTTGGCGGGAATGACCATAGGCATTGACCCCGGTCACGGCTATACAAGACCCGGAGTTTACGACCCCGGATCAATAGGCTATATCAGGGAGGTAGATGCAAATCTGGCAGTTGCCAAGGAACTTGAAAGCCAGCTTAAAGCTTTGGGCGCAAACGTCGTAAGGCTGAAAACCGAAAGCGAGGTAAACGATACCGAAAACAGACCCAACATACTAAGACCCTACGGAATTGACTTGTTTATTTCCATCCACTCCAACAAAATACAGGGAAATGAAACTGTAAGAGGAACGGAGGCGTATTACTTTACTCCTTACAGTCAGCCTCTTGCCTCCTGTGTGACCTCTCAGATTTCCGATTACTTTACTCATAATGTATACAGTGACGGCGCCAATAAAAACAGAGGACCCAAATACGGTCGTTATTGGGTTACATTACAGCAGGATTTCCCTTCAATTCTTGTGGAAATGGGCTTTGTCAGCAACCAAGAGGACGCCTTTGCTCTTGCCGACGCCAATCACCAGAAAAACATTGCGGCAAGAATAGTAAAGGGAATTCAGAACTATATCAGCAGAAGCAATATCAGTTCAATATCCAACGGTGCCAGCGAAACCAAGCCTGAAACTACCACCGAGCCTGAAACCACCACAGAGGAAGATACTGAACCGCCTGTTGAAACCGAGGAGGAACCCGTTGAGTTTATTGCGGGAACCAAGGAAAAGGAATGAGAAAGCGGTTTTAACCCCAAAGACAACATCTTCATTAAAATTGAAATGTAATATTTGGGCGAATTTAACAACATTTTTAGAATATTTGCAAATTCTGCTTGCATTTTATACAATGTTTTGTTATAATGTATTTGTGAAGAATTGCCGAAAAACAAAAAGCCTTTGAAAAGATCCGTTAAAGCGGATGTATAGCCTGTTTTTTCTTTGTAGGAAATGGGTTTTCGGAGTTTCCGCAAGGGCTGTTTTTCAGAACAAACGGCAGAAGAAAGGATTGATATTTTTAATGTCAGCAAGTATTGTGGTTGGCACTCAATGGGGAGACGAGGGAAAGGGCAAGATAATAGATATAATTGCCTCCCGCGCCGATGTGGTTGTACGTTCCCAAGGCGGAAACAACGCGGGACACACAGTCGTCAGCGGCGGTCAGACCTATAAGCTTCACCTTATCCCCTCGGGAATACTCTATAAGAACACACTTTGTCTTATAGGCGCAGGCGTTGTTATGGATCCCAAGGATTTTACAGGAGAAATGGATATGCTGGAAGGCAGAGGAATTTCTCTTGAAAACTTAAGAATTGATCCCAGAGCGCACGTTACCATGCCTTGGCATATAGAATTGGACGGTCTTTCTGAGAAGTTCAGGGGCAATTCGGATATCGGCACCACCAAGCGGGGAATTGGTCCCGCTTATATGGATAAATACGAACGCTGCGGAATCAGGGTCTACGATCTTATCCACCCCGAAATATTCGCGGAAAAAGTGCGTTCTACGGGAAAGCTGAAAAATAAAATAATCACAGAGGTATACGGCGGAGAGCCTATCGACATAGAGGCGGTAATAAAGGAATACACCGAATACGGCAAGCGCATAGCCAAATATGTGGAGGACGTTTCGGTAATAGTTTACAATGCCGACAAGGAAGGCAAAACCATTATGTTTGAGGGAGCGCAGGCTACCCTTCTGGACATTGATTTCGGCACATATCCTTACGTTACCAGCTCGCACCCTGTATCGGCGGGAGTATGTGTGGGCACAGGCGTAGGACCGATGATGATAAAGGATATTATCGGAGTTGCCAAAGCTTATACCACAAGAGTTGGAAAGGGGCCTTTCCCCACCGAGCTGGAGGACGAAACAGGCGACGCTATAAGAAACAAGGGCGGGGAATTCGGCACCACCACAGGCAGACCCCGCAGAACAGGCTGGTTTGACGCGGTTATCGTTCGTCACTCGGTAAGAGTGAACGGACTTTCCAAGTTAGCTATAAATAAGCTGGATACCTTAAGCGGAATGGGCGATTTAAAGGTTTGCGTGGCTTACGAAAAGTCCGACGGCACGGTTATTAAGGATTTCCCTCCCGCTCTTGAAGAGCTGGCAGACTGCAAGCCCGTTTATGAAACTCTTAAGGGCTTTGACGAGGATATTTCGGACTGCAAGACCTTTGACAGTCTCCCCGAACCCTGCAGGAAATATATAGACAGGCTTGAGGAGCTTTGCGGCTGTAAAATCGCCATGATCGGAAACGGTCCCGACCGTACCCAGATTATTGAGAGATAAAATAGAAAGCTGAATGAATGAAAATTCTTTTTGTAGGCGATATTGTAGGACAAAACGCTTGCCGTGAGTTTACTGCAATACTGCCGGGCTTAAAGCAAAAATACGGCATTGACGTCACCGTAGTCAACGGAGAAAATTCCGCAGACGGAAACGGGATAACACCATATTCCGCAGACTTGCTGTTAAGCGGCGGCGCAGACGCAGTAACCACAGGCAACCATTGTTTCAGGCGGGCTGAAATGAACTCGCTTTTTGAAGAAAGCAGTGTTATTATACGACCTGCCAATTACGGCGATGAATGTCCCGGAAAAGGATACACGGTACTTGATTTCGGCAGCTGTTCGCTGGCTGTGATAAATCTTATCGGTACAACCTTTATGCAGGCGGTTGACAATCCCTTCCACTGCATAGACAAGATTTTAAAGGAGATTGATACAAAGAACATACTGGTTGATTTCCACAGTGAAACAACCTCAGAGAAAAAGGCATTGGGGTACTACCTTGCTGGTAGGGTATCTGCTGTTGTAGGTACTCATACTCATGTACAGACCGCCGATGAATGTATTCTCGAAAACCACACAGGCTATATTACAGATGTGGGCATGACGGGAGTTCAGGAATCGGTATTAGGTATAGACAAGGACATTATAATTGCTCGACTTACCACATACTACCCTCAAAGGCATATTTACGCAAAAGGAAGGACAACTGTTAATGCGGTGGCTTTGGAGATAGATCAGAAATCCGGAGCATGCCGCAGTATCAAGCGTATTTTTGAATGAGGGAGGATATCCACCCTCGCGGCATGAAAGGAATGGTGCAAGTATGGAATCGGTAAAGGTATCGGCAAGATCCGTCCCTAAGGCAGTAGCAGGGGCTATTGCGGCAATTATCAGAGAAGGAAAGGCAGTAGAGGTTCAGGCAGTAGGCGCGGGAGCGGTGAATCAGGCTGTGAAGGCTATTGCAATCGCTTGTGTTTATATGCAGGAGGAAAACACCGAGATTATCTCAATTCCCGCATTTGCAGGGATTGACATCAACGGTGAAGAGAGAACCGCTATTTGCTTTAAGGTTGAAAAAAGATAATTCTCTTATATTTGTATCAATTATATTCTCCTTTGCTTTAAGCGAAATATTTCACGTTTTTCAAAATAACAACTAAATTTGGCATTGGCTCTGAGAGGAAATTACATGAAAAAGAAAGTATTAGCAATATTGGCGGTAATTATCTTTGCCGCAATAACTCTTTGCTTATCTGTTTACGCTTTTGACGGCAACGATTACGGCGGCGGTGACGATTGGGGCGGAGACTGGGGAGGCGGCGACAGCTTCGACTGGGGCGATGATGATTACAGCTACAGCAGCTCGGGCGGCGGTTCCTTCGGTTTTACTTCAGTACCCGTGGTAATTATCGTTATTATTATTGTGATTGTGCTTTCAAAGAAAAACAAAGGCAATAGCACAGGCACAGGCAATGTAGTTTCGGGACAAGGCTCACAGGGAAGATTTGTCCAAGTGCCTAACCGCAATGACCAGATTCAGGAAATTATCAGAAAAAAGGATCCCAACTTCTCGGCAGACGATTTTATTGCGTACAGTAAGCAGGTGTTTATCGATATAGAGAACGCTTGGTGTGCACGTGACCTGACCTCTGTCAGACCTGTTATGCACCAAAACCTTTACAACACCACTCAGCAGCAGGTTGCAGGAAAGATAAGGGACAAGGTAGTTCCTCATCTTGAAAGCATTGCAATCAACACCGCTTATCTCACAAGCTTTGTAAGAGATAAGGATTACGAATATCTTACTGTTTATCTTAACGCCCGCATGATCGATTATCAGACGGACGAAACAACAGGCAATATCCTTAAGGGCGACAGAACAACCCGCTGGGATATGCGCTATAAGATGAAGTACATAAGAGCCACAGGCGCTCTTACCAACGATAAGAAGGAAAATGCCCAAAGCTACAACTGCCCTAACTGCGGCGCACCTTTGGAGATCACCTCTACAGGCGAGTGTCCTTACTGCGGCTCGGTAGTTTCTTTAGGCGACTATTCATGGATACTTGCGGACTTCACCACCGTTCGCAACGATACAGTCGATGACGGAATCAGAATTCCGCCGGAGGATCAGCAGTAAATGGGCGGATTTGTTACATTTTTGATAGTGTTCGGTGCCATAGTCATAGGACTGCTTGTGCTGTTTTTGATAGTAAAATCCTATTTGAACAAAAAAGCCAAGAAATATTTGGGAATGGGTTTAGGCGAAACCGCAAAGCTTATATCCAACGGCTTAGCCAATGAATGCACCACTCCGTACTCCGTTCCCAAAACAGACCCCCTGTACAAGCCGAAAATTGACCGTGATTTTCCCGAAATGGGCTTTAACCGTCTGCAAGCTATGGCAAAAAACGGAATGCTCCATATTCTGAACGCTGTGGAAAGCAACAAGCCCGGTTCGGTTGAGCACGGTTCAATGCGTTTGGAGGATCAGATAAGGGGAATTACCGATTCTCATCAATTAAAGGAAGAAAAGGTACATTACGGCAATGTGCAGATTCACAGCATAGGCGTGGAAAAATACGAGGCAAGCACTGAGGCAGCCTCAGTGGTTTTTCAGATAGCTTTGCAAAGTATTTATTACTGCGAAAAGGACGGAAAAATCATCCTCGGCTCAAAAGAAAAGCCAACCCAGAACCTCTTTTCAATTACACTTGCCCACAATCAGGATTTATCCAAGGTTGACGCGGAATCCTATATAGAGGCAAACTGCCCAAACTGCGGCGCGCCCGTTCCCGCCAACGGAAAGGAATGTCCCTACTGCGGTTCGGGACTTGTACCTGTGGTGGACAGATATTGGCAAATTGACAGCTTCAAGCTGTTGAAATGAATATAGGGAACCTCTGAAAATCTCTTGCGGCAATAGTTTTCAGAGGCTGCCTAAAGCAAATAAAATATCGAAAGGATCAAATTTGAAATGGGACTTATTAAAGCATTAACCGGCGCCTTGGGCGGCGAATTGGCTGATTCTTGGAAGGAAGCCATACACTGCGAAGCCATGGGCAACAATGTGATTCTTCGCAACGGCAGAAAGATGAATCAGAACTCCTCTAGAACCTCCAACACAAAGGGTACCGAAAACGTTATCAGCAACGGCAGCGTTATTATGGTAGAAGAAAACACCTGTATGCTGACCCTTGATAACGGCAAGATTACCAACATAGTTACCGAGCCCGGAAGATACACTCTTGACAACTCATCCGCTCCTTCTATCTTTGCGGGACAGATCAAGGATTCCGCTAAGGATTTCTTACAAAGATTTACATTCGGCGGCACTCCCGGAGTTGAACAGCGCGTTGTTTACATCAACCTGCAAAGACTTCCCGGAATCCGTTTCGGAACAGGAGCTGCCGTACCTTACTTTGATCCTAAGTACAATACATCTATTGATCTGCGTTTCTTCGGAACCTTTGAAATTCAGATTCCCGATGCAGAATATGCGGTAAAATTCTATCAGCAGGTAGCAAGCAAGGGCGTAAGCTCAGGCGATATGACCGTTACCTCTATTTTCGACAGTCAGCAGTACAAGCAGGAATTTATTCAGGCTATGACTGAAGCCTTGGGAATGCTTTCTACTCAGAATATTTCATACAGCCAGATTTCCACACAGCTTTCTCTTCTCACAGAAAACGTACAGAAGGCTACATTGAACAACTGGCAGGAGCGCGGCTTTGTTGTAACCAACATAGGCATGGGTGCGCCTACTCTCACTGACGAAAGCAAGAAGCTCCTCGGCGACAGACTTAAGGCTGACACAATGCTTGATCCTAACGTTCAGAAGGCTATGATGGCAGGCAGCGTTGCCCGCGGTATCGAAGCTGCGGGTGCAAACGAAGGCGGTGCCATGATGGGCTTTATGGGAATGAATATGGCTCAGCAGGCAGGCGGAAACATATTGGGTCAAATGGATATGGCTGCTCAGCAGTATAATCAGCAGCAGGCACAGGCACAAGCTCAGGCAAATTCATGGAAATGTTCCTGCGGCACCATGAACACAGGTGCGTTCTGTTCTTCGTGCGGAAATAAAAAGCCCGAACCTTGGACTTGTTCCTGCGGTGCGCAAAACACAGGCAAGTTCTGCGCAAACTGCGGTGCGTCAAAGGAAGGCACTCCTACCACTCCGAAAGCTCCCACCGAGTGGACCTGCTCCTGCGGAAAGACCAACACAGGCAAGTTCTGTGCAGAATGCGGTTCACCCAAGCCCGCAGCTCCCAAGAAGTACAAATGTGACAAGTGTGGCTGGGAACCCGCTGATCCCTCCAATCCTCCCAAATTCTGCCCCGAATGCGGAGATCCTTTCAATGAGGATGATTTGGTTTGATAAGAGACTGTTAAGGGATTTGAAGAGAAAAAACACTAACTAAACAATCTAAAAGCACATCGAGAAATCGGTGTGCTTTTTACTAAAATCGAAAAACCTTGTACTATTATGTTAATCTGATTTGATAATTTTAGTAATAAAAATATCACCCGTTTTTAGGAATGGGGGGAATTTTTATATAATCATCACTGAAACAAATTATAATAGCTCATTCGCTCGATACACACTTACAAATCACGCCTCTAACCGATATTGTCCCGCTTGCGCTTTCCACATCTGCGCATATTTTCCGCCACGATCTAAAAGCTCGGAGTGACTTCCTTCCTCAATTATCCTGCCCTTTTCCAGCATATAAATCCTGTCGGCGGTTCGAGTGGTGGAAAGGCGGTGGGAAATGAATATTACCGGATTGTTTTCCGCTGCGGTAAGCATTGAGCGGTTAAGGTGATATTCGGCTATGGGGTCAAGAGCGGAGGAGGGCTCGTCAAGGATAATCAAGCTTGCGTCCTTGTAGAATACTCTTGCTACTGCAAGCTTTTGTCCCTCGCCGCCCGAAAGATTAACTCCGTTATCCTCAAATTCGGTAGTAAGGTTTGTGCTAAGCCCCTCGCTTAAAGCATCAAGCTTTTCCTTAAAGCCACTTTTTTCAATTGCAAAAATAACATCGCTGTCCTTGCCGGTTTCTTCAAAGTCAAGAAGCACGTTTTCCTTTACCGTTGCGGCAAATATCTTGAAATCTTGGAAAACCGTGCCTATTTTGCGGCGGTATTCCTCCAAGTCATATTCTTTTATATTTACTCCGTCAAGGAGAATTTCTCCCTCGTCGGGGTCATAAAGCCGCATTATCAGCTTTATAAGAGTGGTTTTTCCTGCGCCGTTGTAGCCAACGATTGCTATTTTGCTGTAGGGATTTATTTTCATACTGATATTGTTTAGTATATATCCGTCTTTTTCGTTGTAGCCAAAGGAAACGTTTCTAAGCTCAATTTTTGTTGGATTGTGGGGAAGGCGCTTGTTTTCGATGCTTTTTATTTTCGGCACTATGTTAAGGAAGGTCTGCATCTTTTCAACATACAGGCTTATTTCCCGCATTTTAGGATAAACTTCGGAAAAATAACGCAGACGGGTGTTTGTACTGTGAGCTGTTCCCCACATAACCGCCACGTTACTGTATGAAATGCGATGAAGAACCGCAGCGGAAAATACAAGATAAATCATGTACACAACATCAACGGGGAAGGTGTTGCAGATATAGTCCTTCATAAGCTGTAAGCCGAATCGTTTTCCTGCGTTCTTTTTATCTATTTCCAGTATCCTATTGGTGGTTTCCTCAAAATCCTTCAGTAATTCCTCCGAAACATCGGTGTTAAGCCTTACCTCTTTGGCATAATCGTTGAGATAAAACACACGGTTCACATAACCCAGCTTGCGCTCATAGGGATTTTTCTCGTTTCGGATTTTAAAATTCAGTTTGTTAAGCGTCTTTCCCGCCCACATAGACGCTATAAAGGTCAGGGCGATAAAAATAAAAGAAATCGGATCGGTACTGATAAAATACACTCCCGAAAGAATAATGGAGATGAGCCCCGTAAAGAAATAAGCCAGTAGGTTTAAAAATCTTTTGACTAGGTTTTCCGCCTCTGAAACCGACAGAACATAGTTGTTGTAAAATTCGGGATTGTCGTAGCATTCAAGGTCAATTTCCTTTGCTTTTTTAAACAACATTTCTTTGATTGCCTGTTTCATTTTCGGCTCGGCTTTTTGCTGTAATTTCTGAGAAACATAAGCGTTGAACCACAGCCCCAGCATTACAAAGGCAAGCAGACAGCAAAGGAAAATTGCCGCAGTTTTAAAGGGCTTTCCGTACTCGGCGCATTCCAAAACAAAGTTAAGTCCGAAGGTATATTCTAAAAACACCACAACCTCACTTCGGATTATTTCAACAATCTTTAAGGTAACAAATTTAGGGGCTGCCTTAAAGCAAAGCTTAAAAAGCCAAAGGTTATCTAAAAGAATCTTTTTGAATTTCTTCATACCACCGCCCCCTTTCTGCTGATTAAATTGTCCTCGTTATAGCTTTCATCTGCAAGATAGTTTTGTGCCTGCTTGGTGAACATTTCGCAATATTTGCCCTTCATATCCATAAGCTGTCTGTGAGTTCCTTCCTCAATAACAGTGCCGTTTTCAAGCATAAACACTTGGTCGGCGTCCTTAACAGAGGAAAGACGGTGGGAGATAAAGAAGGTGATATGCCCCTTGCTTTCTTCCATAATCCCCTTGTACAGCTCGTATTCGGCGATAGGGTCAAGTGCTGACGAAGGCTCGTCAAATACTTTAACAGAAGCATTTTTGGCAAAGGCTCTTGCCACAACGATTTTCTGCTGCTCCCCGCCCGAAAGCACTGCGCCCTCGCTGTCAAATTCCTTAGTCATAATTGTGTCAATGCCCTTTGGAAGGCTCTCAACTTTATCCCACACTCCCGCACATTTAAGCGCATGGCGGGCGGTTTCTTCGGGATTGTCAAATTTCTCGCCCATAAGCACATTGTCTTTAACGGAAATCGCCATAACTTTATAGTCCTGGAATGCTGCCGAAAACTGTCTGCGATAGGCTTTCAGGTTATATTCCTTTATGTTTACGCCATTAACTAAGATTTCGCCCTCGATAGGATCGTATAATCTGAACAAAAGCTTGATAATAGTGGATTTTCCCGCACCGTTGTGGCCAACCAAGGCACAAACCTTGTCCCCCTCGATTTTAAAGCTCAAATTTTTTATAACAGGCTCGTTTTCCTTATATTCAAAGGAAACGTTTTGAAACTCTATCGAGTGGATTTTTTCGGGAATTATGCCGTCGCTGTCCTCAGGAATTTTTTCCTTATATTCCATAAATCCTCGGAAATATTCAAGAAACTGACCGTTTTTCATAGCCTCCGCCAAGTTATTGAAAAGACCGATTAAAATCCAAGAGGAGGTAGACATAGCTGTAAACATAATGGCAAGCTCCGCCAAGCCCATTGTCCTTGAAACAATGGTACGGTAAGCGGCGTAAATCATTATACCCTCGAACACAAGGGCAAAAGTGGTGACATTTTGCGCCCAAGTGTAAGCTATCGCCTTGTTGGCGTATTTGTCCGCTACCGCTTGGTTTCCCTTTATGGCATTATTATATCTTTTCATCATAAGTCCGTGTATGCTTGAAAAGCGAATCTCTTTTGCATATTCCGCAAGGTGCATTACACGGTTTACATATTCCGCAATGCGGTTGTTTTTTACATTATCAACATATCTGCTGCCCCAAATCTTGCTCATAAGTCTGCCAAAAACAAAATTTCCGATAATCGGCGAGATAACGAACAGCACAGAAAAGGGATCAATGGAAAACATTGACCAGAAGGCTGCCGCTGCCGCAAATACTCCGAAGATTACAGAGAAAAAATAATTAACGGAGGAAGTCATTTTTTCCGCTGCACCGTCAAGAGCCATAGTGTAGCGATTATAAAACTCTGCATCCTCAAAGCAGCTAAGCTCTACATTCCTTGCCTTTGCGTACAGCCTGCGGTACAGCCTGCGGTAAATTTTATTGTCGGTATACGGATATACAACGGAATTAAGGCAGCTTTCATATACAGATAACAGCAAAAATACTACGAATGTTATTCCGATATAAATCAAAATAACATGAAAAGGGGCTTCGTCTTCAATAGCACCGATAACATCACGCAAAAAGAATATGCTCATAAATATCCATTCCACATATCCTATCACAGAAGCTGCCGCAATATGAATAACACGCTTTTTGCTTATGCTCCATACCGTTTTTACCGCATAGAGGTTGTTGAGGAACAGTTTTGGTTTTTCTTTTTTGTTCAATGTAATTCCTCCTTGTTGAGTATGATTCAGCCTCCAAGCCTGAGTTATTTTCTATTTTATATCAAAAAAGTGCGCAGCCGAAACCACGCGCCGAAAAATGCAAAGCTCCAATTACTGCGACATAACTCGTTCTCCCAAAAAGGTATACGAAAGAGCATGCACTTTTACCAATAGGCAAAGTGTATACCTTTTATAAAAGAATATTAAGTTGTGCTGCAATTTAATTGTAGCACATTTATCCATACATTGTCAATAACATTTTCCTTTTCCAAAATATATTTAAAATCAGCAGAAGAGCGCCGACTTTTTATAATCTACAGAAAATAACTGCAAAAAAGCTCATTTATTAAAAATAAACAGATTATCTATTGAAAAGTAAAAAAAAATGTGGTAAAATATATAAAGCGACTTTATCAAAACGATTTATTGAGTATATTGAGGAATTATATATGAAACTATTTAAGAAAAAAAATTTACTTTCGGCTATTACAATGTCGGCTATTATGTTAAGCCTTTCGGGCTGTTACTTTTTCCCAAATGAAGAACCCGTATTGGATCCGCCCACACTCGATGTGGAGAAGGTGGTATATTCAACCTATACCGTCAACAGAAAAAATATAGAAAGCTCCATAATACAAAGCGGCTACGTTGTTTCCGCCAAGGAAACCGACTGCTTTTTCACCAAATACACGGGACAGCTTAAGAATATTTATGTAAATCCCGGAGATTTTGTTGAGGAAGGTCAGCTTATAGCCGAAATGAACAACGGCGCTATCGAGTATCAGCTCAACATACAAAAGCTAAAGGTAGAACTGGCGCAGTATAATTACGATAATTCACATTCCGCCGCGGACAAGCTCCAGCTTGAAATAGAGCAGAACACCCTTGCTTCCTATCAGGATCAGTATGACGGAGGAAGAATTTACGCTCCCGTGTCGGGGCAGGTTTCCTTTATCAAGACAATGAATCCGGGAGATTTTGTTGACCCTTATGATGTTCTTGTAAAGGTAATAGACCCCGAGCTGCTTTGTGTAAGAGCAGAGGTAGCCGGCGTCAACGGCTTTTATTATGACGACCCCGTTACCGTGGAGGTAAACGGAGATTGGTATGAGGGAATAGTAGTCCGCACTCCAAAGGAGGAGATTGAAGAGGGCGACAGTTACAACAATACGGTCTTTGTTGAGTTCACAAAGGAAAACCCCGGCTTTGGCTGTTTGGGTTCAATCGGAAATATAAAGAAAATAAACGGTTTTTCCGAAAATACCTTGGTAATTCCCAAATATATAATTAAAACCGACGGCGACAGACAGTATGTACAAGTGTTAAGAGACGACGAAAAAGTCGAGGTTGATATTACAACAGGTATCAGCAACGCAGTAGAGATCGAGGTTCTGACAGGTCTTTCCGAAGGCGACAAAGTAATATCGAGATAAAGAGGGAAGGGGAAAGCCTTTGTTTACTGTACTTTTAAGAAAAATACGCAATACCAAATGGATGGTACTGTGTCTTATTATAGGATTTTTGATGGCGGCGGGAATGATGAGTACTGTCCCCATATATATGGACGCCTCTTTACAGCGTGTTCTTATAAAGGATATGGAGCAGTACCAGCTTCAAAGCGGACTGTATCCCGGAAGATACATAGTTTCCGCCGATCTTCCCTTGGGCGTAACAGTTGAAAATCAGCTTGCGCTTATGAATCAAGCGCCCAAAATGGTTAGAGACCGCATAAACAGAATAGGAATACCTGTGGAAAACAGCAAAACGGTGATCTCCGACGATCTGCTGTTTCTGGTACACGGCGAAAATGCGTCGGGAACAAACTCCACCCGTCTGCGCATTAACGCCATGAGCGGTCTTGAACAGCATATAGATATTGTTCAGGGAGAAATGTACAGCAATAGCGGAATTGCTGAGGATGGCAGCTATCAGGTAATAGTAACCGAAGAAGCGGCAAAAACTCTCGGTATAGTCTGCGGAAATAAATATTTGATAAATCCCGTCAACACATCGCAGGAAAGTTTTTATATTACGGTAACTGGCTTTTTTATCCAATCGGATATGAATGACAGCTATTGGTCGGAGGATCTTCTGAATTATATAGGCAGCGTTTTCATTCCCTATTCTCTTTCCGAAAAGCTTATAAGCGACAAGCTTATAAACATCGTTACCCTCAGCGTCAACTATAACCTGAACTATCATTCGGTAAATATGAATGATATCAGCAATATATCCAAAAACCTCAACAGTGATTTCGACTATTATTCCGAAATGTCCTATAAATTTGAAATGGGCTCAGCCGATATCATAAGCGGTTATGTGGAAAAGGCATCCTCGCTGACGGCTATCCTTTGGGCAATACAGATTCCAACCATGATAATGCTGGCGTTCTACCTGTTTATGGTTTCACAGCTGAACATCGAAAGGGAAAGAAACGAAATTGCGGTGTTAAAGTCCAGAGGAGCAAAGCCTTTTCAGATCTTTTCGCTGTATTCCATGGAAATGGGGCTTTTGGGTCTGATAACCTTGTTGGTCGCGCCATTTATCGGTTTGCTGCTTTGCAGATTTTTGGGCGTCAGCAACGGATTTATGGAATTTGTAAACCGCACGGGAATTGCGGCAAAGCTTTCCATAACAGCCTTTATCTACGCTCTTGTGGCAGTGCTTGTGTTCTTTATTACCACAATGATCCCCATAATTCCTGCCTCAAAGCTTACCATTGTGGAATACAAGCAAAGCAAGACAAAGGTAAGAAAAACCGCCCTTTGGGAGCTTTGCGGAATAGATATTATCCTTATCGGACTTTCCGTCACATTTTACTTTTTATACACTAACTTCACCAATAAGGCGATAAGCGATGGCACTTTTGAGGCTACGGGGCAGATAGACCCCTTGATTTTCGTTTTTTCCTCCTGCCTTATTTTGGGCTTGGGACTGTTTTTTGTCCGCATTTACCCTTATATATTAAAGCTGATATATAAGGCTGGCAGGCTGCTGTGGACGCCTGCCCAGTATATGGCTCTTACCTCGGTTTCCTGCGCAGGAGGAAGCAAGGAAAGATTTTTAATGCTCTTCCTTATTCTGACCTTTTCTTACGGCATTTTCTCCGCCAATACCGCCAGAGCAATAAATAACAATAAAAACGATATGATATACTATCAAAACGGCGCCGACATTGTTATTACCGAATATTGGCCCGAAACCGAGTATTCCGTGGGAGATTCTACCGAAAAGGTCTATAAAGAACCCGATTTCTCCAAATACAAGGAATTGACGGGTGTTGAATCGGCAGCAAAGGTGCTTTATGACGACAATGCAAAGCTGTACGGCGGCGGAAAAAACGGCGAAACGGTCAAGGCTATGGCAGTGGAGCCTATTCCGTTTGCTAAAACTGCTTGGTTCCGCGACGACCTTCTGCCCATACAGTGGCAGAACTACTGCAACGCCCTAAACCGCTATTCCGAGGGAGTAATAATCTCCTCATCCTTAGCAGAAGCAAACAAGCTGAAATTAGGCGATGAGATAAATATTGCAATCAACGCACAGGACAGACTTCCCGTAACGGTAATCGCCATAGTGGACTATTGGCCGGGAATCAATCCTAACAGCAAGCCAAATCATTTCTGCATTGTCAATTACAGCTATATCGCTGCCAACTCCGAGCTAAAGCCTTACAGCGTTTGGCTTAAGCTTGCCGACAATGCAAAATCCGAGACCCTTTACACGGAAATAAAGGACAAACGCATTCCCATAGAAAGTTTTAGGGACAGCGCACAAATGCTTATATCCGAAAAGAACGATCCGTCTTTGCAGGGTTTAAACGGCGGACTTACCTTGGGCTTTATTATAACCATGATAATGTCCGTTATCGGATATCTGATCTATTGGATATTGTCTATAAAGGGACGCACCCTCCAATTCGGTATTTTAAGGGCAATGGGTATGTCCTTAAAGGAAATAATAGCAATGCTGGGCTATGAACAGATTCTTGTTTCCCTCAGCTCGGTAGCCATGGCGTTTGTTATAGGCGGAATTACCAGCGACATTTACGTACCCCTTTTCCAGAATATGTACAGTGTGGAACGGCAGATACCACCCTTTATCGTTTCCGCCTCCGCAGGGGACTATATCAAAATATATGTTCTGATAGCAATAATGCTTATAGGCGGATTTTTGGTTCTGGGCAATATCATAAAGAAAATAAATATCAACAAAGCTCTGAAATTGGGCGAGGATTAAGAACAAAAAGAAGGATGACAAATGCAAAAAATATTGGGCTGTATAAGAAAAGCGGTACAGTTCTACAATCTGATCGAGGACGGCGATAAGGTGGCTGTGGCAATTTCGGGAGGAAAGGACAGCCTTGTTATGCTTCAAGGTTTGGCGGAGTTCAGGCGTTTTGCTGGAATAGACTATTCCTTGGAAGCAATAACGATAGACCCTTGCTTTGACGGCATAGAGGGGGATTATTCCGCCGTTGAAAGGTTATGTGAAAAACTAGGAGTACCCTATACCGTTGAAAAAACCGATATTGCAAAAATAGTCTTTGATATCAGAAAAGAGAAAAATCCCTGTTCACTTTGCGCAAAAATGCGCAGAGGCGCACTTCACGAGCTGTCAAAGTCTTTGGGCTGCAACAAGCTTGCTTTGGGACACAATAATGATGATGTGGTGGAAACTTTCATTATGAACCTGTTCGGAGAGGGAAGAATAGCCTGCTTTGCCCCCAAAAGCTACCTGTCAAGACGTGATCTGACGGTTATCAGACCTTTGTGTCTTGCTTCCGAAGCGCAGGTGAGAGCTGCGGTAAAGCACACAGGCATAGAAATAGTAAAATCCAAATGCCCTGCAGACAAGCACACCAGACGTCAGGACGCAAAGGATTGGCTTTACACAAGAGAACGTCAAGACAAAGGCTTTATTATTAGGCTTTTCGGAGCAATGCGCCGTGCGGACATAAACGGCTGGGGCTTTCCCGCTGATAAACAGCAGTCGCAGAATGCGGAACAGCAAGGTGAAGAGTGATTGTTTATACTCAATCAATATTATCACATCAATATTTTAATCGGAGGAATCGGAGTTGGCTGATACAAATATAACTATTCCCGATACAATAAACATACCTAATCAGGTTTCCTCTATGATGCATTTAATAAACGAGCATGAATATCAGTGTTATATCGTAGGTGAATGTGTAAAAAATATGCTTTTGGGTGATCCGATGGGAGATATTGACATAATCGTCAATGCCTCTCTGGACAGGTTAGAGCATATCTTAGAGGAATACAGGATAAGGGAGATCGACTATAAAAAAAATACAATAGTGGTTATGGCTGGAGCGATTCCTGTAATGATTGGCAGTTTTCGCTGTGACAATCCCGAAATACCTGTACATTACCGCACATTAAAGAACGAATTAAGCAACTGTGATTTTACAATAAACTCAATCTGCGCTGACAGATTCGGAAAGATCAAGGATATTTTTGACGGAGTGTCCTGTCTTGCTCAAAAGCCTATAATTTTGAAAAGCGTTGGAGAGGACGAGCCAACCTATACGGACGAAAATGGGGAAACAGTTACTCCGCCTATTTCTGTGGAAAAAAATCCGCAGTATATTTTAAAAGCACTTGCTCTTGCAGGTTCGGGAAAATATGCCATTTCACATAAAACCGCAAATGCTATAAAAATTAACGCAAAATCGGTGACTTCGCTGCCCCCTGCCGTTCTGAGAAGAGGCTTTGAAGAAATACTGATGTCGAAAAGAGTCTGCGATGTATTTATGGAATATTCTAAGGTTGTTACAGCCATTATCCCTGAACTTAACGATGCTTTGGACTTTGATCAAAAAAGCATTTTTCAGAATTACCCCCTTTATGAGCATTTATGCAAAAGTGTGGGATATTCCTCGCCCGATCTTGCTTTAAGATACGCCCTTCTCTTTCACGGTGCGGGAAAGCCCGACTGCATGGCGGAAAAATCCGAGGGCTACGCCACTTATTACGGTCATTCCGAGCGTTCCATGCTGATAGCTGTTAACACGATGAAAAGGCTGGAGGCGGAAAGAGATCTGATAGACGAGGTGTCATTCCTCATAACTCATCACGATATGGGAGAGCTTTTGGAGGAACAGGACGCCTTGGACCTGGTTGAAAAGTATTCAAAACAGGACGTTAAAAAAATCCTTCTCATGTCCGCAGCAAACCTAAGAGCAAAATCACCCGATAACGAACAAAAAGCAAATGCCATAAAAAGATTGTCAGATGTTGTAATTAGATAAAAATATATTGCAATATTAACCGATTTATGGTAAAATATATGTAAACGATTAAATTGGACACGGATTTTACAGAAAAATTAAACAGAGTGCATAAACGCTAATAAAAAATTTGGCATTATAAAAGAAAGAGGGTGATTTCTGATGTTCGACCTGCTGTTTGACGGTAAAAATATAAGTTCCTATCAGCAGCTATTGGACAATTTTGATTTTGAAGCGGTAAAGCTGTATTGCTTGGGAGGTTCCTTATCAAGCTGGCTTGATCAATGTGGAGAATCTGAAATTGCAGAAAAGGTCAGAGGCGTAAATCTTTATGGAGATATTGACACACAGCTTGCCGATATCTTTGGACAGCCTGCTCCAATAAGGGTCGATATTCAGAAGGCACAAGCTGTAAATAATGCAAGAAATGCCCTATCCTCTTTTGTAATGGGTGCAGATCCCTTTGCCTATGCCGCTGCAGCCAATAACAGCTCCTTCCTTGCACAAGCGGAGTATCGTTTATCTTCTTTTGAATCGGTCGGTTCATTTCCCCTTAACAACGGTTCGTTTTTGAATGGCTCTTATACCAATATGCTTGGCTCTTTTGAGTATAATACAGGTTCCTTTGAACAAAATATATGCTCATTTAAGTTCAGCACAGGTTCCTTCGGAATTGGCAGCAGGTATTATGAGTATGAGAGCGAGTATGAATTTGGTTCCTTCCGAAAATTTTCAAATTCCTTTAACTTTGAACAAAGTTCATTTTTCAAGGTGGCAAATTCTTTCAGCCGAGAAACCACCTCTTTCACTTATGAAACGACCTCATATTTATTGAATACAACCTCCTTCAATTTAGGTTCATTTAACAGCAGTCTGAATTTATCATCTTTTGCACTTTCTTCATTTTCTCCCTCATCTTTTGAGGCTTCCTCCTTTTCCGCAGGCAGTTTCGGAGAGACCTATATTGTCTGTGAGAGCAGGGAAGAGGAAAAAACAGCGGAAGAAGTGATACCTAAAACTCCCGAAGAAAAAATATGCGAAAATCTTACTTATAGTCCCCTGAACCGCTACGGTTACGGAATTCATTTGATATGACCCGTGCGCTGAACAACGTTCAATAAAGCAAATATCTGTTCATCTCCAAACCCGCAACAGAAAGAGGCTACAATCATGAAAGCAATTCACATTATTTCCACCACCCCTTATTTTGCCAAACATAAAGACCAAAAATTCGCAATGGATAAGTTTGAGCTGTATTCTGCCACCTTATCTGCTTTAAGCTGGCGCAGCTTTGGAGATGAGATAGACTTGATAACGGACAGCGAGGGCGAAAAATATATCAGAGACTTGGGCGTTGCGGAGCTTTGGAGCAGTATAAAGCCTGTTATACCAAGCGATCTTGAGGGTATCAACTCGAAAATGTTCTGGGCAGCGGGAAAAATCTTCGCTTTAAGGGAAGTACCCGCCCCTGTGGTTATGATAGACACCGACTTTATTGTATGGAAAAAACCGGATTTGCCCCAAAACCGCATAGTCGCCGTACACAGGGAAAGAATTACCCCTTCGGTATATCCCGATTTGGACTATTTCAGGTTTAAAATACCATTTGATATGAAAAAAATGAATTCCTCGGTTTTGCCCATGAACACCGCTTTTCTATATCTTCCCGAGGAGAATTTCAAGCAGTATTATGTTAACCGCTCCATAGCCTTTATGAAATCCTCCGCCGACTGCGAGGATTATTTGTGCTATATGGTTTTTGCGGAACAGCGTTTGTTGTCTATTTGCGCCGAGGAAAAGAAAATAGGCTCGCAAGTGCTTATGGACAAGGACGACTTGTTTTTTCCTCAGTCCGAATACTCTCATCTATGGGGAGCAAAGCAGGTTATGCGTGACAACACCGATGCAATGCACGATTTCTGCAAGCGGGCAAGAGACAGAATACGAAAGGATTTCAGTTCCTATGAGTATATTATAGGACTTATAGAAGGCAGCTTCTGCAAATAGAAAAGCATTAGCGAACATACAATAAAGGAGCATAGATAATGATAACATTACCCACCAAGGACAAGTTTCTGTTTACAGGAAGAATAGATTTTACCAATGAAGACGAGCCGCTCTTTATATATCCCGGTACTATGGCTGAAACAACTTTTACAGGCAAAAAGCTTTCCATTTTTGTAAAGAATGAGGCAATGGGCGCATATCACTCTGTAGGAGTGGTTTTGGACGGTGTTCAATATAAATATGACCTTCCCATTGACCCTGCAGAAAATCACAAGGAAATCCGCATAGATGTAGCTGACAGCTTAGAAGAGGGTGAACATACCCTTACGGTATTTAAAAGACAGGCAGCTGCTCACTATCTGTGGTTCTGCGGAATTGAAACTGAAGATGGCAGCACAGTCACCTTCCCCAAAAAGGAATATTCCCTCAACATAGAGGTATTTGGTGACAGTGTTTCCGCAGGAGAATACTGCGAACAGGTTTACCATGAAGGCTCCTTGGACGACCCCGAAACTTTGGGCAAGGGAATAGACGACAACAGCTGGTTCAGTTATCCTCTTATCACAGGAAGAATGTTAAACGCAAGAGTATATGACAATTCTCAGGGAGGAATTGCTCTTCTGGACAAAACGGGCTTTTTCACAGGACCCGACCCCGAAAAGCTCACAGGCGTGGAAACTACATACAACAAGCTAAGCTATGTACCTTATTCAAGCAAGGGCTTCACCGATTGGGATTTTTCACGCTACACCCCCGACCTTGTTATAATGGCAATAGGCCAGAACGACCCCAACCCTTTCCCCGAAAAAACCGAAAATCCCGAATATATAAGGAAATGGAAGGATAAATACAAGGAAATAGTCTGTGATTTAAGGGAAAAATACGGACAAAAGCTAAAGGTACTGATGATTTTGACCGTACTTATGCATGATCCCCGCTGGGACAGCTATCTTGATGAGATAGAACAGGAGCTGGAGACGGAAACAGGAGAAAAGTGGGCAAAGCACTTCACCTTCTCACGCTGCGGAAAGGCTACTCCCGGACACCCCCGCATTACCGAGCAGTATGAAATGGCTTATGAGCTTTCGGCGGAGATAAGGGATTGGTTTAATTTAAAATAAGATTTTCGGCTTGTTAAAACCTTTTCTAAATGGATTTGGCAAGCTGTAATTTTAATAAAGGAGGATTTATGCTAACTGTTGAAGAACGCATTTACACACTCTCATACCTTTGGAAAGAAGCGGAATATAATTTTGCGTTTTGGGCAATGCGCCCCGAGATAGATTGGAATGCGGAATATAAAAAGTTCCTGCCCCTTGTGATAAATGCAAAAAGCGACTTGGAATTCTATTTGCTGCTTATGCGCTTTTATGCGCTGCTCCGTGACGGACATACTTCAATACAACCGCCATGCGAACTGTTTGAGTGTGGAACTGTTCCCTTTGGTGTGAGACGTGTGGAAGGGAAGTATCTGCTTTCCGCTGCGCCTAAAGGGCATGAAGATCTTTTATTATCGGAAATAACCCATATTCAGGGATCGCCCATAGAGGAGTATATAGAAAAATATGTTTATCCTTTTTATTGGCATGAGCTGCCGGAAAGCCTTTTTGCCAGCAATGATTGTATAGAAAGTTCTGTAATGTTCAATTTCGGTATTGATGAACGGATCAGTGTTATGACGGATAAGGGCGAGCTTACTTTTAAAATGAACGACTTTTTTGAAAAGGTATGGGCAGACACCTGTGTAAAGCCGCCCGAACAGCTAAAAGAACATTTCTGCTCGGAAAGCCTTATTATTTCCCTTACAAAAGATAATATTGCTATTATAGGGATATATGACTTTTGTCACTCGGAGCTCACAGCAGAATTTGAGCAAAATATTGAGTTCTTAAAAAGCTGTAAGGGATATGTTATTGATGTGAGAGGAAATTATGGCGGTAATGGAGGCCCTCCCTTTGAAATTGCAAAACATTTTATCAGCGGAAAATATCTTGTGAGATCGGACGCCAAAACTCCTTCACACAGCGCAAAGTACCATGCACTTGAACCCTATATAGATCTTAATAATCCCGATCTCTCAGATCCATGGCAGCGTAAAATATACGAGGTCGCATCTCATACATATTATGAAATCATTGAAGAACACAATGAAAGGGACGGATACATTGATTTTGATGAAAAGGAAACCGTTCTGACAGCTCCTGCAGCAGTGTTGACAAATCACAGCACTGCCTGTGCTGCGGAAGACTTTGTGTCATATTTCAAGATCATGGGCAGAGCTAAGATCGTCGGAACTGTCACCTGCGGTTCCGGCGCAGAAGCTATGATAAGAGACTTGCCGCTCGGAGGAAAAATGTGGCTTGCTACATCATACAGCAAGCTTATAGACGGAAATGAATATGTTAATGTAGGTATAACCCCGGATATTGTAGTTGAAAAAACAGTCAAGGATTTAGCCGAAGGAACTGACAAAGTGCTGATAACGGCTTTAGAGCTTTTAAGAAACGAATAACACAAAATGCTTGCAGAAATTTTTCATTTTCCGCAAGCATTTCCTTTTGTAATAATCCACACCTCGTCCGCATATATTTTGAAAAAAGGACAAGGCTGGTGCAAATATGCTGAACGTGCTGAATATACTAAAGAAAAAGATGACCCGAAGCGACCGGGAGCGCGAAGAGATCCTATCTGAGCTTGAACGTATCTCCGACATGCTGAAAAAGAACGAGACACTCTTCAACATAGCCGAGGACGAAAAAATGGTGGAGGCTGTAATTTACGAGCAGATGTCGTTACAATCAAGATACATATATATGCTCAATCAGGCAAAGGAAAAGGGTGTAAAAATCGACTATATAGACAGGCTGAAATAAAAGCAGTAAACAACGTTAAAAAAGAAGGAGAGAAAAATGGATTATCTAATGATTTTTTTGGGATTTATGCTTTGTTTAAGGTATTTTCTGATCTGCGGCAGACAGCGAAAACCGATACAGGCAATGGCGGTAAATTCGCTGTCGGGAGTTGTACTTCTCATCATACTTTCCTTTTTGACAAGCTTTTCAGGGGAGGGAATAGGTATAAATTACGCCACCGTTACCGTAAGCTCGGTTCTTGGCTTGCCCGGAGTGATTATGATGTTTCTGTTAAGCTTTGTCATATAGAAATTCTGTGAAATATGTTAAAATTGTACATTTTGAAAGCCCATTTTTTTACTAAAATTTGTTTATTTGCGGTTGAATTTTAAAATTAGATGTGATAGAATAATAACAACAATCATTAAGGATATTTATCTTTTCTCTTAAAAGATGAAATTGTTTAATATTCGGAATGGAGTTATATTATGACTATCAATGACATCAGAGAATTATTAAGCGCTAAGGTTTGCGCAGGGCAGACCTTGTTGTCCAATGAGGTCGAAACTGCTTGCGGCTCGGATGATATGAGCGATGTAATGGCTTATATCAAAAAAAGAGCGGTTTTGCTCACAGGAATGCTTGATCCCGAGGTAGTACGTACAGCGAAAATGATGGACATAATCTGCATTGTTTTTGTCAGAGGAAAAAGCCCTACCGAAGAGATCATCAAGGTAGCTGAGGAAATGAAGATCGCACTACTTGCCACAAACCTGAAAATGTTTCAGTCCTGCGGTATTCTTTATTCAGCGGGGTTGTGCAATGATGCTGTTATCTCCGAAGAACCGGCGAATGAACAATAAAAGTACATAAAACTATAAATCCCAAGCCATTTTCAAACAGCTTGGGATTTATTTTTGTTAAAATAATTATGTTTAACGTAATTATTTTCTCTTCAAGGTAGTTCTCGCCTTCTTAACATCAGCCAGATCCTTTGAAAGCAGTTCCTCAACTCTTGTCAGCATGGAATCTACATATTCGTTGGTGTTATTGCAAAGCTCGTTGTATTTTGTCTGTGCGTTTGTGAGAATTTGCGTAGCTTTTTCATTAGCTTGCCTTGTGATCTCTTGCTGTGATACAAGCTTTTTGGCGTTTTCCTCAGCTTTGCGGATAATTCTGTCCGCCTCTTGTTTAGCTTCACTGATGATGATCTTGCGGTCGTTGACCAGCTTTTGTGCTTGGGTTATCTCAGCGGGCATATTCATTCTTATGTCCTCAATCAGATCCCTTAAAGCGTTTACGTCCACCATTCCTTTTTTTTGTGAAAAGGGAACCACCATAGATTTATCGAGTATCTCGTCCATTGCCTCCAAAGCGTCATCAATATTCATAGCTTTTCATTCCTTTCATTTTTTCGTTTTTTCTATTTATTAACTTTTCAGCATTTCTTTATTGGTAAGCCGTTTAACGCCCTTGATTATATCTTTCTCGATCCCAATGGGAACATAAGATGTTATATCTCCGCCAAACAGTGCAATTTGCTTTACCATACTTGAAGAGAGGAAGGTGCCTACGGCATCGGCGCACAAAAACACCGTTTCCGCCTTGTGGCACAGATCCTTGTTCACCAAAGCCATTTGAAACTCGTATTCAAAATCCGACATTGCCCTCAGTCCCTTGACAATTACATCAGCATTCTTTTTGTTGAAATAATCGATAAGCAGTCCGTCATCGCTGTCCACTTCAATATTAGGCAGATCCGTTGTTACCCGCCTTATCATATCCACTCTCTCATCGGCTGTGAAACAGGTAGCTTTTACGGGATTGACCGAAACCAGCACTATCAGCTTATCAAAAAGCCTTGACGCTCTTCGGATTATGTCTAAGTGTCCGCAGGTGACGGGATCAAAGCTTCCGGGATAAATAGCCGTTCTCATTGTCAGATCTCCTCGCTGTCAGTTTCAGTGATTGTATTTTCGTTTTCCGTTTCGGTTTCTTCTGCTGCTTCGGATTTTCTGTAAGCGGTAAGGGTTACTCTGCCGTGGCGGTATATCTTGCTTATGGCAAAATCGCCGAAGCGTTCGGGCAAGCTTGTTTCTTTTTCATGCTCGCATATTATTATACCACTTTCCGACATTTTTTCAACCAGCTGAGGCATAGATTTGTGTATTAACTTGTGGTTGTAGGGAGGATCCAATATTGCAATATCGAACTTTTCCCTTGTTGAACGCAAAAAGGCGTTGTTTGCCATATTGCAGACAACTGCATTTTCGGTAAGCTCCGTATGCTTTAAGTTGTCCTTAATGATCTTTATGGATTCGGCAGAATTGTCAACGAAAACAACCTTTTTCGCTCCTCTTGAAAGAGCCTCTATTCCAAGCTGTCCCGAACCCGCAAACAGATCGAGAACAACGGCGTCCTCAACCTCAAACTGAACAATGCTGAAAATAGCTTCCTTGACCCCCTCAATAGTGGGGCGGACATCAAGTCCCGGCAGTGTTTTAAGCCTTCTGCCCTTGGCGGTTCCTGTAATTACTCTCACTAAAATGTCTCCTGTATAAATAAATATAGTTCCTCAGCAACCTCCTTGTTAAGCTTTGCAGCCTGTGCAAGCTGTTCGGCGGTTGCTTCCTTCATAGCCTTTTTGGTTTTAAACTCTTTAAGCAGTGTCATGGCTTTTGCCTCGCCTATTCCCTTAATGCGGGTAAGCTCCATTTCATACTGTTTTTTCTTATGCTGTTTTCTCTGGAAATTTATGGAAAAGCGGTGAACCTCGTCCTGTATCCTTGTCAGCAAGGCGAAAACGCTTTTGTTGGCGTTTACCTGTATCTCTCCGCCTTCCTTGGCAATGGCTCTGGTGCGGTGCTTATCGTCCTTCACCAAGCCGTACAGGTTCAGTTCAACTCCCATTCTGTCAAGAACCTGCTTGACCGCAGCTACATGACCCTTTCCTCCGTCCAGAAGAATAAGGTCGGGAAGGGGAGAAAAGCTTTCGTCACCGTCCAAATAACGCTGTATACGGCGTTCAATAACCTCCTGCATGCAGGCGTAGTCGTCAATGCCCTCAACATATTTTATATTGAATTTTTTATAGCTTTGCTTAAAGGGTCTTCCGTTTTTGAAAACCACCATACCCGCCACACGGGTTTCCTCGCCCATATTGGATATATCGTAGCTTTCGATAATTTCCGGGGTTTTGGACAGCCCCAAAATATTTTTCAGATCCTCCAAGGCGGCAATTTCCTTGGCAGTCCTTCCCACCTTTAAGGACAAATACTCCTCCGCATTGCTTCTGGCAAGGGTGACCTGAGTAAGCCCCTCGCCCCTTTTTGGATTAAGGAACGAAACCTTATGCTTGAATCTGTCGGAAAAATAACTTTCCAAAAGCTCCTTGTTTTCGATTTCAAGGTCAAGATAAATTTCCTTGGGCATTTCCGATTTTCCCGAATAATATTCTACAAGAAAATCCTCTCTTGTTTGACTGCTGTCGCTTTCCTCGCCTATAAAGAAATTTTCCTTGTCGATAATACGTCCGCTTCGGTATTTTACCACCGCCACGCTGCATTTATCCATATTTACAGCCGCCGCAACCACGTCAAAATCTGTGGTTTTGGAGGAGTAAATATGCTGGGTCATCTCCGCATTTTTTATTGAATTTATTCTGTCGCGGATCTGGGCTGCTTTTTCAAATTCAAGCTTTTCGGCATAATCCTCCATTTCCTTGGTAAGCCGCTCAATGCTCTCCTTGCTGCCGTTCTTGATATAGTTTATGGCTTGGTGCACACTGTTCAGGTACTCTTCCTTGGAAATTTTTCCTCTGCATACTCCCATACATTTTCCTATATGGTGATTAAGACAGGGGCGCTCTTTTCCGAAATCACGGGGAAACTTCCTGTTGCAGGTGGGCAGCATAAAAATGCGGTTAGCCTCCTCCACAGCTTGTTTCACCGTAAAACCTTGGGTATAGGGACCGATATACTGCGCATTTTTATCATCGGTTTGCAGCGCGTAGGTTATTTTCGGGTACTCGTCGCCCGAAATTTTGACATAGTTATAGCCCTTGTCGTCCTTTAACAGTATATTGTACTTAGGACTGTGGAGTTTTATCAGATTTGCTTCAAGCACAAGAGCGTCCAATTCGGTGGGCGTAACTATAAAGTCAAAATCGTAAATATTCTGCACCAGCCGATAGGTTTTCGCGTTATGGCTTTCAATGGCTCGGAAATAGCTTGTAACACGGTTTTTCAGAGCCTTAGCCTTACCAATATAAATTATTTTGCCACTGCTGTCCTTCATCTGATACACACCGGGAGTAAGGGGCAGCTTGTTGGCTTTTTCACGGAGAAAGTCTATTCTATCATTCATTTTAAAAATTATCTTACTACGCTTCCGTTAGGCACTTCGGGGTCGACTGTCAAAAGCTTTACATTATCGCCGCAGTCGCAGGAAAGTATCATTCCCTCGCTTAACTCTCCGCAAAGCTTGGCAGGAGTAAGGTTGGCAACAAAAATAATCTTCTTATCGATGAGATCCTCGGGCTTGTACCACTTTGCAATTCCCGAAACTATCTGTCTTCCGCCTCTGCCGTCATCTAACCGGAATTTAAGCAGCTTGTTGGATTTAGCCACCTTTTCGCAGGCGATAACCTGTGCGGTTCTCAGTTTGACCTGTGCAAACTGATCTATGGAGATAAGTCCTGCTTTGTCCAAATCCTCGTCCTCAACCTTTTCAGCGGCTTTCTCCTCCTCTTTTGGAGCGATCACAGAGTTGAGATAGTCAATTTCTGCGTTAACGTCAATACGAGGGAAGAGAGCATCGCCCTTTTTAACGGTAACATCTGCGGGAAGAACACCGAATACCGACAGCTTGTCATATTCCGTATCGCTTTCTTTTGCTCCTATCTGTTCTAAAGCCTTTGGCATTATTGCAGGCATAAAGGGAGCCAAAAGAGCTGAACACATTCTCAAAGTATCAAGAAGATTATAAAGCACAGTTGCAAGTCTTGCGGATTTTGCGGGATCCTTGGCAAGAATCCAAGGGGTGGTTTCGTCAATATACTTATTTGCTCTTGAAACCACATTCATTATTTCTGTAAGAGCGAGAGAAAGCTTTGCTTCGTCCACAAGCTTTTCCACCGTTTGAGCAAGTCCTTCTGCCATTTCCTTAAGATCGCTGTCGAAATCGCCTGACTCACGGTCTTCGGGAAGAGTTCCTCCGAAATATTTGTCAACCATTGCCACTGTACGGGACAAAAGATTTCCGAAACCGTTAGCAAGGTCGGTGTTGATACGTCCTATCATGATCTCATTGGAAAAGTTGCTGTCAGAGCCATAAGGCATATCACGCAGTATCTGATAACGGACGGAATCCGAGCCGTAGCGTTCGGCAAGCACAAAGGGGTCAATAACATTTCCTATGGACTTGGACATTTTCTGTCCGTTGAAATTTATCCAGCCGTGTCCGTATAGGTGTTTCGGAAGCGGCAGATCCAGCATCATAAGCATAATGGGCCAGATTATCGAATGAAAACGAACGATTTCCTTTGCGGTCATGTGCATATCTGCGGGCCAATACTTTGCAAAATCATCATATTTGTCGTTGTCGTAGCCGAGAGCCGAAATATAGTTGGACAAAGCGTCCACCCACACATAAACAACGTGCTTGGGATCAAATTCAACGGGAACTCCCCATGTGAAAGAGGTTCTTGAAACGCACAGATCTTCAAGACCGGGCTTGATGAAATTATTTATCATCTCATTGACACGGCTTTTTGGGGAGAGGTAGTCTGTTTTGGTAAGAAACTCCTCAATTTTATCCGCAAAATCCGATACCTTTAAGAAATACGCTTCTTCATGCGCATCGGTCACAGGGCGGTGACAATCGGGGCAGCAGCCGTTTTCGTCAAGCTGAGATTCTGTCCAGAAGCTTTCGCAGGGCGTGCAATACTTGCCCGTATATTCTCCCTTATAGATGTGACCTTTATCGTAAAGCGTCTTGAATATCCTCTGAACGCTTTTAACGTGATAGTCGTCGGTGGTGCGGATATAGCGGTCGTAGTTTATATTCATGGTCTCCCAAAGGCGTTTGAAATTCGCAACAATGGGATCCACATATTCCTTTGGCGTCACTCCGGCTTCCTTAGCCTTCTGCTCGATCTTCATTCCATGCTCGTCCGTTCCGGTAAGAAACATAACGTCATATCCCTGCATACGCTTAAAACGTGCAATAGAATCGCATGCAACGGTGGTATAGCAATGTCCGATATGGGGAGCGGCGCTCGGATAATAAATAGGTGTGGTAATATAGAATGTTTTGTTTTCTTTCATAGTTGATTTTGTCCTTCTTTATTTTATTTTTGTGTATTTTTGTTTGCTGGTCATAAAATAAAGGTCACATTCGCTCGGTCAAAAAGACAAAAATAATAAAAGCATTTCTCGAAAGCATAAAACCGCCTCCTCATTTTTTGGTTAAAGTCAAGATTGACATTTACTTATTATACCACCTTTTATACTTTTTGGCAATAATGCAGAAAAAATAACGGTGAAATTTACATTTTTTATAAAAAAGGCTTGATTTTTTTGTCACTTTCTTGTAAAATAGATACATACGAAAAAGTAGGGCTGAATTTTTAAGCCATACTTTAAAGGTGAGGTTTGTTTTTCTCCGACGCATAAGCTTTATTTATGAGAGTCATAACGGAAAACAAGTCCGCAGGCATAAAGGACAAACCGTCCTTCCGCCATTTTTTAAGAAAGAGGATATACTTATGTCAAACAGATTATTTCAAGGTGTAGTACATCAGATGAAGGACACTATCGACCGCATTATCGGTGTTATCGACGACAGCTCTACCATTGTTGCGTGCAGCGACTTGTCCAAGATCGGCACAAACGACGAGCTTTTCACGGGTGAGATCAGCGAGACCCATGACACCTATGTAAGAGACGGCTTTACCTACAAATCCTTCGGCATTCATGTAAGACCCGATTACGCCGTGTTTGTTGAGGGCACAGACGACATTGCCGCTAAGTATGCTTCCATTATATCTATCGCTTTATCCAGCATCAAGCAGTATTACGATGAAAAATACGACAGAAACAATTTTATCAAGAATATCATTCTCGACAACGTTCTTCCCGGCGATATCGGCATAAAGTCCCGCGAGCTGCACTTTAATGCGGATATCAACCGTGTTGTTTTCCTTATAAATATCATCACCTCCAACGAGGTTTCGGCTTATGATGTAATCCAGAACCTTTTCCCTGACAAAAACAAGGATTTCGTTTTCAACATTTCGGAAAACGATATCGTCCTTGTTAAGGAAATCAAGAGCAACATCGATGTAAAGGATCTGGAAAAGCTTGCGCGCTCCATATCCGACACTCTTTCCAGTGAATTCTTTACCCGCGTAAATGTGGGTATAGGTACTCCAGTTATGGGCGTAAAGGAGCTTGCACGTTCCTTTAAGGAGGCTCAGATGGCTCTTGAAGTGGGCAAGGTATTCGACACCGAAAAGAACATTATAAGCTATGACAATTTGGGCATTGCAAGGCTTATTTATCATCTGCCCACCACACTTTGCGAAACATTCCTGAAGGAAGTTTTCAAAAAGGGCTCTATTGAATCCCTCGATCACGAAACACTGTTCACGATCCAGCGTTTCTTTGAAAACAATCTCAACGTTTCCGAAACCAGCCGTAAGCTTTTCGTACACAGAAATACCCTTGTGTACAGACTTGACAAGATCAAAAAGCTTACAGGGCTTGATTTGAGAGAGTTTGACCATGCAATTATCTTTAAAATTGCACTTATGGTCAAGAGATATCTCTCGGCAGATCCCGTAAAATTCTGATATTAACTTCATTTTCGCTTATAATATCTGTATTTGATGTGAGAATTGAAGGGTAAAATCGTATAACATATCAGTATAATAGCAGCATAAAACCCCTCGTATCATCATGCGGGGGTTGTATGCTGTAATTGCTGTTATTTTTGATTATATAATTAGAGGTTCAGACAAACAAAAAATGGTAGAATTAAAAAATGTGAACGTACATTACAAGGACGGCGCTAAAAACGGCGTAGATGCGCTTCACGATATCAATCTGCGCATCAACGACGGCGAATTTGTTTTTATAGTAGGTGACAGCGGTGCGGGAAAAAGTACAATGCTAAAGCTGCTCACAAGAGAAATTGTCCCTACCAGCGGCAGAGTTTTCGTCAACGGCTACAATCTTTCCAAGATGAGAAATAAGAAGATCCCCTATTTCCGCCGTTCTTTGGGAATGATATTTCAGGATTTCAGACTTATTCCCGATTTGACCGTGTATGAAAATGTGGCGTTTGTGCTGCGCGTTACCGATAAATCCAACAAATATATCCGTCAGAGAGTGCCTTATGTGCTCAATCTTGTAAAGCTTGCGGACAAAGCCAAGGCAAAGCCCACACAGCTTTCGGGCGGCGAACAGCAGCGTGTTGCCATAGCCAGAGCCTTCGCCACCGACCCAGGACTTATCATAGCCGACGAGCCCACGGGAAATATCGACCCCAAGCTTTCCTATGAGATCGTAGAGCTTTTAAAGGACATCAACAAGTGCGGTACCACCATTCTTATGGTTACTCACGAACATGATCTGGTGCAGTATTTCGGAGGAAGAATTATCAACCTCAGTAAAGGCTCTATTGCGTTTGATGATTATATAGGAGGAGAAGATGAGGGGGAGTAATTTTTCTTATTTGGTTAAACAGGGCGTAGTGTCCGTTTGGCACAACCGCCTAATGAGCTTTGCCAGCTTTTGTATAATTATGGTAAGCTTGCTTTTGATAAGCCTTGCTGCCCTGATTGCTGCGGATATAAACGTTGTAATAGGCACTGCGGAGGACAAAAACGAGATATTGGTTTATGTGGACGATGCAGACGATGAAAAAATCGTAAAGATCGAAGAAGCGCTGAAAAACAATGGGTACACGGCGCAGGTGGTTTTCTACCCCAAGGAGGAAGCTCTTGAAGCAAAGAAAGAGGAGCTTAAAGAGTACGCCGACCTTTTGGATGCGTTAAAGGATAATCCCATGCCCGACACCTTCCGTGTAACAATAAAGGACATTTCCAAAATCGACGAGGCAAAGCGCACTTTTGAAACAATAGACGGTGTCAGCGAGGTCAGCGCACCTTATGACTTCGCCTCGGTTTTAGTCAGCCTTAAAACCACTTTGGGAATTATCGGCGGCGCAATGCTGATTGCTCTTGTGGCGGTGTGCATAGTTATAGTTTACAATGCGTCCAGAACCAGTGTTTTCGCCCGCAGAAAGGAAATCGGCATAATGAAAATGGTGGGAGCCACCAACTCCTTCATAAAACTGCCCTTTTTCATTGAGGGAATGTTTATAGGAATTTTAGCCGGCGTTGTTTCATGGTTCCTTACAAAAATCGCTTATGAAGCGCTTATATCCTTCTTTGCTGGTGATCTGACTATTTGGAAGGTATTGGGCTTATCCAATGTTATCCCCTTCAGCGATGTAATATGGTATCTGCTTGCCTTTAACTGTGCTGCGGGAGCAATACTAAGCGCAATCGGAACAATATTCAGCATGGGTAAGCACTTAAAAGTATAAAAACAGAGAAAAACACAAAAAAATGTTTGGAGAAATAAAAAGCAATAACTTTTATAATAAGGAAGGATCGTTATTATGAAAAGAACAGCAAAAAGAAAGCTTATAAAGGTGTTATCCGCCTTTTTGGGGGCAGCTTTGTCCGTATGCGTTTTTACCGTTGTTCCCGATATAAGAATCAACATCAGCGCAACATCGGATTCCATTGCCGAAAAAAAGGACAAGATCAAGGATCTGGAGGACCGCAACAAGCAGATAGAGAACTCTATTGCTGCTATTGACTCGGATATTTCCGAAAGTGAGGAAAAACAGGAGCTGTATTGGCAAAAACTGCAGGTAGCTCAGGAACAGCTTGACAGCTACAACCATTTGCTTTATTATATGGAACAGGATATTTCCGTAAAACAGGCAAATATTGACGCTCTCGATCTTCAGATCGCAGGCAAGGAAGCTGCAATAGCTCAGAACGAAAAGGAAATTGAAAAGCTTAATTTGGAAAACGAGGAGAATTTAGAGAATTTCGGTAAAATTCTTCATGCCATGTATGTCACCGAAAACACCGACATATTCTCTGTTTTGGCTGAATCCTCGGATATCTACGATTTGCTGGTGCGCACCAAAATGCTTATAAATGTTTCCAAGCAAAATGAAGATATGATGAAGGAGCTTAAGAAGTCCATAGAAGAGGTTGAGCAGAAAAAACAGCAGCTTGAAACGGATAAATCTGATCTGGAGATCTCACGCAAACAGGCAGTTGAAGAAAAAGAATCTCTTGAAGCCGATAAAGCCGAGCTGGAGGAAAAACGCAATGAGGCGGAGGCGTTAAGCGATGAATACACCTATAACTATAATCTGTACAGTGAAGAAATAGCTGATTTTAAGGACAGACAAAAGCAGCTTGAAAATGAAAAACAGGTAAATGTGGCAGAGATCGCAGCTTATGAGGAGCAGATCGACCGTGAGATCAAGGCAGCA
Organism: uncultured Ruminiclostridium sp.; assembly: GCA_964636555.1. Classification (GTDB taxonomy): domain Bacteria; phylum Bacillota; class Clostridia; order Oscillospirales; family Ruminococcaceae; genus Ruminiclostridium_E. The sequence continues at coordinate 77,193 of CAZWRZ010000003.1, forward strand.
CAGGCGGCACTGGCAGCTCAGGGCGGAAACCAACCGGAGTACCAGCCGGGCGAATGGATGTGGCCTCTTGAAACACAGTTTACCATGATCACTTCACCTTTCGGCAGGGACTACCTGTATGGAAAGGAAAGATTCCACAAAGGAATAGATATATCGGGCGGCGGAATTTTCGGTCACCCTATATACGCTTCCAAGGCAGGAACGGTCATCATTGCCAATAATACATATATTGAGGGTTACAGCTACGGAAAATATGTTGTTATCGACCACGGCAACGGTTACACGACCCTTTACGGTCACGCAAGCTCGCTGAACGTATATGTGGGACAGGTAGTTGAACAGGGCGATGTAATAGCTTATGTAGGCAGCACAGGCAACTCCACAGGTCCTCACCTTCACTTTGAGGTCAGAATAAATAACGAGGTACAGCCTCCCTTCGAGTATGTAACTTCTCCGTGATAAAGTAAAACAATAAGGAAAACATTTATGAAAAAAAGATATTCAATAGGCGTGGTGATCAGTGTATGCGCCATAGCATGTGCAATAACCTATGTTATTACAATTACGGTTGCCACTAATATGTTCAACAAGCTGATAGGCGGTGTAACACAGCGTGAGGAAATATATTCAAAGATACAGGAAATAGATTCTTATGTCAGAAACACCGCATATTATGACATAGATGAGCAAAGCTTGATCAGCGGTATTGTTAACGGTTATGTTGGCGGCTTGACCGATCCTGAGGCCGCATATCTTACAGAGGCTCAGGCGAACAAAAAGCGTCAGACAGAAGCAGGAACTATGGTTTCTGCAGGCTTGGAGCTGAGCCGTGAGGAAAGCGGATATTTAAAAGTTGACAGTATTTACGCCAATTCACCTGCCGAGGGCTTGGACATAAAGGTTGGAGACATCATTACCGCTGTTGACGGAGACAATGTGCTTGAAATAGGCGCGGATTCAGCTATCATCGCTATTGACGGAGATGAGAACACCAACGTCCGGCTTTCCGTTCAGCGCAGCGGTGAAACAAAGACGGTGACGATAACAAGAAAGACCTTCACCGTTCAGTCTGTAACATCAACCATCGTTTCGGGCTACGGCTACATCCGTATAGAAGCGTTTAATCAGCAAACTGACAAGCAGTTTGTTTCGGAGGTGCAGAATTTACAGGCAAACGGCGTGCTGGGATATGTGATCGACTTAAGAAACTGCAAGGGAATCTATGACGGTTTGTCAAATATGCTGGTGAAATTTGCCCCCGGCTATCTTATGGCTAACGCACGTCATAAAGACGGAACAATAACCAAGTTTTTGGAAACCGCAGCGTCGGAGGATAAAATCACCGAACCAATCGTTGTTCTTGTGAACGAGGGAACCGCGGGTGCAGCTGAGCTTTTCGCATTATGTATGAAGGATTACGCTTCCGCAAAAATTGTCGGCAAACAAACAGCGGGAAAGGGAACCGTTGCCGAAACAAAGAATTTGTCCGACGGTACCGCTATTGTGATTACCACAGCGGAAATACTTTCCGTATCTTCCACATCTATCAGCGGCGGAATAAAAGCGGATTTCTCGGTAGAGCTTACGGGCGACCCCATTTATCATCCAGATAATCTTATTACGGACGACCCTCAGCTGAACAAGGCATTTGAGGTCGTAGAGGGAATGTAATTAAGTCAAAATAAATATAAATAAAAAAATAAGGGTTTACCCCTTACAGAAACAAAAAATCGGAGGTAACTATGGCAGACAAACAAATGGTTTTAACAAGCGCAGGACTTAAAAAGCTTGAAGAAGAGCTTGACGAGCTGAAAAGCGTAAAAAGAAAAGAAATAGCGGATAAAATCAAAGTTGCTCTTTCCTTTGGCGACCTTTCGGAAAACAGTGAATACGATGAAGCCAAAAACGAACAGGGAATTATTGAAGCGAGAATTGCTGAGATCGAAAAAACTCTGCAAAATGTCAAGGTTCTGGACGAAAGCGACCTTTCTACCGAGCATGTAAGCATTGGTAACAAGGTCGTACTAAAGGATTTGCAGAAAAACAAGACTATGGAGCTTCATATTGTAGGATCCAAAGAGGTCGATATGAAAAACGGAAAGATTTCCGACGAATCTCCTGTGGGAAAAGCCTGTCTCGGAAAAACAAAGGGTGAAATAATCGACGTTGACGCTCCTGCAGGACTTTTAAAATTTGAGATTATGGATATCTCTAAGTGATTTTTAAAAAATCCGGATTGACATCAGAAAGGCATAAAGAAAAAATATGGCAAACGAAAACAATCAGAATACAGAAAATGTTGAAATAACGGAAGAAGAGTACCGTGAACAGCTAAGCGAACAGCACAGAATAAGAATTGAAAAGCTTCAGCAGTTAAAAGCTGAGGGTAAGAACCCTTATGAGATAACAAAATTCCCCGTAACTATCAAAAACAGTGAGATCAGAGCAGATTTTGAAAAGTACGAGAACCAAACCGTTTCTATTGCGGGAAGAATCACCAGCTGGCGCGATATGGGCAAGGCGAATTTTATCGACGTCCGTGATTCCTCCGACCGTATGCAGGCGTACGTTAGAATTGATGATGTGGGGGAGGAAAGCTTTAAGGAATTTAAAAAGTGGGATTTAGGCGATATTGTGGGAATCACAGGCTTTGTCTTTAAGACAAGGAGAGGTGAGATATCGGTTCACGCAAAGGAGATCACCCTTTTGTCAAAATCCCTGCTGCCTCTTCCCGAGAAGTGGCACGGTTTAAAGGACAAGGAGGAGCGTTACAGAAAGCGTTATCTGGATCTTATTGCAAATCCCGAGGTAAAGGACGTATTTGTTACCCGCTCAAAGATACTTCGTGAGATACGTAATTATCTTGACGATCTAGGCTATGTGGAGGTTGACACTCCTGTCCTGCACACCCTTGAGATCGGTGCCTCTGCACGTCCCTTTGTCACTCACCACAACGCTCTCGATATAGATATGTATCTGAGAATAGAAACCGAGCTGTATCTTAAAAGACTTATTGTAGGCGGATTTGACAAGGTTTATGAGGTAGGACGTATATTCAGAAACGAGGGAATGGACTCTACCCACAATCCCGAATTTACCACAATAGAAATGTATCAGGCTTATACCGATTATTATGGAATGATGGACTTGATTGAAAATATGTACCGTTCCATTGCCATAAAGATTTGCGGAACCGATACAGTCCGCTACAGAGGAAACGATATAGAGATTGGCAAGCCTTGGACAAGAATGAAGATGACCGAGGCAGTCAAGAAGTACGCAGACGTGGATTACTACAGCTGGAACGGCGACGAAGACGCAAGAGCCGCAGCAAAGGCAAAGAACGTTGAGGTTGCCGCAGACGCCACAAAGGGCGATATTCTCGCAGCATTTTTCGACGAGTATGTAGAGGATAAGCTCGTTCAGCCTACTATCATTTACGATTATCCCGTTGAAATTTCTCCTCTTGCCAAGAGAAAGTCCGACGAGCCTGCATTTACCGAAAGATTTGAGTATTTCATTTCCTGTTGTGAATTCGGAAACGCATTCTCTGAGCTGAACGACCCTATCGACCAAAAGGAGCGTTTTGTTAAGCAGGTTGAACAGCGCAAAAAGGCGGGACCCACTAATGCAAGAGTGGACGAGGACTTTGTTACAGCTCTCGAATATGGCTTGCCACCAACAGGCGGCTTGGGTATGGGACTTGACAGATTTGTTATGCTGCTTACGGACAGCGATTCTATCAGAGATGTTTTGTTGTTCCCCACGATGAAGCCTTTAAGTGATTGATGCGCAATATATAGCGCTTGAATGTTGTTCAAAACATTTATATTGTACATTTCAAGAATACTCGAAAATGTTTTACCACAAATTTACCACATTCAAAAGAGTAATATAAGGCATTTAAACACTACTGTTTAACCAATGGTAGTGTTTTATTTTATCCCGTACAAATATCATTGCGAAAAAATATAGGACTACACTAACATAGTAGAGTAATCCTATCTCAATATAATCAAAAAATCGTAATATTTTTATTATCTTAAATCTTTTGTTTTTACCAACTAATCTCCTATAACATTGTTATTTGACAAGCAAAACCCAAAAACGGTAAAACACGGCAAAACCCGAAAACACACGGGAAACACCCAAGAAAAAGCCCATTTTAAGCGGGTTTTCAAGGATGATAACGGCACAAAACGAATTTTGTTTATTGACTAACTTGTCAAAAGTTAGGGGGCGAATTTGCCCTCTTTTTTCTTTTTGGGCAGGATCGGTCAATTCATTTTAAAAAACCATTTTAAGACCATTTAAATAAAAAGGCAATCGTTTAAATGCCTATTATAGGCGGGTTTTATCATTTTAATATTAAAACGGTAGACAAGAATAAATTATAAATTTATAACAATTATTGCGACGAAAGCGGCGAAAAATTTATGCCTTTGCGGCGAAACATTTCGCCGCAAATCAACGAATGTATAATCCCGCTATTCAAGCGATTTTACAAGCAATGACATAATTTACAACACTTTTACTTATCATATAAGCAAGCCCTCAAAGATCAACCGATCAAACTCCTCAAAACAACCTTTTTAAAGGATAATTTTGTACACCTTGCACAAATGCTTAAAATAGTAAGGCTAAAAATAACAACAGCAAATACGCAAAATTTTAAAGAAATTCACAATAATTAGGATAAAAATAATATCGATCCCAACAAAAAACCTATGCTCAATGCATAGGCTTTTTTGTTACTATTCTTACAATCGTTCGAGCTGATAATCCATATTCCTTGCCAAGCTCAGCGGCATTATCACCATTATATCGCTTCTTAATCTTCTCTGAAAGCTCGCTGCGTTCGAGGGTGGATAAGGTGGGAATATAGATATAGCTGCCGCCGTATCGGTGCGCTAAAAGCGTTAGCTTATCCTCTCCTATAAGCTCCGCAATCTCCCGATCCTTATCCTTGAGCTTGCTTATATCCATTCTCTCCTCCTTTCCTCTTGGCGCTCCTTACATACCGTTTAAGCGCATCAATAAGCTTTGCGCCCTGCCGTTCGGAGAAACCCTTGAAAATATCACCTTTTGGGTTGACCTTTATTCCTATCTCTTTTAAAATAATACCACAAAGCCTGTCTTTGACCTTGGTCTCGGAAGGAGACAACGCCGCCAGCTCGTAAGCCAAACCGAAAACCTTCTTGATCTGAGTGTTGTTAATCCATAACTTACATCAATATCAATTAAATTCTCTTCATCGGTTGTTGTGCCAATATTTTCAATTAATCCATTACTTTCTAAAACATGAATTGACAACCATTTGGAATATTCTAAAGGACATTCAAATATTAAAAAATAATTGTGTGTATAAATCTGTTTTAATAGGCGTGCATCTTCTGGCGATAATTGCTTTATAATATTTGGATAGCTAGGATGAATATAATTATTAAGGTCATTATTTATTGAGGATGATACTAAATTAACAAACAGTTTCCTTAATTCTTCTTTTTCTACACAATATTTTGCTGCATCAAGAGCTTGTGCGATAACTTGTATATCAGATTCAACTAATTTATCTATAGAAATTTTAGATTCTTTTTCTTTTAACTCTTTCTCAAATTCTTGAAGAGCGTAAGTATATTTTAATTTACGTTTTTCTGCGGCTTGTGAAATGCCACCAAAAACAAGATACCAAATATCGGCAAGGGTAGTTCCTATATTTTGAGTTGGCTTATCGGCGATATTTTTTATAGCATTATCAACAGAGTCAGGAACTAAATCAAAAAAAGCTTTTTTATCTTCTGACATATATGTTGCCTCCTAATCGTTTTTAAAATTATTATATATCAATTTCTGAAATAGATAAAGTAGAAAGAATAGATTTTATGTGAGTAGAGAATGTAAAATTAACAATGAAATACCAGTATGTTTTAATGAACCAGGTAAAAATGGGTATGTTTATATGAAAGAGGCTTGGGAAAAGGCAGCTAAAAATGCAGTAAATACTCCAATTAAAATCATTCATGACGATGGTACAAGCACAATGATAGGTGTGGCGCAGAATGTAAGTCTAATAAAAAAGGATGGTGAAAATATCATCTTTATATCAGGAACACTGCTAAATGGTGGTACTTCTGAAAAAGTGAAATATACAAAAGATATTATTACCAATGTGACCTTAAACAGTATAGTAATTACCAAATAATATGCCAATGAAAAAATAGGTTTTATTGAATGGAAAAGATAATAAATGATGAAGAACTTTTTAGAATTTTTATATTTTTACTCCACCATGGAATAAAAATGTAAAAATAATTGATAGCAATATACATACAACATAAAATAAAACTGTCTGCAATATCATTTTTCTTTTTAGATTTTTTTTATATTCCTCTGAAGGTATTATTTTGCCATCCATCAAATCACCATCAAAAGTTATATTGTCTGTGTGATATAGAGAAAAACTTATGATGGAATTTTTGGGTATGTAGTCAAAATTAAATTTAATATAATTACATATACCATTAGCTTCTTTAAAAGACAGACTATAGTCGACTATTTTATTTATTGTTCGTGATTCTATGCAAGAAATTTTATAATCAAGAAATTGCCCTGATGTTGATATAGATATCGGATTTAAATTAGGTACATCATGTTCTTTTACAATTGAATTTCCTATATTTTTAATTGTAATTGTTGAAGAGTATAGATTTTCTATTTCAATCGAATTGTACTTAACTTCTAACCCTCGAATTTGATTTATTTTATTTGAAATGATACAAAAGGTTTTTATGTCATAAGTTAAATGCTTACGATTTTGCCCCTTAAAATAAAATAAATAGCTAATAATAAAACTGAAAACAGCACCACCAATAATTCCAATAATACACCAAAATAAATTTAAATTCATAAGAACCTCCTAAAATGAAATTTTATTTTTTTTGTATAGAAATTCCCATAGAAAAGTGGTGATATACAAATCGATAAAACCACACATTTATTGGAATGTCAAATAATCATTAAAATAATTGATAATGAAAGTAATGCAAGAAAGAGTGCGAAACAAATTAAATAACCGATTCGTGGCATAAAGATTTTTCCAATAAATTTATTTTTAAATTTAATATCTTTAACGCTTTTTCTCTGATATTCTTCTGGAAGTTTTTTTATTATATCTCTATATGTATCGCTGATCGCTTGAAGTCTCATAGCATATCCTAATGAAATATAAAGAAATATAAATGATAGGAAAAGACCAATTATTCTAAAAATTAATATAGGTAAATTTGGTAATTCCAAATTAAAATGAAGGGCAAGATTTGGCAACAAGATAATAATAAGTATAGCATAAAAAATTTTAAAGATTTGTGACCAAGTTATTTGATCACGCTGAATCCATTCAGCAAGATAGAGATTAAGTAAAGAAATAGTAGTATCATAATCTGAAGATAAATGTGTATTTTGCATCGTCATATACTCCTTTCATTTTATGTAATTATATTAAATAAAAAACATAAGCAATAATAACTGTAAGCAAAAAGCCAATTAAAGTAGGAAAATTAAACACAGAAATACCTCCCTCTCATTATATTTAACGTATAATATCACATTTTTTTATAAAAGTCAACACTTTTCAACAAGCAATCTTTTTGAAAAGTGTTCAACAAATAATCTTTTTAACAAGACATAATTTAAAAAAATTGATATACCATAATCAAACCTTAAAGTATTGGAGAATTATAAAAATGACCGAAGAATACAATACACTTCTTAAAAAAGCCAACACTCTAAAAGACAAATTTCAAAACTAGAAAATCACATTGAGTCTAGTAAACAATTTCAAGGAGAAAATATGTATGAAATCCTTATGGGGATAACGGAAGTAATCTTAGAAAAAAAACAACAAGAATTATCTACAATTATTTCTCACCTTGAAAAAGTAAAAGCTAATAAACAAAATATTTGATTTCACAAAATGAACAAAAAGAAAGGACGATTAAAAATGCAAAAGATAGCACAATTTGAAAAAGTATCTTATGAACAGTTTGAGGAAGATTGGGAAAAGAACTTCCCTACATGTTATAAAGATAAAATAAGGAATATTTACAATTCTATAAAAATTCCTCAAAGAGCAACTTCGGGCAGTGCGGGTTATGATTTTTTCTCCTCTATTGATATAGATATTTATCCTGACGGCGCGATATCTTTTAATGAAAATGATGCCCTGACTGTAACCGAAATATCTGGAATTACTTTAATTCCCACAGGAATTCGATGCAAAATTGAAGAAGGATGGGTACTCCAGATATTTCCGCGTAGCAGTTTGGGATTTAAGTACGGACTTAAATTAGCCAATACAGTGGGAATAATTGACAGCGACTACTACCATTCGGACAATGAAGGTCACATTTTTGTTAAATTCATAAACGATTCTGCCTTCCGAAAAGACGTTCCGCTCAAAGCAGGACAGGCTTTCTGTCAAGGAGTATTTACTCCCTTCGGTATTACATATACTGATGATACCCAAGCGGTTCGTAATGGCGGGTTTGGCAGCACCGATAATAAATAAAGGAAAGGAGGAAACATAGAAACACATTAGCAAATCGCATATTTTACTTTTGGTTCAAAGACTACCCTTATTTTTGTACTTTAATTATGTGATTTGCTAATGTGCAAAAAAGAGCTAAGTGAGGATATAATGAGAAAGTATTTTAATAGGATCAGAAAACTTCTATGCGGCAGTATTACTGATAACATTAAAGGGCTTATTTTTCTTATTGTTGCAGTTGTAGCATATATAGCAGGAGGATTTAATTAAATTATGAAAATTGAAAATATAAAGGTATACGACATGGAGGAAAGCTTCAGAGCCAGCAAGTACCCCTACGCCGTTGACACCGAGTCGGTAAACGGCGACATCACCGACAGGATAAAGAGCCTTGCCCATAGCCCCAAAGGAGAGGGACACGACCAATTTCTCACAGGAATAAGGGTAGCATTCGACCTGACCTTTACGGTAAAGGCATGGACAGAGGCGGAGCGCTACAGATTTTTGGAATTTGTTTCCAGCCAATCCACCATGCACAGAATATCGAAATTTGATCTTTCAAAGCAATATAATAAATATGTGGATCCCCGCATGATAGAGATCATGGAGGAGCTGAAAGATAGGTACAATGAAACAAACGACCCCGAGGATTATTTAAGGCTACTGTACTCAAACCCTTGTGGATTTGAGCTTACTGCAAGGCTTACTACTAATTACCGCTGTTTAAAGACGATATACAGCCAAAGAAAAAATCATAGGCTACCTGAATGGAGGGAATTTTGCGAGGAAATAAAAAAGTTGCCCTATGCTATGGAGCTTATTATACCCAAAGAAATAAAAGAATAAAAGGAGAAAACATTTTGATGAAAAATTCAGAGCAATCCAAAAACATAATCCCAATTTGTGAAAAGTATACATTATCTATTGAGGAAGCAGCAGAGTATTTTAGGATAGGAATAAACAAGCTGCGAAATCTTGCCAATGAAAATAAAGACGCTGATTGGATTCTTTGGAACTCCAATAGGGCGCAAATAAAAAGAAAGAAATTTGAACAATTCATTGATTCGGTAAATTATATATAAACCGGATATAACCACTTGAAATATGAGCAACTTTGTGCTATAATAAAAAAGCCTTATTGTTGCTCTTTTCATGTGTGGCTGAACAGGAGGTTAATACATGGAAAAGTGAAAAGATAATAAAGGAAGAATTCTCCGAGATGGAGAATATCAAAAATCAGACGGGAGGTATGAGTACCGTTATCTCAACCACAAAGGTGAGTTGAAAAGTGTTTATAGTTGGAGATTGGTTGAAACCGATAAAACACCTACAGGTAAGCGAAAGACTGATTCGTTGCGAGAAATGGAAAAGTCAATCAAACGTGACTTGGAAGACGGAATTATCATTCAAAATAAATTAACGCTTAATAAACTTTGGGATGATTACATCGGTCAAAAAAGGGAATTAAAGCAGTCTACAGCAACCAATTACAAATATATGTATAAAAAGTATGTGCGTGATGTGCTTGGTGATATGAATGTTACAACCATTAAGTATAGTACAATTAAAAAGTTTTTTAATGAGCTTATTTGTGAGAAAGGCTTTAAGCCCAATAGTGTCGAAATTGTCTATACAATATTACACCCTGTTTTTACTGTTGCTGTTAGAGATGGTTATATTCGAACTAATCCAACTGATGGAATTATGGCAGACCTTAAAAAGAGCCATGATTGGGAAAAGCCAAAGAGACACGCTTTAACCGAAGCACAACAGACAGCATTTGTTGATTATGTTGCTACTCATGAGACTTATAGTCATTGGTTACCGCTGCTTACGGCTTTATTAGGTACCGGATGTCGAATTGGTGAAATGCTCGGATTGAGATGGCAAGATATTGACTGGCAAAACAATGTTATAAACATCAATCATAATCTCATCTATCGTGTACAGGATAGTGGGAAAAGTGAATTTCACATTACTACACCGAAAACAAAGAGTGGTGTGCGAGTAATTCCAATGTTCGATGACGTGCGAAAGGCACTGCTACATGAACGATATAACCAAATGCAAAATGGATTTTGCGAGGAGGAGATCGATGGTTATTCTGGATTTGTTTGGATGAATCGTTTTGGGCAAGTCCAAAGACCACACTGTGTTAATAGGGCAATTGAGCGGATTATTCGTGATTATAATGCTGAACAAACTGAAATAGCCAAAAAAGCAAGAGTTGAACCATTATTACTTCCACATTTCTCAGCACATAATCTCAGACATACATTTTGTACAAGAATATGTGAGAATGAAACTGACTTAAAACTTATTCAAGAGATTATGGGTCATGCTGATATCAGCACAACAATGGATGTTTATAACGAATCAAACATAGAACGCAAGAAAGCAAGTTTTGCAAGGCTTGAAGGTATAATGAAAATCAGCTAAAACCGTTCTGATTTTGCCACGGAATTTACCACAAATTTTACCACATTTGACCGTAGCGATATACAAAGAAACGTCAACATTCGTAGGGAGTAAAAGTTTGAAGGTTGGCTTGTAATCAGGCTAAACGCCCTTATTATAAGGGTTTACAAGTTTTCGAGAAACTATTCCCGACGATGAAGCCTATCGAAAATTAAATAACAATAAACAAAGACGGAGTTTATCAGCTTCGTCTTTGTTAGTATATATGAAAAAAATTACTGCACAAGTGTAACAAATCCTCCCTTTTTTATAGTTAATATATGAGGGACGAAAGGAGGGGAATCCATGGAAGATGAAGAAATCATTCAGCTGTTCAACGCACGGTCAGAACGGGCAATTCCCGAGCTGGATTTAAAATACGGAAAACTATGCAGATCTGTATCAAACGGCATTTTGCACTGCTATGAAGATGTGGAGGAATGTGTAAACGATACATACTTAGGCATGTGGAGAAAAATTCCCCCTGAAAATCCCAGTCCTTTGCTAGCTTTTGTTTGTAGAATTGTCCGAAATATATCTATTGCAAAATATAAATATAACACTGCTAAAAAAAGAAACAGTATATATGATGTATGTCTTGATGAACTGGAGGAATGTGTTTCATCATCAAGTGGTACAGAGGAACAATTTGACAGCAGTCAGCTTGCGGGCTACATTGACGAATTTCTTGACAAGCTCGATTTAACAAATCGTGTAATATTTGTACAAAGATATTGGTTTTTCAGCAATTTTGGAGTCATTGCCGATAAAACGGGATTAAGCGAGGGTAATATCCGCGTCAGAATTTCACGGACAAGAAAGAAACTGAAAGAATACTTGAAATCAAAGGGGGTACAGCTATGACAAAATATACCTTGGCAGATGCTATGGGAAACATATGCGACAGGCATATTATTGAATCGGCTTTATATCAGAGAAAATCCAAAAGCAAGGCTTGGATCAAAACAACTGTCGCTGCGGCAGCTTGTGCGGCGGTTTTGCTTATGACAATACCTATATATAACTTTATCACCAAAAATAATGCTCCCGACCCTTTTTGGGCTGAAACACATCTGCGATTTACAAGTGCAGAGAAAGCTGTAAATGAATTCGGCGATGATTTACTGCTTGACAAGATAGTGGTAGAGGGCTATTACGCTAATGTTTATGAAGAATACACCTTAGAATTTGCTGACGGAGATTCTAAAACAAGGAGTAATTGGGAAAATATTGAATGTTTTCTCATATATTATGAAGATAGGGTGTGGGGAGATTTTGATAATTTGCATTTTTATTGTAATATTGCCTTTTCAGATGAAAATATCGGGATTTTTAATAAAGATTCTGACAAATTCTATCATAAGGTAAGCGAAGAAACAATAAACGGCGTTTACATTGAATACGGTGAACATATTGAAATATTTAATGGAAAAAGTTATTACAGTGAACACGCTCACTTTATTTATAACGATTTAAACTATTACATTTCATGTCATACGCCTGACCTTTTATCTGACAATCATTTTGATGTTCTTCAATTAGTTATTGATACAGTTAGGCAGATGTTATCATAGCAGAAACAGTTTGTATAAAAATCTTTCAAAATACCTCTAACATTTCAACACCCGCCCCGACTATATAGTTGAAAGCGTTGATCAACACTCGGAGAAAAAACAATGAAGAAAAAAGATTTGCTGAAAATAATCGACAATGACCTTTTGGATAAGCTTTTCGGTTTCTGCTATGTAAGAACCAAGGACAGCTGTGAATCGGAGGAGCTTTGCTCAGATATAGTATATGCTTTGGTTAAAGCCGCCAACGGCGAGGGAGAGATCGAAAGTCCCTACCCCTTTATCTGGCGGACGGCAAGAAATGTATACGCTGATTTTTCCCAAAAGAAAAGGACAAGATCGGAAAGGCGGTATGAGGGAGATCCCGATGATGTTTTGCCCTTTATTGCGGATTCCGACAGCAAAAACCCTTTTCTTGAGGCTGAGGAAGAGGATAGGGAGCTGTTAGCGGCGGTATACCGTCAGATAGCCTTTTTGACGCAAGCCTACCGTGAGGTAATGATAATGTACTATCTGGACGGCTTATCCACCTCGGAGATAGCTGTTCTTTTGGGCACAAGTGAGGGCAATATCCGTCAAAGACTGTTTTCGGCAAGGAAAAAGCTGAGAAATGAGGTAGAAACAATGACTGCAAATAATAAACCCGTAGCATTTGACAAAATCAACTATGACATCATCGGAACAGGCAATCCTCTGACAGGAGATCCCCGTGACGGCTTTGAAAGACAGTTTTCAAAGCAGGTTCTCCGCCTTTGCCACAAAAAGCCCTCTACCGCCAAAGAAATAGCCGAGGAGCTTAACGTACCCACTATGTATGTAGAGGAGGAATTGGAGATACTTACCCGCGGAGCCAACGGGGAATACGGATTGCTGCGCCGTCTTGACAACGGAAAATACGGAGTGAATTTTGTACTGCTGGATAAGGAGCAGATAAAGGAGGCATGGTCGGTCTATACTGATCAGCTCCCCGAAATCGGCAAGGTCATCGTTGATTTTATTGAGAGGAACAGAGATGAATATCTCTCTATTCCTTTTCTTAACAAGAAAAAGGATCTCAACCTTATTATCTGGCAGCAGCTCATGTCCATAGTATGGGCTTATAGGGCAAATGTTCAAAGAATATTGAGGGAAAAATATTTTGGTGAGGAAACAATTCCCGAAAGACCATTTTCTGTTTACGGACACGAAGACACCGGAGTGTTCTACGGCTGTGGAAATGACGGAATTGGCGCAAGAAATATATGCGGATATACTTCGGTGGATTTTTCAAATCTGTATATGCGTTATATCAGACCGCATTTTCACTGCGGTCATAATATAGGCGAGGATATTCCCCTTCAATTAACACTATTGGCAATAAACGGACTTGATACCACCGAAATGTCCGAGTACGACAAGGAACAGGCTGCAAAAGCTGTTGAATGCGGGTATCTGTACCGTGAGGACAATATGGTATACACCAAAATTCTTATGATAGATATGAAAGACTGCGGCAGCTTATTTGATGTCAGCAACAGGCTGGTAAAGGGCAAATTTGAGGAAAAAGCAGAGCAAACTGCCGAAAAAATAGCAAAGCTTACAAAAAAGGCGCTGCCAAGCTATTTAATGGGAGAATGGGAGTATGTGAACCGACTTGCATCAGTACCTCTACTTGATTTAATGGCGGAGGAACTGAACAAAAAGGGAATTATTATGGCTCCCAAGGACGGTATCGGTGCAGAGGGCTGTTGGGGTATAGTAAGCAAGTAAAGGATTTAACAAACACCTGAAATGTAACCCTTTTTTCTCACTATCATATAATATATCGTGAATAAAAAGCATTTCACGATTATATGAAAGGAGAAATTCTATGGCAACATTTTATAATAAAGCCACACTGACCTACAACAACGGCAGCACTGATTCCAACATTGTAACAGGCGAACTTGCCGAGGTACTGTCCGCAACAAAAATTGCTCTTGAAGCAGATTACGATACTGATCGCCCAGTAACCTATCTTGTAAGCATTGTTAATTCGGGTGCGAACGCTGTTACGGGACTTACCGCAGCCGATAACTTAGGCGAATATACCTTTGATTCGGGCAATCTGACCCCCCTGAACTATGTTGACGGTTCATTGAGATATTTTGTAAACGGAGTATTACAACCCGCTCCCACCGTAACCTCAGATTCACCTCTTACGGTAACGGGCATAAATGTTCCCGCTAACGGAAACGTACTTTTGGTGTATAAGGCTAATCCCAACAGCTTTGCTCCCCTCGGCGCAGCAGCGGCTGTAACAAATACCGTAACAGTAAGCGGAGCAGCACTGCCCAAAGATATTCTTGCAACAGCCACCGTAGCTCACGCAAATGAGCCTGACCTGTCCATTACCAAAACTCTTTCTCCCGAAACGGTAACGGAAAACAGCGAAATAACCTACACCTTTGTAATTCAGAACAGAGGCGGCGCAGCAGCTTCCGCAGCGGATAATGTGGTGATCACCGACACCTTTAACCCTGTACTGAGCAATATTACGGTTACTCTTAACAACACTGTCCTTACCGAGGGCACAGATTACACCTATGACGATGCTACGGGATTATTCAGAACCGTTGCAGGCAGGGTAACCGTTCCTGCTGCAACCTTTGCAGCCGATGATACGGGAGCATGGAGCGTAACTCCCGGCGTAGCTGTTTTAAAGGTAACAGGAACTATCTGACGCTGTAATTGAAAAACTAATTTAATTAACTAAGGTTTTTCATAGATTCGGGACACTTCCTTAGCTAAAAATAAGTAATATTCTTATACTAATAAATCGGCGTATCCAAGATGATACGCCGATTTATTGTTGAAGAAGGTAGCCAAATTTACTGTAGTGATATAGCAGAGGAGAAATTTACATATTATTTTTTCTTAACGGGTATCCATATCTCACTGTAGTAATTTTCATCTTCTGTTCCTTTGGGGTACTTTCGTATATCGTCATACATTTCAATGCAATATCCCGCAGCAACCTCGTAATTTTCCAAAGCAGGCAGCCATTCCGAAAAGATCTTGGTATTCATGTCCTGCAAAGCGTCCGGCATTGCTCCCCTTATTGGAAACACTGCCCATGTGAACGCAGGAATGGTCTTTGTTATGAAACCGTCGGGAATATCAACGCTGGGGTTGTAAGCGTCTGCGATCATATAGCTGAATTCGTTGTCGTTCATTGTTACGTCAATATTTACTCCAAACATTCCGCAAACATACTTGCCGTTTCCTTTTTGATAATGCTCCTGCCAAAATTTCGGAATATCCCTTTTGGCATCTTCATAGGTGAATCTTTTTAATACGCCCATAACTGTAAAGCTTTCTTTTTTAACAATTCTGTAATCCATGATATAACCGCCTTTCAATGATAGTGAAATTTTTAAAGGTGCAAACGCTTTGATCATAGTTGAGTTCTTTTGCACCACAGAAGGAGTCACTCCATGGAAACGATAAAACGCCTTTGTAAAGCTGTCAGGCGAATCGTAGCAATATTTTATTGATGTGTCAATAACCTTTGCGCCGCTTGCAAGCTCTCCCGCGGCAAGAGCCAAACGGCGGTTTCGGATATATTCCGTGACAGTATACCCGCAAAGCAAACTAAATCCTTTCTGAAAATAAAAGGAAGAAATGTTCACCTGTTTTGCAATATTCTCTGCGGATATATTTTCGGTTAAGTTGTTTTCAATATACTCGACAGCTGTGCTTATTGCTTTTACCCATTCCATAACATCACTCTCCACTGTAAATTCAGTATATCATATTTCGGAAAACTATGCCCGATTAAAGTTGCCATAATTTGTCCGTTACCGAAATATTGATAATGGGCGGCAATATACAGTATATCGAAGCTTTGCGGCAGTATGCTCTCATAATATTCTGTTTATCCAAAATATAAAGGAAGTGGTATTATCAGTAAGATACATCATTTTTTATCCAAGCAGTGAAGCATAGAAAAAATCAAAGTCTTTTTTTTCGGTTATACTTTCTCGCCAATTTTTTAGAAAGACCATTAACCTGCTTAACAGCTTTATTCCTCTTTTCCCCTCTCTTCTCAGCCACAAACACAAAATAACCGTCAATCTCGCTGACTCTGACTCCGCCAAACACAGCCGCAAGCTTATTTTTATACCAATCAAGCCGTTTTGTGACCATAACCATTTTACCTCCGAGAACAAGTCTTTTAAAACCGCCCTCAATAAATTCCTTGGCGACAGAAAAATCCGTGTGGTAAGGCGGATTGGATAAAATCAAGGTGAAATCCCTGTCCTCAACCTCTTCATAACAGCTTCCCAAGCATATTTTCACACCGCTGACATTGTTATGAACCGCATTCATTTTAGCAGTTAAAATAGCCGCAGGCGATACATCGGTCATTACAACTCTGTCTGCTCCTATAATCATTGCTGCGTAAATTCCAACAATTCCGCAGCCGCAGCCCAAATCAAGAACCTTATCATTTGAAGATAGGGTTACCTGCGACAGCATGGCAAGAGTGCCTTTATCGGCGACAGAAGGGGAGAATATCTCCGGATTTGTTTCCAATTCAAGGCTTACGCCGTTTATTTCTGCAATCACTCTGAATCATATCTCCTTAATCTGCTCCGCTTTCATAAGCATATTATAAATGGGAGCAATGCTCAAAAAGTCCTTTGCAACTTTTTTATACAAATCCTTGCTGTACATCGCCTTAAAATCGTTGCTGTCACAGCCCAAGAAAATATTTCTCTGATTGAGCCAAAGCCGTTTTTCCTTCGATTCCTCGGGATAGTGATCCTTTTTATACCGCTCTCCGCCCAAGGTAAAGACATTTTGGGATAAATAAGCGGTATTAGCTGCCTCAAAGCTTGAATCTCCCTCTAAAATCAGCTTTCTTATCGCATTCATGCTGGCAGTGCTTGCATGATAATAGCCGCAGCCATACTCAAAGCCGTTTGGAGAAACTCCGAAGTAAAAGCAGGGAGCAGTGGTAGCTTCCTCTCTTGTACGGCTGAAAGTGTACCAAGCATAATTTCTGAAAATGCTTTGCCCCTTTGAATAACGGGCGTCACGGTAGATCCTCGAAAGCCTTTTAGGGTCGCAGGAGATTTTTTCATCAATTTTCTCCATTGTCGGCTCTATGGCAAGCACAAATTCCTTAAAAGGTTCCTTTACGTATTTTTCATAGTCCTTCCTATGCTCGTTAAACCATTCCTTGCTGTCATGGGCATGGTTTTCAAAAAGAAATTCGGGTGTTTTGCTGCTGAATGGCATATTTTTTTACTTCCTTATCAAATTTTCAGGGCAGCCAATATGAATTGCGCTGCCCTTTTAATATTACTTTATTTGTGTATTGGGGTAGTAATAATTTAAAATCTTCTTATAATCGTAACCCCAGCTTTTAGCTAAATTGTTAGCGCCATTCTGACTCAAACCAACGCCGTGTCCGTAGCCGTAGGTGGTGAAGGTGAATTTATCGGTTTCGTTGTTATATGTAACTTCAAAGCATGCAGACCTGAGCTGATAATTAAAGATTTTTTCTCTTACCGTTCTTCCGGTTATCTCAATTTCCTTGCCGCCTTCATCGCTATAGGTTGTTTTTCCTCCTATGCTGAAGGTACCCACATAAACGGAGTCCACATAATTTTTTATTGCGAACCAGTTTCCGGGATCTCCGTCAAGCTCAATACTGATAGAATCCTTCACAAGCTTCTTTACCTCATCTGAGGTAAAGGAGGATTTCACTCCGTAGTTGGGATCAAAAAGGGAATCAAGCTCACACTTTCGGCTTTGGAGATAGGGGTAATCAACGCCCCAGACTGTTTTTGAGGAAGCGGTATAACCCGCAGAGGAAGCGCAGTAAACCGCCTGAATCAATTCGTCTCCATAATACAGAGCCTGTCCGAACACTTCTTTTACGCAGTTTTTGACCTTTTCGGTAGGTTCTTTGATTGTTACATTGGGTGCACTGCCGTTGTTGTTGTAATATTTTATGTAAGTGTAAGAGGCAACAGCTTGAGCTTTTATAGCCTCTTCATTGAAGCTTCCTCCGATTTCACCCATAACAACCTTAGCTAAAATCTCGAGAGCGTCAACCTCAACCTCTCCGCCGCTGCCCGAATACTGTACTCTCAATAATTCTCCGCTGGGATTGGTATCCTCTGCTGTTGTAACAGTGCCGGTAGTTGCTTCGGTTTGCGTCTGCGTTGTTGTATTTGCTGTGGTTTCCGTGGGCTTTGCTGTTGTTGTGCCGTCCGTTACTACTTCCACCTGAGGCTTGGAGGTTTCTACAGTGGTGATTATATCCTCATAGCCTGCGGGCAAAAGCACTGCGCCGTTGTCAGCAAAGGGTTTCAAAAGGGGACTGACGTCCAAAGAGGTATAAACAGGGAAGGATATTTCAAGCGGATCGGTCTGTTGATCGACCTCAGTAAAAGAAGTAGTTACCTCTTCCGTCGGTTCAATGGTTTCGTAAGGAGTAGTAACAGCCTGCATATCCTCGGTTGCATCCACCATTTCGGAAACTCCGAAAACAAGAATATAGCTTATAGCAATAATAAGCACAATTCCTATTTTTATCAGCGATCCCTTACTAATCATATCATTATAAGCCTTTCTTCCGATTTTATACTAATAAACATTTTAACAGCGGATCTGATCCGCTGTTAAGCTTCCTCGGCATTCCCGAAGAAACGGTGAAGCCGACGGTTATAAGTATTATCCTTCAAAATCCTTTATCCACGAGGTGTCCCAATTTCTTCCCGCCCAAGTTGTTTCACTTCCATAAATACGATAGAAAGCCTCAAACATTCTTCTCTTGGAATTTCCGTTTTCATCAAATCCTGTGTTGTCAATAAACTTATCGGTATCCAAAATAGAGCTTTCGTCATCTCTTACCTTTCTTGCCACCACAACCAAACGCACATCTTTTTGAAACAGTGAGAAATCGCAGGTGGAAAGCGTAAGCAGCTCGTCTCCGTATTGAAGGTCTATTCCGGTATAGTAATAGCTTCTGTCAAGACATTCGGCAACGAAACCGTTAAACTCATTTTTTGAATTAAAGGTAACATAATTCTGGAAGCCGAATACCTCGCCCTGACTGCGGCTTGTGTTGACCATCATGACTGAAAAGACAAGATACTGATTTTTTTCATATATGGTGTCGAAGTTAATCAGGTAATTTTCCTTCAGAAAGTCTATGCCTTCGTCTCTGTATTTAAGCAGGGGCATAAACATATTTTTTGTCAGCAGATTATGACCGTAAATAATGGTGTTTGGCGGTGTAGAGTCGGCGGTTATGGGAATTTCATAATCTGCAAAGATCGTGCCGTTTTCTGTGGGCTGCTTATAAAAATTATGCTTTAAATAAAAATCGTTATCGGCAGTCTGAACCACAGGAGACTTGATCCAAGGATAAATTTCAATATATCCTACCGTGTCCTCATTTTCCTTGATATATTCCTCATACTCTTTGAGAACGGTAACTTCCTTTTGCTCCGTTTCTCCGTTGGAATTTGTGACCTTTATTGGAATTGATATCACATCTCCGTTGCTTTCGCCTCTGAGATGACTTAAATCGTCTGCGTCCTGTTGGATATTCTGCGGTCTGATAATATAAAAATTCACAACGCAAACGGTTGCACCAACCAAAACCAATATGGCAGTGAGAAATACGATCTTTCTGATGATTTCTCCTACCGAATCGCCCTTACAGGGAAACAGCGACTGAGCAACAGTTTGTTTTTTCTTTGCTTTTGGTTTTTTAACCGATTCAAATTCGGGCATAATATATCCTCTCCTATTAAAAAATCCTTTTTGTTAAAGGCTTTGGCATGGAGCTTGCTTCAGCATA
The DNA here is from genome assembly GCA_964636555.1 of uncultured Ruminiclostridium sp. Lineage (GTDB taxonomy): Bacteria > Bacillota > Clostridia > Oscillospirales > Ruminococcaceae > Ruminiclostridium_E. Next base: position 97,609 of record CAZWRZ010000003.1, read on the forward strand.
TTTCAAAATACTTTTCAAAAATATTATCCTTCAAAATCCTTTATCCAAGAGGTGTCCCAATTTCTTCCGCCCCAGGTTACAGCTCCTTGGTAAACTCCTTCGTAGTATGCCTCATACATTTTTCTCTTTAAATTTCCGTCCTCGTCATAGCCAGTGTTGTCTATAAAGGTATCGGGATCCAAAATAGAGCTTTCGTCGTCTCTGACCTTTCTTGCAACTACCACCAGACGAATTCCTTCCAAAAAGGTATCCAGATCACAGGTTGAAAGCGTCAGCAGTTCATCTCCGTATTCCAGATCTATTCCCGTATAGTAATAGCTTCTGTCAAGACATTCGGAAACATAGTAGTTAAACTCGTCCTTTGAATTAAAGGTGACATAATTCTGGAAAGAGAACACCTCGCCTAAGCTGCGGTTTGTGTTTACCTCCATAACAGCAAAGATCAGATATTGATTTTTCTTGAATATAGTATCGTAATTTATTAAATAGTTATCCTTCAGAAATTCTATTCCGTTGTGCTTGTATTGCAGCAGCGGCTTAAACATATTATTGGTTCTCAGATTATGACCGTAAATTATGGTGTTTGGGGGAGTGCTGTCGGCAGTTATGGGAATTTCATAATCAGCAAAGAGAGTGCCGTTTTCTGTCGGTTCTTTATAAAAATTATTGTGCAGATAAAATTCGTTATCGGCAGTTTGAACAATGGGCGATCTTACATGAGGATAAATTTCAAGGTAGCCTACTGTGTCCTCATTCAGCTTGATATATTCCTCATATTCCTTTAGAACGGTAACTTCCTTTTGTTCCGTTTCACCGTTGGAATTTGTTACCTTTATGGGAATTGAGATAACGCCGCTGTTGACGTCGCCTCTCAGATCGCTTAAATTGTCTGATTCTTTCTGGATATTTGCAGGTCTTATCATGTAAAAGTATATAACACATGCAGTTGTTCCAATTAAAACCAATATTGCCGTAATAAAAACTATCTTTCTGATAACCTCGCCCACTGAGTCGCCCTTGCAGGGGAATAATGATTGTGCAATGGTTTGTTTTTTCTTTATCTTTGTCGTGTTTGTTTTTTTGACTGACTCAAATTCGGGCATAGCGCTCCTTCTCCTTAAATAAAATAAAATAAAATCATTCGGTTTTTGTTGCAGGCTCCAATTCGTCTTGGCTGTCTATTTGGTCGCTGTATTTGTCAAAATCCTTTACCAAGGACAGATCCCACTTGCGTCCCTGCCACTCTGTGCCCATAATTCTGTAATATGCGTCAAAGTACAAGGGGGAAGGGTTAATGGTGATCTTGTCTACATCTACTTCGGGGCTCTCTCCGTCACGAACCTTTCTTGCGAACAGTGCGAAACGTGCGTCAACGCCTTCTCCCAGAGGACGCCAGTAGCAGGTTGAAAGAGTGATGATCTGATCGCCGTATTCAACATCAACATCGGTATAGAACATGCTTCTGTCCATTATGTTGCCCATAAAATCCATAAATTCATATTCGCTCTTAAACTGTCTTTTACGGTAATAGGGATAGGGGTAGCCGTCCTTTTCCTCGGTGTTTATGTAAATTCCCGCGAAGATTTTATATGTGCCTTCTTCATAAAGTGTATCAAACTGAATGGTGGGATACTGTTTGTAATAGTCGGTAAAACCAACGGTGTTATTGTAGCGGTGAGAATAGGGGTTAAAGTAGCTCAGCGCATTAAAATACTCTCCCGAAGCCATGTTGTGACCATAGATAACCAAGTTGTTGGCGTCAGAAATAGGCTGAATGTGGTTGTCGCAGAAAATAGAACCGCTCTGGCTGTCCTCTTTGTGGAAATTGCGGTACAAATAATAGTCGCCGTCAGTTTCGTGCATCATAACGGGGTAGTCAATATAGTGACCAACCTTCAGCCAGCCGATAAGATCGCTGTTTTCGGCGTAGGTGTCAACAAATTTGTCCATGATTTCGGGAACTTCCTGCTTTATGTTTTCAATCTGTTCCTTGCTTGCCGAGAAGGATCCCGAAGCGTTAAGCTGAATGGTTTCCTTTATACCATCAACCATTTTTTCATCAGTCTTACGGTTGGAATAGTCGCCCAAAACATAAACGGCGCAGCCGATAAATATCGCCAGACAGAGAAATACTATTATTTTTCTTATAATAGCTCCCTTGCTGTCCATTTTGTTGGGAATGAATGCTTTTACAAAAAAGTTTTGCTTTTTTACAAGATGTTCTGACATGGTACAAAATCCTCTCTCTCTGATTATTTTGTTATTTTGAGTTTTTTGAACTTGTTTCAATCCTGCTGAAACATTTCTTAGTTTTCTTCAAGGCTTAACAGCTTGCTTGTGTCCCACGCTCTGTAAAAATAGAGCGTCATCTTTCTGTCGATAGCCTGCTGCCAGCCCTTCCAGGTCCATATTCTTTCCATTTTTTCCACATCGACCTCGGGACTTTCTCCCTCTCTCACTTTTCTTGCAAAAATTGCCAGACGGACATTTTCATAATCCATGCCGAAAGGGAAGTAGCAGGTGGACAAGCAGAGTATATCGTCGCCGTAGGTTATATCAACATCGGTTCTGAACACGCTTCTGTCCATAATATCGCAGATGTAGCTGTTGAAATCCTCCTTGGATTCAAAGGGTCTTGCTCTTCTAAGGTAATTGTAGATCTCTCCGTACTGCTCTTCGGTATTGAATAAGCAGCAGGCAAAAACCTTATATTCTCCGTTTTCCTTTAGGGTATCAAAGTGTACGGTGGGGTATCTTCTGTAAAAGCTGTAAAACCATGTGTCGGGATCGGTATTTTCACGTTCGTAGTAATATCTGTTCAGCTTTGAGAACATAAGCTGCGAGGACAGGCAGTGACCGTAAATAATTGTAAAGTTGGGTAAGTTTCCGTCCTTGTCAATCTGACATCTGCTGTCTACATAAAGGGTTCCCGAACTTATGGACTGCCCGTCAAAGGTGGTGTTAAGATACTTTTCATTATCACCGCACTGAACGACGGGGTGGTCTATGACTTTCTCTTCCTCGCCTAAATTGAACCAGCCCACAAAATCGTTGTTTTCAGCGTATAATCCCATAAAATCTTCACGGATATATGGCTTTGCTTCAAAGATGTTGTTTTTGTCATCTACACTGAGATTTCCCGTACCGTAGTTCTTTATATTTTCAATCTTGTTGGCAATTTGATACTTTTGCACAAGCTCGCCCCTTATATCCTTCAACAGGGTACTTCCCGTAATAACAAGGGCAGCTACCGCACCTATAAACACTACTTTTCTGATCATTTCCGCAGCTGCGTCGCCCTTTGCGGGAAAAACAGCGGTAAGTGCGCGTATAAAAGCGTTTTTCCTTTTTCCTTTACTTCTCGCCGCAGGTGGGCGAACGGTATAATCTAACATTATTAAGACCTTCCTTCGTAATTGAAAAATTAAATTTATTTATTATAAGTTATTTTGATTTCCTCTTCCAAAAGCTCCAGCGCCTTCAAGACCGCCTGATGTCTTATAAACTCTCTTTCGGTGAGATCTTCGGGGCAGCTATTGGTTTTAAAAAGAAAGCGTTGTGCGTGTGAACCTTTTTCCTTGCTGCAAACTCCTATCCATACAGTACCTACGGGCTTTTCCTCGGTACCGCCCGTGGGACCCGCAATTCCCGTTGTGGAAACAGCAAAGTCGCTTTTTGCGGAGTTCATAACTCCTTCAGCCATAGCCTTTGCCACCTGTTCGGAAACTGCGCCGAAGGTTTCAAGATATTCCCATGGAACATTCAGTTTTTCGGCCTTTATTTCGTTTGCATAGCTGCAAATACCCATGTCGAAAACCTCGGAGGAGCCGCTGACAGAGGTGATAGCCGCAGAAATAAGTCCTCCCGTACAGCTTTCGGCAGAAGCAGCTTTTTTATTGTTTTTACATAACAATTTTACTACATTTTCAGCCTGTTTGTCAATATTTTTGTTCATTTTCTTTGCTCCAATTATTGTTAAGAATCTTAATTATTTTTCCTATTTTGAATTCCTTAATTATTACCGCCTATTCTGAAATCCTTAACCGTTGTTTCTTCCACTGCCTTTAAAATCAGCGGTTCAAAGTCAAATTTTTCCTCTTCAAGCAAAATATCCTTAATAAGAGGCTTTGTTTTGGGGTGCTTGGGGGTGAATACGGTGCAGCAATCCTCATAAGGAAGTATAGATGTTTCAAAGGTATCTATCTTTCTTGCAATCTCCACGATCTCTTTTTTATCCATACCCACAAGAGGTCTTAAAACGGGATAATCAGCCGCTTTGTCGGTACAGCCTATTGCAGCAAGGGTCTGGCTTGCCACCTGTCCCACGCTTTCTCCCGTGATCAGCGCTCCGTAATGCTTCTTTTCACAGAAATGATTGGCAATTTTCAGCATTAAACGTCGCATAATAACGGTAAAATAATCGCCGTTGCAATTATCTCTCAATGCCTCCTGAATTTCCGTAAAGGGAACGCAGTAAAAGCGAATGTCGCCGCAATATTCCGTAAGCTTTCCGCAAAGAGCTTCAACCTTCATCAAAGCTCTTTCAGAGGTATAAGGCGGGCTTTGAAAATGTATCGCGTCCACTCTCAGTCCTCTTTTTGCCATCATATAGGCTGCAACAGGGCTGTCAATTCCACCCGACAGCAGCAAAAGCGCATTTCCGTTGCTGCCTACGGGCATACCTCCAACCGCCTCCAGCTTTTCCGCGTTGAGATAAGCGCCCTTGTCGCGGACCTCCAGCAAAACGGTAACCTCGGGATTGTGAACGTCAATAGCTACATCGGGAAACGCTTCTGCAAGGGCGCCGCCCAATTCCTGCTGGATCTGAGGGCTTGTAAGAGGGAAGCTCTTGTCCGAGCGCTTGGCTTCAACCTTAAAGCTTTTGGCATTCTCCATTGTGTCTTTAAGATAAACAATACCTTGCCTGATAATTTCCCCCATATCCTTTGGAAGCACCGCGCATCTCTGAACTGCCGCAATTCCGAAAACATTGCACAGTTTTTTAACAGCAATGTCAAGATCAATGCTGTCGGACAAGGGCTGAATATAAACGGTAGACTGTCGGCGTGTAATATCAAAGTCTCCAATAGGAGAAAGTCTGCGCTTTATGTTTCTGATAAGCAGATCCTCAAAGCTGCTGCGATTAAGTCCCTTTAAGGCGATTTCGCCGTATTTCGCCATTATAACTTCCATAGTAAAAACTCCTTTTATCTTCTGAATCTTTTTATTCCTTCCGCCAAAGCAAGGGCAAGCTGTTCGATCTCTTCCTCGGTATTGCTTAGAGAAAAACTTACTCTTACGGCGCTGTCCGCATCTTTATCCGACACTCCCAAGGCGGAAAGCACAGGGCTTACCTTTCCTCTGGAGCAAGCGGAGCCGCTGGAAACGAAAATACCTTTTTCTTCTAAAAAGTGGAGCATTATTTCACTTCTTACACCTTGGACGGAAAAATTCACAATATTATCCACGGAATTCTTACTGTTAAGAATTATACCTTCCAACTGTTCCAAATGGTGTATAAGCGTGTGACGCAATTCTGAAAATTTTGTGATATTTTCGGGATAAGCTTTTACAGCAGCTTCAAAAGCGAAAATTAAATCAACAGGCTCAGTTCCCGAGCGGATGCCTCCTTGCTGTCCTCCGCCGTAAACGTTAGGCAGCAGACGGATTCCTTTAGCCTTATAAAGCGCTCCAACGCCCTTTATTCCGTGTATCTTGTGAGCAGAAAGACTGATAGTGTCGCCGAAAAGAGGAATTTTGCAAAAGCCTTGAACGCCGTCCAAATGCACAACACAGGAGGGAAAACGTTTCTTGATCGAATTGTATACTTTTTTGGAATCAGTGATAAAGCCCGTTTCGTTGTTTACTGCCATAAAACAAAGCAAAATAGTCTTTTCGTCAACGGAATTTATCAAAGTGTCCTCAAAATTGTCACAATCACATGGCTTGATCGAAATTACCTCAAAGCCTTCCTCTTCCAGCTTTTTTATGGGTTCGGAAACGCTTGGGTGCTCAATGGCGGTTGTAACAATGCGGTTTCCCCTTCTTTTCAAAGCTCTTGCCGTTCCTAATATTGCAAGATTGTTGCTTTCGGTGGCTCCCGAGGTGAAGTAAATTTCTCCCTCTTTATTCAAACGATTTAATATGGTCTTTTTAGCAGAGTCTATCAGCTTTTCCGATTCTATTCCCATTTTATGAAGGGAAGAGGGATTTCCGTAGCACTCACTCATGCACTTCACAGCCGCAGAGACAGCCTCTTCACAGGGCTTGGCTGTAGCGGCATTGTCAAAATATATCATCTTTTTTCCTTTCAAGAAATTAAGAGTATTAAAAACATCAAGTTTATAAATCACAGTATTAAATTATACAACTTTAAATTATACCACATTTTCCTAAATTATGGAATAGTATATTTTTAAAAATATTACTAAAAATATTTCCAAAACAGTATTTGCTAAAATAATCTTGAAAGGATAAAATATGAAAAACAGTACGATAACAATTACAAAAAGATGTTTTGTAAGGATAATCAGCTTTTCGGCTGCCTTGATACTCACCCTTGGCGCATTGGCAGTGCAGAACGGCACTAAGGCGGGAAATAATCAGCTGATGATGAAAAACAGTTATATGAGAGCGGTAGAGGATCTTTCACTAAGTCTTGACAACATTAAAACCACTCTGAACAAGGGTATGTACTCCTCCTCTCCCGCTATGATGAACAAGCTTTCGGGCAAGCTGTGGAGCGAGGCGGCTAATGCCAAGGCAGCTCTGGCGCAGCTTCCTATTGAGGATATAAGGCTTGAACAGACCTATAAGTTCCTGTCACAGGTGGGAAACTACAGCCAGAGCCTTTCCAAAAAGGTGGGAGCAGGAGAAGAGCTTACCGATGAGGAAAAGGAAAATATCAAAACTCTTTACAGCTATGCAGAGGATCTGAGCGGAAAGATGTGGCAGGTAGAGAAGAAAATCGAAGACGGCGACATAACTCTTTCCGACTTGTCGGGCACGGCGGACAGAGAAAAGTCGGTAAACGTAACCGAGGGTTTTACTGATTTTGAGGAGGGCTTTTCAAATTACCCCACCTTGATTTATGACGGTCCTTTTTCGGATCATATTCTTGAAAAAGACCCCTTAATGCTTAAGGGACAGCAGGAAATTGCCCAAGAAAAGGCATTGCAGAAGGCACAAAAGGCAAGCGGCTCCGAAAATCTGACCGACGGCGGAGAGGAAAGCGGAAAAATGCCCTCTTATGTTTTCACCGATAACAACACAACCGTTTCGGTAACAAAGCAAGGCGGATTTTTAAGCTATATGCTGAAATTCCGTACCGTTGGACAGCCGGCATTGACAGCGGGCGAAGCAAGAGAAAAGGCAGAGGAATATTTGGAGAAATTGGGTATAGAGAATGTCACCGATACCTACTATGAAATAAACAACGGTGTTTGTACCTGTAACTTTGCGGGAGAACAGGAAAATACCGACGATGAGGATGTGACACTGTACACCGATTTGATAAAGGTTTCCGTGGCAATGGACAACGGCGAGATTTTGGGTTTTGACGCAAGAGGATATATAACAAATCACACCAAACGGGATTTAAGCACTCCGAAAATCTCTAAGGATGATGCGGCGAAAAAGCTTTCCAAGTCACTTAGGGTATTTGAAGCAAATCTTTGTGTAATACCATCCGATGGACTTAATGAGCGTTACTGCTACGAGTTTTACTGCGCAGACGATGAGGGAAAGCAGCTTTTGATTTATCTTAACGCAGACACGGGAGAGGAAGAGCAGATACTTTTACTGCAAATTGGATCAAACGGAAGGCTTACGGTATAAGTGTTCATTGAAATCTGTTCACAGGAACAGAAAAATAGGAAAATGCTGCCAAATAAATAACAAATGGGACTGTTTTCACAGTCCCAAATTTGTTTAAAACGCATAATAAGACATAATTCACTTGACTTTTTAAATTATTGCAGGTAAAATAGCCCTTAGATAGATAATTTATATTGAAATGTGCGGACGGTATTTTTAAGGAGAACACCATGAAAAGAATAATCGGCACAGCAATCACAATAATGCTGTTTCTTATGCTTGCAGCGGGCTGTCAGAAGTTTGAAGGGGAAACAGTGACCGATACAGAGGCTTCCGCAGCTTCCGAGGACAATACAGACAAAACGGAAATAACAGAAACTGCTGCTCCCGCAGATTCCGACAAAACGGCTCAGACAGACGCGGAGGCTGTTATAACCACCGCAGAGCCGGCTGATGTTTCCGATACGGTCAATCAGATAGTGCAGACAGCTGAATCCCTTTTGGGAATACCCTTTGCCACCAACGGAGCCTCTCCCGACACTGGCTTTGACAATTCGGGATTTATTTATTATGTGCTTAGGGAAAACGGCTTTATAAACTGCCCCAGAGGCGCGTCGGAACAGGCGTCCATGGGAACTCATACCGATTATGACAGCCTGAGAAGGGGCGATCTTGTGTATTTCAGCACCGATGACAGCGGACAAGCCGATTTCGGAGGGATTTATCTCGGCGACGGACAGATGATCTACTGTCCATATCCCGGAGAGAACGTTCAGATAGTGAGTATAAGCTCGGATTATTGGGTCAATGCTTTTTATATTGGAGTCAGATTGTCATAAATATTAAAATTAAAATAAAATCTAAAAACCCGCATAGCTGCATGAAATAACAACTATGTGGGTTTTTAAAATATAACTTATTTATTTTGATGCTAATATAAAGCTTTCCATATCAACAGTAAATGAGCCTTGATCTTCTATACTGTTGTCATCAAAATAACTGTAATCAATCTCTACAATATGCTCTTTACCATCGGGAGAAATAACACAATCATCGGCTGCCGTTCCGTCAATAGTTATTATTAGTTTATCATATAATACAAAGGAATGTTCTGTGTCTGATCCTGGCTTAACAAAATCATTTGATTTATTAACTAAAGAGTAGCTGCTAGTCAAAGATCCATATTTGGTTTCTGTTCCATCAATAGTCTTCACCCCATAAAAATCTAATCTTGGCTTCCAATCCTCGGAGGTTTTATTGACAAAGCTAAGCTTTACAGATTTTTCATTTTCGTTAAAATTCAAATACTTTCCAAGCTTATTACCATTGTCAAAATTAATGATAATATTGTCATTGGGACCATATATAATTGCTTCACCGCTCGGTATATCATCGTTTTTTTGACTGTATGTTTTTGTAAAATGTATTCCCAATATGAAAGCAGCAACAATGATTAATCCAATAGCTATATATATTATGGGGATTACTGTGTTATTTTTTGTTTTCATAGATTGCTCCTTTCGGTTAAGGTATAAAAGAAATCATGGTTTTCATTGATGATGAAGCAGATGCATCATAAAAAATATAATCCTTTGACCATCCATTTAAAATTCTTATAATATTTACCGTTTTTGTACATGTTTTAATGCCTAAAACAGTAGTGTATTTTTTATGTATAGAATACCCGGTTACAACAACAGAATGATCTTTATATAAAGGGTCACCGGATAGGTTTAGTATTGCTGGGTAATTTTGTTTTATGCTTGCAGTAAATTCCGTTATATTTGCTCCTCTGTAATAACTGACGAATGATGACTGATTAAAATAATTTGCGACTTTGCTTATGAATTCTGTCATAAGATTTGTTGAAAGACTTTTGCCGCTGCTGCAGCCATCAGGCAGTTTTCCGTTATCTACAGTATAACCATAATCAGATATGGCAAAATTTCTTATCACATAATACAAACATGGAAGATTTTTTGATTGAGCTGTGTAATTATGTAATAAAGCTTGCTTATAAAATGGATCTGAAGTTGGACTTATAGTAACTGTAAAAGATGCTGGCGGAATACTTGATAAAACGCCCTTCACATTATTTCTGATGTACATCATTGAATTATAGATGGCAACTAATGCGCAATTACCTTCAGTGAGATATGTTTGCTTTTCTTTATCATATTTAGAATAGATTGAAGCGATAGATTGTTTTAAATAGTCTTCAGAACTATGAATACTATTATCAAGATGCCTTGCATCATATAACGTTAAACTACCGTATCTGTCTTCTAAATACTTGTCGGGGTCAACTATTTTGCCCCACGCATCTACTCCTGCATAGTTTGAATTTGATGATATATCACAATTCTTATCATTCTCATGTTCAAAAAAAATCAGTTCCTTATTATCATAATAAGCAAACCGGTCGTCAATTGTACTGTAAAAAATTTCTCCGCCAAATGAACGTAGATAATCCAAATCCCCCGATGGAGCAAATTTAACGATTTCATCTTCGGAAACGACCATATATCCGTTATCGTCATTAAAATCAATATAAACCGCTTTTTCGTCCGAATCTAAAATATTTACGCTTATTCTGTACTCGCAATTCGTGGGATTAAAATAATCACCGTCATTTTGGTCGATTTGCGAATTGTATGATTCCGAAAACCCATCTAAGTTATTCAGTATGTAATTGGCTGTTTCTTCTGATTTGCTTGAATCTTCTCCTTCATTATATGCGGTTGTCGTTGCAGGTGACAGTATCAGCATACACATCACTAATGAATAAGATATAATTCTTTTTAAATGTTTCATGACATCCTCCTTAATTTTAAATTATAGAAATATATAAAATTTTTCTATGTTTTTATTATAATTATTTGGAATAAAAAGTCAACAGATATTTACTTTTTTGTAGTTGTTCACATATCAAAAACCAATTTTATGTTAAAACTGCATACATTGTAAATTTTCTATTATTTTACATTATATTGTGCATTTTAGTAAGAGCTTATACATAAATTATTTACATGTTTATGAAGATGAAAGCAGAAGGGAGAAGAAAAATGTTTAAGATAAAAGCAATAAAGGCGATAGCTTTAATGGTTTCAGCTTTGTTTTTGCTTAACACAAACTTTGTTTACGCCGAAACAGATAGAAGGGAAGATGACAGGGAAAACCTTTATGCTGCAAAATCCGTTGTACTTGCCGAAGCAGCCACAGGACAGATCCTATATTCACAAAATCCCAACGAAAAATTAGCCATAGCCAGCGTTACCAAAATTATGACTTTACTGTTAGCGGCAGAGGAAATGAAAGCGGGAAAGCTGTCTATGGAGGACACAATAACCGCCTCCTATAACGCATTTATCACTGACGGCTCTGTAATATGGCTCAACGAGGGCGAAAAAATGAGCGTTTACGATATAACACGCTCCATTGTCATAAGTAGCGCAAATGACGCCTGCGTCGCCTTGGCGGAGCACTTGGGGAGCAGTGAGGAAAATTTTGTAAAGCTCATGAACAAAAAGGCGAAGGACCTTGGTATGAACAACACCCTTTTTGCCAATTGCACAGGTCTTGATGCTGAAAATCAGTATTCCACCGCCGCAGATGTGGCGATAATGGCGGCAGAGCTGCGGAAATACGATTACTATGACGAGTTTCTCCTTACACGCTTAAGCTATGTCAGGGAGGGCACTGACAGAGCCACCCAGCTCCTGAACACAAACCGCCTTCTTGAATATAACGGCATCACAGGGCTGAAAACGGGGACCACCGACAACGCAGGCTACTGCTTTACCGCCACAGCCGAGAGAAACGGCATGGAGCTTGTAGCTGTGGTTTTAGGTGCAAAGACCGATGACGGACGTTTTGACATTGCCGAGGAGCTTTTGGATTACGGTTTTAACGGCTTCGAGCTGTTTTCTCCCCAATTTGACACAGAGCAGTTAGCTGATATAAAGGTGAAAAACGGCGTGGCTAAAATCATATCTGTTGAGCCTGAACAAGGACTTCAATGCCTTATACCAAAAGGAAAAAGCAAGGACGTGACTTACCTTTACAACATAAGAAAAGAGGTAAACGCCCCTGTACAAAGCGGTGATCAGGTGGGAAAAATCGTTGTTCTTTTGGGAAACGACACTTTGTTCGTTGTTCCTGTAACCTCTGAAAATTCTTCCGAGAAGCTGACATTTTTGAAAAGCTTTTGGTATATTTTTAAAGGATTGGTAAGTTTTTAGACCAAAATCACGAATCTGTTGTGTAAAAATATACTAAACTTAATGCTAAAAATTTGTAATTTTTGTCAAAAATGATATAACCCAAAAGAAAAGATTTGAAACATCTTGAAAACTTTCCGAAAAAAAGTTATAATAAACCGTGAAGATATTTTGATATATTTTCTATATGTGTAAAAGGAAGGAAGATATTATGGCAGTAAAAGTAAACGATAAGTATTTGAAGGCTTTTATTGGCGAAAACGAGTATAATGGTATTGCTCCCGCCGTTAAGGCAGCCCATGAGACTTTAACTCAGAAAAACGGTCTCGGCAACGACTTTTTGGGCTGGCTGACTCTCCCCACAGATTATGACAAGGCGGAGTTTGAGAGAATCAAAAAGGCGGCGGAAAAGATAAAGAGCGACAGCAAGGTGCTTATAGTAATAGGCATAGGAGGCTCCTATTTGGGAGCAAGAGCTGCTATTGAGGCGCTTAAATCAACACTTTACAATTCCCTTAAAAAGGACACTCCCGAAATTTATTTTATCGGAAATTCAATAAGTCCCACATATCTGAACGAGGTTGTTTCCTTGGTTGAGGGCAGAGATTTTTCCGTAAACGTAATATCCAAGTCTGGAACCACCACCGAGCCCGCTTTGGCTTTCCGTGTATTCAGAGAGCTTCTGGAGCAGAGATACGGCGTTGAAGGCGCAAAGGGAAGAATATACGCCACCACCGACAAGGCGAGAGGAACTCTTAAGGAGCTTTCCGACAGAAACGGCTATGAAACCTTTGTTATTCCCGATGATGTGGGCGGAAGATACAGCGTTCTTACAGCAGTGGGCTTGCTGCCTATCGCGTGTGCCGGATGTGACATCGATGCGCTTATGCAGGGCGCAAAAGCTGCGCAGGACGGTCTGAACGATACCGATATTGAAAAGAACGACTGCTACAAATATGCTGCGATCAGAAATATTCTTTACCGCAAGGGCTATAAGGCGGAAATGCTTGTTGCTTATGAAAACAGCTTTACTATGATGAACGAGTGGTTCAAGCAGCTTTACGGCGAAAGCGAGGGCAAGGACGGAAAGGGAATTTACCCCACCTCCGCGACCTTCTCCACCGATCTCCATTCTCTCGGACAGTTTATTCAGGACGGCTCAAAGATCCTGTTTGAGACAGTGGTACAGTTTGAACAGCCTCAGAAGGACTTCTTTGTGAAGGATGACCCCGAAAACAACGACGGTCTGAACTTCCTTTCAAATCAGAATATGTCCGTTGTCAACAGAAAGGCATTTGAAGGAACCATTCTTGCTCACACCGAGGGCGGAGTTCCCAACACAGTTCTTGAAGTTCCTCAGCTTAACGAATATGAGCTGGGCTATCTGATCTACTTCTTTGAAAAGGCTTGTGCAATATCGGGCTACATATTGGGCGTCAATCCTTTCGACCAGCCCGGCGTTGAAAGCTACAAGAAGAATATGTTCGCGCTTTTGGGCAAGCCCGGATATGAGGACAGAAAGGCTGAGTTGGAAGCAAAACTTTCCTAAAGCGAAAAAACAGTAAATCAGGAGCTGCGCTCCTTTATAAATAACACGGAGGACAACAGTATGATAAAACTTATACCCGGAAAAAAAGGCTCAGGCAAAACCAAAGTTCTGATCGATTCGATCCATGAGGCAGAGAAAAACAGCAAGGGCAACGTTGTTGCTATCCAGATCGGTTCTTCTCTCAACATCGACATCTATCACAAGATTCGCCTTGTAAATATTGAAGATTTTAAAATTCACGATTATGACGATCTTTACGGATTTATTGCAGGTATCCTTGCTTCCGACTACGACTGCACCGACATTTTTGTTGACGGCGTTCTCAGAATCGTAGGCAGAGATTTGGATAAGGTTGGAGATATGTTTGACAGAATTGCCGCTATCAGTGAAAATACACACGTTGTATTCACCATTTCCGCTGATACCGACGCTCTTCCTGAGTCAATCAAAAAATATCTGTAAAATTTTTCATTTGGGTATTGACAAATCAAAATTCTTATGGTAAAATATATCTCGTGCCAAAATTCAGATATTTTCTGAATACCATAATATTTTGTATTTTAGAGGGAGGTGCAAATAATGGCAGTTCCAAAGAGAAAAGTTTCAAAAGCAAGAAGAGATAAAAGACGCGGACAAGTATGGAAGTTAGAAGCACCTGCTTTATCCCGCTGCACCAACTGCGGAGAGCTTAAGGCTCCTCACAGAGTATGCGGCAACTGCGGTTATTACAAGGGCAGGGAAGTTATTTCCCACGCTGAATAATCGGATTATCACTATTGTAATTAAAGGACAGCTTTCGGGCTGTTCTTTTTTTATCTTTTGAACTATTTAAAAGATTTTTTAAATAGATGTTGACAGAGTTTGTTTTCTATGCTATAATCTATTTAAAGAAAATTTTAAATAGATCGGTATAGTTTAGATCGGCAGGTGATATGTTGGCAATAAACGAAGTTTTATCCGCATTAGCTGATGAAACAAGAAGAAAGATACTCACAAAGCTGAAAGAGGGAAAAATAAGTTCGGGAGATCTGGCGATATACCTTGATATGACTCCCCAAGCCCTGTCATATCACCTGGCAAAGCTGAAAAAGGCAGATCTGATCTACGAAACACGCTATAAAAACTTTATTTATTACGAGCTTGATTTAACTATTCTTGACGAAGCGGTTATGTGGATCGACAGTTTGAGAGGAGGAAAAAATGAAGATCAATAAGACTGTATTTTATATTCTGATGTTTCTGCCTTTGTTGGCGGTAATAATTGCGTTACAGTTTATGCCCGATCAGATCCCCGCACATTATAATATTGAGAATCAGGTGGATCGGTGGGGCAGCAAATACGAGACCCTGATATTTCCGGGACTTGTAATAGTCTTTGGAGCATTTATGTTGGGAATGTCAAAGCTTGTAGCAAAGCGAGAAAAGGACGGAAACAACAATGAGAGAGTTTGCATTATAATCGGTATTGTTACCCTGATTATGTTTGACGCTATGACAGGATTCTTTTTATATACCGCATTTAATCAGATCGAAAATCTTTCCTCGGCTGTTTTTGACCTATATCAGCTGACCGCGGGTATTCTCGGCATCTCAATGATAATTATGGGAAACATAATGCCAAAGTTGCGAATGAACGCCTTTATCGGCATCAGAACAAGCAGGAGCATGAAAAATGAGGCTTTGTGGAAAAAGAGCCAAAGATTTGGCGGAATATGTTTTATTGTCGGCGGCGCAGTTATGGTTATTGTTAGCTTATGTACAAGGGAAGTGATATGCGGAATAATTTCTTTGGCAGATATTATAATTGTTGCAATAGTCAGCGCGGTGTATACTTATAAAGTAGAAGAATAGAAAAAAGGGGTTGTCAATTACAGCCCCTTTTAAAGTATTATTGCTTTTTATCAGTTGTCATTGTCATTATCGTCGTCATGATCATGTATATCGGAAGCAGCCCCCACCATATCTCTGCCCCTGATCAGATACTTATCACGCTGAACCTTAACAGCCTCGTCCAGCACTCTCTTGACTTCACGGGGCTTCTTTATAGCTTTAAGCAGTTTTTGAGGAGTATCGCTGTCCTTTGAGGTAAGATTGATAGTGCCGCAGCCCACGATCCTTTGACCCAAGGGGAACTCCATTACCTTGTCCACGATCTTGTACAGCTCAATCTCGTCCTCTTTAACATTAAGAAATCCCACTCTTGTATAAAGAACGGTGCTTGTGAGGATATAGCGGGTGAAAGAGATAGGAAGTCCGCAGATACATTTTTTGCCTGACCAAAGCAGGTCTTCTCCATAGATTTTTTTAAGCTTTTTTTGATTGGCCATTATTTCACCCTCCTGAATTTCTTTAACCTTATTTTAACTTATTTGTACATTTTTGTCAATAGGCGGAGTAATATAATGGTTGGAAATGTTGACTTTTACACCGATAAATAGTATAATTATAATTAAAGTATACCGTAAAGGAGGTTTCAATATGGAATGGGTAATAAGCGAATTTGGAACAGTGATTATGATAATAGTTTGCGGTTCATTTTCATTATGGGGCTTTCTCTCCAAATCTCCCGTGAACTTCTGGGCAGGAGATGATGTTAAAGCTTCGGAAATTTCCGACATAAAAGCATTCAACCGCGGCAACGGTTTTATATGGGCTTTTTTCACTCTCCCTCAGCTGATTGCCGCCATATTGTTCCCCATAAATACCGTTAACGCAAATTTTGCTGCAAACCTTTTTCAGCTCGGAGGAGTTTTGGTTGGTATACCTGCGGCAATCATAGCATACAGACAAATCGAGAAAAAGTACAGAAATAAAGGAAAAGCATAATAAAAATGAAACTTATAGCTATTGTGGGCCGCCCCAACGTAGGAAAGTCCACACTTTTCAATAAGCTTATCGGACAAAGAATGAGCATTGTGGACGATACTCCCGGTGTTACCAGAGACAGAATATACGCAAAGGGCGAATGGCTTGACCATGAGTTTATGCTGGTTGACACAGGAGGAATCGAACCTGACAGCAAGGACGTAATTCTTTCTCAGATGAGGGAACAGGCGCAGCTTGCCATTGACAGCGCAGACGCCATAATTCTTGTGGTAGATATTAAAACGGGCGTTACCGCCTCCGACGAAAGCGTTGCACAAATGCTGCAAAAAAGCGGAAAGCCCATAGTGCTTTGCGTTAACAAATGTGACAGCTTGGGCGACGATCCCCCCGAAATATACGAGTTCTACAATTTAGGCTTGGGCGACCCTATCGCTGTTTCCTCGGTACACGGTCACGGTACAGGAGATCTGCTGGATGCAGTCTTTGAAAAAATGCCAGATGAAAAGGCGGAGGAAACCGACAGTGAAATACTGAAAGTGGCGGTTATAGGAAAACCCAATGCGGGCAAATCCTCTCTGATAAACAAGATTTTGGGTGAAAAGCGTATGATAGTTTCCAATATTGCGGGAACAACCCGTGACGCGGTAGACTCTATGGTTACAAGAGGGGAAAAACAGTATCTCTTTATAGACACGGCGGGAATCCGCAGAAAGTCCAAGGTAAACGACAATCTGGAGAGATACAGCGTTCTCCGTGCTTATATGGCGGTTGACAGAGCCGACGTCTGTGTTATAATGATAGACGCAGAGGAAGGCTTCACCGAGCAGGACAGCAAGATCGCGGGCTACGCACACGAACAGGGCAAGGCATGCGTTATTGCGGTAAACAAATGGGATATAATCGACAAGGACGGAAAAACCATGCAGGAGTTCACCAAAAAGTTAGAGGTGGATTTCAGCTTTATGTCCTACGCTCCTTTTGTTTTCATATCCGCCAAAACAGGTCAGAGAATAGACAAGCTGTTTCAGCTTATCGACTACACCTCGGAGCAGAATGCAAGGAGAATTTCCACAGGCAAGCTGAACGAGCTTTTAAGCTACGCCACTGCAAGAGTACAGCCCCCCTCGGACAAGGGAAAGCGGCTTAAGATATATTATCTTACACAGCCTTCGGTAAAGCCCCCAACCTTTGTTTGCTTCTGCAACAACAAGGAGCTGTTTCATTTCTCTTATCAGCGTTATATAGAAAATCAGATCCGTGACGCTTTCGGACTTGACGGAACTCCCATAAGGTTTTTGGTAAGAGAGCGGGGAGAAAATACTTAAAAAGGACATAAGGTCAATGTTAGTTATTTGTTTTCTGATTACGGCAATAGTACCCTATTTGCTATGCGGGATCAACAGCGCAATAATCGTTACAAAAATCAAAACAGGCAAGGACATACGCACCATGGGCAGCGGAAACGCAGGTCTTACCAACACCTTGAGAACACAGGGCAAGCTTGCGGCGCTTTTTGTGCTGCTGGGCGATGTGGCAAAGGGTGTGCTTTCCGTTATTCTTGTAGGACTTGCCTTTAAATACATAGGCGGTGTTGATCCGAGAGCAGCGGGCAGCGCTTATGAATGGGTATTGTATGCGGCGGGAACTTCAGCCATACTTGGTCACGTTTTCCCAATATACTACGGCTTTAAGGGCGGAAAGGGCGTTTTGGTCACCTGTTCCGTGCTTTTTGCCATAGATTGGCTTCCGGCGCTTATTCTTCTTACCGTTTTTGCAATTATAGTGGCAATTTCCAAGTATGTTTCTCTCGGTTCGATCATAGCGGGTTCGCTTTACCCATTTACGGTGCTTTTGTTCAGCATATTGGAGAAAAGTCCCTGTGCTTGGGGCAATTTTCTGTTCAGCGGACTTATGGGGCTTACCATTGTTTTTATGCACAGGCAAAACATAAAAAGGCTTAAAAATCACACCGAAAAGAAATTCGGGCAGAAAAGCAAATAAATATTAAAAAAAGGAATAAGAAATGGCTAAAATTACAGTATTGGGCTGCGGCTTCGGAACTGCTTTGGCGGTAATGCTTGACGCTAACGGTCACGATGTTACCGCATGGTCAAAGTACCAAGAGGAAATTGACACAATTTTAAAGGACAGGGAGCAAAAAAAGCTGCTTCCGGGAGTTAAAATTCCCGAAACCGTCAGATTTACCGCCGATCCCTCCTGTGTAGAGGATTCGGATATAATAATCGTTGCTATTCCCTCCAAATTTGTCCGTGACGGAGTATCAAAGATTGCGCCCTTCGTGTCGAAAAAAAGCGTTATCCTCAATGTGGGCAAGGGCTTGGAGGAAAACAGCTACAAGCGGCTGTCACAGGTTATTTCCGAGGAGCTGCCGAATAATCCCGTTGTGGTAATGGCTGGTCCCTGTCATGCCGAGGAGGTGGGCAGGGGAGTGCCTACAACCGTGGTAGTGGCAAGCGAATGGGAGGACAAGGCGGGTTATGTTCAGGAAACCTTGATGAATCCCAAATTCAGAATATATGTGAATGACGATGTGATAGGCTGTGAGATTGCTCCCGCGCTGAAAAACCCCATTGCTCTTTCCTGCGGCATTGTCGAAGGAATGGGTCTTGGCGACAACACCCTTGCGGCTCTTATGACAAGGGGCTTAACGGAGATCACACGTCTTGGCGTGGCTATGGGCGCAAAATGGGAAACCTTTACGGGGCTTGCCGGAGTAGGCGATCTGATTGTTACCTGTACCTCCATGCATTCAAGAAATCACAGGGCAGGGCTTATGATAGGACAGGGAACAGATGTCAAAACTGCCATTGAAACGGTAGGGACAGTTGAGGGCTACGGCTGCTGCAAAATTGTTCACGCTCTTGCAGCGGAAAGAAATGTGCAGATACCTATTATAGAACAGCTTTATCAGGTTTGCTTTGAGGGCTTAAAGCCCAAAGAAAGCGTATTGAATCTTATGAACCGACCCAAAAAGAATGAAAAAGAACCTTTTTGGAACTGATATAAATAAAATATATCGAAATTATTGAAAAATTTATAAAAAACACTTGATTTTTTTGCCAAGACCTGTTATAATAATATGGTATTTGAAATATAAGTATTGAAAGGGAGGTGTTCACCAATGGCAAAATGCGATATCTGCGGAAAAGGTGTCACTTTCGGTGTTAAGGTTTCTCACTCGCACAGATGCTCCAACAGAACCTTTAAACCCAATGTACAGAAGGTTAAGGCTATCGTAAACGGTACTCCTTGCAGAGTAAATGTTTGCACAAGATGCCTGCGTTCAGGCAAGGTTCAGAGAGCTAACTAAGCTTTGCTGTCCGATTATTTGGCATTCATTCGATTATTTGAGCATAACGATGTTTTCACTGTATGTGAAAATGTCGTTTTTGTTTTTGTAAAAAATCGGGTGTCGGGAAGACTATCTCCCGATACCCTAAATTTATCCAAATATAGAAATAATTACCTTATTATCTTGGGGAACGACCTCAGCTTTAAGCTCAGCTCCCTCATAAGCCGAAAGCGTCGGGCTGTCAGTCACGATTTTCGGAATAAACCCGTTTTCAAAGCTGCCGTTATTTTCTATAAAGCAGTGACATTCGTTTCCGTCAATATCCGTTCCCTCAAGCATATATCTTGCAGAGAGTAGAGAGGTTTTTTCATTGGATATATATTGTGTATCAACGCCTATACCCATAACTTTTCCGTTAAAATATTTACCCTTGACTTTTCCCGTAAACGAAAGCATATTTACATCGTTCAGTTTTCCTTTTATGGAAACGGAATCAATTATTTCAACATATACATCAAAAAGCTTAATCATTATTCTCCTTACTTATATATCACATAACCTGCTCTTTTTTAAAGGTAACGGCTCTTACGGCAAGCGCACCCAAGGAATTTCCAACAGTTACTTCAACAAGAAACAGCAGATATTTCAGCGCCGTTTCAAAGCTGTCAACCGCTAAGGCGGCATAGCACATATCAGCTATACTGTGTTCAAATCCGCATAAAATGAACACCGAAACGCAAAGAAACAAGCCGATGACTTTTCCGATTCCGTGAGGATTGCTGCGGTAGTTTTCCACTGCTATGTACATTAGAACTCCGCAGAAAAAAGCCAAAATAATTGCGGAAAAAACATTCAGCGCCATTTTGGCATTCATAAGCTCCAAGGCTTTTTCGTGAAGCGCAGGTTTGGCGATTCTGATAAGGGTCATACTCACGCTTGCACCGATCAGATTGCCCAACCATATTATCAGGCAGTTGGGCTTATTTTTATTGGCAATAACATAGCCTATCTTGCCTGTAAAAAGATTCATTCCGAAGGCACAGATAGTGAAAAGACCTATTGCAAACAGCAGTGCTCCGACAATTTTGTTTTCGCACTGCAAATATATAACTGCACCTATTCCGATCATAAAACCTGCTGCAATAGCTTTTTTTATAGTTTCCATTTAACTCCCCCATTCAGAGATCTGATATAAAGTATGATATACTGTTTTTATATTTTTGTCAACAAGGGTGAAGAATTTTGAATAAAATGCTATTTTTGCTTGCATTTGCAGCAAAAAAATGGTATACTTTATATATATTGTTATCGTCAAAGCAGAATTTAATTTTTTGGAATGAGTTTGCAGCGGGTGATCCGAGAAGGGCTTGCATTTGCTGCGAATTACATTGCGAGGGAAAATCTTATGAAAGCAGATTTGCATTGTCACACTACGCTATCCGACGGTTCCTTGGGAATTGAAGAGGTAATAGCGCAAGCAAAAAGAAACGGTATAGACTATCTTGCTATAACCGACCACGACTGCCTTTCTTCCTTGTCAAGGGCAACCGTACTGGGACAGCGTTACGGAATCGAAATAGTTCCTGCGGTGGAGTTTTCCGCCTTTGACGGTAAAAGGGAAAGCAAGGCGCATATACTTTGCTATGTTCCAAAAAAACCCGACAGGCTTGAAGGCTTATGTGTGCGCAACAGCGAAATGCGCCGCCAAAGGGGAAAGAAAATGGCTATGAAGGTTTTGGACCGTTATCCCATAACCTTGGAAAATATAGTTAAATATTCTTCGGGCAGCAAGGCTATATATAAGGGTCATATAATGCATGCTCTTATGGATTACGGTTATACCACCGAGCTGTACGGCGAGATATATGACGAGCTTTTTGATTCCAAAACAGGGCTTTGTGCAGTTGAAGTCAGCAACGAAACAATTTCAAGCCCCGAAGTTCACTTTGTATTGGATCTTATACATTCTGCGGGCGGTCTGGCAGTAATGGCGCATCCGAGGGTATTTGACAACTTCGAGCTTATAGAGGAGCTGGCAAAGGACAAAAAGCTGGACGGTGTTGAGGTCTGGCACCAAAGCTTAAAGCCGGGAGATGAGAAAGTTTTGCTTGATATCTGTGAAAAATACGGACTTATTGCCACAGGAGGCAGCGATTTTCACGGATTTTACAATCACTATCCCATAAGCTTGGGATATAATCTTACTCCTCAGGAATCCTTGGATAAAATTTTGGCTCATAAAAATACATAAAAAAATATTTTTTGAAAGGAATTAACTATGGACACAAAATCGGAAGCATTGAAAAAACACTATGAATGGCAGGGAAAAATTGAGGTGGTTTCCCGCGCGGCAATCAATACAAGAGAGGATCTGTCCCTTGCATACACTCCCGGAGTTGCCGAACCCTGTCTGCAAATACAGAAAAATCCAGAATTATCCTACAGCCTTACCCGGAGGGCAAATTTAGTTGCAGTTATTACCGATGGAACGGCGGTTTTGGGTTTGGGAGATATAGGTGGATTGGCAGGTATGCCCGTTATGGAGGGAAAATGCTGTCTTTTCAAAGAATTTGCAGGAGTTGACGCTTTCCCCCTTTGCGTTAAAAGCAAGGACATAGACGAGATCGTCAGAACAATAGAACTTATAAGCGACAGCTTTGGGGGTATCAACCTTGAAGACATCGCTGCCCCAAGGTGCTTTGAAATTGAGAGAAAGCTTAAAGAAAGGTTAGATATCCCCGTATTTCACGACGATCAGCACGGTACGGCAGTGGTAGTTGTCTCTGCCCTTATAAATGCCGCAAAATGCGCAAACAAGGATATAAGCGAACTGACAGTTGTAATAAACGGCGCAGGCGCGGCGGGAATAGCTATCGGAAACTTTCTGTTAAGTTTAGGCATAAAGGATCTGATAATGGTGGCTCGTTGCGGCATACTAAACCGTGAAACCGAATATGACAATCCCGCCCACAGTGAAATTTCCAAAATTACCAATATAAATGTTAAAAAAGGCGATTTAAAGGAAGCGGTAAAGGGCGCGGACGTGCTTATCGGCGTTTCAAGACCGGGACTTTTTACGGGTGAGATGATAAAATCCATGGCGGACAAGCCCATTGTTTTCGCTATGGCTAATCCCGTCCCCGAAATTATGCCCTATATCGCCAAGGAATCGGGAGCGTATATTGTGGGAACAGGCAGAAGCGATTTCCCCAACCAAATCAACAACGTTCTTGTTTTTCCCGGAATATTCAAGGGTGCGCTGTCCGTAAGAGCCAAGGATATTACCGAAAATATGAAGCTGGCGGCGGCTTATGCCATAGCATCAGCTATTCCCGATGATGAGATAACGCCCGAAAACATTATAGCAAGCCCTTTGAACAAAAATGTTGCGGAAAGTGTAGCCAAGGCGGTTGCAAAAGCTTGGGAGGACGAGCAAAAGGGAATCCCGTTTTCGGTCAAATAAATTACTGCAATAATTTGCCTGTTAGGCTTGTCAAAAAATATGCTCTGTAAAGAGCGGATAGGAGTTAAAAATGACTATTGAATACACACCCAGAGGAGTATGCTCACGCAAAATGACAATTGAGGTTGAGGACGACATTGTAAAGAAGGTATCTGTAATAGGCGGCTGCAACGGCAACCTTAAAGGAATATCAAGCCTTGTGGAGGGAATGACCGTTGACGAGGTTATAAAAAGACTTGACGGAATTGACTGCAACGGAAAGGGAACCTCATGTCCCGCACAGCTTGCCAACGCTCTTAAAGAGTATAAGGAGAGAGCATAACAATTTATGAAGATCATATCAGTGGATTACGGCGACGGTCACACGGGTCTCGCCTGCTGTGATAAAAATGAGGTTCTGGCGACGCCTTTATGTATAATAGATGAGTGGAATTTTGAAAAATGTGCTCAAAAGGTGGCAAGGGCTGCCGAGGAGAACGGGGCGGAAATGCTTGTGGTAGGTAATCCCATAAATATGAACGGGACGGTAGGACCTCGAAGCGAAAAGTGCCGACAGTTTGCCGAATTGCTTAAAACTCTGGTTAATGTGCCTGTGGAAATGTGGGACGAGCGGGGAACCACTGTTACCGCTCACCAAATGATGAACGAGGTCAACAAAAGAGGAAAAAAGCGCAAGGCGGTAATTGACGCGGTGGCTGCGGCGATAATTCTTGAAAATTATCTTGCTTACAGAGCCAATCAAAGGGAAAAAAGTTCAGAATAAAATATACAGCACCTCGCAAAATTGTGAGGTGCTGTATATTCATATTGGCAATTAGTTTTCGCTGCTGTGTTTTTTCTTGTTCTGCTGATTCTGCTGATTCTGGCTCTGCTGGTTCTGACCCTGCTGATTCTGATTCTGCTGGTTCTGCTTGTTTTGCTGATTTTTGTTACTCATAATAGTCCTCCGAAGATTGAAGTAAATTGAATATGAACAGTAAGCAATTTTACAACTGTTACCTCTATTCGTAAATATTTTCTCCAAAATTTCAAGGACTATGCAAACAAAATATAAATCAGCGCCAAAATCAAAGCCCTATCGCTTTTTTCTCTCATAAGCACAAGCAAAAGCACGGCTACAAGTCTTTTGTCATCATCGGCAAGCAGCTCAGCAAGACCGTTCATTGCTGCTGCCTTTTTCTTTGACAGTTGGGACAGCCGCACTGGGCTTTGTTGTGCTGGTTTATGTAATTGTTGAAGTTTGGGGGATTGTTTGTGCTTTGAGTGCAGTCTGTTTCCCGTGTAAAATTTTCCTTTTTGATCTGAGCAATGTCGATTATATCAGGTTCTCCGGATTGAACGGTTTCCTCTGAAGCGTCATTTTGAGCTTCACATTCAGTCTCTTCTTCTGCAATAGGTAAGAATTGAGTTAGTTCTTCCTCTTTCATTTCTTCTTCGCATTTATTTACAGCGTTATTCTCATCAGTTGTTTCAGCATCGGCAGCGGCTTTTTCGGCAGCAGCTTTTTCAGCGGCAGCCTGTTCTGCAGCGGCTTTTTCAGCGGCAGCCTTCTCGGCAGCGGCTTTCTCAGCAGCAAGCTTTTCGGCAGCGGCTTTTTCAGCGGCAGCCTTCTCGGCAGCGGCTTTCTCAGCGGCAAACTTTTCAGCAGCAGCTTTCTCGGCGGCAGCTTTCTCGGCAGCCTTTTCGGCAGTGGCTTTCTCTGCGGCAAGCTTTTCGGCAGCAGATTTCTCATCGGAAGCCTTCTTATCGGATTTTTCCAACTGTGCCGTCACCGACCTTTTAGCCATTTCCAAGGCTTCCTTTATGTACGCCTGCTGCTGCTTTTCCAATTCTGCGCCGCTAATGCTGGTTTTTTTCCATTCCATAATAATTCCTCCTGTTTTGAACCTGTTTTCGCAGGCTTTTTTGTAAATAAATCCAAAAAATATAGATCCCATGAAAACGGGTTATTTAAAATAATCCGTTTAATATTCCGCTTTCCTTTAAAAGCGGCAGAATATTTATTATTTTAATAAGCTTTAAAGCGTTATCCACCTTTTGCCTGTTTTCGGGTCTTAAATGGGGCTTTAAAGCCAATAAAAGCTGAGTGTTTTTGTCCGAGGCATTCATGCTTGACAGCATTTCGCCAAGCTTCATAATTGCTTCAAGGTCAATATTTCCGAAAATGTCGTTTGAGCTGTCGCTTTGCGTATTTTCAGAGGTTTCCGTGTTTTCGGCACTTTTGTTTTTATTGTCCTCCGCTTCCAAAAGCTGTTCGAACAGCTTAGCCAAAAGGTCCTCCTGCGGCATTTTATCCCTCCTTTTGAGAATTTACTTTCCCATTTTTTTCATAATTTGCTCGGCTTCGGGAGATTTAAGCAGTTTTTCTCTTGAAGCGGAGCTGTTCATAACCGATCGCAGCTTTTCCGCGTCCTCCTTTTTCATATCCGAAAGCATATCCTCTATATTGCCCTTTTCCAAGGATGCTTTAAGCTTTTCTTTGGAAATGCCCAGCTTTTTGCTGACCAATTCGATCATTTTTTCCATATTGGCGTTCATAACTGCCTCCTTTTACTTTATGTTTTGTAATATAATTTTATTCTGCTTTTATGGAATGTAATTGACTTTTTTTTGCGGTTTTGATATAATATCTGTAAAATGCTTCAGAATAACTGACAGTACAAAAAATACACAAGAGGAATTTTTATGAAAATTATTGTTGTTGCGGATACCCACAAGGATTTTGAAATATATAACGATGTTGTGGAAAAAAATCCCGCTGATTACTATATTCATTTAGGCGACGGAGTAAACGAATTTGCCGATGTGGCAAAAGCACACCCCGATAAGGCATTTGTTTTTGTCAAGGGAGAAAGCGACTTTTGCACCGCTTCCTCCAAACAACTGCTGAAATTGGGCAAGTGCCGCATTTTCTGTGCTCACGGACATGAACAGGATGTTATAAGCGGACTTGAACAGATCATCGAAGAGGCTAAAACCGCAGACTGCAACATATTGCTTTACGGTCACACTCACGTTTACAAAACGGAAAAGGTTGACGGCATATATATTATGAATCCCGGCAGTCTCGGTTCTCCCAGAGGAAAAAATGCGCCCTCCTACGGGGTTCTGGAAATCAGCGAGGACGGACAGGTCAATATGCAGATCGTGGCATACTGATGTAATATTATATTTGCGGATATTCTTTGACCTACTGTTTATTATATGCGGCAAGTCAAAAAACTGTACTTGAAAAAACAGCAAAGGGGAAAAACAATGAGAAAAAGATCAAAGGTAATTTCTTTATCGGTTTCGCTGCTTATCCTTGTGCAGCTTTTAACAGGCTGTTCAGACAGTAAAGGCAATCTTTCCCAAACTGATGTAAATACGGAACAAACAGCCGCAATTACATCACAGGACACAGATCAGACAAAAGCAGATCTCAGCTTTGAGCCTATACTTAAAGACTACAAGCTTTCAAATCCCAATGCCGATGAAAATGCCATAAAGCTGTACAATTATCTTTGCGAATGCTACGGAAATGTTATGATATCGTGCCAGCAGGAGTCCACATGGATGGGTTCGCCCGATTATGAAATGAACTATATAGAGGAAAAAACAGGAAAGCTTCCCGCTATGAGAGGCTTGGACTTTATGAACAACGATTTTGACGGAGTTGTTCAGCGTTCAAAGGAATGGCATGAAAAAGGCGGAATAGTCACGATATGCTGGCATACCGGAGTAAATGGCAGTGGCTATCAGGAATCCCTTGACGATAATCCGAATTTTGATAAGCTGCTTACCGAGGGCACAAATGAATACAACGGAATGATGGCAAGCTGGGACAGAGCTGCAAAGGCACTTCAGGAACTGAGAGACGCAGGAGTTCCCGTTATCTGGCGTCCATTCCATGAATTTGACGGAGAGTGGTTCTGGTGGGGAAAAGGCGGTGCAGAAAACTTCAAAAAGCTTTGGATTTTGATGTACGAAAAATTCACCAATGAATATAGTTTAACCAATCTGATCTGGATATTGGGCTACTCGGGCTCAGTAAAGAGCAACTGGTACCCGGGAGATGAGTATTGCGATGTTTTGGGCTCGGACAGCTACGATAACAGCGTCAACAAAAAAGGCTTTTCGATGCTCAAAAGAGTTACAAAAGCTCCTAAGCCCCTGGCTTACCACGAATGCGGCAATCTTCCTGCTGTAACCGATTTTAAGGATAAGGGCGCATTCTGGTCTTGGTTTATGGTTTGGCACACGGATCATATTTTGGGAAATAATGTCAATAATCTGAAAGAGGTTTACAACAGTGATCTGGTTATAACCTTGGACGAGGTAAATATTAAATAGTTAAAACAATAAAAGCGACCCCCTCAAAGAGCGGCTGTCGCTTTTTGATTGCCTTTACATTTTTTCGCTATACAAGAATCAAATGTTTTTCACAAAAAATAAATAGGAAAAGAGATGTTATTTTGTCTAAGAAATATCAAATGGATATGTGCAGCGGTCCGGTGCTGAAAAAGATGCTGTTGTTTTCTCTGCCACTTATGGCTTCGGGCGTTCTCCAGCTTTTATTTAACGCCGCCGATGTTATTGTGGTGGGAAGATTTGCGGGAGATAACTCCATGGGTGCGGTAGGCTCCACCTCCTCCCTGATAAACCTTTTCACAAACCTGTTTGTAGGTCTTTCGGTAGGTATAAACGTAATCGTGGCAAGATCCCACGGAGCAGGGGATTACCAAAATCTTCACGATTCAGTACATACCGCAATGACCGTGTCGGTTATCAGCGGAGCGATCTTGGCGGTACTGGGATTTGTTCTTGCCCCTGAGCTTTTGGAGATGATGAACGCTACAGAAGCGCAGCTGCCCTTGGCGGTGCTGTACCTTCGCATTTACTTTTTGGGAATGCCTGCTTCGATGGTGTATAACTTCGGTGCGGCTATTCTCCGTGCCGTAGGTGATACCAAGCGACCTTTGTATTTCCTTACAACGGCAGGGGTTGTCAATGTCATTTTAAACATGATCTTTGTTATCCTGTTTAAAATGGACGTGGCGGGAGTTGCCCTTGCTACCGTAATTTCTCAGCTGATTTCCGCAGGGCTTGTGGTGCTTTGTCTTGTTAAGGACGATACCGCAATTCACCTTAATTTGAAGGAACTTAAGGTCAAATCTAAAATACTGCTGTCTTTCTTCCGCATAGGACTTCCCGCAGGCTTTCAGGGCGTGATCTTTTCGCTGTCCAATGTTGTTATACAATCCTCCGTCAATCTTTTCAAAGATACTGTAATTTCGGGAAACTCCGCCGCGGCTTCTATCGAAGGCTTTGTCTATATGGCAATGAACACCTTTTATCAGGCGGCAATTTCCTTTGCGGGACAAAACGTAGGCGCAGGAAAATATGACAGAATACACAAAATTATGTTCAATGCCCTTTTATGTGTAACCGTAACCGGCTTGGCGGTAGGCTGGGCGACATTTCTCCTTGGCCGTCCCCTCCTTGGAATTTACTCGGAAACCTCTGAGGTTATTGATGCGGGAATGGTGAGAATGTCAATTATCTGCACCACCTATGCACTATGCGGTATGATGGACGTAATGGTGGGAATGCTGAGAGGCTTGGGCTATGCCATTATGCCTATGATAGTGTCGCTCCTCGGTGCCTGCGGACTTCGCATTCTTTGGATAGCTACTGTTTTCCAAATCCCCGATTATCACATTGTAAAGACTGTATATCTTTCTTATCCTATCAGCTGGGCAATCACGTTGCTTGCGCATATAATCTGCTTTGCGGTAATATGGCGTAAAATAAAAAAACAGCACCCTGATTGTTTTCCGCAAAAAACAAAAAGGGCGGTATAGAAATTGTCTTATACTAATTCTCGATAAAAATAAGGCAAAGCCGGAGGGCGGGGCGTTCCTGATCAAGAAAGTTTCTGACACATGAATATGCGGATATTTCAAGTCGGGCTGACGCAGAGCAGGGACGCCCCGGTCGCCCAATTTGTCTGATTTTTATTGAGATTTAGTATTATATAAAAGCAAACACCAAAGCAATTATCGATAACTGCTTTGGGGCTTGTTATTATATCATTTTATCTTGTATTGTTCCGCTTCTGTATTTAACCAATCAAGACAGCCGATTATTCTATCATAAGCTTCATCGGAATTTCCCCACCAACCCCATTTTGAATTTTTCATTCTTTTTAATACAGCAGGCTTAAAAACCTTTTGCAGTCTGAAATTATACACATGTTTTCTTGCAATTACAATTTCAATATATTTTGAAGAATGACGGGGCATACCAATAACAAGAATGTTTTCATGACCCATTCCGCCGTACACAAGGTTTATATATACTTTAGCGCCGGGACGGAATTGCTTGTTTCCGTGCTTTATTATGTGTTCCTCGCCGTATTTGTGCGATTCAACTATATTTCCCACAAGACACCATTGCCATTCCTGCTGGGCGGCTGTGTTGATTTCATTATCCATTCTGTATCCTTAAACTATGATAAAATTTACTCGCTTTTACCCATATTTCCCCTATTTTCAAAATAAATCTCGGTAAATACCGAAAAAAGCGCCTGTTTATCCTCACCCGTCAATCCGTCGCCCGAAAACAGCTCCTTTGAACGGGTCAGCAGATCCATAGCCCTATCGATATCTGTGCTGCTTTCGGAGGCGTTATAATAAAAGGTCTCAATGTTGTCAAGCACAAGCTTCTGATTATTGTCAAAAAGAAAATCCGATGTAACATCAAGCTCTTTTTCGATTTTCTCCATTATCTGTTTTTTGGGCTTTCTTGTTCCTGCCAAATAATTAGCCAAGGCGCGGTATGTGATTCCCAATTTTTCCGCAAATTCGGTTTTTTTATAGCCCTTTCTGTGCAAAAGAATTTCTATTTTGTTTTTAAAAGTCAAAATAATCGCCTTCCTTTGTTTTGTTGCTCCTGTTCACTATATATTATATAGGTGAACGCAAATTCAGTCAATAAAATTTTTAAAAAATTCATAAAATGCAAAAATATTCATTAAATATACATTAAATTCTGTATAATATACATTTATTTGCATAAAATCCCTTGACAAGCGGAAAAATCGGCGTATAATATAGATATGGTAAAATTATGAACAAAAGATTTTGGCTGAAAGGACAGACAATTATGGCAAAAGAAATTAAAAAAGTAGTATTGGCTTATTCGGGAGGACTTGACACCTCCATAATTATCCCCTGGCTTCATGAAACCTATCCCGGATGTGAGGTTATCTGTGTTGCGGGAAATGTGGGACAGGATTCCGAGATCGTCGGGCTTGAAGAGAGAGCTAAAAAGACAGGCGCTTCCAAGCTTTACATAGAGGACATTCAAGCGGAATTCGTAAACGGTTTTATTTTCCCCACACTTAAAGCGGGGGCAAAATATGAGGGCTATCTCCTCGGCACTTCCTTTGCAAGACCTCCTATTGCCAAGCGCCTTGTGGAGATAGCAAAAAAGGAAGGCGCAGACGCTATCTGCCACGGCTGTACAGGAAAGGGAAACGATCAGGTTCGTTTTGAGCTTACAATAAAAGCTCTTGCTCCCGATATTCAGATAATCGCTCCTTGGAGAATATGGGACATTAAGTCAAGAGATCAGGAAATCGAATATGCAGAAGCTCACAATGTACCTATCAAGATCACAAGAGAAACCAACTATTCCAAGGATATGAACCTTTGGCATCTTTCCCATGAGGGTCTTGATCTTGAAGATCCTGCAAATGAACCTCAGTACAATAAGCCCGGATTTTTGGAATTGGGCGTATCTCCCGAGCAAGCTCCCGACAAGCCAACTTATGTTACCATAAGCTTTGAAAAGGGCATTCCCGTTGCTTTGGACGGAGAAAAGCTGGACGGCGTAACGCTTATCAAAAAGCTGAACAAGCTTGGCGGTGAGAACGGTATTGGCTTGTTTGACGTAGTTGAGAACCGCCTTGTGGGAATGAAGTCAAGAGGCGTTTACGAAACCCCCGGCGGTACTATCCTATATCACGCTCACGAGGTTCTGGAAACGATTTGCCTTGATAAGGAAACACAGCATTATAAGGCAGGCCTTGCGCAGAAATACGCCGATCTGGTTTACAACGGACAGTGGTACACGCCTTTAAGAGAGGCTATGGACGCTTTTGTGGATAAAACGCAGGAAACCTGCACAGGCGAAGTCAAGCTTAAACTGTATAAGGGCAATATCATAAATGCTGGCGTTACCTCTCCCTATACCTTGTACAGCGAGGATTTTGCTTCCTTTGGCGAGGACGATGTGTACGATCAGAAGGACAGCGCAGGCTTTATCAATCTCTTCGGCTTGCCTATTAAGGTCAAGGCTTTGTTGGACGAGGAAAGAAAGAATAAGTAAATCAATAACCGTAATCTGTTACGGAGATGTTCTCCGTAACAGTTTATGTTATTTCAGGAGAACAAAATGCACGATGTATTGGACATTGTAAGGCTTATTCTTATAATAATTGTTTCCTTGACTGCCTTTTTGCTTATACTGAATTTTTCTGCGGATATAGCAAAAAACCTTAAAAAAATAAACAATATCAAAAAGCTGAAAAAGGATAAAAATACCATAGCGGCAGAAGCAACGGTTTTTAAAGCAAGCGTTACCGAAAAAGGCAAAGAGGGAAAATTCAGGCTTGTTTTCTTTGAGTATAAGGCGGAGGAAAAAACCTGCTGCAAAAAAATTCTGCTAACTCATTCCGCATTTAACAAGGTAAGCAAGGGGGACAAATTTTATATATACTATGAAAAGCAAAACCCTGAAAACTGCGTTTTGAAGGAAGATTGGGAAGAGCGCACTTACAAATATTATATGCAATGGGATATAGCTTATATTTTCTGCATTTTGATTTTTGTTATGCTAAACTGTTTTTTGAAAGTAATCTGAAACGAATAACTAAGGAGATACAATATGTCAAAACCAATGTGGGCGGGAAGATTTTCCAAGGAGGTCGACAGCAAGGTAAACGCTTTCAACTCCTCCATTTCCTTTGACGGAAGAATGTACAGATATGATATTATGGGCAGTATTGCTCATGCAACTATGCTGGGCAAATGCGGAATAATATCAAAGGAGGACAGCGAAACTCTTGTAGACGAGCTTGGAAAAGTGCTGGATGACATAGAAAGCGGTGCACTTCAGCTGGATATGAACGCCGAGGACATTCATATGTTTATAGAGTCCGTACTCACCGAGCGCCTTGGTGAGGTTGGAAAAAGGCTTCATACCGCACGGTCGAGAAACGATCAGGTGGCTTTGGATATCAGACTTTATTTGCGTGATGAGGTTTATGAAATAAGAAGTCTGGTTGAAAAACTGATAAATGTTTTATGTGATATTGCAGAAAAGCACACCGATACCATAATGCCCGGGTACACCCATTTGCAGAGAGCACAGCCTATTACCTTCGGGCATCATCTTATGGTGTATGCGCAGATGTTTATGCGTGATTTGGGCAGACTCGAGGATACTTTTAAGCGATTGAATCAATGCCCGTTGGGCAGCGGTGCGCTTGCGGGTACTACCTATCCCATAGACAGGGATTTTACTGCGGAGCAGCTGGGATTTGATTGTGCAATGATAAATTCACTTGACGGAGTTTCCGACAGAGATTTCTGCATAGAGCTTTCAAGCGCAATATCAATAATAATGATGCACCTTTCAAGGTTTTCCGAGGAAATAATTTTATGGTGCAGCTGGGAGTTTAAGTTTATCGAGCTTGACGACGCTTTTGCCACAGGTTCAAGCATAATGCCGCAAAAGAAAAATCCCGATATTGCGGAGCTTGTGAGAGGTAAGTGCGCCCGTGTAATTGGGGACAATATGACCCTGCTAACTATGATGAAGGGACTGCCCCTTGCTTACAATAAGGATATGCAGGAGGATAAGGAGGCGATTTTTGACGCTGTTGACAATGTTAAGCTTTGTTTGTTAACCTTTATCCCCATGCTTGAAACCATGACTGTTTATAAGGACAATATGAGGAATGCAGTGGCAAGAGGCTTTATCAACGCCACCGACTGCGCCGATTATCTTGTTAAAAAGGGCATGGCATTCAGGGACGCTTATAAGATTACGGGCGGCTTGGTTGCTATTTGTATAGAAAAGAAAACCGATTTGGAGCATTTGCCCTTGGAGGATTACAAGAGTAGAAGTGAGCTGTTTGACGAGGACGTTTATCAGGCTATCAGTCTCGACACCTGTGTCAATATGAGAAATTCAAAGGGTGGACCTTCCCCCGAAAGCGTTAAGGCTCAGATAGAGTATACACGTAAAAAAGTCAGCACTTATGAAGCACATGCTGTTATAACGCATAATATTTCCGAGGAGTGACGGGATTTGACACTTTACCGTGATGTGGTTGACAGGCTTGTCAAAAAAACCTGTGTGGTTTTCGGCGTGAAGCTTACAGGGATTTATTTGCACGGTTCAATGGCTATGGGGTGTTTTAATCCTCATAAAAGCGATATTGATATAATTGTTGTGATAAACGGCGATATTTCCGATTTTCAGAAGCTTGAGTTTATGCGGGAAATCGTGGAGCTGAACGGCAGTGCGCCTGCTAAAGGTATTGAGATAAGCGTTGTTAAGGGAGGATACTGCAAGCCCTTTGTTTATCCCACTCCTCATGAGCTGCATTTTTCGCCTGCGCATTTGGAGCGGTACAAACATTCTCCCGAAACTTATATTCGGGAAATGAAGGGGACGGATAAGGATCTGGCGGCACATTTCACAGTTATAAATAATTACGGCAAGGTGCTTTACGGAGAGAAAATCAGCGAGGTTTTCGGCGAGGTGCCAAAGACTGATTATATTGACAGTATTTATTTTGATGTTCAAAACGCACTTTCCGATATTGCGAACGATCCGATTTATGTTACTCTTAATTTATGTCGGGTGCTGGCTTTTTTAAGGTCGGGCAGATGTCTTTCCAAGCTTGACGGCGATCGGTGGGGAATAGATAATTTGGATTTTGGACTCGATGTTATTTCAAAGGCTACAGAATGTTATCAATCACAGGAAGAAATGACTGCCGATATAAATACCGAGAATTTTGCAAAACAGGTGCTTGCACTGATTTGTGCGGAAATAGAGAAATTGGCATAAGCAGGAATGATTTTTAAGATATCGTATTTGACTTTTTGGTTTTGCGTAATAACCCAATTTCAAGACAAGATATCAAATCTCTTAATTCCAAACTTCCAAACTGTTATGTATATTTTAAATAAGGAGAAACCAAATGAACTGCAAAAACAGTAACACTCCTCTCTTCAAAAACCAAACAGAATGCCACAACTGCAACACGGAAAACGCACCCGACACAGACTTCATATCCGCCGCAGGAGAGGAAAGGAAACTCACCAAAGGTTTTTTCTCAAAGAAAATAATAGTTATAGCCGCCGCAATATTGCTGATAATTGGCGGCGTTACGGCTGCTGCCATTAGCACTAACGGCTTTGTTTTTTCGGGAATACGGACTGCTCTGCAAATCGGCGACAGACATCTTTCAGAGCAGAATTATGAGCAGGCTGTTATCGAGTTCGAGAAAGCGCTCGATATAGAGCCGATGAATGTTGACGCTCCATCTTGGTCTTGCCGAGGCTTATTTTGCTTTAGAAAAGGCGGATAAGGCTATTGAGATGCTGGAGAAAGATATAGAGCAGAATGACCGCGACAAGCTCAGGGACAAGCTGGAGGAGATAAGGGAGAGATTGAAGCCTGTTACTATTTTGGGGAGGGAGTATGATGTTGCGGCAACTTATGAGCTGGATTTATCCCAAGCAGAAATAACCGATGAAATTTTAACGGAAATTATTCCGGAGAAAAAAAGCTTGCGTATTTGAAAGAGCTGTACTTGACTGCAAATCAGATCACTGACATAACCCCTTTTACAAAGCTCACTAATTTGAAAAAGCTGGACTTGGGTGTCAATCAGATCACCGACATAACTCCTCTTGCAGATCTCACTAATCTGACAACTTTGTATTTGTATGGCCACGGCTCTCAAATCACAGATATAACACCTCTTTCTAAGCTTACTGATTTGACAGCGTTGAGGTTGGACACAAATGATATCACCGACATAACCCCTCTTGCAAATCTTACTAATTTGACAGAGCTGTATTTGTATCACAATCAGATCACCGACATAACTCCTCTGGCAGAGCTTACTAATTTGACAAATCTGTATTTGTATGAAAATGAGATAACAGAAATAGCCCATCTTGCAAATCTTACTAATTTGACAGTGCTGTATTTGGACTACAATCAAATCGCCGACATAACCCCTCTTGTAAATCTTCCTAATTTGACTTTTTTGGAAATAGCTTACAATCAGATCACCGACTTGACCTCTTTTGCAAACCTTACTAAATTGAATTATTTGAGTTTGAACGCCTCAGATCAAGATGTTAAACCTTTGAGATCCAAGCTTCCGCACTGTAATATAAATAATTTTTGATAAGGAGAAAACAATAGTCATATTTATGGATCACATTTATTTATACGGAATGGTAATGTCCACCGAGGCATTTTTGCTCAAAAACAGCTTTCCTTCCCCTGACGGTTATGGAGAAATAAAGGAAAAATATCACCACATCGGCGGAGAAACAGGAACTGCCGCGGCTGTGTTGGCATCCTTGGGCTGTAAACTGAAAATCGGCGGCAGTCATATAGGAAATAACAACCGTGAAATAATAAGAGGTTATTGTTCCGATAAAAATGTCGATATGTCGGAGCTTGTTGACGAGGATTTTGACGGTATAGTCGATTATGTTATAATAGACAAGGACACAAGAACCTGTTTCGGCGAGTGGGAAAAGCATTACGGGCGAAAAGAACCCTTTTACGAGCCTCCCTCCGAGGAGGGAATAAAAAATGCTGCTTGCTGCGGCATTGACCCATTTTTCTGCTGTGACAGGTCGGTTGAGCTTTGCCGAAAGTACAACAAGCCCTTTGCAACTATCGACTGCGGTCATGACAGTATAATGAACAGATACTGCGCTGTTAATGCAATATCACATCAGTATCTGGAGGGACATTATCCCGATAAAAGCTTTGAAGAGCTGTTCAAGCTGACACCGACAATACCGACGGGCTTGTTATCTTCACCTGCGGCGAAAAAGAGGTCATGTACGGCAGAAAGGGACAGGCACCGAAGTATTTCAAGCCCTATTCCATTGATGTGGTTTCCACCTTGGGAGCGGGGGACAGCTTTAAGGCGGGAACAATATACGCTCTTTACAACAAAATGAGCGATGATGATATTGTGAAATACGCCTGCGCAGTGGCGGGAATTGCCTGTACGAAATTCCCCATACCGAAAAATCCTCCTCTTTTATCGGAGGTCAAGGCGTTGACGGAAGGAGAGTAAAAATTGACTAAGATTTTTATTGACGGAAAGGAAGGCACTACGGGTCTTAAGATCTTTGAGAGATTTAAGGAACGCAGCGACCTTGAAATACTCACTATTGACGAGAATAAGCGCAAGGACATTAACGAACGCAAAAAAATGATAAACTCCTCGGATTTCACTTTTTTGTGTCTGCCCGATACTGCGGCGATCGAAGCGGTTTCCTTGGCAGAAAATCCCGATGTAAGGATAATTGATGCTTCCACTGCTCACAGAACAGATCCCGGGTGGGCTTACGGCTTTCCCGAGCTGTCGGCAGAGCATAGAGATAATATAAAAAAATCAAAGCGTGTGGCTGTTCCGGGCTGTTATGCAGGCGGTTTTATCTCCTTGGTATATCCTCTTGTGACAAATGATTTTATTGCAGCGGATTATCCTGTGACCTGCTACGCCCTTTCGGGTTACAGCGGAGCGGGAAAAAAGGCTATTGCCGTATATGAGGGGGAAAACAAACCTTATGAATTTAATAGCCCAAGACAGTACGCTCTGACACAGCAGCATAAGCACCTTCCCGAGATGCAGAAGGTGTGCGGTCTTATGGAAAAACCTGTGTTTGTTCCGGTGGTATGTGATTATTACAGCGGAATGGTGGTTACCGTTCCTTTGATAACAAGGCTTATGAAGAGAAAATCAACTCCCGACGAGATAGTGACAATGTTAAAAAAGCATTATCAGGGACAGCCTTTTATCAAGGTTTATGATTTTATGGGAGAGGAAGCGCTTACCGACGGCTTTTTGGCTGCCAATACCTTAAGCGGCAAGAATTACTTAGAGATTTTTGTTTACGGAAACGAGGACAGGATCGTGCTTTCGTCTCGGCTTGACAACTTGGGAAAAGGGGCAAGCGGTGCGGCGGTGCAGTGTCTTAATATAATGATGGGAATTGATGAAACCACAGGGTTATTATAAGAAAAAATAAGATTATACAGCAAAGAAAGGCGATAAAATGAACAAAGCAGTTGATTCAAACAGCAGCAAAATTAAGTTTATAGACGGCGGAGTATGTGCCGCAAAGGGTTTTAAGGCAGCGGGGATAAATGCCCATATAAAAGCCAACTCGCAAAAAAACGATATGGCAATTATTTTTTGCGATAGGGTATGCAATGCGGCTGCTTTGTATACAACAAATAAGGTTAAGGGTGCACCTATTGCCGTTACCAAAAAGCATTTGGAAAACGGCAGGGCACAGGCGGTGATTGTCAATTCGGGAAATGCCAACACCTGCAATGCCAACGGAATTGAAATAGCCGAGGGCGCTTGTGAGTTTACCGCAAAGGCACTTAACATAAATGTTGATGATGTTATTGTTGCATCAACGGGAGTTATCGGACAGCCAATGTCCCTTGAACCCTTTGAAAGGTGTATTCCTATTTTGTCGGAAAAGCTTTCGGAAAACGGTTATAATGACGCATGCAATGCAATAATGACCACTGACACACGTCAAAAGCAGTTTGCGGTAGAAATAGAGATAGACGGAAAAATTTGTCATTTAGGCGGTATGAGCAAGGGCAGCGGTATGATAAATCCCAATATGGCTACCATGCTTGCCTTTATCACCACCGATATCGCTATTTCTTCGGAAATGCTTTATCAGGCGTTAAAACAGGTAAATGCAATAACCTATAGTATGGTAAGCGTGGACGGAGACACTTCCACCAACGACACTCTTGCAATTATGTCCTCAGGCTATGCGGGAAACAGGGAAATCACGGAGGACGGAGAGGATTTCGATAAGTTTATCTGTGCCTTGTATGCGGTTATGCTGAATTTCGCCAGGGAGACCGCACGTGACGGTGAGGGAGCAAGCAAGCTTATTGAATGTGCGGTGAAAAATGCACACAACGAGGAAACCGCAAAGGCGGTGGCATTATCCGTTATCAACAGCCCTCTTCTCAAAGCCGCAATTTCCGCCGCCGATGCTAACTGGGGACGTGTTATGTGTGCATTGGGCTATTCCGATGCCGAATTTGATGTTAACAAGGTTTCTGTTGACTTTGCTTCAAGA
Organism: uncultured Ruminiclostridium sp.; assembly: GCA_964636555.1. Classification (GTDB taxonomy): domain Bacteria; phylum Bacillota; class Clostridia; order Oscillospirales; family Ruminococcaceae; genus Ruminiclostridium_E. The sequence goes on from CAZWRZ010000003.1 coordinate 136,232, forward strand.
GCGGGAAGGGTTAGAGTTTGTGAAAACGGTGTAGGCTATGAATTTTCCGAGGACGAGGCTTTCAAAATTCTTTCCGAGGACGAAATCGAAATCATCATAGATCTTGACGAGGGTGAGGATTGCGCAGTTGCTTGGGGCTGTGACCTTACTTATGATTATGTCAAGATAAATGCGGAATACCGCAGTTAAGGAGAAGGAAACAATGAAAATGATAAATGACAGAGCCTCAATATTAAGCGACGCACTGCCCTATATACAGCAGTATTCGGGTAAAACCGTGGTAGTAAAATACGGCGGCAACGCTATGACAAACGATAATTTAAAGGAAGCTGTAATGTCCGACATAGTTCTTCTTTCTCTTGTAGGGATAAGAATTGTGCTTGTACATGGCGGAGGTCCCGAAATCAACGCAATGCTGAAAAAAATCGGCAAGGAAAGCAAGTTTGTAAATGGACTGCGCTATACCGACGAGGAAACTATGGATATTGTCCAGATGGTGCTTTGCGGCAAGGTAAACAAGGATCTTGTGGATCTTCTGCATCTTCATAACGGCAAGGCGGTGGGTTTGTGCGGTTTGGATGGGCATCTTATTGAAGCAGAGCAAAAGGATAAAGAGCTTGGGCTTGTTGGAGAGATAACAAAGGTTGATCCCCAAATTATAAATGATGTGCTTGACAAGGGCTATATTCCCGTTATATCCACTGTTGCATCGGGCGGAAACGGAGAGGTTTACAACATAAACGCCGACACTGCCGCCGCCCGTGTTGCGGCAGAGATAAAGGCGGCTAACCTTATTCTTATGACGGATATTGTGGGGCTTTTGGAGAACAAGGACGATGAAAGCACTCTGATTCACACCGTAAAGGTCAGCGAGGTACCTTATTTAAAGAAGCAGGATATAATTTCGGGCGGTATGATTCCGAAAATCGATTGCTGTGTTGAGGCAGTAAGACGGGGCGTTCCCAAGGCTAACATTATTGACGGAAGAATCCCTCACTCAATTCTTATTGAATTGCTTACCAACGAGGGTGCAGGAACTATGATCGTAGGCTAAAAAATAGGAGTAACAATGAACACAATAGAAAAATTTGATTCAAATATAATGGGTACTTACGGAAGATACCAGTTAGTAATGGAAAAGGGCTGCTGTGAAACTGCCACCGATGAAAACGGAAAGCAGTACATAGATTTCGGCAGCGGAATAGGCACAAACTCTCTCGGTTACTGCAATGAAAATTGGGTAGAGGCGGTTTGTAATCAGGTAAAAACCTTGCAGCACACCTCAAACTATTACTACACCAAGGTTCAGGCAGATTTTGCGGAAAGACTTAACCAAATTACAGGTTATTCTGCCGTATTTTTCGGAAACAGCGGTGCGGAAGCCAACGAGTGCGCTATAAAATTGGCGAGAAAATACAGCTTTGACAAGTACGGCAAGGGTCGGCACAATATTATTACCCTTGTAAACAGCTTTCACGGCAGAACTCTTTGCACTCTTTCCGCTACGGGACAGGAGGTTTTTCACAATTACTTTTTCCCATTTGTGGAGGGTTTTATAAATGTCGAAGCCAATAATATCGGGGATTTAAAGGAAAAGCTTGATGATACCATTTGCGCCGTTATGCTTGAGTATATTCAGGGTGAGGGCGGCGTTGTGCCGTTAAACCAGGATTTTGTTGACGCTGTATTTGATTTGTGCGGCAAAAAAGACGTGCTTGTAATCGCCGACGAGGTTCAGACAGGCGTTGGAAGAACGGGAAAGTTTTTAGCAGGAGATAACTTCGGTCACAAAGCCAATATCACAACACTTGCAAAGGGAATTGTAGGTGGACTTCCCATGGGCGCTTGTCTTGCCGATGAAAAGTGCAGGGACGTTTTAGGCAAGGGAACTCACGGTTCCACCTTCGGAGGAAATCCCGTTTCCTGTGCGGGAGGTCTTGCAGTTCTTAACTTTATTCAAAGCAAAGATCACTTGCAGCAGGTGACTGAAAAAGGGAAATATTTAAGAGAAAAGCTTTTAAAAATAGAGGAAATTTCAAGGGTAGACGGTATGGGACTTATGCTGGGCGCTGCTCTTAAAACAAAGAAAGCCGCCGATGTGGTTGGCGAAGCTTTGGATAAGGGTCTTTTAATGCTTACAGCCAAGGATAAGCTGAGATTTTTGCCGCCTTTGACTATTACTTATGAGGAGATTGACAAGGGTGTTGCTATCCTTGAAGGAATTTTGAATTGAATTGAGGTAATATGAAGGATTTAGAAATACGAAACCAAAAAATAATAGATGCAGTTATAGAAAAAGCAAAAAGGGTATGTCCCGAATCTCTTGCAATGATCGGAATATGCGGTTCCTTTGCAACAGGTGATTATTATGAAAAATCGGATCTGGATCTGCTTGTTCTGATCAACGATGATAATGGCTGGCGGTTAAGCTGTACTTTTATACAAGACGATTTGCAGGTTGGTCATGATATTTATTGTACCACATGGGAAAAATTGGAATATGATTCTTTGTACAACGATCCCAATATTGCAAAGCTTATGGATTCAAAAATTGTGTTTTGTGCAGATGAGAAATACATAGAAAAATTAGAAGCACTGCGTAAAAAAGTAAATAATAATTTGTCGGCTCCCTTATCGAAAGAAGACTGGCTCAAAGCCGAAAAAAAGATGAAGGAGGCGGAACATTTTTATTTGATGGCAATGATTGCAGAAGATATGGAAGATCTTTGGGTACAGACAGGATATACTTTGTACTATATCGAAAACGCCATTGCAATGCTGAATAAAAAGTATTTCCACTATGGAGTAAAGCGTGTTTATGAAGAACTGGAGTTAATGGAGAATAAACCTTGCAAGCTTTGTGAAATGATAGAAAATGTTTTATCGGGAAAATCCTCCGAGGAAATTAAAGAATCCTTAACCACACTTGTACAGGAAACTATGCGTGTTTTCAAAAAGGTAAATGCAGCTTTGCCGTCACAAAAAAAGCCCATAACGGCAGATTATGTCAGAGGAACTTATGAGGAAATGTTTTCAAATTGGAGAAACAAAATGTATGCGGCAGCCGATGAAGATAACATACATCTTGCATTTATGAGTATGATCAGCTTGAACGCTATGATTTCCGATTTAGGCTATGAATTGGATATTGCCGATTATAATGTGTTTGACGGTTATAATCCGCAGGATTTGAGAAAAACAGCACAGGCTTATGATGAATTAACAAAGGAATATTTACAGGAATATAGAAAGGTTGATTTACAGCCCGAGCGATATCGGGACATAGAAGAATTTGTAACTCAATATTTGGGATAAGGTGAAAAATGAAAAAATTTTATTTCAAACCTCTAAGCTTATGCATGGCAATGATTTTTCTTGCGGGTTGTAATTCCGACTTCAGCAGTCCGTCCAATCCTCTGGGAGACAAGAGCAAAGCGGCAAAGGAAATAGGCGAGGAGGTCATGAGCTATTTAAAATCGGGCGACGCCGAAGCTTTAAAAGCTATGTTTTGCGATGAACTGAAAAACAGCGATGATTTTGACGAAAAAATCAACGAGGCAATGAGCTTTATTGACGGAGAGATTGTTTCGTACAAAAACAACGGCGGAAGCGGCGGACGGGAAGCGACTTGGGAAAAAATAAGACCCGAACTTACCGAAATCGAAACCGATACGGGAAAGTATTATCATATATACATGTCGGTGTATACAAAAAATGAAGATTCCGGCAAATTGGGTATGCATTTGTTTCAGATAAATATTTTAGGAAAAGATGAAAACGGAGACAGGGTGATTTTGGACGGGAACAGAGTCGCATTGTATGTAAAGTAATGATAAACCCGATTGGAGAGATTTTGAAATGAACAAATGGTATGAAGAAGAATACGCCTTTACAATAGAGGTTATAGCCGTTTCACACGATAACAAAACAAAAAATCACTGTCGGAACGGCGATGAGGTGGGCGATGTTTACTGCTGTACTTATGACTGTCCCGTAAATCAATGCGGCAGAGGGTTTTGCCAAAAGTCTATGATGCTTCTTTTTCCTATGATGGAAGCTGTGCGCAGCGGCGGAGATTTGCGGAGAATCGGTGGCTTTTCCCCTACGGGAAATGTCACAGACGATCCGTTATGCAAGGAGTTTGTTTGTCCCGACGGGGTAGTGACTTATAGACTTATTGCAAAGAAGCTCGGCGGTGAAAACTTTCATACAGGCGGATTTTATAGGGAATAAAGGCAGTTGTTGAGAATTACTGCAATATAATATGGGGATAAGGTGCAAAATGAAAACAAAAATTATTGATTTATCGGAAGAACAGGTAGAAGAGCTGGAAATCGCTCTGAGCGAATATGATAAAAACTATATCGGCTATAAAACAGAAGGGAATATTTCAATCGGCATAAACTGCGATGGGAGAGTGATCGCAGGGTTAGACGCTTGTATGACAGCCTTTAAGATCTTATATATTTCCACGGTTTATGTTGACGAAAGATACAGAAGAATGGGATACGGAAAAATGCTGTTGGAGGAGGCGGAAAAAAGAGCTAAAAAGCTGGGTGCAAATGTGATCCGCCTTGATACTTTCGGTTGGCAGGGCAAGGATTTTTACAAGGCTATGAATTATGAACAGGTGGGATATTATAAAAATGATGTTGATGATTATGAGGAATATTTCTTTTTGAAAAGAATATAACGATTTTTCGGCAATGATGTAAGTAAGGAAATTGTTTTTTATGGAACGAGAAACGATTATCGAAACAGACCGTCTGTATTTACGGGAGCTGATACAGTCCGATTTTGAAGCCTTATGCCTTATTTTGAAAGATGATGAAGCCATGTATGCTTATGAAGGTGCATTCGATGACAATGAGGTACAGGAATGGCTTGACAGACAGATTTCACGTTATCGAAAATACAGCTTTGGCTTATGGGCAGCGGTTCTGAAAGAAAATAACGAAATGATCGGGCAATGCGGACTTACCATGCAGCCGTGGAAGGATAAAGAGGTACTTGAAATAGGTTATCTCTTTCAGCGCAAATACTGGCATAACGGTTATGCCACAGAAGCGGCAAAAGCATGTAAAAAATACGCTTTTGAGGTATTGAATGCTAATGAGGTCTGCTCTATAATAAGAGATACAAATATAGCCTCTCAAAATGTAGCCATCAGAAACGGAATGACTGTAAGTGACCAATGGGTAAAGCACTATCGGGGTGTAGATATGCCGCATTATCGTTATACCGTATACAAAAATTGATTGATAAAACAGGTGAAAAGAAATGATAGTGCTGAAAAAATGTATAGAAAACATAAATGATTATCAACAAGGAAATCTTCCGCCAAATGCCGAAAAGCTCAAGGCTCCCGCCACACCTGAGGATATGATGAAAAAATCGGCTCCTATTATGGCGGTTATGTGTTTTGTTATGGCTGCTTCGATATTTACCAAAAATATTATAAATCACAGTATGTCAGTTATTTTGCCAACTGTTTTGGTTGGCTGCCTGATCGGTGTGGGGCTTTGTGTTGTTCACGAATGGCTTCACGGGATTGTTTATCCGAGAGAGGCGGAAGTGACGATTGGAAAATTGAAGGGACAAATGATTTTTGTTGCTCTTGCGTCTTATCCGATGAAACGAATCCGTTTTGTAATTATGTGCCTGCTGCCGTTTGTTCTCGGAATAATTCCTTTTGCACTGTTTATTATTTCACCCGCCGATAATAGGGTTTTTAACGGCTTTATGTTCGGTATGGCATGTGTAGGTATGATTTCGCCTTCTCCTGATGTGTTAAATGTTATTTTGGTAATGAAACAGGTTAAGAGGGGCGAAAAGGTTATGTTTTACGGAGACGATGTGTATAAAATTTCATAATCAAAAGAAGCGCCGTAAAAAGAGATTAGATAAATTCTTATTTTGAACTGGTATTTATATGGATTGTATCAGAAAAGCATCAATACAAGATGTATCAAGAATAGCGGAAATATTGGTTTTCACAAAAAGAATGAATTACAGGTCGATTTTCCACAACGATAAGGTTTCCTTCGGAGAAATACAGGTTCTTCCATTGGCAAAGGATTATATTGACAACCCCGAAAAGCTGACAAATATCTGGGTGTATGATGATGAATTTGTAAAAGGTATGCTGCACACAGAAGGACAAGAGATTATGGAGCTTTATGTAGACTCTTTCTTTCAAAAAGAAGGCATAGGCTCAAGGTTGATAGAATTTGCTGTTGATAAACTTGATGTGTGGTATTTAAATGTGCTGGAAAAGAATACAAAGGCAATTCATTTTTATCAAAGGCATGGTTTTGTGCTGACGCAGGAAAAACAGCTTGAACAGGGAACAGATGAATATGTTGTGAAGATGAAAAGATAAACGTTGCTGTAATTTGAGATACTAAGGGGGAAATATGTTTTCCGAAAAATATAAATTTGGCTATGATGTCTGGGGAGCGGTGCTTTTTCTGATAATAATGATCCCGAATTTTATCTAGTTTGCTGTTCCTGCGCCAAATGATATTTTGAGAGCAGATTCCGTAACCGAGGCTTTTGACATAACAGCGTCAGTATGTCAAGAATTGCTGGTGGCTGCATTGTGTGTTATAATAAATAAAAAACGAAAAAAATAAGTATTTCTTCATTGATTATTGTAACAATAATTTGTTGCCAGTTATATTTTGCAAGCTGGATTTTTTATTATATCGGTTTTACAAATGCAATCGTTATATTAGGTTTAACTGTTCCACCCTGTTTGGCGTTTTTGCTTTTTACCGTTGATAGGAAGAATATACTTGCTGTTGTTCCCATTTCGGTTTTTACAGTATGTCATTTGATATATGGCGTAGTCAACTTCATTGTTTAACAAGTGGTAAAAGCACACACTTGGAGTAGCCACATATAAAAACAATTAATCTTAGGAGTTTTTTATGAGCGACTGGTTTACGATTGACAAAATAGATGAAAACACTTATATTATAAGCGAATACCGACATTGGGAGGAAACTCACTGCTATCTGTTAAACGGCACAGAGAAAAGCTTGTTGATAGATACAGGGCTTGGAATTTGCAATATTTATGATGAAGTGGTAAAATTAACGGATAAGTCCGTGATTGCTGTTGCTACTCATATTCATTGGGACCATATTGGGGGACACAGGTTTTTTCCCGAATTTTATGCTCACGGTGATGAGGTCAACTGGCTGAACGGGGAATTTCCGCTTTCAGCCGAGATTGTCAGGAATATGGTTGTTGACCGATGTGATTTGCTTGAGGAGTTTGACGTTAGCGGTTACACAGTGTTTCAGGGTATGCCTTCAAGGATTCTTAAAGATAGGGATATTATTGATATTGGCGGTCGAACGGTCGAGGTGCTGCACACTCCCGGACATTCGCCGGGGCATATATGCTTTTATGAAAAGGATAAGGGTTATCTTTTTACGGGAGATCTGGTGTATAAGGATACTTTGTTTGCTTACTATCCGTCTACCGACCCTGTTGCTTACCTTGCTTCCTTGGAAAAGATCGCCGAGCTTCCTGTCAGCAGGGTTTTTCCCGGGCATCATTCCTTGGATATCAAGCCTGAGATTATTGTTCGTATGAGAGATGAATTTAGGGTTTTGAAAGAAAAAGGACTATTGCATCACGGAAGCGGTACTTTTGAGTTCGGAGATTGGGCAGTTTGGCTGTAAATATGTAAAATAAGGAGTAATTATGGCAAAGGTAATTTTGATATGCGGCAGAATATGCAGCGGCAAAAGCACTTATGCACAGCGGATAAGGAAAAAACATAATGCCGTTTTGCTTTCCGTAGATGAGATAATGCTGTCAATCTTCGGTCAATATGTTGGCGAAAAGCATGACGAATACTGCGAAAATATTCAGCATTACCTTTTCGACAAGTCATTGGAGCTGATAGAAACTGGAATAAATGTAATTCTTGATTGGGGCTTTTGGCAAAAGGACGAAAGGGAATATGCAAAAAATTTTTATAAGGACAGAAGCATCGATTGTGAGCTGCATTATATTGATGTTCCAGACAGCGTCTGGAAAGAGCGCATAAAGGGACGAAACAATGCGATTGCCGAGGGAAGAGCAAAGGTATATTACGTTGATGAAAATCTTGCCGCAAAATTCGGTGCAATGTTTGAACTGCCCGATAATGAGGAAATCGATGTATTTGTTCCACCGTATGAGATACGAAAAGCGAAGGGCGACGAAATAGATGAAGCATTGAACCTTGCGCAAGACATATTTATGCGCTTTGAGGCTCCCGATTACAAGCAGGAGGGAGCAGAAGCCTTTGAAAAGTTTATCAGCGAAAGCAAGAAAGCCGATTCAGACTTCAAGAGAGATTTAAGTCCCATATATGCGGCGTTTGACGGTGAAAATATTATCGGGATAATCGGTATGAGAGCGACAAAAACCCATATCAATCTTGTGTTCGTAAAAGCCGAATATCACCGCAAGGGTGTTGCAACAGCGCTTTTTAATTTTCTGCTGAACGATTTAAAAAAGGATAATCCCGAACTTTCGGAGATAACACTCAATTCCTCACCTTATGGGCTTCCGTTTTATCTGCACTTGGGCTTTGTCCCGCAGTCGGAGGAGCAGGAGAAAGACGGTATTCGTTATACCCCGATGGAGTACAAGGTGAAAGGATAATGCAATGTACATCAGAGTTATGACTATTGACGATTATGAAAAAGTGTATGCATTGTGGCTTTCCTGTAATGGAATGGGACTGAACGATCTTGATGATTCAAAAGAGGGGATTGCAAGATTTCTTGAACGTAATCCCAAGACCTGTTTTGCTGCGGAGGAAAGCGGCGAGCTTGTGGGTGCGATAATGGCAGGCAGCGACGGAAGGCGCGGATACATCTATCACACAGCAATAAGCCCCAATCACCGCAGGCAGGGTATTGCAAGAGAACTTGTAGGGACTGTGCTAAATGCACTTCAAGCTTTGGGGATAAATAAAACAGCGCTGGTGGTTTTCGGGCGAAATTCCGACGGGAACGCATTTTGGGAAAGCATGGGCTTTACTGTCCGTGATGATATAATTTACAGAAACAAGGCACTGACGGAAATGATCAGAATTGACACATAGTTTCCGTTTATATTACTGAAAGGAAATAAAGAAAATGAAACATTTACTTAAAATGGCAGACTTATCCACAGAGGAGATCACTGAGATCCTCAACTTAGCGGATCAGCTCAAATACGAGCTTAAACACGGCATTCCCCACGACCGTCTTAAGGGAAAAACCTTGGGAATGATTTTTGAAAAGGCCTCCACCAGAACAAGAGTGAGCTTTGAAACGGGAATGTATCAGCTTGGCGGTTACCCCTTATTTTTATCCTCAAACGATTTGCAGATTGGCAGAGGAGAGCCCGTTCAGGACACTGCAAGAGTGCTTTCCCGCTATCTTGACGGAATTATGATAAGAACCTTTAAGCAGGAAGAGGTAGAAAATCTGGCAGAATACGGCAGTATTCCCATTATAAACGGATTGACCGACTACTGTCACCCCTGTCAGGTGCTGGCTGATCTGCTTACGGTTCGTGAATACAAAAAGAAGCTTGAAGGGCTCAAAATGTGCTATATCGGTGACGGCAACAATATGGCTAACTCCCTTATCGTAGGCGGTTTAAAGGTTGGTATGGACGTTTCCGTTGCTTGCCCCGACGGCTATCACCCCGATAAAACCGTTTTGGATTTTGCAAAGGACTATAAAGGCTTTACGCTTACCGCAGATCCCAAGGAAGCTGCGGCAGACGCCGATGTACTCTTTACCGATGTATGGGCGTCAATGGGACAGGAGGGAGAAGCCGAAAAGAGAAAGATCGCTTTTAAGGGCTATCAGATAAACGATGATGTTATGTTCGTTGCTCACTCCGACGCTATGGTAATGCACTGTCTGCCTGCTCACCGTGAGGAGGAGATAACAGCCAAGGTCTTTGAGGAACACGCACAGGAGATCTTTGACGAAGCGGAAAACAGGCTTCACGCTCAAAAGGCGGTTATGGTCAAGGTTATGGGTGAAAAATAATGGGTTTGTTTAAAAATATCATAAATGGAATTGCTCAGGACGCATTTAACGATTTGATAAACGGAAATCACCAGAAAGACACCGCTCTACCACTTCCCAAACCCTCAAGAGAGGTAAAGGATACCTTGTATGATGACGATAACGGAAAAGATGTACAAATCGAATATTCCTTTATGCTCAGCAAGGATTTTGTTGACAGTGCGACAAATGCAGGAGAGATAGATTATGTGGCTGTTTACGCTCCCGACTGTGAAGATGAGTTTTGTCCATACAATATCGGAATGTCAGCCTTTATCGTTTCAAGCGCCCCCGAAAACGAGATCTATGAAATGATAGAAAAATACAAGCATTCAGGCACTCCCGATAACGTTTACAGCTTTGAGCGTGTTAGCGATATGGGTTCAAAGGTTTATTTCAGGGCTTGCGCCGTTGTCAGAGGTTCGGTATATTATTTTTACGCCATAGACAGAGGGATCAGCTACAACAATAATTATATCGGTGTTATGTATGAAAAAGAGCTTCACGGTACTGCACTTGAAAAGAAAATAATGAGCGAGGTCGATAAAGCGGTCAGAAGCTACAAGGAAAGCCAATAGCTTTGTCGGAGGTGATTTTGTGGACAGATACAGACCGAGAAAAGGCAGAATTTTCGGCGGAGTATTTTTGCTGATACTTGCGGGCTTTGTTCTGTGGTTTATTGCAGAGAGCTTTATTATATTTACACCCTTAGCAAAAATGTATTCCGTAAGAGGTATCGGCGGCTATTATGTTGAGGGGAAGATCACAGAGATTATGCGTTCTTCCGAAGAACACGGCGGTGTTGTCCTTGAATTAAGAACTGAGTATTGGATCGGATTTCAAAGGGTCAATTCCTTTCTGCCCGCACATCTTTTCTACTATGAAGGTCTTGAGGTGGGCGACAGTATATATGTGCCTTTTTCCCAAAAGGATTTTGATGATATGCGTTTGGAGGACAAAGCGGTTTTTGCCGTATCCGCTGCGTTATTTGTAATATTTTTAGGTTGTGGGATCAGAGCTTTTTGTAAAGAGATTGCCGCTTCAAGGTATTTTCAAAAGCTGATTCTGAACAAAACCTACATAAATGCACATATAGCAGAGAGCGAGTATTCGGGAAACAAGGTTCGCGCGTTATGCTGGTACAATAATCACCGTTTTGAAAGCCGCTGGTACTCAAAGGAGAGTTATCCCTTTGGGCGGGGCGGTGAGGTCAGGGTTTATGTTGACCTGTTAAAAGACCCGGAAAAATATTTGATTTCGGAAAAATAAAAAAATGAGCAATTCTGTTTTTCATGCAGAATTGCTCTTTTTTAATATTAAAACATTTTTGCTTCTTTAAAAATAACCGTTTTAGTAAATGGGTTATACACGATGCCTTGACAGCCCTCTCCGAAAAAGGCATATTCGCTTTGGATAATAAGTGGAATAAACACCCCGCTGTTGATGATTGTTTCCTCCGCCTTATAAAACAGATCTGCGCTTTCCTTTGCGGTTGCGGAGCTTTCATCCTCTGAAAGCATATTCTCGAACTCCGAGCTTTTATAGTTGGCGTAATTATTGCTGTTGCCCGAAAGAAAAGAGGAGAGATAAGCATAAGGGCTGTTTGACGTTCCCGAAATATCAGCAACGATAAAATCGTAGCTTCCATTGCTCAATGCCGTTTCATAGCTGTTTTGATCCAATTTTTTTATATTGCAGTAGAAGTTAAGCTCATACTGCCATTGCTGCGATATATCGGAAATATATTCAAAAATCACATCATCATCGGGAACATAGAGAGTAAGCCCCGACCAAGAGGACTTGTCTACCGTTTCCAATGCCTTTTCAAGAGAGCTGTCCGCCAATTCTCCGCTGTAAGGAAGCAAACACTCTTTTTTTACAAGATCACGATAGTTTTCTGTGCCGATTTTTATTATCGAGGGTACGATTCCTATTGCCTTATTATAGCCCACTTCGCTTTCCAATGTTGTTTTTTCGCGGTCAATACTGTATGCCAAAGCCTTTCGCAGCTCCTCGCTTTTGAATGCCTTGCTTTTTGTGTTAAAGACTATGCCCCATATCCTGTTTTCACTTTCACTGTACTCATAGCCCTTGTCCAAAAGCTTTATTGCATTGGTTCCCGAAGCTATGTATACATGATTGCTTTCGTCAAGGAAATTCTGATAGCTGTCCTCTTCTTCAATAAAAAAGTTTAATCCGTAAGGGTAAATATCCTGATTTTCCTTATTCTTTTTATTTGCCCTCATTATAATACTGTTATTGTCCTTGCTCCATTGGTCGTAATTCCACCTGAACAGGTAAAAAGCCCCGTTGGAGGCAATAGCATCCGCATACAAGCCGTATCTTCCGTCTGTGCTGTTGTAGTATTCTTCATTGCAGGGCATAGCGGGAGCTGTAGTCAGCATGGAGGGAAAAGAGGGAGTAGGTGTTTCAAGGGTTATAATGAGCTTAAAATCTCCCTCCGCCTTTACACCCAATTCTGACAGGTCGGTTATAGTGCCTTTGTTGATCTCCTTTGCGTTTTTTATGCAGAAAAAATCACCTGCCGTTTTGGATTTTGTGGAGGGTCGGAAAAGCCGCTGAAAAGCAAAAACGAAGTCCTTTGCCGTACACTGCGCCTCAAATTTATCTCCGTCTGTCCAGAAAACGTCTTTTCTCAGATCAAAGGTATAAACCAAACCGTCTGTGCTTACTGTGTATTTTTCCGCAACTGCACTTTGTATATTTCCTTCATTGTCTATTCTTAAAAGCCCCTCAAACATATTGGCTATAATTTCATAGGAGGAGCTGTCAGTAGCGGTTTGTGGGTCAAGCGTCCTTGGGTTTTGCGCAATGTCGTATTTGAAAATATAATTTTCGCCGTCGTCCTTTGAACAAGCTGTACAAGTGATGACTGCCACAGCAAGGGCGGCGGAGGTTATTGCTCTGAAAAAACCTTTAAATTTCAATTTCAACTGCTCTCCCTTGCTTAATACTTTCTTTTACATCAATGGTACGCTGATTTCTGCTGCCCTTATATCTCAGTTCAAGACTTCTTTGAGATAATATGAATTTACCGTCAATTATTATATCCAATAATCCTAAAAATTTCTTTATATTTTCGTCTTTTTTAGCCATTTCCGTAAGCTGTTCAAAGGTATAGCCCGTAAAGCTCATTAAATGATAGCCCATAGCCTTAAGCTTTTCTGCCATATAAGCGCAGGGTTCGGGCTGGCAAAAGGGCTCTCCGCCCGAAAAGGTCACGCCCGCCGTAAGCTTGTTTTCTTTGATTTTATCAATTATCTTATCGCAGTCGGCATATCTTCCGCCTTTAAAATCGTGAGTATCGGGATTGTGGCAGCCCTCGCAGTGATGCGGACAGCCTTGGGTGAAGATCGTGAATCGAAAGCCGGGGCCGTCTACTATTGAGTCGGCTACCAAGCCAGCAAGCTTTATGTTCATAGGTGTTGTTTCCTTTATGTTGTTTTATTTGTTCTTTTGGGTATAATCAGCTTTGGTTTTGTCTATGGTTTTTCTTCTAACAACGAAGTTCTTGTTTTAAAGCAACTTAATCTAATGCTATAATTCTATTAAAAACCTTTGATTGCAAATGTCGTCTTCATAAAATTCTTCTATCATTTTTCCGCCATTATTTATAATTGTTTTTATTGCAGCGATATTATCTTTATGAGTACAAATTTCCACTTTACCGAGTTTCATTTCACGGCATTTCTCCAAAGCAAGTTTTAATATAATGCTTCCATATCCTTTTCTGCGATTCCAAGGAGCAATTCCCACGTGAATATGACCTCGATGTGTATAGGAGTGGTTAATTTCAATAGCTCCTAAAATCTCTCCTGAATCATTTATTAAGAAATAAAGTGTACAGGGAACATTCGTTGCCAGCATACTGCCTGTAGTGCGGTCATCTTCGCACCATTCCAGCCATTTGGAATAGGGAACATTTCTTTTTTCTTTGCCGCTGTATCTGCTTAGCAATGACGGATTTATATGATCTTCAAGCTTTTCCCAGCGTTCCATCATTTCCGTGTAGGCTTTTTCGTGAGATTTATCCGGAATTGACAAAAATAATTTTTCCATAGTAACACCTCCAAAATCTCACTTTGTTATATACATCATAATTGTTTTACAAGTATAAGTATAAACCTTTGAAAAGCCAAAGTCAATAACAAAATAGTTACAATTTCATTACATTTTTGAAAGAAACAACAGTTTTGCCCGAATAAGTGCTTTTCTTATTCGGGCAAAGTAATCATATACGCCGTTCACGGGTGAATACATAGTAATTGGGTTCTAAGCCGCCCCATATATAATCACCGCTTTTCCATTCTATAAAGAGGAACTCCTTATTGTTTTCATCACGAAATTCATAAGCACAGGCAGTTTCGTTAAATTTACGCAGAATAAAGCCTTTTGTCCATATTTGCGTATTATTATCGCTGATAATTCTATCTCCATAAACACTTATGCACTTTCCGCCGGGAAGAAATTCTATTTCGCTGAAAAACAGCTTGCAGTGTGCTGACGGCATACTTGGAGAAAAGTCCTCGATACGCCTGATGTAATCAAATACATACCATTTTCCAATAACTCTGTCGTCATTCTTAAATGGAATATTGATATTGTCACGGCGGGCAATTTCCTGTTTTGAATAACGCTTTTTATCCTGTTGGCGTAATGAGATCTTTTCCGTTTTGCCACTTTGGACATAGTCATAGCATTTAAGCTCTATCGTCATATACAAACCGTCATCACGCTTTTCTGTGGTATAACTGTTAACGCTTGTCATTGCACCGTTATTAAAGAGAAATTTTCCCTTTGTCCATGAAAAACACCAATACTGTTCTCCTTCGGGAAGAAAATATATTTCCCGCCTCTTTTCTCCAAAAGACAGATTATTACCCGAATCTGCAAGTAATTCCCACCTTCCGATAATCTCTTCATCGTTTTCAAAAGGAATATTGATGTCCTCTTTAAGAGGGATAAAATCAGATTGTTTCATAAATTCAACCTCCTTAATGGCTGTCTGCACTTCATCAAGGCGGCGGAGAATGTTATAATATTCTGCTCTTTTCTTTTCAAAAAGCATTGATCTTTCGTCTGCATTATTTGATTGCAGTATTTGCTTTATTTCGGAAAGAGAAAAATTAGCAGATTTTAAAATTCCTATTGTTTTACAAAATTCGATCTGACTTTCGTCATAATATCTGTAACCTGTAAAAATATCGGTATAAACAGGCGAAAGCAAGCCTTGACTGTCATAGTAACGAAGTGCTGAAACAGATATTCCGCAGGCTTTGGCAAAATCACCGATTTTCATAAAATCATCTCCTGTCACCCTGTCGAATTAATGCAAAAATGTTTTTTGCAATATACAAGCTGCGCAGCTTATGATTATATAATAAACCTTATGTTAGGTTGAGAGTCAAGGGCTTTTGAAAAAATTTTTCATTTTTTAGTTAACCGATGAAATATGCGACCGTACCTTTCCAATCACCGCGCAAATCAGAAAAGCCGCCAGATTGGTAACAACAATACACGCTCCCGTAGGCACAGGCAGATAGAATGTGACCGTAAGACCTGTTATAAAGCACAAAACTGAAATAATTACGGAAAAGACGGTAACACCCCGATAGCTTTTGCAGATCCTCATTGCACTTAAAGAGGGGAAAATAATAAGTCCCGAAATAAGCAAAGCTCCCATAAGACGCATACCAACAACGGTAACAACGGCAGTGAGCAATGCTATAAGTCCGTTGTAAAGCTCTGTTTTTATTCCCGTAGCCTTTGAAAAGCTTTCGTCAAAAGTTACTGCAAAAATCTTGTTGTAAAACAGTACATACAAAACGATAACAGTAACGGAAGAGATCACGCTTAATAAAACATCTTCTTTCTGTAATGCCAAAATACTGCCGAACATATAGCTGTTGACATCAATATTTACTTCAAAAACAGATACCACTATCATACCCACCGACAGGGCACTGCACGAAATGATTGCTATCAAAGCGTCACCATTAAGTTTACTGTTTTTGCTTATCCGTAATAGAAAAAAGGCAGTTACAATGACCACAGGGATTGCCACCTGCAAAGGGGCTAAGTTAAAAGCGGCGGCAACTGCCAAAGCCCCATAACCCACATGGCTCAGCCCGTCACCGATCATGGAATAACGCTTTAACACAAGACTTGCGCCCAGCAGGGACGCGCAAAGAGAGATCAATATGCCCACCAGCAATGCTCTTGTGATAAAATCAAAGGAAAGCATTTCAGCAAGAATATCCAATGTTGACGCCTCCTTTTATCATATTTTTGTAGTAATCCGTTTTGACATACTCTTCAGTATCTCCGAAAAAGGACGCATCGGCGGAAAGGTGAAGAACCTTGTTGGCGTATTTTAAAGAATTTGCAAGATCGTGAGAGATCATTATTATAGTAACATTATGCGCTTTATTTAAATGATCGATAAGATCGTACATTTCCGCTGTTACCACCGCGTCAAGCCCTGTAACAGGCTCGTCCAGAAGCAAAAGCTTATCGGTGGCACACAAGGCTCTTGCAATAAGCACTCGCTGCTGCTGTCCCCCCGAAAGCTCACGGAAGCTTTTTTTCTGTATATCCTCCAGATGAAGATGACGGATACACTTATCCGCCGTTTTCCTTTGCTCCCTTGTGTAAAAGGGACAAAATCCTCCCGAACCCAAACAGCCCGACAGGATAACTTCTCTTACCGTTGCGGGAAAATCTTTCTGAGCAGGGCTTTGCTGGGGAAGATAGCCTATCTGTCTTGGGGTAATGCCGTTTAACTCAATTTTTCCTGCCGCCGCTTGTTTTAATCCCAGCAGACCTTTTATAAGGGTGCTTTTTCCCGAACCGTTTTCGCCCAACAGCAGCATATAATCTCCTTGATCTAAGGAAAAAGAAACATTGCTGAAAGCGGTCACGCCCTCATAGGACATACTCAGTTTTTTACATTCGATCAGCTTCAATATTAAGCCCTCTTTTCAAGTTTTCAAGATTGTTTTTCATTAAATCAATATAGGTGACACCACTGTCAAAATCTTCCTTTGAAATAGTATGGCAGGAATGAAACAGCAGAGGTTCAGCCCCCGTTTCGGAAGAAATTGTATCAGCAATTTTTCTTGCGCTGAACTCTATATAGAACACCGCGGAAAGGTTATTTTCCTTTATTTTATCTATCAGAAACATCATCGTTTTGGCGCTTACGTCCGAATCTGTACTGCACCCGGGAAAAGCGGCATAATATTTCAATCCGTATTCCTCAAACAAATATCTGAAAGGGAATCGGTCGCCGAAAATAACAGTCTTTTCTTTTGCGTTCAGAATTGCGTTTCTGTAATCGCTGTCCAATTTGTCCAGCCTTTTTTCATACTCCTCAAAATTTGAAAGGTAAAAATCGCTGTTGACATTGTCAGCGTTTATCATAGCTTCAGTTATGGCTTTCGATATTGACTTGGCGTTTTTTGGAGAAGTCCAGACGTGTTCATCATATTCTGTTTCCTCTTCCTCGCCGATGGGCAATTTTTCGCTCATACCCTCGGAAGTTTCCTCCTCAAGAGTATCTATACAGTCCATTAGAGAAATTACGATTATATCCGAGGTATCAATGGAGTTCAGTATGACCTTTGACCATACATCGGATTCGCCGCCTGCGGTGATAAAAATGTCACAGTCACGAACGGCAATTATATCCTGCGGCGTCGGCTCATAGGAATGACTTTCTCCTCCGGGAGTGACAAGCATTTTTAATGACACTCTGTCTTTTCCGATTTGTCTTGCAAAATCATATTGGGGGAATATTGTTGTGACGATTTTCAGCCTGCCGTCACTACAATTTATATGTGAGGGAATTGAACAGGCGGAAAAAAGCATAACTGTCGAAAATAAGAGGAGAGATAAGAGGGAAGCGATTTTTACTTTAGTTCTATACATGGCTGCAATCCCCGCAAACTCCGTATAAAACCGTTTTGGTGTTGTCAACGGTGAATTTGTGATGCTCGAATATATGGTTTTCCAGATCTGAAAGATAATCACATTCCAAATGTATCAGCTTTCCGCATTTAATACATTTCAAATGAAAATGCAGGTGACATTCTCCGCTGTCGTCCACATACTGAAAACAAGCGCTTTTGCCCTCCTCACACAGATACTTTCTGACACTGCCTTCCTCCACCAGCTTTTCCAATGTGCGGTATACGGTTGTTTTGCCAACCTCTGCACCATGTTGTTTCAGGATAACGGCTATTTCTTCTGCGGTAAGGTGTTTTGCCTTGTTATCTATAAGACAGTTAAGCACCTGTGAACGCTGACGGGTTTTATATGTTTTTTGTTCCTTTTCCATTTATATTCCGATCTCCTAATTTGAAATTGATTTTCATTTTCATATTATATATTTTTTTCTTCATTTTGTCAAGGAATAAACGCCTATTATTTTTCATAGATATAAACAAGCCATAGAAGACAAGGTAAAAAGAAAGGAAATTGAAAATGGTAAGCGCGGAAATTAACGGCGGAGGAATTTTATCTTATTTGGGTTCGGCAGGTTCTGCAATAGCAAAATCCAGATATAGAATAAACGAAATATGTGAAATACGGCTAAGAGCAGGAAAACCCATCGCTCTTGAAACAGTCAAGGGAAGATTTACTCTTGAGAAGCTTGTTACTATACAAGAAATAGGCGAATGTATAAAGACCTTTTGCAATTACTCACTGCACAGCTATGAAAAAGAAATAAACAACGGCTACATAACTTTAAAGGGCGGTCACAGAGCGGGTCTTTGCGGAACTGCCGTTATTAAGGAAGGAAAATTAGAAACGATCAAGGATATAAGCAGCATAAATCTGAGAATTGCAAGAGAAATAACAGGCTGCGGAGAACGGCTTGCGGATATCGTTTTTGCAGACGATTTCAGAGGACTTTTAATTGCCGGAAAGCCAATGAGCGGAAAAACCACGGTACTGAGAGATATTTGCAGAATTATCGGCAGCAAAAACAAATTGGCAATAATCGACAGCAGAGGGGAAATAGGCGCGGTATACGGCGGAGTTCCTCAAAATAATGTAGGTATTTTTACCGATATTTTAAACGGCTATGGAAAAGCTGACGGAATAGAAATTGCCACCCGAACAATGTCGCCTGAATATATAGCCTGTGATGAGATAACAGGTGAAGAGAGCAGTGTGGATAAATGTCTTAACAGCGGTGTTAAAACTGTGTTCACTTTACATTGCGGAACTTTGGAACAGGCTAAGCAAAGTGAAATCGTTAAAACAGGAGCAATAAGCCACATTGCTTTTTTAAAAGGAAAATTGGGACAGATCGCGGAAATAGTTGGCGTGTGAAAAGAAAGGAAAAGTATGAATATTCTGCTTGCGGTAATTATTGCCACTTTCGGAGGCTTTGCGGGTTGTTTTTTTTCTTTAAGACTTAAGGAACGGGAAAAAACAATGTCATCGGTTTTATTGCTTATAAAGGAGCTTGCGGTACAAATACGCTATACTAATGCGGAAATAGGTGATATATTGACCTCAGCCGCAAAAAACGAAGAGTACAAGGATCTGTATTTTGTATGTAAATGCGGTAAGCCTGATGAAAAAGGCAATTTTCATTTGCTGTGGGGAGAGGGGATAAAAAAACAGCCCTTTCTTACGGCGAAGGATCGAGAGCTGTTAAATATGTTGGGGGACAGCTTGGGTCAGACTGACACAGAGGGACAGCTTTCTTTTTTGGAAATGTATGAAGAGCTGATAAAAAGGAACCTTGAACAGGCGGCAAAGGATTATGCCGAGAAGGGAAGAATGTATAGGTCGGTAGGATTGCTTTGCGGTCTGGCTGTTGGTATTATGGTTTTGTGACAGGAGGAGTTATAAATGGACGTAGATCTGATTTTTCAGATAGCCGGAATAGGTATTGTGGTAGCGGTGCTTAGCCTGCTGCTCCAGCGGTCTGGCAGAGAGGAACAGGCAATGATGACCACCATAGCGGGACTTATTGTGGTGCTTATGATGATAATTACACAGATAAGCATGCTGTTTGATACAATAAAGCAGGTGTTTAATCTGTATTAAGGAAAATGACATAAATAAGGAATTATAAATGAACATTATTATAATTGTTTCCTTTGGAATAATTTCCGCTGTTTTATCTCTTGTATTAAAGCAGTACAAGCCCGAATACTCTATGTTTATATCTCTTGCGGCAGGAATATTGATATTTGTTTCGGTTATAGCCGCCATAGAGCCTATTATCGGGTATATATCGGAGCTTACGGAAAATGCGGGGTTAAGCGGCATATATGCTGAAATTCTCTTGAAATCTTTGGCGGTATGCTATCTTACACAGCTTGCAAGCGACTGCTGCAAAGACGCAGGAGAAAATGCCATAGCGGGAAAGCTCCAAATTGCAGGAAAGATCGCGGTTTTGCTAATGGCATTGCCTATATTTAAAAGTATTACCGAGATTGTTACGGGACTTATAGACGCCTGAGCGGGGGAATATGAATATTAAAGGATTATTAAAGATACTGCTTTGGATTTTAACAGCTGTTTTTTTATTATCTGTGAAAATCAGCGCACAGCAGGATTATGATTTCGGACAAAATGATATAGAAGAAGCCCTGCCCGATGAAGCGGCAAAGGCGCTTGACGGTCTGGAGATATCTCCGAATAGCGGAACGGAAAATCTAAATGCGGAAAACGTATTTGAAAAGCTTTGGAAATATGTATGTGACGAAGCGGTAAAGCCTTTGTCCATGCTTGTTTCCGTGATAGGTGTAATAGTTCTTTCCTCTCTTATTCATTCTATGCAGGGGGAAGAAAACGACGTTTCCGCAGCATTTACCACGGTAGGGGCATTAGCTTGCGGAGGAATAATATGTACAAGTTTTGGCACAGTTGTTTCGGGAGCAAAAACGGCTGTGGAAGGCTTAGGGGCTTTTCTTTCCGTGTATGTGCCCGTTTTTGCGGGAATTATGGCGGCTAACGGTCAGACCTCAACAGCGGCCGCATATAACGGGATAATCACCGTGGCTGTTGAAATGCTTTGCCAGTTGTTTACTCTAATTATCCTTCCTCTTGCAAGCAGTGTTATGGGAGTTTCTGTTGCAGGCTCATTTGATCCCGATTTAAGGATCAACAGCATTGCGGAAGCGGTCAAAAAACTTGTAAACTGGTGCTTGGCACTTGTTATGACTGTTTTTACAGGGATATTGTCTGTTCAGAGCTTTGTGGGAGCAGCAGCCGACAGTGCCGCAATGCGTGCTGCAAAATTTACTGTATCGGGTGCGGTTCCTATTGTAGGCGGAGCAGTTTCCGATGCTTTGATGACGGTCAAAAGCAGTGTGGGAGTAATAAAGGCATCAGCGGGCAGCTTTGGGATAATTGCATCAGCTGCCGTAATGCTGCCGTCAATAATATCGCTTTTTCTGTTCAGGCTTGTGTTTGTTGTTTCCGCAGCATTAAGCGACACTTTCGGTACTTCAAGAATAACTACACTGTTAAAAAGCGGTGAAAGCGTAATGTCAATAGTTATAGCTATGATGATATCTTTTTGGACGCTTGGCATTGTATCGACTGCTTTAATGCTGGTTATAGGCGGAGGAAATATATGAAGGAGGTAATTTTAGGAATAGCCTTGACTGCCATAGCCACGGGAATTTTTAAGCTAATCTGTCCTGAAAGCGGTTTTAAAAAGCAAATCGGATTTTTAATAGCCTCATTCTTTCTGTTAAGCTGTCTTTCTCTCATAAACAGTGATAAGTCAGATCTTTCGGAAATATCCGAAAGCTTGAGGGAACAGGGGGCGTATATGGATTTTTCCCAAGAGGTTTATAAAATGACGCAGCAGGAAATCGCAAACAAATTGGCGGCGGATCTGGAGGAAAAGCTAAAAGAAAATAAAATATTCTGCAATGAAATTCGTGTTATTATTGATATTTCGTCCGCATACAGCATATCTATTAAGCAGGTACGGCTTGCCTTTACCGCAGACAGTGCAGACAGTGCAGAAGCTGCCGAATTGCTTGTAAAAAAGGAGGTTGGAGATGAAATTGAGGTTATAATCGAAATCAAAGGAAACTGAAAGGAAAGGAAATTTCATGGGAAGGCTTACTGAAGTATTAAAGAGCGAAAAGGGAACAAAGATTATTTTTGCCATTGGAATTGCCTTAATAATTATAATTTTTCTGCTGAGTTTTTTTGATGGAAATGGAGGAAACAGCAGAAAAAACAGTTCGCCCGAAAAAGAAAATATCCTGACGGATATAGACGAATACGAAAGTAAGCTGGAAAAGAAATTGACTGAGATCATAGAAAAAATTGACGGAACATCCGATATCCACGTTATGATCACCTTGGAAAAAACCGAGGAAAACATATACGGAGGGAAAACCTCGGATATTTCCGCCACTGTCACTCCCACAGTAAGAGGGGTAGTGGTGGTATGCAGGGGCGGAGAAAACGCCGTTGTAAGGGAAAAAGTGCTAGAGGCGGTATGTAAGGCATTGGGAGTCAGTGCGGCAAGGGTTTGTGTAACTTATTAAGGGCTGTATGAAAGCACGGTCTAAACAGAAAAGGAGTTTTTGTTATGAAAAGAAGAAGATTAAATCTTATAATTGGCAAAAAACAGATAATAATTGTCGGTTTAACACTTATTTTGGGCGTGGCGATTTATGTGAATTATCTGGTGGGAAATGACGTTAAGTCGGACACTCCCGTTTCAAAGGACGATATAAGTCAAAGCGCGGGAAACTACGGCGATCAGCAGTTTGTATCGTCTGATCAGAAGGGACAGAGCGGAAGCGCAGGCGAAAACAAGGTCGATCTCAGCAGCGGCAGCAGTATAGACGAATACTTTGCGCAGGCTCGCTTGGATAAACAGCAGAGCAGAGCCGAGGCTATCGAAGTGCTGCAAACCATATACAGCGGCGGAGATTCCACCAAGACCGAGCTTGCGGTAATGGCTGAAAGTGCGGCGGCGATCAGCGGCTACATAGAAAAGGAAAGCAAAATCGAAAATGTTTTGAAGGCACAGGGCTTTACAGATGCTTTATGCTACCTTTCAGAAAACGGCGCCAGCGTTATCGTCAAGACCGACGGATTAAGCTCGGCACAGGCTGCACAGATCAAAAACGCTCTTCTTTCCGAGGTGAATATCCCTGTGGATAAAATATCCATTTTGGAAATTAAGTAATCCTGTTATAATATATTAAAATCCCAAATTTTCTGTAGTGAAGAAAATTTGGGATTTGGATTTATTATTCAATATTATTTTGACCGTTTAATGGATTTTATTCATCATCTTCCACATCGTTTGTTTCATAATCAAGCTCAGTTTCAACATCAGCAAGAAGCTTTACATCCTTCAGGCTCTTGTTTATGGCTCTTGTACGTCTTCCTATCAGCTTTTCAAGCTCTCCGTCCACAGTATTAAGCTTTTTGCGAATGCCGTTAAGAATATCTTCAAAGCTTGAAAATTCCTTTTTAGCCTGCTCTAAAATTGTCCATACCTCACTGCTCTTTTCCTGTATCTCTAAGGTACGGAATCCCATTTGCAAACTGTTCAGCATTGCTGCCATAGTTGAAGGACCTGTTATGTTGATCTTATGTTTTGCCTGAAGATATTCAACAAGACCTAAGTTGATCACTTCCGCATACAATCCTTCAAAAGGAAGAAACATTATAGCGAAGTCAGTGGTATAGGGAGGAGCTATGTATTTTTCGCTTATGCTTCTTGCAAAGGCTTTTATTTCAGCTTCCAGCAAAGAACGTTTCTTCTTGATTTCTTCAGAATCCCCACTGTTATAAGCGGAAATCAGACTTTGATAAGTATCTGCGGGGAATTTTGCGTCAATAGGCAGCCATAGAGGTTGTTCGGGAGAAGACCCCGGCAGCTTAACGGCAAAATCCACTCTTTTGGTATCGTTGGGAATTACGGAAACCTGCTCTGCATACTGTTTGTCAGTAAGAATCTCGGAAAGAATTGCTTTTAGCTGAATTTCTCCCATTATACCTCTTGTTTTAACATTGGACAGCACCTTTTTAAGGTCGGTAACACCCTCCGCCACTTGCTTCATTTCTCCCAAGCCCTGATATACTTCTGTAAGACGCTTATTGACCATTTCAAAGGACTGTGAGATTCTGTCGTTAAGAGTTTTTTGCAGCTTTTCGTTGACGGTATCGTTGATTTTGTCAAGGCTCTTTTGGTTATCTGCTCTCAGCTTCTCCATAGCCTCGCCGTTTGAGGTCTGTATTTTGTTAAGTATTTCCGTTGTTTCCGTTTTGGACTTGTCTAACTTTTGCTGAACCTCGGCTAAATTCTGCTTGTTTTCCGAACGCACCTTTTCCATGCTTTGTGCGTTTTCTTTCTGTATTTTTTCAAGCATTTCCAACGTATCGCTGCGGATCTTTCCGAATTCTTCTTCTATTTTTTTAAGCTGTGCGGTTAAATTATTAAGCTGTTTTTCCTGCTGATCTCTTAAACTGTCGCCTAATCTTGAAACATTGTTGGTTATTCCGTTGGAAACCTCGGTTCGCAGTGTGCTGTGTCTGCTGTCAGTGTCTTTATTTAGATTATCCACCCTTTCGGACAGTGCGGTGAGTTTTTTTGACAATTCCTCGGCATCTCCGCTGCCAAAGTTTCCGCTGTCGGACTTTTTGCTCTTAAGCATAAGCAAAATTCCCAAAATCATTATAATTATCGTTAATGCTAAATTAATGTAAGATAAATAATCTCCCATAGATTTTTTTCTCCTTTATTTTCTTATGCACCCGTCATGCTGTCCTCTGATTTCAAAAACCGTCATAATCAGGCTTTTGAAATAGGGAATAAAGGTTTTGTCGTCTATCTTTTGAAATATTTCCTCCATAGAAGCCCACTTTACGGCTTGAACTTCTTCATATTGCAATTTCAAACTGTTTATATCTGCAATATCCTTTTCAACTAAGTAAAAGTCGTCAAAGCCGACATCAAAGTTTATTGTGAAATTGGGTCGAATTGCGCTGAAATTGTAATCTATTCCAACCTCCTCCAAAAGCTCCCTATGCGCGCCCTGCTGACTTGTTTCTCCTTTAAGAACACTGCCCCCGCAGGTTACATCCCATAAATTCGACCAGCCTTTTTTAAAGGGCTGTCTTTGTTGTATCAGCATTTCTCCTTTTGAATTGAAAACGCAGATATGGACTACTGTGTGATAATCACCCTTTTGCAGAGGTTCTCCTCTTATCAGTTCTTTGTTTTTAAATTGTCGGTTAATATCATAGGCATCCCAAAGCTCCACATAAACTCCTTTCCAATAACGAACGGAGCAAAAAGATTGCTCCGTAATTTTAAATTATGTCTTTACTGCTTTTTCTTCTTTTCCTTAATTGCCTTTTTAACAGAATTTTGCGGGCTGTCCTTTAAAAAGACAAAATGTATCAGAAATTGAAATACTGATAAGCCTATCAGCAAAACAAGAGCCATAACGGTTCCAACATTCCACATACTGTTCAAGGAAAAATAAACTATAAGATACAAGGTCACAAGGCTTAATATAACGCCTGTAACTAACGGTGACTGTCCCTTTCTCATAATGTCTGGAGCTTTTTAGCTCTGAGGGTATTTTCCATAAGCATGGCAATGGTCATGGGTCCAACGCCGCCGGGAACGGAGGTTATGTAACTGCACTTGGGAGCAACATTTTCAAAATCCACATCTCCGCAAAGCTTTCCTTCCGCATTTCTGTTCATTCCCACGTCAATAACCACTGCGCCTTCCTTGACCATATCCGAGGTGACAAAGCCCGCTTTTCCTACCGCCGCAACCAATATATCGGCTCTGCGGCAAACCTCAGCAAGATTTTTTGTTTTGCTGTGGCAAATTGTTACAGTGCCGTTTTCATGCAGCAATAGCATTCCCATAGGTTTTCCGACTATATTTGAGCGTCCTATTACAACACATTCCTTTCCGCTGACTTCCGTACCCGTTGAATGAATGAGCTCCATAATTCCCGCAGGGGTGCATGGAAGGAAGGAGTATTCTCCTATCATGATCTTTCCCACATTTACAGCGTGAAAAGCATCTACGTCCTTATTGGGATCAATATGTTCAATTACGGTTTTTTCGTTGATCTGAGAGGGAAGAGGGAGCTGGACTAAGATGCCGTTTATGTTTTTGTCGGCGTTGCAGGTCTCCACCAGCTCTAAAAGCTGTTCTTCCGTGGTTTCCTCAGGCAGGGCGTATTCATAAGAGGTTATTCCGCAGAATTCACAGGCTTTTTTCTTGTTGTTGACATATACTCTGCTAGCTTGATTGTTTCCCACAATGATAACAGCCAAGCCGATTTTTAAGCCTTTTTCCGCAATTTCGTCCCTTACTCTTTCCTTAACGCTTTGTGAAACTGCTTTTCCGTCAATTATGTTCATTTTTTATTCTCCTTTATTTTCATTATTTTCGTTTGATGTATTTTTTTCGAATTCGTCGTCTTCCAAATCATCGCCTAAAATACTGGGTGCAATTTTTTGAACTGTCTCGCTTTTCGCTTCTTTCATTGCCTTTTTTGCTTCTGCTTTTTCTTTATCCAGTTTCAGCTTGTTTTCATAGCCTGAAAGCCTTTCACGGCTTATATCGGTATTGACATAAAGTGGCTTGTTTTCCTTCTTTGCAGAAATACGGAAATAAATTATCATAATAAGTGCCAATACGGCAGAGGTTATAGCCACCACTTGTGAGATCTTTATAGAGCCCGCATACAAGCTGTCAGTGCGGAGTGCTTCTATCCAAGCTCTTCCCGAACCGTACCAAAGGACAAAGTATAAAAATACCTCACCGTCAAAGCTTCTAATCTTATTTGCAATAAAGTGGATTAGCAAAAATCCTGTAATGCACCAAAGGCTTTCGTACAAAAAGCAGGGGTGAACCAAAATGTCCGTTTTTTCAACGCTTGCACCCATCGCTTCTATTACAACAGGATCGAGAGCTATCTTTGTTCCCATCATTCCCCAGGGGAGATTTCCCGCTGTGGGCGCACCATAGCATTCCTGATTGATAAAGTTGCCCCACCTGCCTATTGACTGTCCTATGAGAATTGCGGGGGCGGCAATATCAAGGAGCGGAAGAAAGGGGGATTTTTTCACCCTGCAGGCTATCAGCGCGGTAATAACGCCGAAAATGACACCTCCGTATATGGCTAATCCTCCGTCATGTATCTTGGAAAACACTGTGATAAGGTTGTACTTGTTTTCATTTTCGGGATCAAGATTATAAAAGAAACAGTAATATACTCTTGCGCCCACAAATCCAAGTATAATGGCGATAAAGGCAATGTCAAAAACATTGTCCGATATAAGACCTACTTTTTTCGATCGTTTCATTGCGTACAGAAAGCCCAGCACAACGCCAACGGCGATAAGTATTCCGTACCAGTAAATGTCTATTCCGAACAGCTTAAATGCTACTCGGTTGATTTCAATATCTCCCGAAAACAAATTGGGAAACTCTAACGATTCCTTTAACAAATGCATAATTTTTTTCCTTTCTTTTATTCCGCAGGTTCTACGACGGAAATACTGCAATTATCTATATCAAAGCTGTTAAGAGCTTCTAATATATCTTCATATGTCAAATCGGAAACAATGTCAATACTGTCAAAAATGCTTCTGCCCAGCAATTCCGCACTGAACATGGCATTGGCGTTGGAGCTTACATTTTCGTAGCTGTAAAGCAAACCTCCGTAGAAGCTTTTTTTGATATTTTCAAACTGTTCCTTGTTTGGATGCTCTGTTCTTGATCTTTTAAGCTCTTGATTGATTTTTTCCTTGAGAATAAATGGTTCCTTGGATTCTCCGTCAATTATACACAAAAAAGAGCCTCTGCAATAAAAAGTTCCTATGTTAAAGTAATCGTTTAAAAGTCCTTGCTCATACATTTCCGTATAAAACGAAGAGGTGCAGCCCAAACAGGTTTCCAGCATAATTTGATATACGATATAGGCTTTGCCAACTTCCTGCGGGGACATTGGAGGAAATTTGTACATTATACAAAACATAGGCCGTGAGCAGGGAAGCTTTACAGTTACCGATTTTTCCTTTATTTCATAAGGTTCATCAATGACCTTTCTTTCCGGCTTATTATCTTTGGAGGGAATCAGAAGCCTGTCGCAGATCTCAAGAGCCTTTTCAACATCAAAATTCCCCGCAATGGACAACACCATATTGTTAAGATCGTAGAAGGCATTGTAGCAGCGGTACAAAAGCTCCTTATTGATCTTGGAAATACTTTCCGCCGTACCGACAACATCGATCCGAATAGGGTTGTTATGATAAACCGCTTCATATCCGTTTATAAACATTCTCCTGCCGGGATCGTCACGCCCCATATCTATTTCCTGATTGATAATTTCACGTTCCTTTTCCACATTTTCATCAGTGAAATAAGGGGTCTGAACAAATTTCAGCAAAGTTTCCAGATTTTCCTCAAACTTTTGAGTGCAGGAGAAAACATATACTGTTCTGTCATAGGAGGTGAAAGCATTGACATTAGCACCGGTTTTAGCAAATTCGGCAAAAGCGTTACATTCATCACTTTCAAACAGCTTGTGTTCAAGGTAATGAGCAATTCCGTCTGGAACTGTGATAAATTCCTCGTCCTCATCGGTTTTAAAGACATTATCTATTGATCCGTAATTTGTGCCGAACATAACATAAGCACTGCTGTATCCTTTCATTGGATAAAGGCAGATAGTACAGCCGCTGGGGTGCTTGATACGAAAATATTTTTCACCTATTTTAGCGTTTTCGATTATTTCTTTTTTGTATTCCATTTTTTTAGTCTTTCCTTATTGGGAGCTTGTTGGTTGAGAATCTTCGTTGGATGTGAGTACATAAAATGTATCGAGTTTAACAGACTGTGCAGCCTTAACAATATCTTCCTTTGTGATTTTTTCGTCACGTTTTATAATTTCTTCGGGAGCCGCTATATCATCAGAATAGATTCTCACCAAATACCATGCAGCAATAGCATTTAAACTGTCGTAGAAGGCTTTGCTGTAATTTTTTCTGTACATTTTTGCATTAACTATATCCTCTTCGAAAAAATCGCCTTTTTTCATCAGCTCTAATTGATTTATGATCTCATCATAAGCTTTCTCTATGTTTTCCTTGTCCACTCCGCATTTGACCGAAAATGAGCCCTTAAGGTCATTATATGATGACCAGCAGCTATAACATAGCGACATTTTTTCTCTTACATTTGAAAAGAGCTTTGATGTGGGAGTGCCGCCGAATATCTCATTCATCAATATCATTGCAGAGCGGTTTTGACAGTTGCTTTTAAAGCCGATAATCATATTGCTTTGAACCACGTCCATTGTTTCACGAACCTTTTCGGGCTGAGGTTTTAAAGGGCTTGCCTCGGTTTTGCATGGGAAAATATCTTCTCGGTCAAGCTTGGAGAAAATGCAGGTCAGCTTTTTCTTTACTTCATCAAAGTCGCTGACTCCCGAGCATATTATTTCGACACGACAGTGCTTAAGCATACGCAGATATGCTTTATATGCAGATTCGGCAGTGATTTCCTCGGCTTTTTTCACAGTACCCAATATATTAAAAGCGTAAGGCTCACCCTTGTACATTGTTTCAGCGGCTTTTATGGAGGCGTAGTATTGTTTATTGTTTATTTCAGATTCTATATCATCAATAACCGATTGTTTTTCCAGTTCAATGAGCTTTTCATCAAATTTGCCGTTTTCAGCCAGTGGATCAAAGAGACAATCTGTGATCATTTCTACAGCATCAATGTCCATATTTTCGTTTTCTAAGGCATATTTTCTGTCTATATAGTTTATATAGAAAGAGAGCGCTTGTGTATCTCCGCATTGAAGAACATCACCCGAAAGTCTTGTTAAATACATAGCGGACAGTTTGTTGTTCATCAAGGCATAAGTTGGATATTTTCGGCTGCATTTTGAAAGATAGCGGGAAACAACTGCATTTTCCGAGGCAGTTTCTTCTGATAAGGGTGTGAAAAAGCTTATTGAAATTAGATTGGTCTTAAATCTTGGATCGGATATTTTGCTTAAATATATTTCCTTTCCGATCTCTCTTCTTTGAAAATTGTCAGGCATTAAGCTTATCCTTTCTGGTTGAAAAATAATATACCAATATAGTATACCATATTTAGCCTTTAATTTCCATAGATTTCACGAAAAAATCATTATAAAAGGGGCACAAAAAAATGGAACCCCTATAGGGTCCCGAACTTAAATAATTAGAATGTGTAGAACAAAAGAAAGGAGACAACTAAAAATAAGTAAATCATTGTGATTTAACTTACCTGTATTATACATCTTTTTGTTGAGTTTGTCAACAACTTTTCACATTCTTGAAAAAAATTAGGCATTTCGACAAATATCAATGTTGAAAACTTACAAACTGCACATAGAAATTGTTAAAATGTATCTTAAATGTAATTGTTTTATACACATATTTACCAAAACATATATAAACCATTTTATGTAAATCATTGTTTTTTCTTTTTTACATTTGGCTTTATCAAATTAAAGCTTTGTTCCAAAAGAAAGAAAATGGTATCGTCCTTAACAGTATCGTCCAAAATAACCGTGATCCATTTATCCTTATTCATGTGATAAGCAGGGAAGAATCCCTTCTGTTTTTGCAGTTCTCCCACCATTAAGGGATCGCATTTTATGTCCAGTACAAAGACGATCTTCTCATCGTTAAACCCCAATTTGCTTTTGGGTATATCCAATATTGCTCCGAACCATTTTTTATTGATACTGTTTCTGAAAACACCGCTGTTTGGGGTCTTCTCCCACAGATACTCGGGATCTGCTCCGTAAAACTCTTTGACGTGATCGATTATTCTTTCCTTTTGAGATTTCTCTGACATCGCCTGTGCTTACTCCTTTGCATAATATTAAGCTTTTAATGACAGCAATCAAATATTCCTATATCAAAATAAAACCAACTACCAAAAGTAATGTAACTGTAAACCGTATAACGTGGTGGGCAATATGAAAGCTTCCGATTTTCTTGCCGTTAATAACAGCTGCGGTACAGATAAGCGCACCGCCTGCTATGGCTGCAATCCAATTAAACGGAATGTTTATAATATGAAGTCCGATTTCCGCAATCAAAATCAATCCTCCGAGTGCCATAATGAAATAAGAGGTTTTTTGCTCCGCTTTTTTAAGCTGCGTAAATGCTGCAAAAAAAGATAAACCGGCGTATAATGCTGTAATTATATAAAGAACATATCTCATTGTTTTCTCCTTAAGCATTATGAATTGATTTGAGATTATTTTATCATATACTATCGTAAAATGCAATATAGTTATTCTTTGGTTTTACTTGCTATTTCCTGCCGCTTGCGCATTTTCAGCCAGTTGATAAATCCATAAATATCATTCACCAAAAAGACAACAAAGCAAATAACCATAGAAAAGTAGGACACGTCCTTTATTGACGCCAGTATCCATAAAACTATCAATACAATATCGTTGGCGGCATAGGTGACGGCAAAAAACGCACTTCTTTTTAAAGAAAGGTAAACCGCCGCAAAGCTTGTAGTAACCGATACAGTGCTTGGAAACAAATTTGATGTGCCAAAAGCTTTTAGAATAAAGTAAAAAATTACTGTAACAGCCGTCGTCAACAGCACAATAACGGGGACCTCCTTTTTCTTTAAGCGTCTAATCTCTACCTCCGATTTATTCCCGTTATAAGGATTTTTCAGCCATGAGATAAGCGCAAATACCGCCATCGGCGCAGTCATTCCGAGATAGGTTATCATTTCTCCGTAATATGACGAGGAAAAAGAAATTATCCCGTACAGAATACTGAAAACGATTATCAGCAGTTGTCCCAAGGGATTTCCCTTTGCTCCGAATATGAGTGATGTGACACCAATCAGAGATGCGAATAGGGTCAATATATCTCCTCCGTCAAAAATAAAAAAGGATAGTATTATTAAGGCGACCGAGGAACACCACAGGATTTTTTCCGCCTTAGTGAAATAATTTGCTATATGCTTCATCATAAAAGCTCCTCAAAACAAAAAGGCATTTGTATGCACATCTTCACAAAGACCTAACGATGTGCAGCAAATGCCTTTGCATTTTTTCTACCCGGTGGCAGAATTATTATTTACGTTTTTATGATTCAGCGATTACTTATGCAAATTAGAAGCCTTATAGGAAGTATGCAGAACCTCGTGAGCCTTATGGCTTCCGGGTTCACCCAAGAATTTCTCATAAACCTCCTTAACGTCGGGGCTTTCATGAGATTTTCTCAAAGGTCTGTTTTCGTCTGCATTGTAAAGAGCCTTTGCTCTTTCAGCTCTGATGTCGGTGAAGTTGCGAACGTCTGCGGGAACTATAACCTGTCCGCCGCCGTTTACACAGCCGCCGGGGCAAGCCATAATTTCAATAAAGGTAACATTAAGCTCGCCGCCCTTAACCTTTTCAAGAAGCTTCTTAGCATTGGCAAGTCCCGAAGCAACAGCAACGATAATGTCCTTGCCGCCTACATTGTAGGTAGCAGTCTTAACGCCTTCAACGCCTCTTACTTCCTTAAACTCAACGGGGCTGTTAACGTCCTCGCCTGTAAGCTTCCATACAGCTGTACGGAGCGCAGCTTCCATAACGCCGCCTGTTGCACCGAAGATAACGGCAGCACCTGTGCCGATGCCTAAAGGACTGTCAAAGCCCTCGTCAGGCAGTTCTCTGAAGCAAAGACCTGCATGATTAATCATCTTTACAAGCTCACGGGTTGTAATGGAGATATCAAGGTCGGGATATCCCGAAGCGCTCTGATCCTCTCTGCCAATCTCAAACTTCTTAGCAGTACAAGGCATAACGGAAACGCTTACAATATTCTTGGGGTCGATTCCCATTTTCTGCGCCCAATAGGTTTTTGTGATAGCTCCGTTCATCTGCTGAGGAGATTTGCAAGAGGAGAGGTTGGGAATAAACTCGGGGTAGTAAGCCTCACAATATCTGATCCAGCCGGGGGAGCAGGAGGTGATCATAGGAAGAACACCGCCGTTCTGTACACGGTCAAGCAGCTCGGTCGCTTCCTCCATAATGGTAAGGTCAGCGCCGAAATCGGTATCAAATACGGCGTTGAAGCCAAGTCTGCGGAGCGCGGCAGCCATTTTTCCCTCAACGTTTGTTCCCATAGGATAGCCGAAAGCTTCACCGATAGAAGCGCGAACAGCGGGAGCGGTCTGTACGACAACTACCTTTTCGGGATCGTTTATAGCAGCCCAGACTTTGTCGGTGTCGTCTTTTTCGTTTAATGCGCCCGTGGGGCATACTGCGATACACTGTCCGCAGGAAACGCAGGCAGTATCTGCAAGATCCATATCAAAGGGACTGCCGATAGAGGTCTTGAATCCGCGGTAGTTTGCACCGATAACGCCGATACCCTGTACATTTGTACAAGCGGCGATACAGCGGCGGCAGTTGATGCACTTTTCATTATCACGGGTCATGTGAGCTGCGCTGTCGTCGATCTCATATTCATTTCTTACGCCGTCAAAAGCGGGCTCGTGCTGAACGCCCAATTCCTGACAGAGAGCCTGTAATTCACAGCTGCCTGCTCTGGAGCAGTAAAGGCATTCTTTCTTGTGATTGCTGAGCAGCAGTTCAAGAGTCATTTTTCTGCTTTCAAGAACAGCGGGGGAGTTGGTAAGAATGTTCTTACCCTCATCAAACTTGGAAATGGGGTACATACAGGAAGCTACAAGGCTTCTTGCGCCGGTCATTTCCACTACGCAAATACGGCAAGCGCCTATTTCGTTGATATCCTTAAGCCAGCAAAGAGTAGGAATGCGTATTCCGTTTTTGCGTGCGGCTTCAAGTATGGTTGTACCCTCTTCAACGGAACACTCGATACCGTTAATTTTAATATTAACCATAATAGCAATAATTCCTTTCTATCATTCCTTGATAATAGCACCGAATTTGCACTTGCTCATACAAGCACCGCACTTGATGCACTTTGCGGGATCGATCTTGTGAGGTTCTTTTACCGTGCCGCTGATAGCGCCTGCAGGACAAGCCCTTGCACAAGCAGTACAGCCCTTGCACTTATCTTCAACGATCTTGTATTGCAGCAGGCGAGTACATACACCTGCAGGACACTTCTTGTCAACAACGTGGGCAAGATATTCGTCCTTAAAGTAGCGGAGTGTTGAAAGAACAGGGTTAGGAGCAGTCTGTCCCAAGCCGCAGAGGGAATTGTTCTTGATGTAATAGCAAAGCTTTTCCATCTTGTCTAGATCCTCTAATGTACCGTTGCCGCTGGTGATCTTATGAAGCATTTCGTAAAGACGCTTTGTACCGATACGGCAGGGAGTACATTTACCGCAGGATTCGTCAACGGTGAATTCAAGGAAGAACTTGGCGATATCAACCATACAGTTGTCCTCATCCATAACGATAAGTCCGCCGGAACCCATCATGGAGCCGATTGCAATAAGGTTATCATAGTCGATCTTAACGTCCAGATGCTCGGTAGGGATACATCCGCCCGAAGGTCCGCCTGTCTGAGCTGCCTTGAACTTCTTTCCGTTAGGAATACCGCCGCCGATCTCATAAACGATCTCACGGAGAGTGGTACCCATGGGAATTTCAACAAGACCTGTGTTGTTGATCTTGCCGCCCAATGCGAATACCTTGGTACCCTTGGATTTTTCGGTACCCATTGAAGCAAACCAATCTGCGCCCTTTAAAATGATCTGAGGAATGTTAGCATAGGTTTCAACGTTGTTCAAAACGGTAGGACGCTGGAACAAGCCCTTTTCGGCAGGGAATGGAGGACGGCAGCGAGGCTCGCCTCTTTTTCCTTCGATAGAGGTCATAAGCGCAGTTTCTTCGCCGCAGACAAATGCGCCCGCACCGAGACGAATACCGAGATCAAAGTCAAAGCCTTTGCCGAAAATGTTCTTGCCTAAAAGACCGTATTCTCTTGCCTGATCGATTGCGATCTGCAAACGCTTAACAGCAATAGGATACTCAGCACGAACATATACATAGCCCTGAGTAGCTCCGATAGCGTAGCCGGCAATAGCCATAGCTTCAATTACAACATGAGGGTCGCCTTCCAAAACGGAACGATCCATAAATGCGCCGGGGTCACCTTCGTCGGCGTTACAGCATACATATTTCTGACCGCCGTCCTGAACTATAGTGCGTGCCAGCTGCCACTTTTTGCCTGTGGGGAAGCCTGCGCCGCCTCTGCCTCTCAGTCCTGAATCAAGAATGGTCTGGATAACCTGTTCGGGGGTCATTTCGTTCAGAACCTTTGCCAAAGCCTGATAGCCGTCTAATGCTATGTATTCGTCGATGTTTTCGGGATTGATAAGTCCGCAGTTGCGAAGAGCAACACGGTGCTGTTTTTTGTAGAAATTAGTGTCACTTAAGGGCTTGATACCGTTTTCGGTGACGGTTTCCTTATAAAGCAGATGCTCAACGATTCTGCCCTTTAAAAGATGCTCCGAAACGATTTCGGGAATATCCTCTTCCTTAACGGCGGAATAGAAGCAGCCCTCGGGATATACGATCATGATCGGACCTAAAGCGCAAAGACCGAAACAGCCTGTTCTGACTACCTCAACTTCTTCTTCAAGACCGTTTTTCTTGATTTCCTCATGAAGTCTGTCTATAATGGCAGGACTTCCGGAGGAAGTACAGCCTGTACCACCACAGACCAAAACTTGAGAACGATACATAAATTTTCTTCCTCCTGATTACTTATTTTTTGTCGATTGTGTATTCGGTGACAACATTGCCGCCGATGATATGCTCTTCAACTACCCTCTTAGCCTTTTCGGGAGTCATTTTAACATAGGTTACCTTACCGTCCTTGGGAGTAGTAACTTCAACCACAGGCTCCTGACTGCAAAGTCCGATGCAGCCCATGAGAGTTACGGAAACTCCGTGAAGCTTATGCTCCTGAACAGTGTCGGAAAAAGCTGTAACAACGGGACGTGCGCCTGCTGCGATACCGCAGGTTGCCATACCTACAACTATCTTTGTTTCTGCATGGGACTCGTTGCGCAAATCCATTTGACTTTGCAGCTTTTCCTTAATTGCCTGAAGATCTTCTAAGGTTTTCATATAGCAATTATCCTTTCAAAAAATTCTGTTTTGGTTCAGATTGTCTGTGTTTTCTTTTAAATATGCTTTAACGAAATTATAAACTTCCGAATTATTTATTGGAACATTTCCGATGCTTTCTTTTATATCCTTTGTGTTCAGTGTAAAGCTCTTTTCGTCCACACTGTAAGTATAAACAAAATCAACATCGGTACAGCAGAAAACCAATGATTGAACAGTTGAATTGATATCTCCGAGGGGAATACGGCAAGGATTATTAAGTATGTAAGCTGAGGTAATTTCCGTGCCCTGTCCCACTGCCGAGGATATTTTAAACCAACCGCCTGTTTTTTCCGCACTTTCCTTAAAAAGGGGAATACCATAGCCGTTGTGTTTATTTTTGTTCTTATCCTTGCTATCTTCGTAGGCTTTAACATCAAAACCGCTGCCGTTATCTTTAACAATGACTGTAAGAAGATTGTCAAGTGTGCTTATGTTCACAAATATATGAACAAGCGATGCGTTAGCCTTAACGCTGTTTTGAACAATGTCCAAAACATTCAGAGAAATCTCATTAAGCTTTATTTTATTGGGCATTATTCATATTTTGCCAAAATGTCACGGAGCTCTTTTTCATCTCCCGTAAGTCTGCCGTAAACATCATCGTTTACAGTCATAACAGGAGCAAGTCCGCATGCGCCGATACAACGGCAGTCCTGAAGCGAAAACTTTCCATCATCGGTGATTCCGCCGCTGGTAACGCCCAAGATTTGCTGAAGCTTGTTGAATACATCACCTGAGCCTTTAACATAGCAAGCAGTACCCAAGCATACGGAAATTCTGTATTTTCCTTTCGGATTCAGCGAGAACTGCGAATAGAAGGTGGAAACGCCGTATACCTTCTCCAAGGGAATGTTCATTTCTCTGGCAATAATTTCCTGCACTTCAATGGGGAGATAGCCGTAAATTTCCTGAGCCTTCTGGAGTACAGGCATAAGCGCACCCGAATCATCAGAATGTTCGGCAATAACAGCTTTCAGCTCGTTTTCCTGCTCCTCAGTTCCGGAGAAGGCAACGATACATTTCTTTTGAGCCATTTGAGGTCCTCCTTAATTTTTAATGCAATCGGGCATAAAACGGTTACAGCCCGATTATGTCAAAAATATCAATGACGATTACATCAATATGTCAATTATAACACATAAGATGTCAAA
This sequence comes from uncultured Ruminiclostridium sp., assembly GCA_964636555.1. Lineage (GTDB taxonomy): Bacteria > Bacillota > Clostridia > Oscillospirales > Ruminococcaceae > Ruminiclostridium_E. The sequence goes on from CAZWRZ010000003.1 coordinate 173,633, forward strand.
AATCTATAAATATTGAAAATTACCATAAGCAGAAAATATTGAAGAATTTTTGTGCATTATGTAAAAAATGTATACAAAAAGTGTATACTTTTATTGCAAGCGTTTGACATTTTCATCAATAAATGGTAGAATATCAACAGAACTGAAAAAAATTACATAAAATGGAGGCAATTTTATGAGTTGGTTTGACAAATCCGCATTCTATCACATCTATCCCTTGGGCTTCTGTGGTTGCCCTGAGGCGAACGATTTCACAAGCGAGCCTGAACATAGAATTTTAAAGGTTCTTGGCGCAATTCCTCACATAAAGGAGTGCGGCTTTAACGCCGTATATTTCGGACCTGTGTTTGAATCTTCAAGACACGGCTATGATACCGCAGATTATCTCACGATAGACCGTCGTTTAGGCACAAATGAGGATTTTAAAAAGGTTTGTGACGAGTTTCATAAAAATAATATAAAGGTTGTGCTTGACGGTGTTTTTAACCATGTGGGAAGAGATTTCTGGGCGTTCAAGGACGTTCGTGAGCACGGCTTCGGCAGCAGATATAAGGATTGGTTTCATGTTCGTGACGGCGGCAGCTCTTACGGAGATCCTTTTTTCTATGAGGGTTGGGAAGGACATTATGAGCTGGTAAAGCTGAATCTCTATAATTCCGATGTTAAGAATTATCTGAAGGACTGCATTACCAAATGGAGAGAAATGTTCGGTATTGACGGTCTGCGCCTTGATGTGGCTTACTGCCTTGAAGAAAACTTTTTGAGAGAGCTGCACGGACACTGCAAGTGGATCGCAGAGGATTTCTGGCTTATGGGCGAGACCCTTCACGGCGACTACAACCGCTGGATGGCTCCCGACAAGTTAGACAGCGTTACCAACTATGAGTGCTACAAGGGCTTATATTCCAGCTTTAACGATATGAATATGTTTGAGATTGCTCACTCCTTGAACCGCCAGTTTGGAAAGGATCAGTGGTGCTTGTACAGAGGAAAGAACCTTTACTCCTTCGTAGACAATCATGACGTTTCAAGAATTGCCACTATGCTGAAAACCAAGGAGCATTTAAATCCTATTTATTCATTGTTATTCACTATGCCCGGGATCCCTTCGGTATACTATGGAAGCGAATACGGAATCGAGGGTGATAAAAAGCACGGCGACGGTGCTTTGCGTCTGCCATTTGAATTAAAGACAGACACCGATCTTACAAGACATATCGGCAGATTGGCAAAGCTGAGAACCGAAAGCGACGTGCTGGCTTACGGCAGTTATAATCAACTCCAGCTGATGAATAAGCAGTATGCCTTTATGAGAGAGCATGAAGGAAAACGTGTTGTTACCGTTCTTAATGTTGAGGGTGCGCCTTTTACCTTTAATCTGAATATTGGCGGAAACTTTACAAATATATTTACAGGTGAAAAAACAGATCTTAATCACCCGCTGAATTTGCCGCCTTACAGCTCGGCTGTTTTTGCAGAGGATTATGAGGTAAGAGCAGAACAGCATACCGAAAAACCTCAGGTTGAAGAAAAGCCCCAAGAAGAACAACACACGGAAGAGAAACATCAGGAAGAACAGCATATAGAAGAAAAGCACCAAGAAAAATTGCCAAATGAAGAAAAATGCTCACAGGAAGAAATTCAAGCAGAAGAACAGCATTTTGAAGAGCATTCTCAGCATTCTCAGAGCGCAGACGAATTGCAATGCGAAATTAACGGCAAGGATTTTGCTGCATGGCTTATTGATACATACACAAATCTTCAAAGGATCATTTCTTCCAACGAGCCTAAGAAAGAGGCAGAATATCAGCTGAGAGCAGCTGCCGAAAAGCTTAAAGCATTGGGTGTTGATACATCCATGCTTGACAAATAAGCAAAACAGTAAACTTTATTAACTCCAAAGGAGAAAAAATGGCAGAAATAAAAGCTGTACTTTTTGATATGGACGGCACTGTTCTTGACACCGAAAGAATTCACAAGGAGTGCTGGGAGCAGTCAATGAAGGATATGGGGATAGACTATTCTCCCACCACCTTTTACGACTTGATCGGGCTTAATGATAAAAGTACAATGAATTATTTTAAAGCACACTTTGGTTTTACCGATGAGCAATATGCCAAAATGAGCCTTTCGGCTTATGAAAATTCACAAAAATATGCTGATTTAAGGGGAATACCTGTTAAAAAAGGCTTTTTTGAGCTTTCCGATTATCTTTTGGAGCATAAGCTGAAAAGAGCTTTGGTGACCTCTTCAATTTGCTCATTCGCTTTACATAATTTGCAAAAGGCAAAAATCGATGTTCCCTTTGACGTTGTTATCGGCGGAGATTCCGTTACCGAGGGAAAACCCGCCCCCGAACCCTATGCAAGGGCTGCTGAAAAGCTGGGTTTAGATCCAAGTGAGTGTTTAGCCGTTGAGGACAGCGCTAACGGAATAAGGTCGGCTCACAGTGCTGAAATCAAGTGTGTGTATATTAAGGATATGGTGGATATTTCCGATGATGTCAAGGCTTTGGCGGATTTTAAGGCGGAAAGCCTTGAGGAGATCATCGGCATTATCAATAAAATCAATAAACAATAACGGAACTGCACCGGACTTGCAGTATGTGTTATGAAAAACAGAAAAAACTATCTGAAAACGCGCAAAAAACAGTTTAAGTGGGATATGATCGGGTGGCATTCCGATATTCCATGTGCCAGATGCGGACAAAAAACGAAGTACCACATTTACAGATATGACGCCTGGTGCTGTACTTCATGCAATGAATGGCTGGAAAAAGCCTGTTCCAACCCAAATTGTCCTATGTGCAGCAAACGACCCGAAACTCCGCACGAAGTATTGTTTATGACGGACACCGAGATCAACAGTGCAGGCATAAGAAAACAGTGGAGATGCGAAAACTATCGGCATAAGACTGACGGAATGAGAAAGCATAAGAGGAGAAGGGAAGCTATATCGCAGTATGCGGTATTTCCCGATAGGGAATTAAATAAGAAGTAACCGCTAATGAATAGCGTAAATGAATTACTATGCTTTTCGGGAGGTGAGTTATGTCTGAGGTATTCATAAAAAAATTTAAGAATTCTTTTGAATATGCATACACCCGTCCCGAATTTAAAAGATTTTTATTGAGCGAAAGAAAAACGGCATTTACAGCGTTAGCAATCACAGCATTAGTTTACTTTGCTATAATGTTTTTTATCTATAAGATGATGAACAATCATTTCAATATCGCATTTGTTGTTTTCGGTATCATTTTGCTGTTTATGTTTTTTGGAGCAGGCTATCCGCTTACCCGTAATATTTTGAGAAAGATTGAAAATAGGCATAAGACATCTTTTGACGGTTATGGAAAATTCATTCTTGATGTTTTTAACACTTATTTTGACGAGAACTTTTTTGAGGGAAATTTTGATTTCAATGAGAGTATTTATAGTGAAAGCCGTCCTGTAAGCCGAAGATATGATAACTGTTACGCTGCAAATAATGGCTCTTGTATTTATATTAAGCTTACCAATGGTGTTTTGATAAGCCTTTTTGAAATTTGTGCCTTTAAATTCGGTGAAGTGAGCAATTCCTCAACGCAGGAAGGTTATTCATCTGTTTTTTCTGTGGCAGATATTAAGACCTACGGAAGAATAAATTTATGCAATTATGAACAGAAGGCAAGTCAATTTATTCCAAATAATGAGTTTAAAGTAATAATTGACAAAAGTTCTGCTTATTTTAATTGTGACGATCTTATAAAAACCTTGGATAACTGTAATGAAATGGTTAATATTACGGCAGAGGGTGACAAAGTGTATATTGAGATTGCAGAAAAAGGTCTTAACGTCAGTGGAATTGGCAAAAGAAAGCTTTTTACGCAAACAAAGTCGGCAGCAGAAAAAGCTTTGCTGATTATAGACATTGTTTATTGCATATCTGAAAAAAATATGGAGAAAAATATTTAAGGTTTTTTATGGCAGTAACACAACTGTCAAAAATAAATGATAAAGGAGAATTATTATGCCCCACATCGGAATTAAAATGCTCGCAGGAAGAACCGAGGAGCAAAAGAAAAAAGCTGCCGAGGCAGTTAAGAATGCACTTGCCGAGTCCCTTAATATGGGTGATCACTACATCACCGTGACTATTGAGGATTATAATGCGGAGGAGTGGCAGGATGTCTTTAAAAGCGAGATAACCGATAAGCCTGAAAAGGTTTATGTTAAGCCCAAATACGATCCCAAAAGCTTGCTTTAATTTATTTGGTTATGAAAAAGCCCTAAGTTGTTATATCAGCTTAGGGCTTTTTTCTTATTTAGTTGTTATCATCGGCATTATCAGACGGATCTCCGCGTCTTGCCTTTTGCGCATAATAGGTGCTTTTCAGCACTAAATTTGAGGGAGCGATTTTGGATACGACCGAAAGGGCTTTAACATAGCTTTTCGGAAGTATAACTACCTTCCTTTTGAACATCTCTTTAACTGCATATTCTGCAATTTCAGAAGCAGAAGAACCGCTTACTGCAAATTCCGCACCTGCGACTTTGTTAAATTCCGTGATGACTGGTCCGGGGCAAAGAGCGCCAATATATACCCCATCTAATTTGGCACGTTTTAATTCTTCACTTATGGCACGGGTAAGCTGCAAAACATAGTTTTTGCTGGCGTAATATGTGGACATAAGAGGACCTGCCATATATCCCGCTATAGATGAAACATTTAGAATATAGCCGTGATTTCTTTTGCAGAAGTCCTTCAAAAACAGCTTTGTCAATATATGAAGGGCTTTTATATTAACATCAATCATTTGCAGCTCGCTGTCCAGATCTGTTTCGATAAATTTTCCGAAAAGACCGAAGCCTGCATTATTGATCAACATATCAATATTAAGCCTCTTTACATCGTTATACAAGGCTATGCAGTCATCTTTTTTTGACAGATCGTAAGGCAGTATTTTGACCTTTACATTATAAGCGGCTTTTATTTGCTGTTTAATGTCCTCTAATCTATCCAGACGTCTTGCTGTAAGAATAAGGTTAAATCCTCTTTTTGCAAGTTTTTTTGCAAACTCCTCTCCGATTCCCGAGCTTGCGCCTGTAATAAGGGCTATCATTATAGCTTTACCTCATTTCATTTGTTTTAAACCGATATGTGTTTACTTTATTATTATGACAGGTTCATTATTTATTATAAATTATAAATAAAAATTTTTCAATAGCAATAGGACATAGTAAAAAGGAAATTTCGGTTATATTTTTGTAAAAATATTCCATATTCGTTTTGTAACCCTTGACATTTTTTATAAAATGCAATATACTATCTTTTGGCAGTTCGAAACCATCCTGCCCGAGAATAGAAAATTTCGGGAGCGAGGAACATCTCGCCCCTCAATTTTCGTCCAACAATGCTTTGCGGACTATGTCCGCAAAGCATTGTTGGACACGTGCTGCGCCTACGGGGCGTTGATTTTCAAGAAATCTTTTTGGTAACGAAAACACATATTCTCAAATCAAAACTAAGGAAGTATAAAACCTGCTGTATAGGGCATTGACCCCATACGGCTATGTTGTTTGCGTCCTTGGAGGGACGCTTTTTTGTTTGTTATGGAAAGATATAGTGTAATCACCGAGAAAAGAAAAAGGGAAATTGTTTTACTGCGGGGAAGCGGCTGCGTTTATAAAAAATGCACATTCTGTGATTATTACACGGACAGCAGTAAGGACAATGAGGAAAATTTTAAGCTGAACTGCGAGGTTTTAAGCCGTGTAACAGGGAAATACGGCGATTTGGAAGTAATCAACAGCGGTTCTGTATTTGAGCTTGACCCAAAGACCTTGGAACTTATCAAGAAAGTTTGTCTTGAAAAAAGAATCTCAGTCATTCATTTTGAATCCCATTATTTGTACAAAGACAAAATAGCTGATTTAAGAAAGAGCTTTTCCGATTTTCAGTTAAAAATGAAATTAGGACTTGAAACCTTTGATTACGATTTGAGGGAAAATAAGCTGAAAAAGGGAATTATTGAGAAAGCTCCCGAAGTCATCTCAAAGGAATTTGATGAAGCCAATTTTCTTTTTGGAATAAGCGGTCAGACTGTTGAAACTATGAAAAAAGATATACAGCTTGGATTGAAATGTTTTGAGCGGATTTGTCTTAATATTATGTGTGAAAATACTTCGTTGGTATCGCCTGATAACGATGTTATAAAAGCCTTTATAAAAGAGCTTTACCCGATCTACAAGGATGATCGGCGAATTGACATACTTATAAACAACACCGATTTCGGAGTGGGAGATTAGGAGGAAAAAAAGCTATGATAAATGAATTATTGCTTATCGGTTCTGTAATATTTATTTTTGCATCGGCTCTTGTGGGCTATAAGCTTTTCGGAAAGGCGGGCTTATACTGTCTTTCAGTTATTGCCACGATTCTGGCAAATATTGAGGTTCTGATAATGGTAAACGCTTTCGGCATGGAGCAAACCTTGGGAAATGTGCTTTTTGCGGTGACATTTCTGATAACCGACATACTGTCCGAGTGTGAAGGAAAAAAAGCCGCCAATAAAGCGGTTTTTTTGGGAATGTTTGCTTCTTTGTTCTTTTTGCTGCTAAGTCAAAGCTGGCTTTTGTATCAGCCGAGCAAAAGTGACTGGGTCTCTCCTGCCATTAAAACGGTATTTTCGGGTACTCCCCGTATGCTGCTTTCTTCTTTCGCAGTGTATGCATTAAGCCAGATTTTTGACGTGTGGCTGTATCACAAATGGTGGAGCTTTACCGAAAGGAAATGCGGTGACAGACGGCGCTTCCTATGGCTCAGAAACAACGGCTCCACACTTATAAGCCAGCTGCTGAATACATTTTTATTTACACTTTTTGCATTTTACGGTACTTACGATAACACCACCTTGTTCAGCATTTTCGTATCAAGCTATGTGATCTATATTTTCACTTCGCTGTTGGACACACCTGCTGTATATCTTGCAAGACGGATACACGAAAGGAAAATGGAAAAGGAAAAAACTTCCGCATAAGTTTTTCTGTGTTTTAAAAATAGGGAATCTCTAAACACCGCATAAAAGCAGTGTTTTTGAGACTCCCTAATATTTTAAGATTTATTCTGTTACAAGCTCCCGAATCTTTACATTTTTTACTTTCCCCGAAACGAGATAAGAGAACAATGCAAAACTTGCAGAGATGATCAATATAGGAATGGCAAAGGAAGAAAAATCAAAATTTGTTTTAAAGTTTGTAACTCCGATACTTCTCAAAAGGACGTTTAACACCTTTCCCGAAAGAAAATAGCTTAAAAATCCTCCCATGACCGAACCCAATACCGACACAATGAAAAATCTTACGGCGAATTGCAGCTTCAGATTTTGCGATGCAAAACCCACAGCTTTGTAGATACCGATATCCGTCCTTTCCTGAACAAAGGCTTTTGAACATACCATTATCACCACAATAAGGGAAAAAATCACAGAGAATGAATAGATTATCGCCTGTATAGCTTTTATTGCAGTATTGGTGGTGTCATCAATTAAATTGCTGCTGGGCTTTGCCTCAATAATACTGCCAAATTTTTCGTTAAGCCGATCTACAATACCTTCTATAAAATCCCCGTTATCATTGTTTTCCTCATCTTCTCCGATATCCAATAAATAGCCTCCCAAAAGCCAGAAATCGAAACCTATTTTTTCGGCGGCATCATACGACATAAGAAAACATCTGCCTGTATCGTTAATAAGCTGGACTGTTCCTACAATAATGTATTTATCCTTTTTATTTTTCCAGCCCACAGTAATTTCATCACCGATTTTTATGTTAAATTCGTCAAGTAAAATCGGAGAAACCGCAATTTCATTGTCATAAATCGGAGTTCGTCCTTTGAGAGCGGGCAGCAGGGAAGGATCCTTGTAAACTGCGCAATACATTTCTTCTCCGTTGAAGGAAAAATATGAATTTCTTGTATAATATGCTTTTTTAATTGGAGAAAAAGTTTCTATTTCTTTTTCTATTCTTTCATAATCATCATCGGAAATATCTTCCTTTGGATAAACAATAATATCCTCGACCATTGTACCCATTGCTTCAAGAGCAGTTTTTGAATTTAACGCATTGGCAAGCAAGGCTACTGTTGTCATAAAGAACACAAGGACTGTGACGATAACCAGCGTTCCTATATATCTGCGCTTAGCATAGGTAAACTGCCTAAGTGCAAGGCTCGGAGATAAAAGTTTTTTGCTTATAGGGGCTTTTATTCTGCTGTCAAAATATATTTCCTTTTTTGCTCCCGAAATTGCTCTGACAGGGGAGATCTTATTGAATTTTGCCGTAATAAACAATGTGGAAACAGCCGACAGTAAAAACAATGCTAAAATAATCACAATGATCATATCTGCGGGAATGCTTATAACAGAGGGAATTGATGTAACAGTTACAAAAATGTTTGATGTAAAGCCGATAACCGGAACACTCAAAGCAATCCCAAAAGCTGCCCCGATCATTTCCGCAAATAAATACTCTCCCAAAAACAGCAGGCATATTCTGTTATAATCGAAGCCCTGCGCTTTAAGCACTCCGAATGTCACATATTCCGTTTCGATCTCCACAGAAATGCTGTGTATAGTAACGATAACCACAATAGCAAGCAAAACGATCACAAATACCAACAGGGCTGATGAGATCACTTCAACAAAAAGAGTTGTGTAATGTACTGACATATACTTTGTCAAAGAGCCTATAGCCATATCGGTGATACCATAGTCCAAATTAAGCTGACGGCGCAGCTGTACGTCCGATAGATCACAATTATTTGCTTTTTTTATTTCAAGGATATTGCCCATTTCATGAACCTTTTCAGTTTCTGCATTTAAAACTTCCGAATGTATTTCAGAATAATCCTCATTGCTTATATAAAAATTTTTCCAGCCCATTAACGCAGAACCGCACATCGGATCAAGCAGTATTCCCGCAACGGTAAATTGATAATCGCCCGCTATTGTTTCAATAACTATTTTATCTCCGATCTTTCCGTTCATGTCGGTTAAAAATCCTTGGGAAATGTAGATCTCGCCCTTTTTCAGCTTGGGAGCACCGGCGGAAATCCCGCTCAGATCCTCGTTTAGCAATCTGTTATTGTCATCATCGCCGAATACGAATATAATATTGCTGTATTCCGAATCGTTCATTACTGCTCTTTCAATAATTATTCCTTCCGTAACTTTTACAGTGTCAACTCTGCTGTCATTTTTCACATTATTTATAATATCATCGGTAAGATTAGCGCTCATATACATTGCGACCACATCGGGAGAACCGCATAGCTCATGAGCATGGCTCACTCCCGCCAACGCGCTTTCCCGTATGCTCAGAACAGTGGTGACGCTCATAGCGATTATCATAGTCAATAAAATTACACTGATAAACAAGCCTTTTTTATGACGGACATTTGCCTTTATCAAAGTTAATATTTCCATAATGCCACCTCACCATTCAAGAGAGGTAAGCCAAGCGTTTACCTGTGTTTCTCTGAATCTTTCGTCTTGTGAAGCATAAGGCGGAAGAGTAAGCTCGCCAATTATCTTTCCGTCGCCGATGTACAAGATCCTGTTTGCCCTCAACGCCGCCCGCATATCGTGAGTTACCATTAAAACGCTTTGTCCCTCGCTGTTAAGCTCGGTAAGAAGGTTTAATACTTCCGATGTGTTTTTGCGGTTCAGCGCGCCTGTGGGTTCATCTGCAAAAAGCACTTTTGGGGAATTTATAACGGCTCTTGCAACGGCGCATCTTTGCTGTTCACCTCCCGAAACCTGTGTGGGGAGGTGATTTTTTATATGAGCTACCGACATCTGCTCCAACAGCTTATCTGCGCGTTTTCTGACCTCGGCGGCGGATCTGCTTTTGTTGAGATAACCCGACACCGCCACATTTTCAAACAGGGTAAGATTGCTTACAAGGTGCATTTGCTGGAAGATAAAGCCAAAATCCGTATAACGAAGCCTTGCCAGCTCCTTTTCTTTCATTTTTACTATATCTTTTCCGCTGTAAATAACTTCTCCCGAAGTGGCTCTGTCCATACCGCTCAAAGCATACAGCAGGGTAGACTTTCCCGAACCGCTTGCTCCCATTATCACGGTAAAATCGTTTTCGTACAGTTCAAGGTCAATGTGGGAGAGAACGTGTACCTGTCCTCCGTTGTGGGCAAAGCTTTTACACAGTTTTCTTGCCGATAAAACAGTATTTTTCATTTTAAAGTATCCTTTCTTTCACATTAACACCATTTTACCGCAAAAGATATTAAGAAGTCCTTAAGAAGTTGTATGTGGAAGAATTATTTTTACCTCCAAGCCGTTTTTATGATTCTGCAAAAGGACATTTCCTCCCGATTTTTCCGCAATGTATTTCACAATGAAAAGACCAAGACCTGATCCTTGCTCGTTTCCGCAGTTATTTCCCCTGTAAAACTTATCGAAAATAAAGGGCATATCCTCGTCGGAAATCCCGTTTCCGTAATCTCTGAAATGTAAAACTATATTTTCATTGTCTTTTGTAACAAAAACATCAATATTGGTTTTGGCATATTTTCTTGCGTTGCTTATAACATTTTCGCAAAGCTGTACGAGCCTGTTTCTGTCTGCGTTGATATAGGCGGTAAAATCGGGATTTTGAAAAATAATATCATTTCTTTCCGCTCCGATCTCGCTTAGGGTTCTTTCCAAAAACTCGGATAATTCTGTTTTTTGGGGAGAAACTCTGAGTTTGTCAAGGTCGGACAGGGAATGTAAAAACAGATCATCGGTAAGCCTTGACACTTCATCGCATTTCTTAATGATCACTCTGAGATATTTTTCCCGCTTTTCAAAGGAGGTATCCATATTTGCCGAAAGCCCCTCCGCATAGGCTCTTATTGAGGCGATAGGAGTTTTTATATCATGGGAAAGGGAAGCGATAACGGTTTTGTTGTTTTCTATTGCCAGCGTTTCGCCGTTTCTGGCTTTTGTGATCTCCGTTCTCATGCTGTCAAATGCCCAGGTGAATTCACCGAAATAGTTGGAACGTTCATATTTCAGCGGAAGGTCAAAGTTTCCCGCCGATATTTCCGAAGCGAAATTTTTCATTTTGTCAAAGGGGCGAAGTACAGCAAAATATATATATCCGTAAGTGAATGCTATAAACAAAACGCTTATCCCGCACAATATCGGAATTGAGCGGATCTCTCTGCTTTTGGTTTTTTCTTTGCGGATATCTTCCTGCAAGAGAGCGATTTTTTCATTAGCCGCATTGTGATCTCCGCTTTCGTTGAGCTTTTGGATTTCATTCAGGCTGACAATATATTCCGATTTCTCATCTTCCGCGTCAATACCTTTCAGAGAGAAGTAAAAACCTCCTGAAATAATGATTATTGCCAGCGAAAAAAGAACGGCGGCAAAAACAAGCTTATTTTTCATTCTGAAACCTCCAGCATATAACCTACCTTAAAAACAGTTTTGATATATTTGGGCTTTGCGGGATTGTCCTCAAGCTTTTCTCTGAGCCAGCGGATATGTACAGTTAGGGTGGAAGCTTCCACAAGAGAAAATGCTCCCCATACCTCGCTTAAAAGCTTTTCCTTTGGAACTGCAGTGTTTTTGTGATCGCACAAAAAGCTGAGAAGATCAAATTCCCGAAGTGATAATGATATTTCCTGTCCGTTTTTTGTAACTGTTCTTGATGTGATATTTACACATATATCTCCGAATGTCACAATTTTTTCTTCCTCAGAAAAACCATAGGCGCGGCGGATAAGGGCATTTACTCTCGCCAGAAGCTCTTTCATTGAATATGGCTTGGAAAGATAATCGTCACCGCCTATGTCAAAACCTGTTATTCTGTCACTTTCGCTGGTTCTGGCGCTTGCAAAGATAACGGGAACGCTGGAAACCTTTCTTAGCTCCTTGCAAATCTCAAAGCCCGTGGTTTCGGGAAGATTGATATCCAGCAGAATAAGATGATATTTGTTTTTGGACAGCATATCAAAGGCAGCTTCCGAGTTTTCGGCTGAGGTTACTTTATATCCGTAGTTTTCCAGCATTTCGCCAATGATAAAGGAAAGATCTTTGTCGTCGTCAACTATCAGGATCTGTTTTTTCATTCTTTCTCCTATGACTATATATTTTTTTATTCTTTCAAAAAGTTGACCCGCAAACAGCTTTGCATAGTTGTTTGCGGGTATAGCGAACTTATACAGTTTGCTGTGAGAAACATTCACTGCTTATTTTTGATGACCTTTACTTTGCTTGAGCAGCTCGAAAAATTCTTCTTCGGGCATTGGTTTTGCGTAATAATATCCCTGTACCTGATCGCAGCCTATGCCTTTGAGCAGATCCACCTGTTCCTTTGTTTCAACACCCTCGGCAAGAACCGTTATGTCAAGGTTGGTTGACATTTGCAGAACATGGTCGAGAATATTACGTCCCTTATCCGAGGTCATCATATTTTCAATAAACCGTTTGTCCAGCTTTATAACGTCAAAGGGAGATTCAAGAAGTACATTCAGCGATGAATATCCGCTTCCGAAGTCGTCCATAAGCAGCTTAAAACCGCTTTCTTTCAGCAAAGCAGTTTGCTTGCTGATCTGGAGATCCTCTGCAGTTTCGGTTATTTCAAGCTCCAGCAGCCTTCCAGGGATACCTGTCGATCGTACTATTTCCGAGAGTATTTTGGGGGTTTCGTCTCCTCTCAGATGAACTCTTGACACGTTTACAGATATGGGAATGGGCTTGATGCCTGTATCTATACACTTTTTTATAAACATACAGGCCTTGCGCCAGATATAGTAATCCACCTGTATTATAGAGCCGTTTTCTTCAATGATAGGAATAAACTGGTTGGGATAGATCATTCCTCTTTCGGGGTGGACCCACCTGACAAGCGCCTCCGCACCGATTATCTCATTCTTTTTAATGCTGTATTTGGGCTGGAGATACATTAAGAACTGATGTTCGTCAATAGCTTTCTGAAGATTTTCCTCAATGAATTTGATATTATATAAAGAATCCTTGAATTGCTCTTTATAGAAAACAATATTTGAGGAGGAAAAGCTTGCTTTGGCGGTACGTCTTGCCATGGCGGCTCTGTCCTCCATACGCCGCAGCTCCATGTTTTTGTCCTCGGCAATATATACGCCGTAGGAAAGCTGGAGAGTCACATTTTTATATTGACATAAACGAGCGTCAAGTTCCTTTATAAACCTCATGGGATAATCCGCGTCGGGGGATTCGGTAACAACAATAAATACATCGCTGCGCTGATTCAGGAAATATTGCTTATCATTGCAGTAATCCTTTAATGTGCGAATAATATGGTCAAGCACCTCGTTTCCAAATCTTTCACCGTAAAGGTCATTTATGATCTTAAAGCGGCGTATATCAAACTGAATAAAAGCAACCTTATGGGCGGATTCAAGAAGCGCGGAAACATTGCGGCGAAATCTATTGGAACGTCCCATACGCTTGACCATAGTCTGCAACTCGTCGTTTTCGGGCAGATCTTCGGCGTCTATGGAGGTTTCGGCTTTGAAGGTTATGTATTCAGCTGTCATTTCCTCAAGGATCTCTATACTTGCTTCAAGAGCAGCGGGGCATTTTTTCAGGATAAGTCCGTTTTTGCGAATTTCAGCCATTTCATCGGGAATGGATATATCCTTCCCGAGAATATCACGGCAGTTAACTTTTCCGTTCATTTTTTCGGAAAAGCGCTTGATAAATTCCTCTGTTTTCTTGTTTCCATAAACCTCCTGTTCAGTATCGCTTGAATTATAAAAGCCAAAGGTCATACCGAGAACAAGAAGACCCGCCGTAATGCAGCCGCAGGTGTTGCCACAGCGCATACCTCCTCCGAAACAGGTACTTATTTTAAACGCTGTTTTCAGATCAAGCCCAAGATCATCAGCAAATGCGCCGAAAAGAGCTTGTGTGCAGTGGTATTTTTCATTCAGAAGTTTTAAAGCTTTTTCCTTATGAGTCATAATAAACCTCCACAGCAGTTGAGTGTTTTGCACAAATTGAGTTATTTTAAACATTATAATTTTATCACAAATGCCGTGACTTGTCAAGAAAAGCAATAATTTAGATTCTAATCCAAAAATCTTAATGTATTAGCAGGCAAGAGCAAGCTTGGAAGCAATTAAACTATTCATGGAAGAAAAGTCCTCGAAAGTATGATAGCCTCTCACTTTGTGTGTATCATGCTGTTAATGCCCTCACACAGCATTTGTCATTTCTGTTTTGAAAATATTTAAAATTTCCTCAAAATATTTTTTAAGGTATTTACATGTTGTTTGCTACGCAAAAAACCAAATTTTGACACACAAAACGTAAAATTTCAAAAGCCTGTTGAAACTGTGGAAAACTTTCAAAGATGGTATAATGGTAAATAACATAATAAAGGGCGGTCGAATTTTTTTGACTGAGAATTATATAAAAAAGTTCAAAGAGGTAAACCTCGCAGAAAAAGCGTTCTGGTACTGAACAGGGGGCTGTAAAAATACTCCCCAAAAAAGAACTGCAATCCAACCCTTTTCATGTTTGATTGCAGTTCTTTTTTGAGGGGATTTTTTTATAATCCCCTTATTTGGTGCACCTGACAGGAATCGAACCTGCACTCCTCTCGGAAATAGAACCTAAATCTATCGCGTATGCCAATTTCGCCACAGGTGCATATTAAATTTTCTGCCGTTTTTTTACCTGCCGACAATCATAAGTTTACAGATCGATCCAATATCGTTGAATAATGCTGCTTTTGGTAAGTCCTACATCGTCCAGCACTTCATTTTCCAGAATCCCGCCATTCTTAATGATCGTTTGCCTTGAAGCCTCATTTGTTTTGTCACAGGTGAGCAGCACTTTTTTTGCTCCACATTCTTTGCAAAAAGAAAGTGTTATTTTTAGCATTTCATCGGCATAGCCTTTTTGGCGTTCCGAAGGAAGAATGCTGTAACCAATATTTCCGCCGTATTGAAGAAGAAAGGGGGATAATGAGCAGCGGTAATCAATGATCCCCACAACTTTTTCATCTTCGATCCTTACTCCCAAAAACACCTCGGACTTAACATAGTTCTCGCCGTACTTTATTTTTAATCTGCCCTCAAAATCGATCCATTCCAAAAAAGTATCGACTTCTTCAAGCCCCGCACATCCGTCAAAACTGTCATTGTTTTCGGTCATTTCTTTTTTATATTGCATGACTTGCTCTGCGTATTGATCGGTCGGTCTTACTAACTTTAAACGCATACGCTTGAACCTCATTTCCTTTTTGAATTGCTTGAAATAATTATCCCTGCCCGACAGCCGCAGGAAAACTCAAATGTAGTAACGTTGCCCAAATCCAATGTGTCTGCCAGTTTCACCATACCCGCATATTTAATTTTCTGTCAATTTTTATCTGCCCGACAGTAGCAGTATAAACTTCACTGTAGTAACACAGCGGTTTATGCAAAGGCTATCTTCTGCAATCCATTTGTGCAACAATTTGGTTCACGATTTCTTCTATACTTAGCGTTCCATCTATTACATAATCAGATGACGGCAAAATATCTTTTTGCATTTGAATAAAGGCTATTCGTGCGTATTTAAGATATATTTCCAAATCTTGGCGTATCTCATCTGCTGTGGCATCACTCATATCTCTTAGAATTTGTCTTGTTAAAGCTATATCAAGCGGAGTGTCAATGAAAAAAGCTGTATCAATGTACGGTTTAATTTTATCATGACAATAAGCAAAAGGATAATCCAGTATCAAGTAATCGCATGTTCCCTCAGATTTGATCTTTAAAATGTCGTCTTCTAAGGGAGTTAAATTCCAAACATGATAATTTGCTCCATCGAGTACCCATTGAAAAAAGTTATCTACTTCACCCTCAAAAGTATAGTTGTCAAAATGCAGAGATTGTGAATTCCGTAATCGTTTCTTTAATTCATTGACAATAGTTGTTTTTCCGCCGGCAGTAATTGCTGACACAGAAATTATTTTCATTTTTTTAAACGATCCTTTCTGTGTCGTTGAGCCTGAATTCCCATCGTTTTTATCCTTATCAGGTGCGGAGAAATGAAAATCCTTTTCTAACTTAACAGTCTCAAAAAAACTTCACTAAAGTAACACTGCCCAAATCTATCGCGTATGCCAATTTCGCCACAGGCGTATAATTCATTCAATTTTTGTCACATCTTTATCTTTATCCAAAACCTCAATTGGAAATTGGCATATTAATCCGGCTCTTTCAATATGAACTAAATATATTCCCGCTGTATCAAAATCTACATCATCTGTTACAGAAAACATATCATAAAAATCATCATCTGTTGGTGCAGCTATATAATTATTGTCATCTGATGATTTGACCGTTATACTCAAACCTGTTAAATCAATTTCATTATCCTGTCCGATAAAATAAGCAATTCGTTTTGGATATTGGTTTATTGAAATTTCAACAATTCTTAATCCGCTATCACATCCAGATAACAATAATAATAAAAAAACAATAATTATTCCGGCAGATTTTTTTAACATTTTTATCCTCATCTTCCGTATTATTTTGGAGAATGCTCATTCGTTTTAACAGGCAAGTCTTCAAAAGATTTTTACTTTACCCACATATTTGCTTTTTCAATCTACCACAACCAACAAAAACCATTTTATCACATAACACAAAATTTGTCAATTCAAAAAAATTATTTAATCGTTTATAAAATCATATATCCCGTTACAAAGCCGCACAAAGTCCTCCATACTGAGCTCCTCTGCTCTTGCAGAGGATTTTATGCCGGCATTTTCCATAATATCTGATAAACTTTGCTTTGAAACTGCAAAATCTGCTGACAAGGGGTTTATCATCTGCTTTCTCCTTTGTGAGAACGCCGATTTTATCATTTTGAAAAAAAGCTTTTCGTCTCTAACATCATATTTTTTTTCATTTACAATATCCAGCCTGATTACTGAGGAATCCACATTTGGAGCGGGGGCAAAGCTGCCTCTTGTAACATTAAACAGCTTTTTGGGATTGCTGTAATATTTTACCGCAACGGTCAAGGCTCCGCATTCACGGGTTCCCACCTTCGCACATATTCGCTCGGCTGCCTCTTTCTGAACCATTACCGTAAGAGACTTTACAGGAAGCTTTTCCTCCAAAATGCGCATTATAACAGGGGAAGTGATGTAGTAGGGAAGATTTGCGCAGACCACGACCTCCTCATCCTTGAATTTTTCTTCAAACAGCTTTTTCAGGTCAATTTCCATAAAATCCGCAAATATAACCTCTGTATTTGAAAACTCTGCAAGTGTTTCCGCCAAAATTGGTTCCAAGCCTCTGTCGATCTCTATTGCAACTGTTTTTTTGCTTCTGATTGCCAGTTCCTTTGTAAGCACGCCTATTCCCGTACCGATTTCAAGAGAGCAGATTCCCTTGCTGCAACCTCCCATTTCCGCTATTTTAGGGCATATTGAGGGGTTTATAAGAAAATTTTGTCCCAATGACCTGGTGAAGGAAAATCCGTGACGGGTAAAAAGATCCTTTATAACTCCTAAATCGGTAAGTTTCATTTTTTACATTCTCCAAAAAGATTTATGGCAGTGTTTGGGTACAGCTTTATGCACCCAAACGCTGCCGTTTTATTATAATCTATCGGAGAGAATTTGTCAAATCACTGACATAGTGTAAGGAGCGCGTTGCCTATACTTTCGCCTATAAGCTCTCCTGTGTATAGCGCCTGTTCAAGTGTATTTCCCTGTGAGCCTATTTCAAGCAGCAGTGAACCTGTTGTAAGGTGCTGATTGTAATTACAGTATTGAAACAGTACCGGACGTGTAATTCCGGGATTGGTGCTCTCCATATACTGCTGAAGAAGGCAGGCAAAATGAAAGTTCTGCAAGTAATTCGGCACATAATAATATCCGTCTGTGGCTGCCGAAATAATCATAACCTGCGCCGCCTCTTTTCCGTTGATAGTGTTTATTGCAGCAACCGGAGTTCCGTCGTTTTCGACTATACCGTCGCGGTGAACGTCAAATACTACCTTTATTGAAGGATATTTGTTTAGTATGGCAGTAACCGTTTCCTCCGAATAGGCATAAGCCTTATTAAAATCTGCACGGTCGTGAAGCGTGCCGTCGTGAATAACGCAGATTCCTTTTTCAGCAAGCTTTTCCGAGATCTTCTGTCCAACTGCTACAACGCTTTGGGCGGGATCGGTGGTGCGGCATGAATAATCCTTATCCTGATAATCACCGCTTCCCAATAAATAGCTTTCGGTAGTGTGAGTGTGCATGATAAGCACCTGCGGCTGATCCGAATATGCTTCTAACTGTATTTCGGAGGGTATTTCCGATTCTGCTTTTACAAAATCGTTGTCAAGCTCTGTACAGTTGCGAACCTTTCCACCCATGGAAAGAGAAACGAAATTATACCCCACCGGATTTGAATCAAATGTAGTCTTTCTGACCTTTAAATCCGTGCTTCCGAATACAGAAAGATCCTCGGTATCGCTGCTTATGTTTTGAGTGATTATGTAGTTTTTACTGCTGTCGGAAGGTTCTTCCCGTGAAGTAACGGAAGGTTCTTCGGGGGCTGTTTCGGCTTCTGTAATGACATTCTCGTCTGTGATAAGGGGTGTTTCTGTTGTACTGCTTTCCGTTGATTGAGGGGGATTTGGTTTATATAATATTAAATTGCCGTTTCCCAATTCGGATGTTTCGGTTGAAAAGGCAGAGTTAGCGGTAAAGTTAACTGCAGCAGCCATTATCTTGCTCACATCGGGCGGATTATCCATTGCCTTGCTTACCGCAAACGGCATTAAAGCTGCCGCCGATGCTGCGGCTATAAATTTTATACCTGTATTTTTTCTCATAAGTGTTGCTCCTTCCTGAAATGAGTATTCCTTAGTTTTTTCTTTGGTAAATTTATATGTTGGATTTTTTTCATTATGATTTTTTGCTGCTGTTTCCTTTTTCGCCCTTTTTTGCTTGCCTTGTAGAGTAGTATATATACGGATAAAAAGGCGTGTTACACATAATCGCTATTTGCTGTATATTGTCAAAAGGAAAGGAAGTTAAAATGAAAAAGGGGATTGTGGTAAAAAATAGTTACGTGAAATTGGTTTTGATAATTATAAGCGGCTGGATTTTAGCTTCGTCAACTGTTTTGGGAAGAATGTCGCCGCTTTGTGTGTCAATTATAGGCAGTTTATCGGGAGCGAATGCCGTTGCTGCCTTTCTCGGAGTTTCCCTTAGGCTGATAATAAGCAGTGACTTTACCGAAATTGTACCTTATATAATTGCTGCGGCGTCGGTAACTGCCATAAGACTTGTGATAGGGCGCACTAAAAATTATTTGACAATTTTGAGCAGCGCCTTTTTATGCGGAGCAGGTACGCTGTTGGCTAATGTGATTACGGCGGAAGGATCATCGGAGCTTATGGAAGATTTTCTGCTGGCTGTTGTGTGCGCCGTAGCCTGTTACGGTTTCACTGTGTTAAAAACATCAGTAAAAAAAGGATTAGGCTTAACGCTGTCAAATTCTGCAAAATTCTTGCCGATAGCCGTTACAGCTGTTTTTTTGATATCATCGCTGACAAGTCTCAATTTCGGAATTTTTAATTTTGGTGAAGTGCTGTCTGTCACGGCAATTCTGATAGCCGCTTATCGGCACAGATTCAGCGGAGCGGGCACAGTTGGGATAATTTGTGCTTTGGGAGTGGCGATTGCGTTGGATGATAAGCAGTATATGGGACTTATTATTGCAGTGGGAGGAATAACGGCAGCAGTCATTGCTCCAAAGGGAAGAGTACCTTTAACTGCCTCTATGATTTTTACTTCTGCAATTATCGGATCGGTTTTTGGAACAGATAAAGTTATGCTGTCCTTTATTATAAATATAATAGTAGGCTCAGTAATTTTTATGGTTTTGCCATTAAACAGAATAAGGGAAAATATGGGAAGGAAATCCTTTGGCAGAGGTGAAGAAAATGCTGCCGATGTTGTTGCAGGCAGACTTGAATTGGTTGGAGAAACCATGAGCGAGTTAAAATATGCTGTTGAAAAAACCGCCGAGGCTTTGGAGAATGAAAATGGAAAGGACATCAGCGATGTATATAATTCTTCCTGTGATATGGTATGTAAAAGCTGCAGATACAATATCAAGTGCTGGGGAGATGAATATAACGAATCGGTCAGAACCATGAACAAGCTGATACAGCTTTTAAAGCACGGTGAAAGGATAGTACCGGACAGCTTTTCGGGAGCGCTTGCAGACCGCTGCCCGAGAAAACAGCAGCTTTGTGACAGCATTAACAAAAAATATGAGGATTTTACCTATACCGGACAAATGAACAGGCGGTTAAAGGAAATGCGGGGAATCCTTACCAAACAGCTTGATAATACAGAAAAGCTGTTTAATTCCATGGCGAAGGAAATGGAAAAGAATACAATTTATGATAGGGTTGCTTCTGTTAAAGCGGAAAGGCTTTTGGAAAGATGCGGACTTTCTGAGCCAAAGGCAGCGGTAAATATCACTGATGGATTTATGTGCCTGGAAGCTTATGGAAAAGGCAAATTATCCTGTTCAGCAGAGGAGCTTGGAGATCTACTGATCCAAACGCTTCAAAAAGAGTTTGATCTTCCGCTTATTCTTAAATACGGAGACAAGGTGAGAATTACAGCTTTTGAAAGGGCAGAATACTTTGTTAAATCTGCAAGCTGTCAGCTGAGTAAGAAAAATGATTCTGCAAACGGCGATTATGTTACTTGTTTTGTAGACGGAAAAGGCTATTATTACAGTATTCTTTCAGACGGAATGGGCAGCGGCACAAGAGCGAGAATAGACAGTGCTTTTGTATGCGGACTTTTGACTAAGCTTTTGGAATGCGGGATAGAGGCGGAAACTGCTATTGAATTGCTGAACACCTCTTTGCTGGTAAAATCTTCAGATGAAAGCTTTGCTACTTTAGATTTATGCAAGGTGGATTTGTTCACGGGAAATACCACAATATACAAGGCAGGCGGAGCGGACAGCTATATAAAAAGCGGAGCATCGGTAACAAGAATCAAGGGAAAGGGACTTCCAGTTGGTGTGTGTGAGAGTCTGTCTCTGTCATCGCACAGTTTTACGGCATGTGAGAATGATATCATAATAATGACCAGCGACGGCGCGGAGCTTTCGGAAAAGTGGCTGGAACAGGCTTTTTCACGTGAAAGCGCCAACAATATGAACGAGCTTGTAAAAACTGTGGCAAGCGCGGCAAGATTTAATGCGGAAAAGGGAAGGGAAGATGATATTTCCGTTGTTGCTCTTAAAATAAAAAAATAAGGTGTTGAATAGCAGTTGTTACATTAAAAAAATGTAATATTTACTAAAAGTGTAAGTGTGATTAAAGCAACTTTAATAAAAATTACACAAAACCCTTGCAATAATTTGTAAAGTATGATACAATCTTAACAAAGAAAAAAATTACCAAAAAGTTGCTGTTTAGTTTTGGAAATTTTATTTAATTCAACGAGAAAAGGCAGGCTGATATTTATGGCGATACAAAATATCCACGACTATGATGTGGCTTTACACTTCTTCCATGAGGGCAAGGCTACTGAGGCTTATGATTTTTTCGGGGCTCACTTTGTTGAACAGGACGGTAAAAAGGGTGTTCAATTCAGAGTTTGGGCGCCGAATGCGAATTCAGTAAGCGTGGTTGGCGATTTTAACCATTGGG
Source organism: uncultured Ruminiclostridium sp. (assembly GCA_964636555.1). Taxonomy (GTDB): domain Bacteria; phylum Bacillota; class Clostridia; order Oscillospirales; family Ruminococcaceae; genus Ruminiclostridium_E. The sequence continues at coordinate 195,351 of CAZWRZ010000003.1, forward strand.
ACAGAGGGCTGCACCAAATGCACCGCACCGAGCATGACGGAAGTGTTTGGGAGCTGTTTATTCCCGATCTGAAGCAGTTTGATATTTATAAATACAGTATCGAAAGCTTCAACGGACGCATAAATTTAAAAGCCGATCCTTATGGTTTCCACATGGAGACACGTCCAAATACTGCCTCCAAGATCTATGAGCTGGATGGCTACAAGTGGAAGGACTCAAAGTGGCTTGAAGACCGCAAAAAGAAGAATATATACGATTCAGCCATAAATATATATGAAATGCACCTAAGCTCATGGATGGAGAAAAAGGATGAGGACGAGCTTTTCAACTACATGGAATTGGCAAAAAAGCTTATCCCTTATGTCAAGAAAATGGGCTATACTCATATTGAGATAATGCCTGTTGCGGAATATCCCTTTGATGGTTCATGGGGATATCAGCAGATCGGATATTTTGCGCCCACCTCCCGTTTCGGCACTCCTCACGATTTTATGGAATTTGTGGATTACTGCCACCAGAACGGAATAGGACTTATCCTTGACTGGGTTCCCGCACATTTCCCCAAGGACGCGGCAGGTCTTTACGAGTTTGACGGCGGTTACTGCTATGAGTATTCCGAGCCTTTGAAGAGGGAACATTTAAATTGGGGTACACGAGTATTTGACTGGGGCAGACCCGAGGTTCAAAGCTTTTTGATTTCCAACGCCAATTATTGGTTTGATAAATACCACGTTGACGGACTGCGTGTAGATGCGGTTGCCTCTATGCTCTACCTTGACTATGACCGCAAAGACGGACAGTGGCAGAGAAACATCAAGGGCGGAAATGAAAACCTTGAAGCGATAGCATTTTTGCAGAAGCTCAACACCGAGCTTTTTGCAAAGCATGAAAATATACTGATGATTGCGGAAGAATCTACCGCATGGCCTATGGTGACAAAGCCCGCAGATGTGGGTGGTCTGGGCTTTAACTTTAAATGGAATATGGGCTGGATGAACGATATGATCGCTTATATGTCCATGAATCCCGAATACAGACCTTATCACCACAATATGCTGACCTTCTCATTCTACTACGCTTTTTCCGAGAATTTTATTCTGCCAATATCCCATGACGAAGTTGTTTACGGAAAATGCTCAATGCTTGACAAGATGAGCGGTCCGCGCGATAAGAGATTTGCTTCACTTCGCACATTTTTGGCGTATATGACTGCTCACCCCGGAAAGAAGCTTAACTTTATGGGTCAGGAGATCGCGCAGTTTAAGGAATGGAACTACAAGACAGGACTTGATTGGGACGTTTTGCAGTTTGAAGAGCATAAAAAACATCAGGCTTATGTTGAAGCGCTTAACAAATTCTATCTCGATCACAAGGAACTGTGGGAAGCTGACAGTGATTGGAGCGGCTTTAAGTGGATAAGCAGTGATGATAACGAAAATTCCGTTATCGTTTTCCGCAGATTCAACAGAAAGGGCGAAGAAATTGTAGTAGTTTGCAATTTCCAGCCCAAGCAGCATGAAGAGTACAGCTTTGGCGTACCCTACTATGCGGATTACGAGGAAATATTCAGCACAGAAAAGCCCGAATTCGGCGGAGGCGGACTTTCCAACAAAACGGTTAAATCCGAAAATACTCCCATGCACGGTGAAGCCTATTCCATTACAATAAAAATTGCTCCAATGTCTGCAATGTTCTTTAAAGCAAAGAATATCCGCACACCCGAGGACGATGAGAAAAAAGTTTTAAAGGAAAAGGCGAAGAAAGAAGAAAAAACCAAGAAGTCGGAAATGACCGCCGAGCATTCTCATCAAGCGAAAAAAGCGGAAGGTTCCGCAAAGTAATTCTATCGGCAAAAATATTCATGACAGTTTATACAGCTTGTTTTTCTGAACAATTCTTTATATACTGTCAAACAAAATAATAAATCGGAGGCAAGCTTATGAACCATGTAAAAAAGGAAATCGTCGCGATGCTTTTAGCCGGCGGACAGGGCAGCAGACTTTATGCTCTGACACAGGATATGGCAAAACCCGCAGTGCCTTACGGAGGTAAGTACAGAATTATTGACTTCCCCCTGTCTAACTGCATAAATTCGGGAATAGACACAGTAGGTGTTCTTACACAGTATCAGCCCCTTGTATTGAGCGAATACATAGGAAACGGTCAGCCTTGGGGTCTTAACCGTACTCATGGAGGAGTTCATGTTCTTCCTCCTTATGAAACCGCTTCCGGCAAAAGCTGGTATGCAGGTACTGCAAATGCAATTTACCAGAATATAAGCTTTGTTGACAGATACAATCCTGAGTATGTGGCTATCCTTTCGGGCGACCATATTTATAAAATGGATTACAGCGAGATGCTTGATTTCCACAAGAAAACAGGTGCAGACGCTACCATTGCGGTTCGTGAAGTACCGTGGGAGGAAGCAAGCCGTTTCGGTATTATGACTGCCGATGAAGAGCATGTAATCACCGAATTTGAGGAAAAGCCCAAGGAACCCAAATCCAATCTTGCTTCAATGGGTGTTTATATCTTTACATGGAAGGTGCTTAAGCAGTATCTTATCGAAAACGAAAAGGACGAAACTGCTACAAAGGACTTCGGTAAAAATATCATTCCTTCAATGCTTGAAGATAAGTGCAAAATGGTTGCATATCCTTTTAATCATTACTGGAAGGACGTAGGAACCATCGACAGCCTTTGGGAAGCAAATATGGACTGTCTTGATCCCAATGTTCCTCTTAATCTTTATGACAACAACTGGAAGATCTTCTCCCGTAACCCTGTAATGCCTCCTCATTATGCAGGTCCAAGCAGCAAGATAGAAAACTCTATGGTTGCTGAAGGCTGTAACATTTTCGGTACAGTTGATTTCTCCATTCTCTTCTCGGGCGTTGTTATCGAGGAAGGCGCAGTGGTTCGTGACAGTATCATAATGCCCAACACGGTAATCAAAAAGGACGCCGTTATCGAATATGCCATTGTCGGCGAGGACTGCGTAATCGGTGAGAATGTTCATGTTGGCGCACGTCCCGAAACCATTGTGGATAAGGATACATGGGGTGTTGCGGTAGTAGGACATAAAGTTAATGTCAGCGATGATACGGTTATCAAGGCCAAAGCTATGGTTTCCGAATCAATTTGACCGGCACAAATACTTGACTTATAATACAAACAGAAAGGAACTTAATTCTTATGGCTAATATGTCTAATGTGCTGGGTTTAATATTTGCAAATATGCATGACAGCACTATTTCCGATCTCACAAAGCTTCGTACAATGGGCAGCGTACCCTATGGCGCAAGATACAGACTTATAGATTTCACTCTTTCAAATATGGTGAACAGCGGTATTAACACAGTAGGCGTTGTTACCAAGGCTAACTATCAGTCCCTTATAGACCACCTCGGCTCCGGTGCAGAATGGGATCTGTCAAGAAAGAACGGCGGACTTCATCTTCTCCCTCCTTACGGTCATATTAACGGCGGTCTTTACAGAGGAAGATTAGAAGCTCTTGCAGGTGTTATTGACTTTATGCGCTATTCCGATGCTGAATATATTCTTATCAGCGATACTGATGTTATCTGCAACATTGACTATAAAAAGGTTCTTGAAAATCACGAACAGACAGGCGCTGATATTACTGTTGTATATTCCAAAATGGTTTGCGATTCCGAGCGGTCCAAAACAAAAACACTGCTCAGCGTAAACGATCAGGGCAAGGTATATGATGTTCTTGTTCGTCCCGAAATCAGCGGAGAGCATAATGTAAGCCTTAATATGTTCTTAATGAAGAAGGAATTTTTGCAGAATCTTGTAATCGAAAAAGCAGGCAAGAATATGTACAGCTTCGAGGTAGATGTTCTTCAGCACATGCTTCCCGAGCTTAACATTTACGGCTACCGCTTTGACGGTTATACCGCACAGATCGACTGCATAAAGACCTACTTCTCAGCAAATATGGAGCTTATGAATCCCAATGTACGCAAGGAACTGTTTAACAGCGACGATCCTATTTACACCAAGGTTCGTGACGAAGCTCCCGCAAAATACGGCTTGGATGCAAAGTGCAAGAACTCTATCGTTGCTGACGGCTGTATGATCGAAGGAACAGTTGAAAACAGCGTATTGTTCAGAGGCGTTAAGGTAGGCAAGCACGCAGTAGTCAGAAACTGCATTCTGATGCAGGACACAGTTGTCGGCGAAAAGTGCGAGATGAACTACGTTATCACAGATAAACAGGTTCTTATCGGTAACTACCGCAGCATAGGCGGAACAGAAAGCTATCCCGTATTTGTTGGAAAGCGCGCGTCCGTTTAAAACATAAGTATAGTTAATAAAAAAGCCGACATCTTTGCCGGCTTTTTTGGATAAGAGAACATATTTCATTGAAAGGAATATTGTAATGTTAGACAGAATTATTCAAAGAGAAATTTTTATAGATGATAAAGATACCTACAGGGCGCAGGCGGAAATCCTTAAAGCCCGTATGAGAAAGCTGGAACAGGAAATCAAGGAGAAAAAGCTTCCTGTAATAATTGCTTTTGAGGGCTGGGGCGCATCGGGAAAGGGCTATGTTATCAGCAAAACCATTAATTGCCTCGATCCCCGCTCCTATAAGGTTTATTCCACAGTAAAGCCCACCGAATCGGAAAAGCGTATGCCTTTAATGCACAGATTCTGGAATAATATTCCAGAAAAGGGAAAACTGTGCATTCTGGACAGAAGCTGGTATCAGGAGATCGTTCCCGCAGTGCTGGAGGAAGGATTTACCGAAGAAGAAATGGTTGAGCGCATGAATATGGCTAACGTTTTTGAACGCCAGCTTACCGATGACGGCTATCTGATTATAAAGATTTTTTTACAGATTGACAGAAGCGAACAAAAACGCCGCTTCAAAAAGCTGCTGAACAGCAAAAGCACTAATTGGCGGGTTTCCGATCTGGATCTAAAACGCAACAGAAACTACGAAAAGTATTTTGTTCAGTATGATAAAATGCTGGAATACACCAATACCGAAAACGCTCCCTGGGTTGTAATAAATGCTGATAACAAGTACCGCACGGTGTGCGAGGTGTTCAAAACCATTATAGCGGCAGTAGATGACAGATTGATGAACCGTCCGCTGTCAATCGGCGAATCTCCTAAGCGGAAAATTCCCAAGGAAATATTCACTATGGCGACAAAAGCACCTTTGTCCTTGGTAAACTTAGATAAGTCCTTAAGTGAGGATATTTATTCCGAAGAGCTGAAAAAGCAGCAAAAGCGTTTGGCTAAGCTGCACCAGCGTTTATATGCCTTAAAGCTGCCTGTTATTATCTGCTTTGAGGGCTGGGACGCTGCGGGGAAGGGAGGTACAATAAGAAGGATCGCTGCCGCCCTTGACCCGAGAGGCTTTGAGGCTGTTCCTATTGCCGCGCCAGAGCCCCGTGAGCTGAACCGTCATTACCTGTGGCGTTTTTGGCAGCATGTACCCAAAACAGGACATGTGGTTATCTTTGACAGAACTTGGTACGGTAGAGTTATGGTGGAAAGGTTAGAGGGAATAACCGAGGAAAAACGCTGGAGAGCCGCTTATCAGGAAATCAACGAATTTGAGAACAATCTTTACGAAAGCGGAATTCTGGTACTGAAATTCTGGATGCACATTGATAAGGAAGAGCAGCTGCGCCGCTTTAACGACCGTATGAATACTCCCGAAAAGCGCTGGAAGATAACGGACGAGGACTGGCGCAACAGAGATAAGTGGGATCAGTACAAGGTTGCGGTTAATGAAATGCTGCAAAAGACCTCAACGGATTTTGCTCCATGGCATATTATTGAGAACAACGACAAGAAGTACGGCAGGATCAGAACCCTGAACATTATCAATGATACTATTGAAATGTGGATCGAAAAGCACCGTTAAGAAGCAGAGAAGTACTAAATGAAAATAATTCAGCCTTACGAAAATCTGAAGAGGATATATTCCAAAAGCGTTATGCCTTGGATCGTGGTTTTTATTGTGATAACGATTGGCAGTATTGCCGCCGCTGTACTTCAGATCCTGTATACCCGTAACTACAACATTCTGTTTTTTCTGCTTTTGCCTACTGTATTTTCGGTGGTTTGGCTCACCAGAAGAAACACCGCCAAAAAATCACTGTCGCATTTTTCTGAAAGCGGGCTTGCAAGGCTTAATAATGAAATTGATACTGCTGAAAAAACAGAGGGCTTTGGAGTTACCTCGGAGGCGCTGGTAGCTGTTCAGAATCAGCTTTTTGCTTTGCCGATAAATGATGTGGTGTGGATCTATCCTCATGTTACAACAGGGAAGATAATGTTTATACCTGTGGCAAACTCTTATGATATTGTTGTGGTGGATCGTAATAAGAAAAGGTATTATCTTAAAGGAAAGCTTCAAAAAACAGATCAAGCCTTTATACTTAATTTTTTGCAGAATAAGCTTTTCTGCGTCAGGGAAGGGGTTTTCTTTGGATTCACTGAAGAAAATCAGAATTTGTTTTTTCAGGATTTTGACAGAATGGTTGCTGTTAGTGACGGTTATGAGATGTTATGATTAAATTTAAAAGCGGTTAGTGTTTTTAAGGCACTGACCGCTTTTTGTTTTAAAATAAACTAAATCGGGAATTTACTTATTTTTATAAATAATGTTATCACAAGATAAATTAACAGAGTTTACATTTCCTGAACATTCGATACTTTTGCATTGCAGGTGATGAGTGTCAATAATGTTGCTGCAATTTATATTACCACAACAATTAATTTCATGAACTTTAATATCACCTTCTGAATGAATATCTCCATTTATAGTTCCGCATTGAATGGACTGATGACATACAACATCTCCGTTAATAGAGCTGTCGCAAATAATATGTCCAAAAACTTCAACTTTAAAATATTGAGTGCTATTATTACAATTGCGAGGAAAAGCAATTTCGATTGGAAGGTTGTTTTTAGAAATGTCTTGGGATATACTAAGTATTTGGTTTCCACGCATTTGAACAATGCGTATTACATCATCATTTTTAATATAATGAAATTTATCCGTTAAGCTTGAATCTGCAAGGTAATTTGATATATTATCGGAAAACAGTGTATCAATGGATACATCAAAATATACAGCTATTTTAGGCAGGAGTGAAATATCTGGGGTATTAGCATTTGTTTCCCATTTGGAAATTGCTTGATAGGAAACGAGTCTGAATAACGAACCGTGTAAATGTCAATAATATCCAAAAAGAAAGGAAATATTGACATGAGAACAAGTAAAAACATTTTAACGGAAAAAGAAATGGAATTAGTGCAGCTATTAATGGCAGACTGTAAAACCACGGGAGATATTCAGAACAAACTGAAAAGATTGTTTTCCGGGACAATTGAACAAATGTTGGAAGCAGAAATGGAGGAGCATTTAGGCTACGAGAAAAACTCAGCCGAAGGCAATAACACGGGAAACAGCCGTAACGGATATGGCAAAAAGACAATAATCAGCGATTACGGCGAATGTGAAATAGCAGTTCCGAGAGACAGAAACGGAGAATTTGAGCCTAAAGTAATCGAAAAAAGACAAACCCGTACAGATGAAATCGAACAAAAAATAATGGCAATGTACGCCAAGGGAATGTCACAGCGTGATATAGAAGATACGCTTCGGGAAATATACGGCTCTGATATTTCACAGGGTATGATCTCACGGATAACAGACAGAATTTTGCCCGAAGTGAACGAATGGCAGAACAGACCCCTTGACAGCATTTATCCTGTAATATTTTTTGACGGAATAGTATTCAATTCCCGTAAGGACAACAAAATCGTAAGTAAATGTGTGTATTCGGTATTGGGAATCAATATGGAAGGTCAAAAGGAGATTTTAGGCACATGGATCTCCGAAAACGAGTCTGCAAGCTTCTATGCAAGTATTTGCTCAGATTTGAAAAACCGCGGTGTAAAGGACATTTTTGTTGCTTGTCATGATAATCTGACAGGGCTTTGTACCGCGATCAATTCAATTTTCCCTAAGACAAAAAATCAGCTTTGTATAGTTCATCAGGTGAGAAACAGCTGCAAATTTGTACCCTACAAAGACAGGAAAGCAGTATGTGCTGATTTAAAGAAAATCTACGGAGCAGTAAATCTTGATGATGCGGAATATGCAAAGGAAGAATTTCGTGAAAAATGGGACAAGAAATATCCCAATATACTGAAATCGTGGGATAAAAATTGGGCAGAGCTGACAGCATTTTTTGAATATCCGGCAGAGATCAGAAGGATAATATATACAACGAACGTTGTTGAAAGCTACCATAGGATGGTGAGGAAATTTACCAAATCAAAGGTGGTATTTCCTACCGATGATTCTATCCGCAAGGTAATTTATATGAGTGTCACCGAAATATCGAAAAAGTGGACAATGCCTGTCAGGGATTGGGGCTTAGCTTATGCGCAGTTCTCTATATATTTCGAGGATAGATTTGCAGCCTGATGTTGGGGGCTCTGCCCCAAACCCCGAGGTTTATCCGCTTTTGAGATACCCAGTGAAAGAGAAAACAGCGACTTTTCTGTCGCTGCTTTCACCGTAATATCTCATAGTATGCGTTGGGTCGCTCCTCAGCGTTGCCCTTTTTAACTACGTTTTTATTATTTGTTTATTTTTAGGGATAATGCATTTACACGGTTTATTTTTCATAACC
>CAZWRZ010000004.1:0-87298 GCA_964636555.1 uncultured Ruminiclostridium sp.
TGAAAAATTGGGCAAAAACTCCGAACTCAGTTGATTTTTGAAATTCGTGCTATCATGGCAGTTGTGCTGTTAGGAAACCCGCATTTTGATAATGTTGCGCTAATTTTTATCGCTCTTTTAGGACAGTTGTGCGAGTGGAAACCCGCTTTTAGAACAGTTCTGCTAAAAATAAATAAAAATTCAGCACCAAGATTCTTGGGAGCAAAAATAAATAGAGCCTGCTTGTGCAGGCTCCTGAAAATAAAATAAGATAAAATAAGGAGAAATATTTATGAAAAAAACGGAAGGAAAAGAGATGAAAGCTAATTAAAACATGTAAAGCAATGAGATTATTTGCCGTTCTTCATCACATAATTGTAAATTATGTCAACGGCGCAGTCGATACCGCAATAGCCGCTGTCTATCGAGAGGTGGTAGTTTTTGGCGATGCCCCATTTTCTGTCGGCATGGAAGTTGTAATAATTCTGTCTGCGCTTATCCTTGGTCAATACCACGCTTTCCGCCTTGGCGGGATCTACGCCGTCTATTCTGACAGCTCTTTCCTTTCGGAAATCAAGATCGGCGTGTATAAAGATCTTGATTAAGTTAAGCATATCGCTCAATATATAGTCGGAACAGCGGCCGATTATTACACATGAACCTTCTTCCGCGACCTTGCGTATCACCTTGGACTGAGCAAGATAAATATTGTCCTCCATGGACAGTACCGATGTACCGAACCGATCCGCCTGCGCACCCCTATATAAGGCATACAGGAGAGAGTTGCCCGCATGGCGTTCGGTGTCTTCAAAGAACTCGGAGATAAGTCCGCTTTCTTCGGCTGCCTTTTCAATCAGGGCGTTGTCATAAAAGGGAATGCCGAGCTTATCTGCCAGCTTCTGACCGATCTCCCGACCTCCGCTGCCGTATTGGCGGCTTATGGTGATGATTTTTCCGCTTCCCATTTTGATCGCCCCCTTGTATTGAATTTTAAGTAAATTACCTTACAAGTTAATAATATCACAATCGGTTACAAAAATCAATAGTTTTTTGCATTTTCCACAAAATACAGCAAAAACAAGGTTCCTTTTTGGATATTTTTTACAGCAATCCTAAAAATACAGGAAAAATGCAATTATAGCCTTGCAAAATTGCAGAAAATGGTGTAAACTATGTTAGGCTAATTGAAACATACAGTATGGACAATATCGCTTAAAGCCTTTGCTTAGGCGGTTTTTTCTATGTTGTGAAATATCTTGCAAAGAATAAGGTCAACAATAACAGAAAGAGGATATACAAAGTGAAAACTGCAAAAACCGACATTTCGGAAACCGACAATATTGTAAAATCAAATAAATCTAAGGAAAAAGAAACTGCGAAGGAAAGCTTAAAAGAAAACTCACAGGAGCTTGCAAAGCAAAACTCGCAGGATAACCTTATTTCCAAAATTCAGGAGAAAATGGGTACCTTCTCAAAAAGTCAAAGGCTTATCGGAAACTTTATAATTCAGCATTATGAAAGGGCATCCTATATGACCGCCTCCCGTCTGGGCAATGCGGTGAATGTCAGTGAAAGCACGGTGGTGCGCTTTGCCATAGAAATGGGCTACGAGGGCTATCCCGAAATGCAGAAGGATTTGCAAAGTTACAGCAAGACAAGGCTCACAGCTCTCCAGCGCCTTGACATCACCAACAGCAGAATAGACCCCGACAATATGCTCAAAAGCGTATTACAGCAGGATATAGACCGCATAAGAGCCACCGTTGAAATGATAGACGAAAGCGATTTTAACAGGGCGGTGGACAAGATAATATCCGCCGAAAATATTTATATATTCGGCGCAATGAGCAGCAATACCCTCGCCCGCTTTATGGACAATTACTTTCAGCTTATATTCAGCAACGTGCATTTTGTTCACCCCGTGAATACAAGCGGAATATATCAGCAGCTTATCCGCATCGGGAAAAACGATGTCTTTATCGGCTTCAGCTTTCCCAGATACTGCAAAAGCACCACAAATGCGGCAGAATACGCTGCCTCCTTCGGAGCAAATGTGATTGCCATAACCGACAGCGCAGCTTCTCCCTTGGGAGCCATTGCCGACGAGGTTCTGCTCGCCAAAAGCGATATGGTGAGCTTTGCGGACAGCTTGGTTGCACCACTGAGCCTTATCAACGCAATAATCGTGGCGGTGGGTATAAAAAGACGTTCTACTTTGGAAAAGACTCTTTTAAGGCTTGAAGAAATGTGGGACGAGAACGGCGTTTATACCGATCTGAAATAATACTGATCTTAGATTAAAAGCAGACATTCTTTGCGGTCTGTTTTGCGCCCTGCTGCGTCATCGTCCTCGCAGGACACAAAATATCCTCGCAAATAATTTGTCTGCTTTTAACCGAAAATCAGTATAAAACAGGAGAAAATAAATGCAGACAATAATTATCGGCGGCGGCGCAGCGGGCAGCTATGCCGCCGTCTTTTCCGCAAGAAAGGGCGATACGGTCACTGTTATAGAGCCCAACGGAAGAATAGGGAGAAAGTTAGGCATAACGGGAAAGGGCAGATGCAACATCACCAACAGCTGTGATTTTGAGACCCTTATGAAGAACATCGCCAAAAACTCTTCCTTTTTATACAGTGCATTTTCCCGATTTGACCAAGAAAGCTGTATGAGCTTTTTTGAGGAGCTGGGAGTGCCCTTGAAAACCGAACGGGGAGGGCGCGTCTTTCCCGTTTCGGATAAGGCACAGGACATAGTAAGGGCTTTGGAGAGAGAACTAAATCGGCTTAATGTAAAAGTAGTCCCCGAAAGGGCAGTGGAGATTACCGCAAACGAAAACGCGGTGAACGGTATAAAAACCGACAAAGGCTTTTATAAGGCGGACAAGGTGATATTGGCGACAGGGGGATTGTCCTATCCTGCCACAGGCTCAACGGGGGACGGCTACAAGCTGGCGGAAAAGCTGGGGCATACCGTTATCGGGCTGAAGCCCGCCCTTGTTCCCCTTGAAACGGAAAAACCCTATCCCTCGGCAGCGGGGCTGACTATAAAGAATGTGTCACTTTCTCTTTTTGATGAAAGAAGCGGAAAGAAGATTTTTTCGGATCTGGGGGAAATGACCTTTGAAGCTTACGGAATAGGCGGTCCTCTTGTGCTGACTGCAAGCACTGTTATGGAAAGAGTGGACGGTTACAGAGCCGTTGTTGATTTCAAGCCCGCCTTGGATACGGAGAAGCTTGACAAAAGGCTTTTAAGGGAGATTAACGGCGAGTCGGAGCGCAGCAGCCGTAACAGACAGTCGGTAAATGCTCCACAAAAAGCAATGACCGTCCAAGATATAGCAAGAACTCTTTTGCCCCCTCAGCTTGTGCAGCCGATTTTGGACGCGGCGGGCTTAGACGGGCGGAAAAGGGCGGCGGAAATTTCAAGAGCAGACAGAAAAGCTCTCTGCAATGCGTTAAAAAACCATACCTTATATATAAAGGGATTCAGATCTATAAGCGAAGCCATTGTCACCGACGGCGGAGTGAATGTAAAGGAGATCAGCCCGAAAAATATGGAATCACGGTTTGTTAAGGGCTTGTTTTTTGTGGGGGAGATCATTGACGTTGTGGGATTTACGGGCGGATTTAATTTGCAGATTGCTTATTCTACTGCGAGGGCGGCGGCAGAGTGCTGATTTTATGGCTCTTTTAGGGAAGCTGTGCTAAATTTTGGCTCTCTCAGAAAAGGTGTGCGAAACTATGTCCGCTTTCAAGGAAAGTTGGCAGTAATTTACTGATTTAAAAAGAATTTCAAAACCGACAAGATTTTAAAATATCTTGAAAAACTGGGATATTTTAAAATCTTGTACTATTAGGTACTTCTCGGCAGCCGAGAAGTACACGCAGCAAGCTGCTCTAACTGAGTTCGTATTTTTTGCTTGAAAAGCTGGGCAAAAAATTTGAACTCAGTTGATTTTTGAAATTAGTGCCTTCAGAAAAGTTGTGCTTGTTGTTTAAATTTGCAACCGTGCGTCTTTAAAAATTCACTTTGTATTCGCCCGAGCAAGTCAACCCCAAAAGGTTACAAAATTATTACAAATTTGCACCCAAACTATATGGGGCAGATTACATTGCTTTAAATTGTAATCAACTCTTAGGTAAAAAAGCACAAAAAACCCCAATCTTCAGCAGTTCAGTTTAGAATAGCTGCCGATTTTCGGGCAAAAAAATTAAAATTTGAAAAAAAATATTGAATACGGCGGACAATCGTGATATAATGAAAAACACTTCAAAGGATAAATTTCTACATATATTCAAAGAAAGAATTCCTTGATTTTGCAAGTCGGAAAGCAAAAAATGGCAAAATTGACAAAAATTTGATTTTTGAACAAAAAAAGCTATTCAATTAGTAGAATGTTGGAAAATCGAAAAATATTACGATTTTTCACTTGAAATTTTTTGAACTTTGGGTTATACTTGTTTACGTCAAAACGCTGAAATGTTTATCGGCGTTAACGATTTATGTTAATAACTGTTGCCGGTTGGCAGCATTATTATAAAGAGATGAAAAAAACGTAAATTTCTTGATTTCTTTAAGGAGGAAATAAGACATGAAGAAAAAGATTATTGCTCTTGTCTTGGCTTTCTGCATGGTTGTTTCTTTGAGCGCTTGTAACCAGTCAAGCGATCCTGCTACAACAACTCCCGCAGGCGCGTCACAGACAGGAGACGTAAGCGGCGATGCTTCCGGCAGCGGCGGCACCGAGCCTACTCCCGCTGAGTATGCACCTACAGGCGCACAGCTTATTGCCGGCAAGGAATACGGCACAGATTACAAGTCCCTCTATGATCAGTTCGGTAAGGATATTACCATTGATGATGTAAAGGAAGACCCCACAACAGGACTTGCTTACATTGAAAAAGACGGACAGACCTATGAGCTTGGTCTTGACTTCCTTTCAATGGCAATGGTTTACAACACCGTTGCTGACGGCAAGAAGGAGGACGATGTTTACGCAGAGTGGTGGAAGTACTACATTGCTCGCTGGAACGAGCTTGTTCCCGAGGTTCCTCTGTACTCCAACGAATACTACGATGTATTGAACGGAAAGATCAAGGGAGTTGCCGAGCATCCCACCAACCCTTACTGGAGCCCCGCTAAGGCACTTCTCGACTGGACCAGCGAAAAGGAAGACAATTCCATAATCCTTGGCAGCACTACCGACCTTTCCGGTAAGTTCCGTTATTCCAACTTCGGTTCTCAGAACCCCGGTTCTGCTGACTTGGACATTGACAACCTTTCCAACGGATTCCTTGAAACCGTAACAGCTACCAAGGACGGTTCTTATGTAACTAACCAGAGCGTTGTTAAGGATATGCAGGAAACCGACAACGAGGAGGATGGTTCCAAGACCTTCACTATCGAACTCTATGACGATCTGAAGTTCTCCGACGGTTCTGCTATCACCGCTAAGAACTATCTCTATTGGGTAGTAGCATTCTCCACTCCCGTAGCTGCTCAAGCTGCCGGAAGAGATCATAAGGCAGGCTTAACATTGTTAGGCTATAACACTTTCGCTGCTTATGACGGCACAAACGAAGGCGATACAGCTACCAAGGTATTCGCAGGACTCCGTCTTTTGGGCGATTACAAGTTCTCCGTAACAGTAGACCCCTCTCAGCTTCCTTATTACTATGCTAACGTTTACGCTTCCTTCAGTCCTGTTTACAAGGATGTATGGTTCAACGACTGCGATATCGCTGATGACGGCGAAGGCGTATACATCACCGGCGACTTCTACGCTAAGAACGGTGACAATTACACTATGGCAGCTCATATCAAGGCAAGCTCCACCAACACAGACAAAACTTATCCTTACGCAGGTCCTTATGTAGTTGAGTCCTACGATGAAGCTACCAAGCAGGCAGTTCTCTCCCTGAACCCCAACTTCAAGGGCAACTATGAAAAGGTTAAGCCTACTATTGAAAAGGTAGTTTACACAAAGGTCGTTTCCACAACACAGCTTGAGCAGCTGAAGTCCGGCGAAGTTGACGTTCTTCAGGCTGTCACCGGCGGCGCTGCTACCGATGAAGCTATTGCTATGGCAGACGCATCCGACGGCGGATTTGTTTACACACACTATGCTCGTGCAGGTTACGGTAAGCTCGGTATGCGCTGCGACTTAGGCGCTGTTCAGTTCACCGAAGTTCGTCAGGCTATCGCATACTGCCTCAACCGTGCTCAGTTCGCTAAGGACTTCACAGGCGGCTACGGCGGTGTTGTTGACGGTCCTTACTACACAGGTTCTTGGCAGTACAAGGCTGTTTCCAGCAGCATGCAGCTTAACGCTTACGAAACTTCTGCCGATACAGCTATTTCTGTTCTTGAAGCAGGCGGCTGGATCTACAACGACAAGGGCGAAGCTTACACTGAAGGCGTTCGTTACAAGAAGATCCCCGCTGAATACGCTTCCGACAGAGACAAGAATCTTAAGTCTGTTGACGGTACATACCAGACAGTAGAAATTAACGGCGATTACTACATGCCTCTGTTACTTAACTGGTTCGGTACTTCCGAAAACGACTTCTCCGACTTGCTTGTAACCGGTTTCCTTAACGGCGAAAACTTCAAAAATGCAGGCTTCGCTATTCAGAACACACTGGGTACATTTGAAGCAATGTTCGACGAATTCTATGAGATGAATGTTTACGGCGAAACCTACAGCGGTGTTCCCACATACAACTGCTTCAACTCTGCAGTAGGATTTACCAGCGCAATTTACGATTACTCTTACAATATGTCGATTGATCCCGGCTACTATGAAGACGGATGGAATAGTTACTATGTCATCGATGCAGCTGATGTTTATATGCTTAAGTAATTGACAGACTGTAAAGGATTGTACAAGCAAATTTAATTCTTCAAATCACAGGGCATAACACTTGTCCTGTGATTTGGAAATTTTCGGGTGGCTTTTGTGCCCTACCCCCGTAAAAAATATTTTTACACAAAAAGCCACACACTGCATATTACAGTGTGGGGTTTTTTGTGAAATTTACGGTTTTCACAAAAATACATGTAAAATTTACGCGAATTTTGAACATTTAAGCAGATAAATTGCTTAAAAATACTTTTACCCGCTTTGAGCGCCCCTTGACAACAAGGAGCAAGGGACAGACCGTTCCTTGGGTATTGTATTGAATATTATTGTCCGTTCCGAAAAGCTTGGTGGTTCGCAGTAAATACACCTGTTTTCGTCCGGCGGAAATTTATAATATATGCTTGGGATCCTATCCCAGGCAGCTATAAAAGCACAATTTCTCCAAAAGGCGCAGAAGGGAAATTGTCCGTATCCGACTGTGCCGTAAAAATTGCCGCAGAAGCGGCGGGAAGGAAGTGCATTAAATGGCAAAATATGTACTTAAAAGAATAGGCTATATGCTTGTGGTACTGGTAATTTTGTCAGTGATCATGTTTGTGATCTACAACTTAGTACCCAGTAACCGAGCTTATACAGATGCAAGAGCAGAAGTTCAGGCGCAAAAGAACACAATAGCATCTATGTCTCCTGAGGAACAAGCGAATTATTTCGATGAAGTTTATTTGAAATATCAGCGTCAATACGGAACCGATACGAACAACCTGCTGCTCAGGTATGCAAGGTGGGTGGGTTTTGCTCCGTACTATAACGGAAAGTGCAACGGACTTCTGCAAGGAAACTTCGGTTACTCCGTTGATAACACAAAGGATGTTGTTGATGTAATTCCCGCGCCTATGAAGGTGACCATATTTATCAATATCTTTGCGACCATTTTAGCTTTGGGTATCACGATCCCGCTTGGTATATACTGTTCCGTAAAGAAAGGCGGAAAGTTTGACCAAGCCTTGCAGGTAATTACCATTATAGGTTACTCCTTGCCAACGTTCATAACCGCCATACTGTTTATATGGATATTCTGCTCACTGCTGGGAATATTCCCGCCAAGCGGCATGAAGACCCCGGGAAGCAGCTATGAGGGCTTGCAGTGGTTCGGAGATACCATGTACTACCTTGCTCTTCCCCTTATCACGATGACCTTCTGTTCTTTAGGCGGTATGACCCGTTACGTCCGCGCTTCCATGATCGACGCACTTTCCATGGACTGTATACGCACCGCAAGAGCAAAGGGCGTAAAGGAAAAGACTGTAATTTACTCCCACGCTTGGAGAAATGCGCTCATTCCCATTGTTTCTCTGGTTATCGGCTGGTTCTTGGGCATTTTCTCCGGTTCGCTGGTATTTGAGAATATGTTCGGTATAAGCGGAATGGGCAAATTGATGTACACATCGCTGATGACAAAGGACTTTGACGTAATTCTGTTTTTACAGCTTTTCTATGTTGCAGTCTCATTGATCGCAAACTTAGTAATAGACATCGTATACGGCTTGGTTGACCCAAGAGTTCGTGTCAATAAGTAAAGGAGTGTGCCATTATGAGCGATAATAAAAAATCACAAAATAAAAAAGGCGGCACTCTTACACGCTGGGTTCGCCGTATGTTCTTCGGCGGAAGCCGCGAGCTGGAAAAGGAAATGGAGGAGAGAGATCACTCTCAGGACGTGGAAGAGATCGTAAGCCCCACGAAGCGTATTATCAGAGGGTTTATGGAGAGAAAGCTGGCGGTTGCGGCGCTTATCTTTGTAATTGCCATGTTTTTGTTTGTAATAATTGCGCCAATGTTTATTACAGGCTACTATGACGCCTATACAGAAACCACACAGCAGAACATTCCTCCCACAATGTCCATGATGTCAGTGCCTAACGAGCTGAAAAACGACATCAGGATGATAGACAGCTACGGCAGCTTCTCGGTAGGTCTGTCCAATGCGGGCAAGGTCTTTGTATGGGGTTCAACCTCTCTCGGTACAACGGGAAAAGATATGAAGAATATTCCCGAAGAGGTTCAAAATGCCAATATTCAGTGGGTGGCAGCGGGTATCGACCATGCTGTTGCCATTGACGACAAGGGCAAGGTTTATGCTTGGGGCGCAAACACTCTGGGTCAGTACGGCTATTATGATCCCGATGAGTATCCTGATTATGTGGTTATGCCTGATGAAGTGCTTAACGGCACTATCGATGTAGCCAATGTAAAAAAGGTTACTTGCGGATATCAGGCAAGCGCAATTCTGATGAATGACGGCACCGCTTACGTATGGGGCAATAAAAAGGCATACAGCAATCTTGAGTCATTTGTAGGCAGAGACGATCTGGCGGATATCGATTTTACCCTTAACTATGCGGTTGGCTTAACTCCTCTTGGTTCGGGAGTTTTCACAGGCAAGAGAGGTCTTTACGATCAGCTCAAGGGCAATATAAGCGATAAGGCTATTCCCGTAAAGGACTATTTAAAGGGAAGAAAGATCGTAGAACTGGCTGCAACCAGCAATAACGTTGCTTTGCTTCTTGATGACGGTTCTATAGCCTATGTGGGCGACTTTGACAACAGCAGATCCGATGAGATGCCCCAGCTTGCAGAGGGCGAAAAGTTCACCTATATCGTCAGCGGTACTTACCACTACACAGGACTTACCAACCAGGGCAACGTGTATTCCTGGGGCGGAAATGTCCTCAATCAAACAAAGGTGCCCGAAAATATGAAGGGAACCACCAGACTGTACGGAGGCGCATTCCAGAGCTACGCTGTCAACGATAACAATGAGCTTGTAGGCAAGTGGGGTCTTAAGGGCTATCTCTTCGGAACAGACGGTAAGGGCGCAAACATCTTCTACCGCATAATCATGGGCGGAAAAATGACTATGACTATCGGTGCGGTAGCAGTTATCATCTCCTCCGTTATCGGAATTATCATCGGTATTATTTCGGGATATTTCGGCGGAGCAGTGGATATGATACTTATGCGTGTTGCTGAAATTTTCTCGGCGATACCCTTCCTTCCCTTCGCAATGGTATTGTCGGCGGTAACGTCTACAATGAACATAGAAGAAGACGTTAAGATATTTATGATGATGGTCATTTTGGGCGTACTGACATGGCCGTCACTGGCGAGAATGGTTAGAGGACAGGTTCTGGTTGCCCGTGAAAACGAGTATGTAACCGCGGCTAAGGCAATGGGTGTTAAGGAAGGAAAGATAGCCTTTAAGCACATTTTGCCCAACATCGTTTCGGTTATCTTCGTTTCGCTGACACTTGACTTTGCAACCTGTATGCTTACCGAGTCCTCATTGAGCTACTTGGGCTTCGGTGTTACATACCCAAGACCTACATGGGGCAATATGCTCAACGGCGCAAACAATGCAACGATTATCAAGAATTTCTGGTGGCAGTGGGTGTTCACGTCACTGTTCCTGTCACTTACATGTATCTGTATCAACATTATCGGCGACGCCCTTCGTGACGTTATGGATCCCAGATCCGACCGTGATAAGTAAAGGAGGACAGTATGGCATTACTTGAAATAAAAGATCTGCATACCTTCTTCCGCACCAAGAAGGGCATAGTTAAAGCAGTAAACGGAGTTACCTATTCCGTAGACGAAGGAAAGACCTTAGGCGTAGTAGGCGAGTCGGGATCGGGTAAGTCCGTTTCCGCAATGAGCGTTTTGCAGCTTTTGGACGGCAACGGCTATATTGACAGCGGCGAAATACTCTTTGAAGGCAAGGACCTTACCAAATGCAGCAAAAACGAAATGTACAATATAAGAGGAAATGATATTTCCGTTATTTTCCAGGAGCCTATGACCGCCCTTAACCCGGTATTTTCCGTTGAAAAGCAGCTTTCCGAGCCTTTCATAATCCACAGAAATATGAACAAGAAGGACGCGGCAGCAGCAGCGCTGAAAATGCTGGGTGACGTAAAGATACCTAACCCCGAGGTTGTGGCAAAGCAGTATCCTCACCAGCTTTCGGGCGGTATGAGACAGCGTGTAATGATCGCAATAGCTCTTGCCTGCGAACCCAGACTGCTTATCGCAGACGAGCCTACCACCGCTCTTGACGTTACCATTCAGGCACAGATACTGTACCTGATGAACGAGCTGAAAAAGGAGTTCGGTACCGCTATTCTCTTTATCACTCACGACCTCGGCGTTATCAACCAGATGGCGGATGACGTGGCGGTTATGTACTGCGGTCAGGTAGTAGAACATGTTCCCAACAAGGATCTGTTCAGCTATGACAGAGTTTTCTCCCACCCCTATACAGAGGGTCTTATGGCGTCTATTCCCAGACTTGATACGGATTCCTCCGCAAGATTGGACGCAATTCCCGGCGCTGTTCCTCATCCCCTTTCACTTCCCAAGGGCTGCAAGTTCGGTCCCCGCTGCAAATTCTGCACCAAGAAGTGTATGGAGGAGGAGCCAGAGCTTGTAAAGGTTGCCGAGGGACACGAGGTTCGCTGCTTCTATCCCGAGCTTGCAAAGCGCACCGCCGAGATAAAGAAGGATAAGAAGGAGGAAAAGCGTCATGGCTAACGATAGAAAAATCTTATTGCAAATTGCCAATCTGAAGCAGTATTTCCCCGTAGGCGGCAGAAAAAATCTTTTTGTCAAGGCAAACGACGGTATTTCCATTGATATATACGAGGGCGAGGCTTTCGGCTTGGTTGGGGAATCGGGCTGCGGCAAGTCCACTCTGGGACGTTCTATTTTACAGCTGTACAAGCAGACAGACGGACGTACTATGTATTTCGGAAGATCTATTGACGAGCTTGCACCCAAATACGCCTATGACACCTTCCGCACACTGACAAAACGCCGTGAAATGATGAAGGAAAAACAGGCGAAGTACGAGGAATTCAAAAAGGAATATGACAGCAAGCCCGAAAATGAGAAGTACGAAATGCACAGCAAAATGGTTCAGCTCCGCAAGGAAGCAAAGGACGCAATGCTGGACGTTACAACTCTTATCGGCGGACTTGTCCTTTATCCCGACCTGTCGCAGGTTGAGGCGCTGTTTTCCGAGATTTACAAGCTTGGCAAGGAACAGAGCATTGCTGTGGGAAAAAGGGAACTGGCACAGCTGGACGTGGACGATACTGCCTACGCACTGAAAAAGGCGCAGGAGTCGGGACAGCCCACCGACGGACTGAAAGCAAAGCTTGAAAAATACAAGACAAAGCTTAAAGAAATTGACGACCATATCGAAGCTTTAAAGAAGCAGACAGCCGAAACCTATAAAAAGTCCGAGGTATTCCGCAAAGAGGTTGAAAAAATGCCCGACTACGAAAAGTACGAGGAGCACCACAGCGACGGAATAGATCTGGCAAGACTTACCTATAATGAAATGCGCAAGCTTCGTTCCGATCTTCAGCTTATATTCCAAGACCCCTATTCCTCACTGAATCCCCGTATGACGGTAGGTCAGATCATAGGCGAGGGTATGCTTGCACACAACTACTTCCGCAAAAATGACGAGCGCATGCAGGAAGAGGTTATCAGGGTAATGGAGGAGTGCGGCTTGGCGCCCTACTTCCTGCACCGTTATCCTCACCAGTTCTCGGGCGGTCAGAGACAGCGTATCGGTATAGCACGTTCTCTTGCTCTTCGTCCTAAGTTCGTTGTCTGCGACGAGGCGGTTTCCGCTTTGGACGTGTCCATTCAGGCGCAGATCATCAACCTTTTGCAGGATCTTAAGGAAAAGCAGCATTTAACATATCTGTTTATTACACACGACTTGTCGGTAGTTAAGTTTATTTCCGACAGAATAGGCGTTATGTACTTGGGCAATATGGTGGAAACTGCGGATTCGGAGGAGCTTTTTGCTCACCCCCTGCACCCCTATACGGAAGCGCTTATCAACGCTATCCCCACCACCGACCCCGACGCGCAGAAAAAACCCGAGGTATTGGAGGGCGATATCCCCAGCCCTGTTAATCCTCCCAAGGGCTGCAAGTTCCATACACGCTGCAAATACTGCACGGAGATATGCACAAAGGTTACTCCCGAGTGGGAAGAGGTTCGCCCAAACCACTTTGTGGCTTGTCACCATATTTTAGAGCAGAACAATAAGGATTAAGCGAAATGGCAAAGAAACAGAAAAAGCCCCCTTACAGCTGGTTCCGCTGGCAGATGCGTCCCCGCATTTATGAGGAGGAGCAGTTTGCACCTAAGAGAAGCGGAAAAGAATCTCTTTCGGAAAATTCCGAGGAGGGCGAAATCGGCGAAGAGGAACCGGAAGAGATCGATAAGGAAGAGGAACAGATCGAGCTTGAAAAGGGCGATTTGTTTGCCATGATCCTTTCGGCTATGATCACCATTTTCCCTATCTGTGTGGGATTGCTTTTGCTGATAGTACTGTCGGCTTACTTTTTGTTTATACATTGATATTATTAACGGCTTGGCGGAAATTTGTTTTGCCAAGCTGTTGTAATATACGCCCCTACGCAAAAAAATTCAAAAATCCCACATAAAACCAACACACTTTCCCTATTTTTATTTCATAAAGAAAATGTAAAATAACTTTCGGCAAGGGGGGAGAAAATTGAGCATAGGAACCTTCAAACGGCTTGAAGATAAGTTTATGATAACCGAAGAGCAGTACAGTGCGCTGCGTTTAAGACTAAAGGACTTTATGGAATTGGACAGCTTTTGCGAAAACGGCAGCTACAAGATATTGAATATCTACTTTGATTCGGCGGACGGAGAGGTAATACGAAAATCCGTGCAAAAGCCATACTTCAAGGAAAAACTCCGCCTGAGAAGCTACGGAGTACCCGAAAACGGTGAAAGCACCGTGTTTCTGGAGCTGAAAAGAAAATCTGCGGGAATAGTCAATAAACGGCGCGCCACCATGACTTATAATGAAGCGGTACGGTACATAGAAAAGGGAGAAAGACCCAAAAATGCCGGTTATCTCACCTCACAGGTTTTAAGGGAGATAGATTATTTTCTTGAAAAAACCAAAGCTGTCCCCAAATATTTTTTAAGTTATGACAGAATTGCAATGTTCGGAAAAAAGGACAAGGGGCTAAGGCTCACTCTTGACAACAATATACAGGCGAGAAGAGAGGATCTGAGCTTTTCGGCGGGCTGTTACGGACGGCAGCTTTTGCAGCCCGATACAAGGCTTATGGAAGTAAAATTTTTAGGGGCTATCCCTTTAGAGCTTGTGAAAATTCTTTCGGAGCTGAAAATTTACAGGCGTTCCTTCAGCAAAATCGGCGCGGAGTATAAAACGCAGCTGCTTTCGGATAAGTAAAAAGCGGCTTTTAACAGTTTCACAGCGATTCATAACGGGTAGATCCTCAAAAATAAATTCTTTATAAGGGAGAACAAAAATGGATAAATTGCTTATGTCGGTGCTTTCAGATTCTTTTACCTTCAGCGAAGTGATAATTGTATTGTTAAGCTCATTGGTTTTAGGCTTTGCAATCAGTCTTTTGTACATATTCACTCACAGAAAAACAGGCTACACACCTTCCTTCGCGGTAACGCTGGTTATGCTTCCCGCCATTATTGCGGTGATAATCATGCTTATCGGAAATAATGTGGCAAGAGCCTTCAGCCTTGCGGGCGCATTCACCATAATCCGTTTCAGAAGCGCTCCTGCCGACCCTAAGGATATTGCTTATGTGTTCTTTACACTTGCGGCAGGTCTTGCGCTGGGTTTGGGCTTTATCGGCTATGCGGTGATATTCACCGTAGTGCTGGTGGCGGCTTTGATAATTATGGAAATGTTCAAGTACGGCATTCCCAAAACCGAGCATTTTATTTTGAAGGTAACAGTTCCCGAAGATCTGAACTATCAGGAGCTTATCACAGATATTCTGAAAGAATATTCCACCTCCTACAGACTGAAAAAGGTGAAAACTGTGGACTTTGGCGCGCTGTTTGAGACGGTTTATTATGTGGAGCTGAAAAAGGGCGTTGATCAGAAGGAAATGATAGACAAGATACGCACCAGAAACGGCAATTTGAATGTTCAGCTGGTGTTCAGGGAGTATGAGGATAAGCTTTATCAGATCGATCCGTGATTTTGGCGCAGGTGTGAAAAAATGAAGGAGCAAAACCAATGAAAAATATAATAATAAGCGCAGACGGGGACAGAATGGTTTATTCCGTCCCCGACACTGTTGCGGACAATCTGGAAGAATACTGCATGGAATTTATCGATTGGCTTGAAGCAAGCCCCGATGCAAAAAGGTACAGAAAAAATGGAGTAATGTGCTATGACGAGAGCGATTTTATTCTGTATCTGAATAAATATGTTTTTCCGAAGGAACAGTCGGTCTTTGTGAAAAATCTGGGAAATGAGTATAATCGAAGGGCGATCTCCGAATATAAGGATTGTCCTTCCTTTAATTTTTAGTAATTTCGGATAACAACAGTAAAAGGAAAAAGGATATATATGATCGAAAAAAATCTGCTGAATGAAATAAATAACGCTTACAGCATACTGGAAGCGAAACAATATGAAATTCTGAACAGGCTCAAAAACGGCGGCGAGATCGAATTAGGCTGGTATAATGACGGTTATGAAGTCGAATTGGCTTGGTATAACGGCAACTATCACAAGGACGAAAAGGGCGATTGGATAAGAGAGGCATATCCCATTGCGGTTCTGGCGGTAAAGGGCTTGTGTGATGTGGAGATATACTTTGATAAAATTTCGGTATCTGCCAAGCTCACAAGGGCAAGAGCCTTGGAATATTCTTACGAGAAGATATTCTCCTACAATGTAGAAGTGTTCGGCGTTGAAGATTATCTTCTTGATTTTTATAAAAGGGGAATGTCCGAGGAGAATTTGAAAGCCGATATAGCGCACAGTGATGAGGAAGAGATCGGCTTTGCTTTTGAATTTCCCTTTGATGCTGACGTCGGGGAAATAGCCGAGCTTGCAGGTTTGATTAAGCAAGAGGGATTTTATTATTGAAGTGATTGAAAAGGTTGTAACAAAGCTATTGTCTTGATTTTGGAAATATGGGAGGAAAAACAAATGAAATATGGTACATTGCATGGATACATAGAAGAGATGGAAGAGGCGTACTGCGTGAAAAACACCAGACTATACGGAGAAAGCTCAGTAAGGAGGGGAGGTTGGCTGTTTGAAGATGACGCACCTGAACCTGTTCATGATGTTTTAGTCGCTGACCTTATTATTAAGCATGAAAACCGCACATGGGCACGGTATATTCCCCGAATGGAAAAGGCTGTAAAAATGATACTTTGCCATTCCCGAAAAGCAGATTTGGATAAGGACGAATGGCCTCTCATGATAGAAATTGCAAAAAGAGTAAAGGAGAAACTTCCTAATATCAAAATCGTCCCTGACGGACAAGATTAAGAATATTTTACTTATTAAGGACTATTGGGACATTATGAGGTGAAAGAATGGCACTTACAGCAGACATCGGCGGAATAGTAACAGGCTTTAACGTCACAGACCGGCACATAGACTGTATGATCGGAAAAGACCTGATAAAAATCGATAAGCATTCCCAAAAGATAATTTTAAGAAAGACGGTTTTTGAAAAAGAGGGCTTGTCAAGAAAGCTTATTGCGGACAACGGGCAGATAATCATATATGATTTCTGCACCCTTTATATTTTAAATCAAAATGACTATGAGTTCATAGGCAAATGGCAGTTAGGCAATGATCTGAGTTCCGATATTTGCGGGATCGCGGCGGATAAGGACACCGTTTATTGCTCTGTACGAAACGGAAAGATAGTTACCCTTGACAGAAAATCACAGCTTTTAAAGGAGTATGTTATTTCCGAAAGCAGTATGTGGTGTATCAAGGTGTATAATTCATATCTGTTGTGCGGAACGGTGGACGGAAAGCTTTTACTGCTTGATAAAAAATCCATGTCAGTGGTGAAAAGCCTTGCTTTGGGAAAGAAAAATATCGGCAGTCTGTATATTGAGGGAGAAACCTTGTACGCCGCAGGTCATGACGGAAAGCTGTTCAGGATCGGTCTTGAAAATTTTGAGGTTGAAGCTATGGCGAAAAAGGCTCACAGGAAAATGTTTTTCTGCACAGGCATATACAAAGATATGCTTGTGACCGTTTGTTTCCCATGCTCAGAGATCGCTTTTTGGAATAAAGATACTTTGGAAAAGATAAGAGAGATAAACACGCCCTTGGCGCTGTCGGGGTGTACTTATATAGAAGACGATTTTATGTATATTTCTTCCCGAAATATTTCAGGCATTGAGAAGATAAAGTTAAATCTTGAATAATCACAGTTTTCCTTGTAAGCACAAAAGGGAATTATCCAAAAATTTGTGCAAAACAAGGAATTTTTTTCAAATATTGAAATTGCTGTAAATATAGTATATACTGGATTTATGTATAATGATTGAAAAGGTTGGATCAAAGCTATGGTCTTGATTATAGATATATAGGAGGAAACATAAATGAAATGGGGTTCATTGAAGGATGAGATAGAATTTATCGAACATTCATATTGTGTTACAAACACAGAACTATTTGGAGAAAACTCGGTAATGAGGGGTGGGTGGTTATTCGAGGATAGTTCACCTGATTATGTTATCGATATTTTAGTCGCTGACCAAATCATTAAACACGAAAACCGCACATGGGCACGGTTTATTCCCCGAATAGAAAAGGGCGTGAAAGCAATCCTTTCCCATTCTCGAAAGGCAGATTTAGATCCGGACGAATGGCCGCTTATGATCGAAATAGCAAAAAGGGTAAAAGAGAAACTTCCTGATATCAAAATCGTACCTGACGGACAGGATTAAAAAATTAACTTAATAATCACAATTTTCCTTGCAAGCACAAAAGCCTATCCAAATAATTTTTAGAAATGTTGGAGGAAATACAATGAAAGAAGATTATGGTACGTTACAGGAGATAATTGAAGGGGTTGAATATCAATATAATGTGGTAAGTTTCAGAGAGTACCCCGGGGCACCGCTGTCACGAACATCATATATGCTCGAAGATAGCTTTACTGCCTATCCAAAGGCAGAAAAAACCCATAAGTATTACCGTGGTTATTTATATGTTAATGATCTTTTGACCGTTGATCTTATCATAAAAAAAGATAATTGCATTAGACCACGGTACATTCCTCAAATTGAAAAAGCCTTGAAAGCAGTTCTTTCACATTCCCGAAAAGTTCCTTTAGAACCTGACGAATGGCAGGTCATGACCGAAGTTGCAGAAAGGGTAAAGGAGAAGCTTCCAAAAATCAAGATCGTGCCTGACGGACAGAAGTATAAATATTTTTCTTATGGAACCGATAATTGATTTTGAATAATCGAAATTTTCCTTGCAAGCACAAAAAGCGATCCCAAATTTTTGTGCAAAACAAGGAAAATTTTTCATAATATCGTTTACATCTATTGAAATTGTTTAAAAAATAGTATATACTAATTGTAAGTATTAGGTAAAAAGGCAAACATTGCTTTTGCTTTTTGCCAAATTCCGTATAATGGGGTAACACCGATTACCTTAAATAAAGAAAGGACAGGGTTTCAATATGAAATTCGGCTATTTTGACGATGCCAACCGTGAGTATGTCATTACCTCACCCAGAACTCCGTACCCTTGGATAAACTACTTGGGCACAGAGGGATTTTTCTCCCTTATCTCCAACACCGCAGGCGGCTACAGCTTTTACAAGGACGCGCGTTTGCGCCGTATCACCCGTTACCGCTATAACAACGTTCCCGTTGACTTAGGCGGACGCTATTTTTACATCAAGGACGGAGACACTGTGTGGAATCCCGGCTGGTCGCCTGTTAAAACAGAGCTTGACAGCTACACCTGCCGTCACGGTATGGGCTATACCGTTATCAAGGGCGAAAAGAACGGCGTTTCCGCTGAAGTAAAGTTTTTTGTTCCCGTTGGCTTTAACGGCGAGGTTCAGAAATTTACAATCACCAATAACAGCGGAAGCGATAAAAAGCTGAAATTATGGAGCTTTTTGGAGTGGTGCCTTTGGGACGCCAACGACGATACCACCAACTTCCAGCGCAACTTCAACACAGGCGAGGTTGAGATAGAGGGCAGCACCGTTTATCACAAGACCGAATACAAAGAACGCAGAGATCACTTTGCTTTTTATACCGTAAATGCTGATATTCAGGGCTTCGACACCGACAGAGAGAGCTTTTTGGGTCTGTACAACGGTTTTGACAAGCCCCAGGTGGTAGAACAGGGCAAGGCAGGCAATTCCGTTGCGGACGGCTGGTCGCCTATCGCTTCACATTACCTTGAAATTGAATTGAAGAACGGCGAGAGCAAAGACCTTATCTTCCTTTTGGGTTACGTTGAAAATCCCGTTGAGGAAAAATTTGCTCCCGACCTTACCGACAGCGACAAGATAATTACCACCGCTAACAGCAAAAAGAACATTATCAACAAGAAAAAGGCTCACGAGATGATAGAGCTTTGCAACACCGCTGAAAAGGCTGAAAAGCTTTTTGAGGGTCTGAAAAAGTATTGGGACGATGTTCTGAGACAGTACAGCGTAAATTCTCCCGATGAAAAGCTCAACAGAATGGTCAATATCTGGAATCAGTATCAGTGCATGGTGACCTTTAATATGAGCCGCTCCGCTTCCTACTTTGAAAGCGGTATCGGCAGAGGAATGGGCTTCCGTGACAGTAACCAAGACCTCCTTGGCTTCGTTCACCAGATCCCCGCAAGAGCAAGGGAAAGACTTATCGACCTTGCCGCTACTATGTTGGAGGACGGCGGCGCGTATCACCAGTACCAGCCTCTTACCAAAATGGGCAACCATGAGCTTGGCTCTAACTTTAATGACGACCCCCTGTGGATGATTCTGGCGGTTGCCGCTTATATCAAGGAAACGGGCGATGTTTCCATTCTGGACGAGAAG
This sequence comes from uncultured Ruminiclostridium sp., assembly GCA_964636555.1. Taxonomy (GTDB): domain Bacteria; phylum Bacillota; class Clostridia; order Oscillospirales; family Ruminococcaceae; genus Ruminiclostridium_E. Next base: position 19,778 of record CAZWRZ010000004.1, read on the forward strand.
GTTCCTTATGAGAACAAGGACGAGCTGGCAGACACCATGCTTGACCACATGAAGAGAGCATTCTATCATGTATGCACCAAGGTAGGACCTCACGGACTGCCTTTGAGCGGAAGAGCAGACTGGAACGACTGTCTTAACCTCAGCTGCTTCTCGGACAAGCCCGGTCAGTCCTTCCAGACCTACACCTCTCCCAAGTACGGCAAGACAGGTTACAGCGATGTGGCTGAATCCGTTATGATCGCAGGTATGTTCGGCTTTATCGGCCCCGAGTACGTTAAGATGTGCAGGATCAAGGGCGACAATGCCGAGGCTGACAAGGCTCAGGCAGAGATCGACAAGATGAACGCAAATACCCTCAAGTACGGCTATGACGGCGAGTGGTTCCTCCGTGCCTATGACGACAACGGCAACAAGGTTGGTTCTCACGAAAACGAGGAGGGCAAGATCTTTATCGAGCCTCAGGGCTTCTGCGTAATGGCTGAGATAGGCAAGGAGCAGGGCGCAGACCTTAAGACCTTGGAAAGCATTGACAAGTATCTGAACAGCAAGCACGGTCTTGTACTGAACAACCCTGCCTTTACTCATTACTATATCGAGTACGGCGAGATTTCCACATATCCCCCCGGATACAAGGAAAATGCAGGTATCTTCTGCCACAACAACGCATGGATTATCTGCGCCGAAGCTTATGTGGGACACGGCGACAAGGCGTTTGAGTATTACTCAAAGATCGCTCCCGCTTATAATGAGGAGATTTCCGACCTGCACCGCACTGAGCCTTATGTATACGCGCAGATGATCGCGGGCAAGGACGCTCCCCGCTTCGGCGAGGCTAAGAACAGCTGGCTCACGGGTACTGCGGCTTGGAACTTTGTTGCGGTTTCACAGTATATCTTGGGTATCAAGCCCGACTATGAGGGACTTGCGGTCAACCCCTCCATTCCTGCCGAGTGGGACGGCTTTACAGCTTCAAGACAGTTCAGAGGCGGAGTTTACAACATCACCGTTAAGAACCCCAACCATACAGGTCACGGCGTTAAGTCCGTTACCGTTGACGGAAAGCAGATCGAAGGCTGCGTAATTCCCGATTTGGGCGCGGGCGAGCATACTGTTGAAGTTATGCTTTAATGGTTTTTGATAAGTTTTAAGATAATAAAATGGCGTTTCGCTTTTTGGCGGAACGCCTTTTTGCTGTGAAAATTACTGTAAACGATTTGTAAATATTGTTACCGTTTTGTAATTGAAAAAAATTTCAGCTTATGATATAATTAAAAAACAACAGACAACTATATGAAAGGAAAAATAAATGAAGACATTCAGAATAGTTTCAAATATTATCGTATCGGCTGTTATGGCAATCGGTCTGATCTTATGCGTGATACCTTATGTCGATCATTCTTTGAACTGTAACGGGTGCAGCGCTCACAATATCCACCCCATTGTTGAAATGGTGCTGTACAGCTTTATCGCTTTGTTTGCTCTTGCTATTTTCGGCATAAGCAGGCTGATACTCAGGCTGTGGGAGAAAAAGGCTGACCCCGCTAAATGGGATGAACGGAAAAAAGCAAGGCTTGAAAATTCCTCCAAAAAGTGGAGCGAAAAGACCTTGCTTGAAAAGCTGAATATTATTCTGCCCTTGGCGGTCATTGCGGTGGGACTTACACACTGCACAATAATGCTTATTGATGAGTTGAATTCGGATATTTTTATTGAATGGTATGTTCCGTCTTATATTTATATGTACCCATATATCCTGACTGCGCTGGCTGTTTGGGCGGTGTGCCGTCTGATAGGCAGACTGACGGTGAATAAGCCAAGGTCGGCAGGAGAGAGAAGCTCCGTTATATTTGCGCTGGCTTTTATGTCGGTGGGATTTTTGCATTCGCTGTGTATGTTTTTCGGAGATCTTGTGGAGTGCTTTACTATCAATGGTTCTTTTAATGACACTGTTTTTCAGCTTGCATATCTTATTCCTTATTCGCTGATCGCGGCGGCGGTTTACTGTTTCGGGCGTTGGAAAGCGGAGAGGGCTTATAAAGCAGAGTTATAGGGATAAGTATAGCTTCCTATAATTTTTATATTATGTGCTGCAATATCGGCCTATGAAATAGTGACTTGCATCGTACGTGTTTGGATGAAATGGAGTACAGCAGAACATTGGAATTTACATGTTATAGATAATACTGACAAAATGCTAACAATATCATGAGTGCTTTAGGAAAAGATGCAGCCGAAACTGTTACAACTCAAGTTTTAGGAGATAGTATGTATAATATTATGGTATATCTGAAATATTTCAAGAAAAATAAGACAAAACCGTTTAAAAAGACATTCAAAGTATTTCGATTCGCTTATGAGCAGATTAATACTTTTTCAGATATGGAGAAATGCAATTTGGATATAACCGATGATGAATTGATTTTTAGAGAATCAGATATATATAATATGAAAGATATAGCAAATATTGAATTAGTAGATACAATATTGAAAGAATCAAATAAGGGAATAGTGATTAAGCTCACACTTTATAATCAAATGATAATTTGCCTGTCTTTGGGATATCCAAGTTTTTTCACAATAGAAGCATTTACAAGAAGTTCAAACACCTTAGTATTATATAATCTAATACATGATAAATGGGAACAGGCTACAGAAAAGTTAATAGCGAAACCATAGAGTTACCAAGGGCAAAATAAACCGGATCTTTAGCGTTTATCAGCAATCAGGCAGAGGTGTTCCTCAAATTTGAACCCTAATCTTAATAATTGTAGGAGTTTATATGAAAAAATTTTTAAAACTTAAATATATAGTGACTTTTCTTTGTATCATTATTTTATTTCTGATCATTAGTCTGTTTACTATGAAACGCAGTTATACCCAAGCGGTTGAAAGTATGCTGCCAACGAGTGTTGAATACAACGGTACAGTGATAGAGCGAGCATTAAATTCAGATTATTATGCTCTGTTGAATATACCTGAAAGAACTTTGTATTTTGGTGAATTCAGTGATACTCGAAAAATAGAAATTATTATTCCCGGAAAAGCCACGATCAACGTTTATCCGAATGATACCAAATCCGTTTTAATAAGCTATGATCCCCATGGTTTTGGAATCACAAGAAATTATAAGCTTTCCGGCTATGGCAATTTCAACCAACATCTTGAAACACTATATGATCTAACCGGCAACGAGGTTTTTAACGAAACCATAGAGTTACCGGAAGCAAAATAATATGATAATTTTTGCAAAGATTTGAGGGGATAATAAAGTTGATAGAGCTGCGGACAATTAACGAAGAAAATTTCCAACAATGTCTTAATATAAAGGCAAGTGTTGAAAATAAGAGTTTTGTAGATTCTGTCGCTTATTCTTTAGCGGAGGCGTGGGTTTATTATGAAGATACCAAGCCCTTTGCAATTTATAATGATGAGAAGATGATAGGATTTGTTTCGATGTATGTTGGAGAGAAAAACTATCAAATCATTAACTTCATGATAGATGACGCTTATCAAAAAAAGGGATTGGGAACGCAAGCTGCAAAAGCTTGTATCGGTTATCTGAAAAAAGAATATGATGCAGGCAGAATTTCAGCTCCGGTGGCATTGGAAAATACAGACGCACAAAAATTTTGGAAAAAGCTGGGTTTTGCTTTTTCGGAAAATATTGAAGAGGGATATGTTTTTATGAGATTAAATTTGCTGTAATATTGTTTCAGCTTTCTGTGGAGACAAATTCTTTTTTGCCGAATATTTAAGGCAGCACCTCACGACCAAGCCCAAAGGGCAGTAGTTGTGAGGTGCTGCCTTTAAAATAATACAATTACTTCTTAACTCTCTCAATAACCTTCTGAAACTCCAGCGCCTTATCCATGCTGCCTTCGATCTTCAGCTTGCCCGTAAGAAATGCTTTAACGGGATCCAGGCTGCCGTTGGCAATGGCGATAAAATTGTCCGCCTTGGCAATGAACCTTACATCACGGTCATTGTAATTATAAGGCTCTACATTGATCTTTCCGTCCTTGGCTTCAATGTAGAAAACCCCCTCGCCCTCGCCTGTGATAGCCACTTCAACAGCAAGGTGCTTTTTGTAATCTCCCAGATCTGCGTCCTTGCATAAGTTTTTAACTTCTGCTACGATTTCCTGATAGGTCATTTTTGTGTCCTCTTTTCTTTGTATTTTAGTTTTTGTTGCTCAGATTTTGATCTCTCCCTTGTCGATCATCTCCCTGACATAATCGATGATCCTCTTATCCCTCATCAGTACAAATCTCATTTTATAATCACCGCACATTTCAAGGGATTTGTTCATAACCGCCGCAGCGTCCTCAAGGCTCATCCAGTTTACGGAAAAATCCAGCAGCTTTTCGTTTGCGGATAACTTGGGCTTTTTACATTCGCCGTGTACTCTGCCTAAGTAAGCGTAGGAAAACTGAGAAAAACCCGATTTGCCCTTATGCTCCTCCACGGTGCCCAGCTCTGTGATTATCTCGCAGTCCTCAAAGCCCATTCCCTCCGTCACCTCGCGGAGAAATGCGTCGCTTTCTCTTTCTCCAAGCTCTATTCCGCCTCCGGGCAGCTTGTAAAAGCCGTTGGCTCTCATAAGTATCATACCCGACATATTTTCCTCGTTCAGGATAATTCCTCTAGAACCGTAGCGGGTATAATCGGACATGGTTTTTGGCTCTCCGCCGTTAATATCTGCGTCGGTTATTACTGCTTTAAGCATGATTGAATTTCCTCCTTGTGCATGAGCGAATTGCTTGTATAGACCCGTTTTCACAAGATATGTGCAGCAGCTTGAAAAGACAGGTCCCATTTTTTTACCAAAGCCTTTCCTCCGAGGGACAGTGGTTGGTGATGACCGCCGCCCTCATTTCCACATAGCAGCCGCATTTCAGGCAAGTGCCGTTTAAAAGCCTTTCACAGCCGCTGCAAATTTTCAAACGTCTTTGGTATAAATCATCGTCTGCCCTTATTTCCTCATTAAGGGTATTTACGTATTCCGCTATGCTTTGCGCCAGCTCCTGTTCCCCTGCCTCTCTTAAAAGGCACTTGCAGGGGATTTTTTTATTATTAACGCTTTCCATTATTTAACGGTCAGCGCGGTCACAGAGCAAGGCGGCAGCTTTACCTTTATCTTTCCCTTTTCAAAGGAATAATCGCCGAATTTTTTGATTGTAACATTTTCCTTTTCGGCAAATGTGTTGTGGGTGTGAATGTCGTCTGCCGAGAGAATTTCACCCTCAACCGATGAAAATTCACAGCCGCCGAGGTCAAGCTCAATTTCCTGTACTTCCTTAAGCAGGGGATTTGTAAGGGTAACTGACAGTACGCCGTCCTTGATCGTTGCGGAATGGCTCAAAGAGGGAATGCCTTCCTTTGAATCGGTCTCCGCGCTTGTGAACACTCTCTCGCCCTCTTTATGACGGCGGTACATATCAAAAATATAATATGTGGGAGTTTTCACCATTTTGTCGCCCTCTGTGAGGATCACCGACTGCAAAACGTTTACCGCCTGCGCGATATTTGCCATAACTATTCTGTCGCTGTGCTTAATGAAAATATCAAGGTTCAAAGCAGCGGTAACGGCGTCGCGCATGGTGTTCTGCTGATACAGGAAGCCTGGGTTTGTGCCCTTTTCCACATCGAACCAGTTGCCCCATTCGTCCACAATAAGTCCGATCTCGTGCTTGGGGTCGTAAACCGACATAATGTCGAGATGACGGCTGATTATTTCGTCTATGTACAGAGCCTTGTTTACGGTTTTGTAATAATCCTCCTCGGTAAACTCCACCGCGTCGCCCTTATGGTTCCAATCACCCGAAGGAACGGTGTAGTAGTGCAGGCTTATCGCCTTTGTGTGCCATGGCTTGACGATCTTAAGCAGCTCCTCCGTCCAGTTATAGTCGTCGGCATTGGGACCGCAGGCTACCTTGTAAAGCTCGTTCCCGTCATAATTGCGGCAGTAGGTCTGATACTGTCTGTACAGGTCGGCATAATATTGGGGGCGCATATTTCCTCCGCAGCCCCAGTTTTCGTTTCCTATTCCGAAGTATTTAAGCTTCCATGGCTTATCCTGTCCGTTCTTTCTTCTCAGGTCAGCCATGGGAGAAATTCCGCCGAAGGTCATATATTCAACCCATTGTGACATTTCCTGAACGGTGCCCGAACCTAAATTTCCCGCAATGTAGGGCTCGCAGCCGATCTGTTCGCACAGCTCGAAAAATTCGTGAGTGCCGAAGCTGTTGTCCTCGGTAACTCCGCCCCAATGGGTATTCACCATTTTCTTGCGGGTTTCCTTGGGACCTATTCCGTCCGTCCAGTGATATTCATCCGCAAAGCAGCCGCCGGGCCACCTTAAAACGGGAACCTCCAGTTCCTTCAATGCGGTGCACACATCGTTTCTTATGCCCTTTGTGTTGGGAACGGAGCTGTTTTCGCCCACATAGATGCCTTCGTAAATACATCTTCCCAGATGCTCGGAAAAGTGACCGAAAATATTCTTGTTTACCCTTGATAATTTTGCAGAGGTATTGACTGTTATTTTCTTCATTCGCAGCCTCCTTGTAAAATTTATTTTTTCCGATTTTTTGCTCATTTTCGCCTGTAATAATTTGCTACGAACATTATAGTAAATTTCTATTCAAAAATCAATCCCTTTATATATATTTATATATAGAAAATGACAAAAATTTTATGGTTGTATTTACAAATCGTCTTTACTATGGTAAAATGTATTATGTGAATTTATGTTTAATTAAAATAAAGGAAGGCGGCAAATACCATGGAAATCAAAATTACAAAAACAACCACACCTAAACAGAAGCCTGATCAGACAAAGCTGGGCTTCGGAAATTATTACACCGATCACATGTTTATTATGAACTATGACGAGGGACAGGGCTGGCACGATCCCCGAATCGTGCCCTACGGACCCTTTGAGATCGACCCCGCGTCAATGGTTCTGCATTATGCTCAGGAAATTTTCGAGGGCTTAAAGGCTTACCGCACTGCAGAGGGCAAGATTCAGCTGTTCCGCCCCGAAAAGAATATGACAAGAATGAATGTTTCCTGCGACCGTCTGTGTATTCCCAAAATTGACGAGGAGTTTGCCATAAAGGCTATTAAGACCCTTGTTAAGGTTGATGAGGATTGGATTCCCACCGAGGAGGGAACGTCTCTTTATATCCGTCCCTATATTTTTGCCAACGATGTTCATATCGGCGTACACCCTGCAAAACACCTTATTTTTGCGATCATTCTTTCTCCCGTTGGCGCATACTATCCCAACGGAATCGAGCCTGTTAAGATTTATGTTGAACAGCAGTATGTCCGTGCAGTTGTAGGCGGCACGGGCTTCACCAAGGCAGGAGCAAACTATGCTATTTCCCTCAAAGGACAGGAAGAGGCTGAGCGTGACGGCTATGTTCAGACACTGTGGCTTGACGGTGTTGAGAGAAAGTATATCGAAGAAGTTGGCTCTATGAACGTGTTCTTTATTATCGGTGACGAGGTGGTAACACCTGCGCTGGTAGGCTCCATTCTGGGCGGTATTACCCGTATGTCCATTATCGAGCTTTTGCGTTCCAAGGGCTACACCGTAAACGAAAGAAGAATTGCCGTTGACGAATTGGTTGAAGCCTATAAGGCAGGCAAATTAAAGGAAGCCTTCGGCACAGGCACTGCGGCTGTTATTTCCCCTATCGGAAATCTTAAGTACGGCGATCTGGAAATGACCGTGAACGAGGGCAAGATCGGCGAGGTAAGCCAGATGCTTTACGATACACTTACCGGTATTCAGTGGGGCAGGATTCCCGACACTATGGGCTGGATCCAGACTGTTGAATAATAAATATGAGAATGAGTATAAACAGGAAAATTTTCGCGTTGCTCCTTATTCCTTTTATGCTGCTGTTTTGCGGCTGTAACAGCTCAGCTTCTTCCCGTCCTCTCACAAAGGTGGAATACGGAGAGGCAGCGGAAAAGGCTTGGAGTGAATATCGGGACGGCTACGGCAAGTTTATGAAAATTGCTTCGGAGGTTGGAACCGATTTTTCTAAAATCAAGGAGAAAAGCGACCAGCTGTTGTCCGCTTGCGAAAAAATGGATAGTGCCCTTGAAGAATTTGAAAAGCTGAAGCCTCCTTCGGAGCTTGAAGAGCTTCACGGTAAGCTTTTAAAGAGCATTGAAGATGAAAAAAGGTGGCAGGAGTACAGAAAAAAGGGTTACGGCGCCGAAACCGAGGAAGAGGCAAACGAATACTTTGATAAAATTGCGGAGGAGATATACGCCGCAGATACCGATACGCTTTTTCCTGCTCTGTATCTTGAAATTCATAAGAAAACAAAGGGCAGATGATTTTAAATTCGGAGAGAGCCTATGAAAAAAATTTTTTTATACTGCTTTTTCTGATACCCTTACTGCTGTTTTGCGGCTGCAATAATGTTCCGAAAGGGAATAACGAAAATACCGGCTCCGATATCGGGGAAAAGCTTACGGAAAGGGAATATGAAAAGCTGCTGAAGGATTATTGGCAAGAGATACATATCCGCAGACAGAATATTGACGACTTGAAGGATAAGGCGGAGGGCAGCTTTTCAAAATTGCAAAAGCTTAAATCACAGCTCCTTGAAGCTTGCGGCAGAGAAAGCGAGGCTTGGGATAAATTTGCGGCAATAAATCCTCCCGACGAGTATTCGGAGCTTCAGGAAAAGCTTGTGAAGGGCGTTGATATGGAAAAGCGGTGGCTTGAATATGAAAAGCAGGCTTACTGTGCAGACACCGAGGAGGAAGCCAACGAAATTTATGGTAAAATTCTGCAAGAGGTCAAAGCCATGGATACCAACGACCTATTTCCCGGGGTGTATACGGAAATTCACTTGAAACTACAGGGATTAAAATAATAAAAAATCAGAAAGGATATAATGATATTATAATGGAAAACACAGAAAAAACCATGGACAAAATCGTTGCCTTGTGCAAGGGAAGAGGCTTTATTTATGCGGGCAGCGAAATTTACGGCGGTCTTGCCAATACATGGGACTACGGTCCTTTGGGCACAAGGCTTAAAAACACGGTTAAGGACGCATGGAGAAAGCGTTTTATACAGGAGAGAAGAAACAGCTACGAGCTGGACGCAGATATTTTGATGCACCCGAGAGTTTGGGAAGCATCGGGACATGTTGCAAGCTTTTCCGACCCTCTTTTGGACTGCAAGGAATGCAAAATGCGCCACAGAGCCGACAACCTTATCGAAAGCTTTGACCCCGAGGCACACCCCGATGCAATGAGCAAGGAGGAAATGTTCCAATATATCGAGGAGCACAAGATTCCCTGTCCCAAGTGCGGTGCTTCAAATTACACGGGAATCCGTGAATTCAACCTGATGTTCCAGACCTACAGAGGAGTAACCAACGACAGCAAAAGCGTTATCTATCTCCGTCCCGAAAACGCACAGGGAGAATATGTAAACTTCCTGAACGTACAGCGCACCATGAGAGCTAAGCTGCCTTTCTCGATCGGACAGATAGGCAAGGCGTTCAGAAACGAGATCACCCCCGGAAACTTCACCTTCAGAACTATCGAGTTTGAGCAAATGGAGTTCCAGACCTTCTGCAAGGAGGGTACAGACGGAGAGCTTTACGAATACTTCAAGCAGTACGGAAAGCAGTTCTATATGGACTTGGGCATTAAAGAGGAGCATTTGCGCTATCACGATCATGAAAAGCTGGCTCACTACGCAAAGGCAGCCTGCGATATAGAATTTTTGTTCCCCTTCGGCTGGGGCGAGGTAAACGGAACCCACAACCGCACAAACTTCGACCTTACCCGTCATCAGGAATACAGCGGACAGAAAATGGATTATCTTGACCCCGAAACCAACGAGAAATTTATTCCCTATATCATCGAATCCACCTACGGACTTGACAGAACGGTTTTGGCACTGCTTTGCGAGGCTTACGACGAGGAGGTTATCGATGCGGAAAAGAACGACACAAGAGTCGTACTGCACTTTAATCCCGCCATTGCGCCTATTAAAGCAGCAATTCTGCCCCTGTCCAAAAAGCTTTCCGCTCCCGCCCTTGAAATTCACGATAATCTGGCAAAGCACTTTATGGTGGATTATGACGAGGCAGGCTCTATTGGCAAGCGTTACCGCAGACAGGACGAGGTTGGAACACCTTTCTGCATAACCTATGACTTTGATAGTGAGACCGACCATAAGGTCACCGTTCGTGAAAGAGATTCCATGGAGCAGGAGAGAATTGATATTAATCAGCTGGAAAATTATATCAGTGAGAAAATACAGTTAAAATAAGGAGAGCTTATGAGCAGCCAAGTTATTGAATTAAACTGCCCCGGCTGCGGGGCGAGAGTGTCAATAGACCAAAAAGAGTGTGAATGGTGTCATAAGCCTGTGGTTATCTCCACCTTTAACAGCGTTTACTCCATGACCGCACCCGAGGCGAACAAGTATGCGGGAGCTTACAGAAAGGCGATTTCCGAAAATCCCGACAGTGCGGAGCTTCAAAGCTCGGCAGGTATGTGCTATTTAAAGCTGGGTCTTTACGATCAGGCGCTTTCCGCCTTTGAAAAAGCCATTGCCGATAATTTCGACAATTCGGAGACTTATTTCTTTGCGGCGGTGTGCGTTTTAAAGGGCAAAAAGGCTTTCTTGTCCACAAGAGCGGAAATTGATAAGGCGCTGGGATATATCGACGCGGCCTTGATGATTGAGCCAAAGGGAATATACTATTATTTTCAGGCGTATATAAAATACGATTATTTCAAGAGAAAGTTTTTGAACGTATCTCCCGATTATAATCAGTGCTTAAGCCTTGCAGCACAGTGCGGAGTGTCTGATTACGATAAGGAAGTGCTGTTTTCCACCTTAAAGGTGGCTAATCCCTTTTAGTAATATATTTATAATATATTAAGAACGTGTTCCAATAGGATTGGCGCACATCTTTTCGGAGAAATTTTCTGTGCTCTGCGTCAGAAAACCTTGAAATACGTCAAGTATTCCTGCGCTTTTCTTCCTTGAGCACAAAAAATTTCGCTCGAAAATCCGCACACCACTCCTATTGGAACAAGTTCTAAGAAATCAATTTTTTATCAGGAAAGGAAATTATACCATGAATTACGAGAAGAACATAAGATACTTTACACCCGTTACCTATGGCGGTCCCACATTTTTGATTATAGTAGGGGCTGTATTGATTATTGCAGCTTTTGGTGCACAGACTATATGGTTTGGTCTGATAGGCACATTGCTTATTGCTTTGGGAATTCTTTGGAGAATCAGCAAAAAGAAAAAAATCGTGACCGATATGGATTATGACAGCTCGGTATTTGAAGGAATAGGCGATTTGAAAGCCCGTGCTTTAAGCCGTCTCGGAGTTGACGAGGACGAGGTTAGTGAGATCCCTCCCATTACCCTGGACAGCTACAGCTTTGACGGCGCAAACTTAGGAAGGATAGGTGTGGACGGCAAGTGGCGCACCAATCAGTATAAGTGCATTATGCTGCTTTTCTCCGCCAACGAGGTTCACTGCTATACATACCAGTTTTCAACCACGACCGATGCGAAAACCGAAGCCACGGACGTATATTTTTACAGAGATATCGTTTCCGCTTCCACTGCCTCCGAAAACATCAACTTCCTGGGCAGAACCATAAATAACGAATCCTTCAAGCTTACTACCGCCGGCGGCACTTCCATTTCCGTCAATCTGCGCAACGATGAAACTGCTCAGCAGTCCATTAACGCAATGCGTGCAGTGTTAAAGGAGAAAAAGCAGACCATGCATTAAAAAAATGCAGTATCGGTGTAGGTCTCACCATTGCTGTCGGAACAGATTTCGGCAGCAATGAGGTCGCTTTTGAAAAAACAAACGGTAACGGGGGATAGTATGTCAATATTCAAGAAAAATGCAAACGAAACCGCTTATGTAGGCGGAAAAAAGCACTGGGCGGACGTGATTAAAAATTCCGCATCGGGAGATCTGCTGATATGGCGTCAGCCCGAGGAGGATTTTAACACCAACTCCACCCTTATAGTTATGCCGGGTGAAGAGGCGATATTTGTCAAGGGCGGAAAGGTGGAGCAGGTTTTTGAAAACGGCACATATCAGCTTTCCACCAATAATTACCCCTTTATCAGCAGGCTTAGAACCGCTTTTACGGGAGGAATTTCCACCTTTAACTGCGTGGTGTTTTTTGTTCGTAAGGCGGACAGCCGCGAGCTGCGCTGGGGCACGGAAACTCCCATACAGGTAAGAGATAAGGTCTGGGGCGTTCGTACGGACGTAAAGGCGCGTGCCGTTTATAAGGTAAGAATTGAAAATCCCGCCAAGTTCCTTGAAAAAATGGTGGGCAACAATACCGATTGGGAATTTCAGGAGGATCTGGATTACTATTTTGCGGGACAGTTCCAGGGCAAGATAAAATCCGCCGTATCGAAATACCTTAATGCCTTAAATCAAGAGCTTATAGGAATAGACGCATATATGGACGAGCTTTCGGAGCAGATACAGCCCTACATAGACGAGGCTCTTTCCGACTACGGCTTAAAGTGCGTCAACTTCACTCTTGCGGCTCTTGATGTGGACAACACAAAATACGATCAGATAGATAAATCACAGGTTGAGCTTATTACAAGGCAAAGAGGCTATCAGGGCGACAAGGCAGGTCTTGACATTTTGGGCAATGACTGGGCAAGAGTTCAGGGCGTTGGCATTATGAAGGATATCGCCAACAATAAATCGGGCAATTCCGTTGCAACAATGGGAGCGGGTTTGGGAATGGGAATCGGCGCGGCTTCGGCATTCGGCACCATAGCACAACAGACCTTTGCACCTCCCACACAACCCACAGCCCCCGCTTCGCAGCCCCAACAGACCGCCCCGCAGGAGTCTGATCCCATGGAGGTACTGAGCAAGCTTAAAAAGATGCTGGACGCAGGGCTTATCGAGCAGTCCGAATACGACAGCAAAAAAGCGGAAATTCTTAGTAAAATGTGATAAAGGGAGCGAGGATCATGAAAAGAAAAGCTATACTTTGGATGCTGTTGGATTTAATCTTTGTAGTTGTATTTAACATAGTGTTCTTTGTTGTGGGCGGAGCGGACAGACCCGCTTCGGTATGGATTTCCTACTGTTTTATCCTTTTTGCCTACGCAATGACGGTGGCAACTCCCTTTATAACAAAGAAAAACAAACAGGCGGTTTTGGGTGTTTCGGTGTATGCCGTTTCCTCGGGGTACTTTCTGATAGAGTTTATAGTGGGAATTGTGTTTATCCTTATCAGCCCCAAATCCTTTAAGCCCGCCTTGGTTGTTCAGCTGATTCTGGCGGCAATATATCTGGCAATGCTTATAATTTTCCTGCTTGCCAACGAAAGTACAAATGAGAGCTTGGAGCGGGAAGAAACGGAAAACGACTTTATCAAAACCTCCGCTTCGAGAGTTAAGCTGCTTATGGGTAAGCTAGGGGAAAAGGGCTGTGACAAGGCTTTGGAAAGACTTTATGATCTTATCCATTCAAGCCCCTCACGTTCGATATCTTCGGTAAAGCAGCTGGAGCAGCAGTGTAAGGATCTTATTTCACAGCTTGAAACTGCGGTGAATAATAAGGAGAAGGAAAGCGTTGTTGATATTGCGGGAAGAGTTGAGGAGCTTTTTAAGGAGAGGAATCAGATTTTGAAGAAGGGGAGCTGAGTAATCAAAGTCATGTTCTTAAACTGATTGCTGAAAGAATTAAATATAATTTAATAACCGTGTGCTTTAATTAAGTAACACGGTTTTCTTTTTTGAAAGATAAGTGAAACAATCCGTCAAAATTTTGACATTACCCCGAAAATATGTTATACTTAGAATAGGAAAATCTACAATTAAACCCTTATGTGCAGCACTGCACAGAAAAAATTAAATCGGAAAGGGAGCATGAAAGAAAAGAAACCTATAAGGAGGACAAAATGGAGAACAACTACTTCGGCAGCATACTGCCCGAGATCCGTCAGCTCACCGACCTTTGCGTCAGCAACAGCGAGATAGATCCCGAGCTTTACGGAAAATATGAGGTAAAAAGAGGACTTCGCGACTTAAACGGAAAGGGAGTTCTTACGGGACTTACCCATGTTTCAGATATAAGAGCAACAAAAATCGTTGACGGAAAGTCAGTTCCCGATGTGGGCAGACTTTTTTACAGAGGAATCAATGTTGAAGATATAATCGAGGGCTTTGTCAAGGATAAGCGCTTTGGTTTTGAAGAAACCACTTATCTTCTGCTGTTCGGAAAGCTGCCCGACAAAGAGGAGCTGAAAAACTTCAAGATGCTTTTGGGCGAGCTGATGACCTTGCCCACCAACTTTATCAGAGACGTTATTATGAAGGGACCCAGCGAGGATATGATGAACTCTCTTGCCCGCAGTGTGCTTACCCTTCACAGCTATGACGAGAATCCCAACGATGTAAGCCTGCCAAATGTTTTAAGACAGTGCCTTAAGCTGATCGCGGTATTTCCCATGCTGTCGGTTTACGGCTATCAGGCTTATAACTTCTATATAGAAAAGCAAAGTCTTTTTATTCACCAGCCCGACCCTAACCTATCCACCGCGGAAAATATTCTGCACCTGCTGCGTTCCGACAGCTGCTATACCGAGCTTGAAGCTCATGTTCTTGACCTTGCCCTGGTGCTGCACGCAGAACACGGCGGCGGTAACAACTCTACCTTTACCACACACGTTGTCACCAGCTCCGGCACCGATACTTATTCCGCCGTTGCAGCCGCTTTATGTTCCTTAAAAGGGCCCAAGCACGGCGGCGCCAACCTTAAGGTCATGAGAATGTTTGAGGACTTAAAGGAAGAGGTCAAGGACTGGACGGACGATGAAGAAGTCGGCAGATATCTGGAGGCTTTGCTGAACAAGGAAGCCTTTGACAAGGCGGGACTTATTTACGGTATGGGTCACGCGGTATATTCAATTTCCGACCCCAGAGCAATGGTGTTCAAGGGCTATGTGGAAAAGCTTTCCAAGGAAAAGGGCATGGAGGAGGAATATAACCTTTATGCCAAGGTGGCGGAGCTTGCCCCCAAGATTATTTCCGCAAGGAAGAAGATATACAAGGGCGTAAGTCCCAACGTGGACTTTTACAGCGGCTTTGCATATAAAATGATGGGTCTGCCCTTGGAGCTGTACACGCCCATTTTCGCCGTGTCGAGAATAAGCGGCTGGTCGGCTCACCGCATGGAGGAGCTTATCAACGCAAGCAAGATCATTCGCCCCGCCTATAAGAGCATAGGAGAAGAGCGTGAATATATACCTCTTGAAGAAAGAAAATAAGAGAAAGTAAAATGGAAGTATTCAAAAAGCTTACAAAAGCCGTTCTTATTGTTTTCGAGCTTTTGCTTACGGCAATGTTTGTTTTGCCTATGTTCAGAAGGGTCATGAATGTGGGAGCGGTTTTCGGTTTTGGCATGTCCATGTCATTGTTGGCAGTCACCGTTTTTTGGCAAAGGGTCAAGGTTCTTGTCAAAAGAATTATGGGAACTGCGGTCGGAAAGATCATCTTTCTTTCCCTTTGCGGAATATTCGGTCTTTTGGTGATTTATGCTTTTGTGCTGTCGGGGATCATGGCTAAAGCGGCTCTGACTTCTCCCGAAAATCCCGATATAGTGATAGTTTTAGGGTGCAAGGTGCAGAAAAGCGGCAATCCCAGCCTGATGTTAAGCAAGAGAATAAATGCGGCTTATGAATATTTAACGGAAAATCCCGATGTTATCTGCATTGTTTCGGGGGGACAAGGCTCAGACGAACCCAGCTCCGAGGCGGAGGTCATGAAAGACTGTCTTGTGGAAAAAGGGATTGATGAAAACAGAATATTCACCGAAAACAAGTCAGAGAGCACAAGACAGAATATAGAGTTTTCCTTGGATATATTAAAGGAGAATAATATAGAGGTCACCGAAGCGGCAATAGTCACCGATGGCTTTCACCAGTACAGAGCGGCGCTGATTGCCGGGGAATGCGGCTTGGAGCCCGCAGCCGTAAACGCAGAAACACCACCGTGGCTAGTGGCGGTGTATTGGGTGAGAGAGTGGTTTGCGCTTTCTCATAGGTTTGTGTTTGGGTCATAGTGGTTGTCAATAGTGATATTTACAGGTAAAAATAATCAAACAGTTATTTTCAACCTGATGTACAAGCCGATGCTCATCAATAGTATTATAGCAAAAAAGCTATTCAAGCATTAAAAAAATAAAATTGCAATCTATTGCAGAAAGGAAAAAATATGAAATACTGTAAAAACTGCGGTTCCGAAAACAACGACGACAATCAGTTCTGCTTCAACTGCCGCTGTGAAAACTTTACCGACCAAAAACCCCAGCAGAGCGAGGCGCAGGCAAGTCCATTCCCCTCTCCCGTAATGCACGCTCCTAACGGAAATCCCGTACCTCCCGCTCCGCCTATGCCGGGCGTGCCTCCCGTGAATCCCAATATGTCTGCGGGACGTCCTCCGCAAATGCCTCCTTATGCTCCCGTAATGCAGCAGCCCGTTTATCAGAGACCTCAGAAAAAGCCTCTTACCATTGCGGACTTGCTGACTATTCTGGGATTTGTGGCTGCTCTTGTGGGAATGTTCTCAGCCTCCGTTATCCTTCACCCATTAGCGGCGATATCTTCTTTATTTGGCTTTATCAAGGGTACTAAGTTTAAGCCTTTGTCGGTGGCAGGCTTTGTAATTTCCATTGTGGGCGGTTTGGTGTATATCATTCTGTCACTGCACCGCAGCGGACTTCTGCCCGATTGGGTCACATTCGGCGCATTTCATTGATTGACGGAATAGCCGCGTCGGCTTTTTAATACTAATTGTAAATCATACAATAGACAAAGTCTATTGTATGATGCCGCCTTTCAGGCGGCGGTCAAAATCAAAGATTTTGACACAATTAGTATTGAACTGACTTTGTAGGCGGCTTCGCCGCCACTGCCGTGCAATGCACGGCAGTATCAAAATGCAGACTTTGTCTGCATTTTGATTTATACTAATTCCCGATTAAAAGTAGACATTCTTTGCGGTCTATTTTGTGTCCTGCTGCGTCATCGTCCTCGGCAGGCGTCAGCCTGCTGTCGTCCTCTTCCTTGCAGGACGCAAAATATCCTCGCAAATAATTTGTCTACTTTTAATCGTGAATTAGTATTACAAACAGTATAAGGAGAAAGAAATGGCGGGATTTTCCATTATAGTGGTATCGCTTGTTATGCTGTTCATTATCGGGATAGTGTATATGATATTTCAGTTCTGTGCAATTTTGGGGATCATTTTCAGCCTTATTTCCCTTGTGCAGTCCGACAGATTCATAAAGACCGAGGGCAGAACCAATTTCCGCACAGCAACGGGCTTTAACTCCACCAAAGGGATAAACACTGCGGCAACGGTTTTTTTCGTGATAAGCTGTTTTGTGGGCGCAATTACCCTTTTGCTGATAACCGCTGCTGCGTCGGAAATGAAAGCCGATCCCGAAACGGATTTTAATATAGCCTCGCTGTTTACGGCAATCGTGATAGGCTGCGGAACTCAGATTGCCTGTGTCGTGCTTAAAATTATATCCGCAAAAAGGTTTAGTGAAGCAAGGGGCTATCGGGAAAGCCTTTACAGTGCAGAGACAGTCTTTGCCAACGGCAGCGCACAGCCCCGTGTTTATGCGGCTGCCGATTCCGATGGCTGCGGCGTTTTGCGGAGCGAAAAGCTGAATTGCCCAAAATGCGGAGCTGAAAATGACATCATAAACAGATTTTGCGTTCACTGCGGCGAAGCCTTGAAAAATGAATTAAACTAAAATAATACTGAATAATACGGAGAAATTATGTTAAAAAACAAAGTTAAATATTTAGCGGCAGTGTCGGCTGCTGCAATACTCCTATCTGCCTGCAGCAGCGAACAGGGTCAGCCGAATATCTCCGCTGCGGGCGATAACGCAAACGGTACTGTTCAAAACAGCGAAAATACCCAAACAACCGAAAACCAAGACACAAACACAGAGGAAAGCAGCAAGCCCGAGGACGACCCCACTCTTATTACAGACAAAAGCAAATACCCAGCAGATTTATACGGGGTAATCGGCGACAAAATCGAGGTTGACGAAATTACCGAGGTGCATAAATACGAAGGCGACAGCGAAGAGTGGAGAAACGCAGGCTGCGACGGCTTTGTTTATCTCGCTGAGCCTACGGGTATAAATTATAACAGTATAGACAACGCCGACAGCTTTAACAGCGAGGACAATTCCTTTGACGGCAGTCCCGAGGAATCTTCCGCCGTATATAAACGCTATAAGGTCGGAGATGAGATCTGCGGTCTTACAGTAAAGGAGGCTTCCGTATATTTTACAAATACAGAAGATTCGGAGCAGTTTAACGGGCAGTATTTCAAGGGCGGTTCCGTCAGCTTTGAGGGAGAAAAGCAGCTTACGGGCTATTTGATCATATTGAGCGAGGAACTGTACGGAATCGGCGGCACAGGCGATATCATTTTTATTCCCGACAACGGCAGCCAGACCCTGCCCGTGCTGAACTACAACGAGTCAGACGCCGAAAAGGGTATTTATTCCAACGTTCTGTCCTTCTCCGTCACCATAGGTTCATTCTCATACAAAAATGAATACCGCGCTGTTTCCTGCGGAAATATTGACAGCTATGAAAGCAGCTGGTTCTTGGGAGAGGAACATAACAAGCCCATAAAGGTAAGCGTTACTCTTGAAGATATCAATATATCTTCTTCGATAGATTGGATAACCTCTTATTCGGCTAAGATCAAGGATATAAAGTTCTGAAAAATAAAAACCGCCCCGTTGGAAGCCGGGGCGATTTTAGGCTGTCGAAAAAACTCAGACTTTTCTTTTTTGGATAGAAAGGGGTATTAGGACGGGAAAAATCAGCCGCTTTTGAGCTTGACATCCCTGTCAAGCCTTTGGGCGGTTGCTTTACGGTCTCCTTTCCGTACCGTCAGGGTTTCCTTGTGCCGCTTTGGGAAGCGGCATCCTTGCGGCTGCTTTGGGCGGCACCTCACACATCATTGTGTGACCCTGAGTTAAGATCAGAAGCCTATGATTTTTAGCAAAGATGAAAATCTTAAAATCGAGGCAGAGCTTTGTTTTGTCTAACGATAAGCTTGAATGTATAAGAGAAACACTGCGTATTTGCAGTGAAAAGGGTTATCTTGTTCCATATTTGAAAAATCACGAAAAGGAGGCTGTTACTATGATGAGTGAGCTTTTTGATGAAGAGTATCTGAGAAATCAATATAATTTATCCGAACGCAGGAAAAACTTTGCCGAGGGTATGGAAAAAGGTATGGAAAAAGGCATAGAAAAGGGCAAGTCCAGCACATTAAAAAGTATTGCCGATAAGCTTCGTGAAATGGGACTGAGTGACGAGCAGATCAAAGAAGCTACATCTATTTAAAAATCAAGAGCCAATTGTTATTTGACAAGCAAAACCCAAAAACGGTAAAACACGGCAAAACCCGAAAATACACGGGAAACACCCAAGAAAAAGCCCATTTCAAGCGGGTTTTCAAGGATCAAAACGGCGCAAAGCGAGTTTTATTTATCGACTAACTTGTCAAAAGTTAGGGGGCAAATTCGCCCCCTTTTTCCTTTTTAGGCAGGATCTGTCAAATCATTTTAAAAAACCATTTTATGACCGTTTAAACAAAATTACAATCGTTTAAATCCTTATTGTGAGCGGATTTTATCATTTTAATGTTTAAATGATAAGTTGAAACCAAGCGAAAAAACACATCCAAATTCTCAACCAACTCGACCAACAAATTGTATGTTTGCAACCAACTGGTTGGCTGCAAAGCAATATTTATGTAATCTCTTTATTCAAGCGGTTTTACAAAGAACGACACAATTTACAATGCTTTTATTTATCATCTAAGCAAACAATGGATAATCGACCGATCAAGTCTTTTAAAGCAACCTTTTTCAAGAATAATTTTGTACACCTTGCACAAATGCTTAAAATAGTAAGGCTAAATATAAAAAAATTAAATCTGCAAAATTTTAAATAGATTCGCAATAATTAAGATAAAAATGATATTGATCCCAACAAAAGACCTATGCTCACCGCATAGGCTTTTTTGTAACTATCCTTATGATTGTTCGTGCCGACAACTCATATTTTTTACCAAGCTCAGCAGCATTGTCGCCGTTATATTGCTGCTTTATTTCTTTTTCAAGCTTATCTCGGTTTAACAAGGAAGCTGAGGGAATGTATATATTGCTGCCGCCGTATTGTTTTACTAACCGTATGTAATTTTCTATACCTATAAGCTCTGCAATCTCCCGATCCTTAGCCTTGAGCTTGTTTAGATCCATTCCCTCCTCCTTTCGTCTTGGCGCTCCTGATATACCGTTTAAGCGCATCAATAAGTTTTGCGCCCTGCCGCTCGGAAAAGCCTTTAAAAATATCACTCCGAGGATCAACCTTTATTCCCAGCTCTTTTAAAATGATACCGCAAAGCCTATCCTTGACCTTAGCTCCAGAAGGAGACAACGCCGCCAGCTCGTAAGCAAGCCCGAAAATCTTCTTGATCTGAGCCTCGCTTATATAAGCCTTAGCCTCTGCATCGGCGGCGCTTGCTTCTTCGTCCTTCAGGCGGCGAATGACAGCAGCCGCCTGATCCTCGGTAAGATCCGATATGGATTCTTTTTCGGTGAGTTGATAAACAAGGTTGTGAAGGTTGTCCTCCTTGTTCCCCCGCTCTACAAGCCCGCATTTTGTGGCAATAACATAAATACACTGTATTTGTTTTTTGGTAGCTGCTGCCATTTGTCTTTATTCCTTTCCTTTTCCAACTGTAAAAGCCTTGACCTTTTCAGGAGCAAGTCCCGTGTCCTCATAAGCTGCAAGACGGCGGTATAAACGTGGCACTATGCATCCATTTGCACATCCGCCCTCATCGTGACAACCCCTTTGACAGTAGTCATCCTGCCCACAGCATTCCCATGGATCAAGGTTTGCCCAAGCATTATCAGTCAGTCTTGTCATTTCAGTCACCTGTCTTTTCAATACAATTTAAGCTGCCAATTATCTCAGCCCTCCTCACTTTATGCTGATTTTGGTAGTGTCGTCAACCGAAACCGCAACTGTAAGCCCCTTTATAAACTCCTCGGGATCTTCGTCCACTCCGCTTAATTTCATAAGCCTACGGAATGTGTCATACACAACAGCCTCGGCATATAAATAAGCGTAATCCGAAGCGTCCTCCTCGGAAAAACCGCCCACTGTCATGAGGTTTTTTACATCGGTTTCAAAGTTGGCGCCCTTGAGCTTTTTGGCTAAAGCCGCTTGCTGTTGGGACGAACAGGGCAGTTGCGCTATTACATCAGAAGGTAAGATCTTGGTGTAATCCCCTGTATACAGTCCGATCAGCATACGCTCAACAGCGGCAGACTTTACCTTGTATGTGGATTCGGTTTTTTCCTCAATAAAATCTGGAAAGGCAGTCCCCAAAAGCTTTTTGAGTACAGCAGGAGCTTCAAGGGTCAGCTTTTGCGCTTGGGTATATGTCACGCTGCTGCCACTGTCGGATTTGTAACATACCGATTTGCTTTTGCTGTCCTTCAGAGCCTCGTTTCCGGCGGTCAGAAACCATGCCTCAAGCGTTAATGTACATGGGAACAGCCGCGAGGAAATGTATAAAAACCGCTTTGAGCTTATCAGATGTCTGACTCCCAAAGCAACGCCCGGAACATTGTACTATCAAAACGACTATATATCCGCAAAAATAGGGGCTGTTCCCGAGGCTTCGCCGCAGTTTACTTCAAGGATAAAAAATTATAATGCGGCGGAAATAACCTTTTTCTGTCCTTCTCCATTTTGGGAATCCCTTGATTAAAAACAGGTCAAGATCGCTTGGATCGGAAATGCTTTTGAATTTCCGATCGCTATCGAGCCTAAAATGCAATTCGGGACTATCCAGTCAAAGGAAAAGGTGAATATCGGTACCGCACTTAATACCTCGGTTATTATCACAGTTTCGGCTCCCGCCACCGATCCGATAAAAATAAGCAACAACACCACAGGTCAGATCATTGAGCTTGAACATTCCCTTTCGGGCAGCGAAAAGCTGATAATCAACACCAAAAGAGGTGCAAAAAGCGTCACTCTTGTGCATAACAACGGCACAACCGAGGACGCTTTTCATTATATCACTCCCGATTCCGAATTATTTGAGCTTGTTCCGGGAGAAAACGAGCTGGAATATGCGAATTGGGACGAAAATGAGCCTACAAGGGTAGAAATAGCCTTTTGCGAGCTGTATTCGGGGGTGTGATATGAATGTACCTTTGATAACGGTCATTGACCGCAATTTTGCTTTACAGGCGCAAATTGATATTTACACCTCGCTTTTGCTCAACAGAAAATGGCAGAGCGTGGGAGATTGGCAGTTGGTACTGCCCGCTTCCGCAAGGGGAGCGGATAAGCTTAAGAAAGGGAATATTATTTTGCTTGGCTCGGACGGACACCGCAGCGGATATATCGAGGGA
Organism: uncultured Ruminiclostridium sp.; assembly: GCA_964636555.1. Lineage (GTDB taxonomy): Bacteria > Bacillota > Clostridia > Oscillospirales > Ruminococcaceae > Ruminiclostridium_E. Next base: position 42,334 of record CAZWRZ010000004.1, read on the forward strand.
ATAACCGCCAATGAAGGAGATAACGGCACAGTGCTTACCGTTACGGGAAAAACCTTACAGGGGCTTGCTTCACAGCGCATAACCCTGCCCGATAATGACGAATACAATTACGGCTATGACAATGTTCCCAAGCTCACGGGAGAGGATATAAGCCCTGCCGCCGTTCCTGCTGAAACGGTGCTTAAAACCTATGCAAAACGACATTTGGCAGAGCCCGATGATCCGAAGCGCAAATTTTCGGCTTTGGAAATTGCGGAGGATTTAAAAAGAGGAAAGGAAACCTTGTGGTCGTCAAGGCTTGAAACGCTTTCCGATGTGCTTAGGAACATAAGCGAATACTGCGACACGGGCTGGGAAATATATGCGGATCTGAAAAAGAAAAAGCTTGTCTTTGATATGGTTGAAGGTGTTGACCGTTCTTACGGTCAATCAGAAAACAGCCGTGTAATTTTCAGCCGTGATTTTGACAATATTCTCATCTGTACCTATACCGACAGCCTTGAAGGGTACCGCAATCTTGCTTACGCAGGAGGAGCGGGTGAGGGCGCTGACAGAACGATACTAAAAATAACCGCTGAGGACAGTGAGCCTGAGGATTGGGATCGCAGGGAAACCTTTATAGATTGCGGTGCATTGGAGATAGTCGAGACTGACACGGCAATGAGCCTTTCCGATGAAGCACTCCATAAAATAAAGGAATATGAGAAAACCGAGACTTTGACCGCTGCTATTGCGGACACAGCCTCTTTTGCTTACCTTAAAAAATGGGATTTGGGCGATAAGGTCACGGTGGTAAGCAAGGCGGCGGGGGTAAGACTTGATACCCGTATCACGGAAGTATCGGAACGGTACGAATCGGGAGGCAGCGGTATTGATGTTACCTTTGGAGCACCCAAAGCCGATTTGGGTCGGGTGATCAAGTCTATAAAAAATAAACCAAGATAGGAGATGAAAAAAGAAAATGGCATTTTTATCACGTTTTTATAACAGCAAAAACGGAGACCGCACCTATGACGCCGCCGATTGGGCGGATTATTTTGCAAGCTTTGTGGGCAATGGAGTTTTTGCGGATCCCGCCAGCGGCTGTCAGGTAAAAGCGGACAGCGGAATGAAAATCAAGGTATCAGCGGGAAAGCTTTGGATCAACGGCTATTACAGCGTTAATACCTCGGACTACTCGCTTACCCTGTCCGCTACTGACAGTGTGAACCCGAGGTATGACAGGGTTGTAGCAAGGCTGGATTTAAGCAAAAGAACAACATCTTTAATGATTATTAAAGGTGCAGCAGCGGAAGTACCCTCTATTCCTGTTATTATAAGAAGCTCAAGTATTTATGATCTGTGCTTGGCGGTAATAGCGGTCAAAGCGGGAGCAACAGCGATAACTCAGGCGGAGATTACCGACACACGGACAGATGAAACGGTTTGCGGCATTGTAAAGGGTGTTATTGAACAAATTAATACAAAAAATCTTTTTGCACAGTATCAGGCAGCCTTTAACGCTTGGTTCAAAAATCTTACCACTGAGCTTGACAAAAATGCGCTGACTCACCTGTATACCCTTATACAAAGCAATTATAACAGCATCCGGGCGCTTAACGATCAGCTCATAGACGATGTTACAAGTGAGCAGTATCATTTGGGAGTTTCGGACGGCAAGCTGTATTATGAGAAGGGGGCGATAGCCGTTGACAGTGGATTTACTGCATTGTCCAGTGACAAAAATTTTGTGCATAATCAGACGGCGGCAAGCGCTCTTTGGACGGTTACTCATAATCTTGGCAAATACTGCTCGGTAACCGTTGTGGACAGCGGAGGAAATATTATTGTGGGCAATGTGGAGTATGTCAGCATTAACAAGCTGCTGATACGGTTTTCCTCCGCCGTTAGCGGTAAGGCTTACTGTAATTAAGGAGGTCGTATGGATTATTTTAACAATATAAATCTTGCACAGAACGAATTGCAGAATGCCGTTGTGCAAAACCTTTCAGCCGCTCCCTTAAATCCAAAGAAGGGACAGTTTTATTTCAGCACAGGCAATAACAAGCTGCTTTATTATGACGGATCACGGTGGGTAAGTGCTTCAGACGAAAATACCACCTATACCTTTGAGACGGGAACTGCCAACGGGCAAATAAAAATTACCGACAGTAACGGCAGTGTGCAAAATGTCTCTGTAAAAGGCTTAGCGGGTGCAGCTTACAAGGGTGTTGACAATTCCGTTCCTGTGGGTTCAAGCTCCTCTAACCTGCCTACCTCGGCAGCGGTGGCGGACGCAATATCGGCGGCGATAGCTGCTTCCGACGCCATGAGGTTTAAGGGTACCGTTGGTTCGGGAGGAACAGTTACCGCATTACCCACGGCAAATGTCGCTGCGGGAGATACATACAAAGCAGTGTCGGCAGGAACCTACGGCGGACAGGCTGCAAAGGCGGGGGATATGTTTATTGCTCTTTCCTCGGAACCCACATGGGCGTATATCCCTTCGGGCGATGACGGAAACGCTTACAAATACACAGCCTCAAATCCCGCTCTTACCGCTTCAAGCGGAATATGTACTTGGACGGTAAATCACGGGCTGGGGAATAAATATCCCCTTGTTCAGCTTTATGAAATTTCAAGCGGAGAAATGGTGATAGCGGATATTACCGCTGTTTCCACCAGTCAGCTTAAGGTGATCATAAACAGCACTGCCAACATTGCAGCGGGAACATATCAGGCTGTTATTATAGGGTAAGGAGGGCTTATGAAAAATCTTTCGGTCAGAAACGAGGGCAGCGATATTCCTTGCAAATCCGATGTTGACTCAAGGCTGAATAATGTTCCCAATGTCGGCACTAATGATCAGACGCCTACTTACAGCACAGCGACAACGCTTGCAAAGCTGGTAACAGGAGAAAAGCTTGGTGTTGCTTTTGGTAAGATAGCTAAGGCGGTTGATGAGCTGATAACTCATCTTTCTGATGGTGTGAAGCACATTACGGCGGAGGAAAGGACGGCTTGGAACGGGAAAGCGGCGGGTAATCATACACACTCAAATATGACGGCAGCAACCGCCTCTGCTGCGGGTAAGGCGGGGTTTGTTCCAGCTCCCGCTGCGGGAGCGCAGGGAAAGTATCTGAGGGGTGACGGCACTTGGCAGACCCCGCCCGATACGAATACCACCTACTCAAATATGACTGCTGCCTCTGCTTCCGCTGCGGGCAAGGCGGGGCTTGTTCCTGCTCCCGCTGCGGGTGCGCAGGGAAAGTATCTGAGGGGTGACGGTACATGGCAGACACCGCCCGACACAAATACTAATAACGCTGTCACTCAAACAGATACTACTACAAGTGCAGCCTATCGTGTACTCTTATCAAATAATGCCAACGATACTACCGAAACAGCAGGAGCAAGAAAGTCAACCAAGCTGACTTTCAATCCTTCAACCGGAGCATTATATGCCTATGGTCAAGATAGAATAGATATAACCGATGCAACAGTTGACATCAATACGTATAATTTGGATGTTAATAATGGACATCCTCAAATAATGCGTTTCATATGTAGGTATAATAGTGGGGCAGCTAATATTACAAATATTCCTGTAGCAAATGTTTCTTTCATTTTAGATGTAGAATTAGTCAGGCGAGCTTCATCAAGCGATTATACTACTATGCAAACTTTTAGAGCTAATGCTCAGCCGACATACGAATATGTAAGATACTGTACCAACGGAACTTGGGGAGCGTGGACAATAAGGAAATTCACTGATACCACCTACTCGGCAGCTACACAATCGGCGGCGGGACTTATGTCAGCTGCTGACAAGAAAAAGCTTGACAGCGGGTATGTAGTAAAATCAGATGATGGCGGCTTGTATGTTGAAATTTGAAAAGAAAGGAAGTTTTAAATGAGCAAAAAATATTTGGTAACGCAGGATCAGACGGTTGACGGTATGCCCCTTGAGGACAGCGCCGTTATTCATTATACAACCTGTTCCACAGCGGCGGCTACAGTTGCAAAAACAGCAGCATTAAGCGGATTTAAGCTTGGAACAGGTGCTTTTGTTATAGTAAAGTTTTCGGTTACAAACACGGCAGCGTCTCCTACACTGAATGTAAACAATACAGGTGCTAAAGCAATAAGGTATAAAAATGCTGCTATTTCTGCGGGATATTTAGCGGCAAATAAGATATATTTCTTTGTTTATGACGGTACCTATTGGCAGTTAGTGGGAGATGTGGACACTAATACTACCTACTCAGCGGCTACTACCACAGCGGCAGGCTTAATGAGTGCAGCTGACAAAGCCAAACTTGATAATTCAACCATAATTACTTATCATGGCACGTTAAGCGGTAATACCAATTCGGTTTCAAAAGACTTACCAAGCGGAAAAACGAAATGTTTGATATTTGCTTCTGTATATCCTTCTTCAACCGCCAATGCTTATTTTCCTTCAGGTTCTGTAATTCTATCTTCGCTATCAACCTCTATGACGGCTGTTTCATCGACTACATTGGCTAATTATAATTCAGGCATTATGATTCAATACAGTGTCAGCGCAGCAGGAAAAATTACCATTTCTAAGGGAGGAACTGACTTAAGCAAATATACAATGGTTTATTCTATGGCGTATTTTGCATAAAAGGAGGAAATCATTATGATTATTTTTTCAAACGGCAGCTATGAACAATGTTCCGAATTTCCCGATACACTTTATGATGAAAAAGCTAAATATTGTGTCCCAGATAATTCCGGGCTGGCAGTAAAGATAATGTCAACGCCTTATTGGGAAGCAGTGGAAGACGAAAATGGACAGCTTGTGGATATTATTCCCATTGAGCCTCCTGTTACTGATGAGGAAAGAATAGCACAGCTTAAAAGCGAGCTTGACGAAATTGACAGGCTGGCTATCCGTCCGCTCAGAGCTATTGCAGCGGGAACGGACACCGAGGAGGATCGGGAAATATTGGCGGACTTAGAGCAGCAGGCGGCTGAACTCAGGCGGCAGCTTGATGAGCTTGAAGGACAATGAAAGGGGGTGAGAAAATGAACAAAATCGATTGGAAAAGAAAGCTGACAAGCCGTAAACTGTGGCTCTCGGCTGCGGGATTCGCAGCGGGGCTTGTTATTGCTTTCGGCGGCAGCAAAAGCACTTCAGAAACAGTCAGCGGCTGTATTATGTCAGGAGCTGCGGTTATCGCTTACACCGTAGGCGAGGGACTCAGCGATGCGGCAGGAGCTGCATCAAACGAAAACAATAAGGAGGAATAAAAACAATGATCAAAACAAACGTTGAATTTGTAAAGAAGGTCAAGGAAGTTGCAACCAATTATAAGACGCTGTATGTCATGGGCTGTTTCGGTGCGCCTTTGAAGGAGGCATACAAGGACAGATACTGCAATAACTATGACTACAACAAGCAGCCTACAAGAACCGCTATGATTAAGGCAGCAAGTGCCGATACTTTTGGCTTTGACTGTGTATGCCTTATAAAGGGTGTCCTTTGGGGCTGGAACGGCAACAAGAACCACGTTTACGGCGGTGCGGAATATTACAGCAATGGCGTTCCTGATATCAACGAAAATGCTATGATAAACAGCTGTTCGGGAGTTTCTACCGACTTTTCCAAAATTGAAGTCGGCGAGGCGGTCTGGATGAGCGGACATATCGGCGTATATATTGGTGACGGTCTTGCAGTTGAATGTACTCCTGCTTGGGAAAATAAGGTGCAGATCACCGCTGTGGGCAATATTGGCACTAAGAAGGGATATAACACCCGCACTTGGACTAAGCACGGCAAGCTGCCTTATTTTGCTTATATCAAGGAAAACGCTTCTTCTGATCCCACTCCCGAAAAGACGGCAGGAAATACATCTGCCGCCTTACATAAGGGTGATGAGGTAACACTTAAAAACGCTGCTTTATACGGCTCCTCTGACTCTGCCTCTAAAGCAAATACCATTACAGGCACTTATTGGGTACACTCTGACGGAATAATTAACAACCGTATCAGGATCACCACGCCTAAGGGAAATACCGATTGCACAGGCTGGGTCAATGTATCCGACTGTATTGTAGAATCGGCTTCTAAAATTGCGGTTGGAAGTAAGGTCACGATTAAAAAGGGAACGAAAACCTATGACGGGATCTCATTGGATTCATTTATTTGTGACAGGCAGCATACTGTTTCCGAGATCGTTGGAGATAAGGCTGTGATAAATGTTAGCGTTGCCGCAAAGGTTTCCGATCTTGAGCCTGCATAAAATTCATATTAAAAAGTAATCGTATAATAAATGCTCGCCCATTGTCTGAAGTGGGCGAGTGATTTATTTTTGTAAACGAAAGGAGCAGAAAATGACCAATAGTCCTATTTCAAGAGTTGGAGGCAAACGCCTGTTGAGAAAAGCAATTTGTGAACGTTTTCCCGCTGCTGACAGATTTGACCGATACATTGAGGTATTCGGCGGAGCTGCTTGGGTACTATATAAGGACAAACACGCACAGATGGAAGTATATAACGACGGCGACGGCGAGCTGGTGAACCTGATGCGCTGCATAAAGTATCACAGCGGTGAGCTTCAGCGTGAGATCAGCGGTTTTTATAATTCCCGAGAAATGTTTTTGGACGCACTTGAACAGCTTTACTGCCGCGGATTTACCGATATTCAGAGGGCGGCAAGGTATTTTTTAAAGATACGGATATCTTTCGGTGCAAACGGCAGACAGTTTGGCTGCAACAAAAAGCCGCTGCAAAAATCAACCGAGTACCTCTCAACTGTAAGTGAGCGGTTTTCTTCGGTTGTTATCGAGCATAAGAATTATGACAATTTGATTAAGGTTTATGATCGTCCCAAGGCTTTCTTTTATCTTGATCCTCCATATTACGGTGCAGAAAAAATGTATGATGTTTCCTTCACAAAAGATGATCATTTAAATTTAAAACAGCATTTAAGCAGCATTAAAGGACTGTTTTTACTGTCTTATAATGACGATCCGTTTATTCGTGATTTGTACCGTGATTTTAATGTTGAACCAATTAGGCGCAGCAACAACCTTTCAACAGGAGATTATAACGAGCTTCTGATCAGCAATTACTAATGTTATTTTTTTTGAACCATATCTAACGTTATCCGTTATGATTTAAACAAAATCACATTGGAAATGGAGGTAAAATGAAAATTCTACTGTCCGAATTGCTCGCAAGCAGGAAGATGACACAGGCTGAGCTCGCAAGGCTTACACATATTCGTCCGTCTACCGTTTGCGATATGTATAATAACAACTGCTCTTTTATTAAGCTGGAGCATATTGAGAGGATCTGTAAGGTGCTTAATTGCAGGGTTGAGGAATTGATCACACTTTAAAAAATAAGCGGTGAGTAAAAAATCACCGCTTGATATGATGTTATTCATTTTTTATTTATGTATACTGCTATGTAAATCTGTATTATCTACAGTTTTTGCTTTTTTATAATCCTTCCAGTCAAGCCTTTGTCCGCATCTGTCGCAATACGACATGAAATCACGTTCCAAGCTTATCTTACATCTTGGACAAATGTAATATAAGTCATATTGATGGGCATAAGTTTGAAGCCTCACCATTTCATTTACTTTCATGGGGATTTGAAAAGATGCCATTTCTTTCAATATTCCAATATCCTCTGGAAGTGTTTTTGGCGGTTTTTTTAAGATCGTTTTCATAGGTAATCATTTTCCTTTCAATGTTTTCATGGCTTTATTAGCCATGTGCATTGAAAGGATCATTTTGTTTTTAGATTACATATATAAAATTTATATCATAATTTTTATATCTTTTCAAGACTTTTTTCATAAGGTGTCAAAAAAACTGCTTGAGAGTATTTTAGGAATGAAATAAAAAAGCGGTGAACCAAAAATTCACCGCTTATTTTGTTTAAGTTGCACAAAATTTTTGAAGCTTTCCACAGTTTCAACAGGCTGTTGAAATTTTGGATTTTGCTTGTCAAAATTTTGGATTTTGCGTGGCAGACAACACCAATCGGTTTCAAAGGTCGATTGGCTATTTTAATTGCGAACTATATCAAAAACTACCGAAATATAAACAAACGGCTTTACCATTCCGAAATTATGTTCGAAATCGGCAAAGCCGTTTATATTATAATTTTCTGTATTGGGGATTACAGCTTTTCAACTCCAAGAGTAACCTTTTCTCCGTTGATATCCCACTCTGCGGTATATCCCGAAACCTTGTCAAGAACAAATTCTTCGGTAAGAGTATTATCGGCAATCTCCTCTTTTCCTCTGCCGATTATATCCTTGATCTTTTGGTTATCGGAGCAGTAAACCTTAATCCTGTCCATAACCTCGAAGCCCGCATCCTTGCGCATGGTCTGGATCTTGCTTATTATCTCGCGGACAAAGCCCTCTTCGATAAGCTCGGGGGTAAGCTGTGTGTTCAGTACCACGGTGCAGCCCCTGTCCGCTTCAACCGCATAGCCTTCCTTCTGAGAAACGCTGATGAGCAGCTCCTCCTCGGTAAGCTTTATGTCGCCTGTTGAAAGGGTAAGGGTCATTACTCCCGTGTCCTTAAGCTCCTTCATCGCCTTGGCACCGTCAACCTCGGCAAGAGCAGTCCTAACTTCGTTGAGCTGCTTTCCGTACTTTGCGCCCAGAAGCTTCAGCTGGGGCTTAAAGCTGTAAACGGTGTATTCAGAAACGTCCTCTTTAAATTCCAGCTTCTTGACATTAAGCTCTGAGGTGACAATTTCCTTAAAGGTATCGTCAAGCTTGCTCTCCGACTGTACCAATACCTCGGAAAGGGGCTGACGGCTCTTAATTGCGGCAGCGTTTCGTGCGGCAAGACCGAGAGTTTTTATTTGAAGAACAGTTTCCATATTTGCTTCAAGCTCGGGATCGATCAGCTTTTCGTTTGCAGTGGGGAAGCTGCACAGATGAACGCTTTCGGGAGCCGTCTTGTCGTTGGTGCAAACCAGATTGCGGTAAATATCCTCCGCAATAAAGGGAGTCATGGGAGCGGTAAGTCCCGCAACGGTGGTCAGGGCAACATACAAAGTCATATACGCGTTTATTTTGTCCTGTGTAAGTTCCTTCTGCCAGAATCTCTCACGGTTTCTTCTTACATACCAGTTGGACATTTCGTCCACAAAATCCTGCAAAGCCTTCGCAGCCTCGGGAATGCGGTACTGCGCCAGATTCTCGTCAACCGTCTTGATAAGCGTGTTCAGTCTTGACATGAGCCACTTATCCATAACGGAAAGCTTTTCGGGCTCTAAGTCGTAGTTTTCTGGGTTGAAGTTGTCTATATTTGCATAAAGCACAAAGAACGCATAGGTGTTCCAAAGGGTCGAGAGATATTTTCTTTGTCCTTCGGTAACTGCCTTGCCGGAAAATCTGTTGGGCAGCCAAGGCGCGCTGTTGGTGTAGAAGTACCAGCGCACTGCGTCCGAGCCGTAGGTTTCCAGTGCTTCAAAGGGGTCAACAGTATTGCCTAAATGCTTTGACATTTTGCGTCCCTGCTCGTCCTGAACCAAGCCCAATACGAGAACGTTTTTGTAAGGAGCTTTGTCAAACACGAGGGTTGAAATTGCCAGCAGTGAGTAGAACCAGCCTCTTGTCTGATCCACCGCCTCCGAAATGAAATCGGCAGGGAATTGAGATTCAAACAACTCCTTATTTTCAAAAGGATAATGGTGTTGAGCAAAGGGCATAGAGCCGCTGTCGAACCAGCAGTCTATAACCTCGGGAACACGCTTCATTTCTTTTCCGCATTCGGGACAGGTAATTGTTACCGCGTCAATATAGGGCTTGTGCAGCTCTATATCCTCGGGGCAGTTTTTGCTCATGGACTTTAATTCCTCGATGCTGCCTACTGCGTGGCGGTGTCCGCACTCACATTCCCAAATATTGAGAGGAGTGCCCCAATAGCGGTTGCGGCTCAATGCCCAGTCCTGAGCGTTGGCTATCCAGTCGCCGAAACGGTTTTTGCCCACACTTTCGGGGATCCAGTTTACCGTTTCGTTGTTGGCGATCATCTTGTCCCTTACATCGGACATTTTGATAAACCAGCTGTTTCTTGCATAATAGATAAGGGGAGTGTCGCAGCGCCAGCAGAAGGGATAGCTGTGTTCAAAGGGAGGAGCGCTGAATAGCAGTCCTCTTTCCTTAAGATCCTTAAGAACTTCCTTGTCTGCATCCTTGCAGAAGGTGCCTGCCCAAGGTGTTTCGGCTGTCATCTCACCCTTTGAATCTACCAACTGAACCAAGGGAAGACCGTAATTTCTGCCCACGTTAGCGTCATCTTCACCAAATGCGGGAGCGATATGAACTATACCTGTACCGTCTGTAAGTGTAACATAGGTGTCGCAGGTCACATACCAGCATTTTTCCTTGGGAGAAACGAAATTGAACAAGGGCTCATATTCTTTGTATTCCAATTCCTTGCCCTGATAGCGCTCCAGGATCTCCCAGCCCTCGGGAAGAACGGCGGACACCAAAGCTTCCGCCATGTAGTAGGTGTATTCCTCGCTCTTTACCTTGACATAAGTCTCATTGGGATTTACGCAGAGTGCAACGTTTGAGGGCAGCGTCCAAGGCGTTGTGGTCCATGCAAGGAAATATGCGTCCTCGCCTTTTGCCTTAAAGCGTGCGATTGCGGATTTTTCCTTTACGTCCTTGTAGCCTTGCGCAACCTCGTGAGAGGAAAGGGGAGTTCCGCAGCGGGGGCAGTATGGGACTATCTTAAAGCCCTTATAAAGCAGACCCTTTTCCCAGATCTGTTTCAAAGCCCACCACTCAGACTCTATAAAGTTATTGTCGTAGGTTACATAAGGGTTATCCATATCAGCCCAGAAGCCCACGGTTTTGGAGAAGTCCTCCCACATTCCCTTGTACTTCCACACACTTTCCTTGCACTGAGCAATAAAGGGTTCAAGACCGTATTCCTCTATCTGCTCCTTGCCGTCCAAGCCCAGCTTTTTCTCAACCTCAAGCTCAACGGGCAGACCGTGAGTGTCCCAGCCCGCCTTGCGGGGAACGAAAGCGCCTTTCATTGCGTGATAGCGCGGGATCATATCCTTAAAGGCTCTTGTTTCAACATGTCCGATATGGGGTTTGCCGTTGGCTGTTGGAGGACCGTCATAGAACACATAGGATTTGTCTTCCTTGTGTACCTCCATGGATTTCTCGAAAATCTTGTTGTCATTCCAGAATTTTTCGATTTTCTTTTCTCTCTCTACGGGGGAGATCGAGGGGTTTACTTTTTCAAACATTTTTTATCATTCCTTTCTTTGTTATATTACTTATTTACTTAGTCTGTCCAAGCTGATTATCAGATCCGATTCCTTATCCGTCCAATCCTTGTTGTGATCCTTGTAATGCCAGTGAATATCATCGTCAAAATTGTCTCTCACCTTATTGAGATAAGCTATAATGTTGTCGAGATCCTTTTTGTTGCAACAAATAGACGCCTGACTGAGCTTTATCAGGTTTTGGAATTTGTTGTCGTTTTTGTCGAAGCCGAATATTTCCATTGTTTTTCCTCCTTTTATTTTTAAATTATAAGTTACCCTCATATCTTGGGCGAAATTTATAGTGCAATATTGCTTCAACAAGCTCCGTCGCCGCTTTGTCCTGTTCTGCGCTGATAAATATATTTATTCGGTAAAGATTATTCAGCATCCAATCTTTTACGTTTTCCTCGGTTATTCCCATTTGACGAAATTCATCGTCATTGCATATTGACTTAGCTAATGTGCTTGGAGCACTGAACCCATAGTGCTGGCTTGTAAATCTTGCTTTGCTGTTAGCATTTGCTTTTCCTATTTTTAAGTATTCACATTTTGTTTCTGTTTTGTATACAAAGATGTAAACAGCCGCATATCCTTCGGGCAAAGATGATTGTTTGTGCGGACATACTTCATCTTTAATATAGTAGAATCCTGAGGGAAGAGCGCACCCAAGTTTTTGGGCTATCTCTTCAACATATTCCATTGTATTTCTTATATCATCAATAAGCATTTTCTGCCTCACAATCACATATTCTTTGAATTGTGTCCACTGGTGACACAATTAAATAGAATTTCACTTTAACATCTTCGCCATAACGATCTCATCATCTTCACAATCCCCCGTCAAAGAAAAGCCCAATTTCTCATACATATTCCTTGCAGCATCATTTCCCTCAATATAGCAAAGCTCCACTCTGTCGAATTTCCCGTCATTTTTCATCAAATCAAGAATAAGTTCCATTGCCTCAATGCCATAGCACTTTCCCTGATATCTTTCGTCAATAAAAAACTGGCTGAGATCGTAAGCTCCAAGATCATCACAGTCGTAATACAAAACCATTCCGACGGGGGTATCGTCATTGTAAATAATAAAGGCATTGCTTCTGCTTTCCCTGTAAGCGTAGGCTCTTGCCAGAATCCCCGCACTGTCGGCTACAAAGCTTTTTTGAGCCTCCGACACTCTAAGCCCCAACCTCCAATTATCGGGAGTTATTTTTTCCAATCTTATCATTATTTATCTCCGTTTTTCCTCAGCTTTGCGCTATCGGCAGAGCATATCCTATCCTTTATGCGCAGACTTGCTTCAATATGCATTATCCAATGCCGTGAAAGGGGCATTTGTATCAGTCCTCTGATATCCTTTCCGCACCAGTAATCTATCAGCCAATTTGCTTTTTCATCATCGCTTACGGATTTTGCCAATATTAACCGTTCTTTGTCAGAATCCGATATTTTTCTTTTCAAATCCGCAAAGGAGAGCTTCTTCAATATATTTTCCGTACTGACCTTGACTGCCTCCGCATACTTATATAATTCCTCCAGATCCAAGACCTTTGAAAAATCTGCGATTTGCTGTTTTTCAAGCTCGTTTCCTGTTGTGATTATGGGAGAGCCTATCCGCTTCTGATAGTTTTCCGAAAAGAAAATCTGATTGTCGACACAGATAAGGGTATGTGTTACAATATCCTCAATGCGGAATATATGCCATATAGAATAGGCTATGGTTTTATTGTGATAGCCTTCTGCATTCATGAAAGGAATCGCATTAAAATTCTCTCTGTCCAACTCTTTTTTTAAACCGTGTATTTCCTCAAATAAACTCCTTCGCAGCTGCAAAAGAGTTTCTATGCCAATGCAAAAGGTTGACTCTTTCTTTATTTCCGTCTGCATTTTTTTGTTAAGCTCTGACCATTCTTTGTTCACTTGTTAATCCTCCACTGCCGACAAAAAAATCCCTGTCCCGAATAACAGGACAAGGATGTATACTTGCAACCACCTATTAAACCGTTCAGAACCTATCCTGACAAGGATATATTCCCTAAACAGCTTTCCTTAACGCAGAAAATACGGCGCGGCTTAATTGAAAAATCGTTCAGCCTGCAACTCCAAAGTGATATTCGGAAGGAAACCCGCTGCCGCATTTTCACCCTCTGCGGCTCTCTGTAAGCGTGCATAATTCGATCCTACTGTCTTTGTCACAGTTTTTAAATATTCAGTTTCATATTAGAACCTGTCTTCACAAGATATTGCACGCATCTTTTCGGCAAATTTTGCCGATGACTGCGTCAAACCTCCTTGAAATACGACAGTATTCCTGCGGAGTTTTTCCTTGTCTTCGACAAAATTTGCTCGAAAATCTACGCACAAATCTTGTGAAGACAGGTTCTTAGATCAAGATTTAATTAAATCCGTAAACCATAGTGGCGGTTGTGTCCTCGCCTATAACGAATACGTCCTCTGGTGTGACCATGGTTTCCTTTAAAAAAGGATTATTTTCCGTTTTTTCATTTTCAAATACAGCCATTGAGGGATTTGTTGTGGTTTCGCCGTCGGGAATTGTCAGCTCGCCTAAGCTGATCTCCTCCATAGTAAGAATTTCTGCAGAAACTATGGTTCTTATATAGGACTGATCCGGCTCTAACTTTGACAATTCGGGGAATGTTATGCGGGTATGGACTTCCAAATCGGAAATATCTCTACTTGCACTGTGCTGAGGGTTTTCACTTTCCGTCTTTTGCGAACAGCCAACGGCAAACACCGTAAAAAGTCCGCAAAGAATCACAGCCGCTGCGCAAGCCTTGAATTTGTATATGGGTGTATCGTGTTTTTTCATTTGTTTCTCCGTAATATTATAGGTTGTCGGGTTTGATATAAGGAAATTATATCATTACAGATAAAAAATGTCAAGAAAATTTTGGGGCGGGAAACTTATCACCCCTCAATTTCGTCCAATACTGCATTTTCGCTGCGCTGAAAATGCAGTATTGGACACGTTCTGCGTCTGCGGAGCGTTTGTGCTGAAGTGAAAATATTTTATTTCTTTAAATTTGCATTTCTGATTTCTTCCAGCGTTCTGGGCGTATATCCCATATAATCCAGCATACAGCCCACATTATAGCATTCAAAGGGAATACCCATTTCTTTACAGAGCCCGCCGTACTTTTTAAAAGCACCGTAGTCTTTTTCCTCATTATTATGGACATGTCCGTATAAATGTACCGTTCCGTGGAATTGATTGAACCAATGAGCAATGGGATAATGGCAAAGAACTACCTGCGTTCCGTTGTCCTTGATGACCGCATGATCTTTGATCCATTCAAAATATGCTTTCATTTCTTCGGTGGGCTTATCGTGATTGCCCAGAATAAGAAACTTTCTGCCCTTTAATTCCTTCAGGACCTCCAAGCCCTCCGCGTTTTTCCAAGCGAAGTCACCCAAAATATATACCTCGTCATTAAAATTCACCGCATTGTTCCAATTCCGCACTATGGTTTTCCGCATCTGCTCGATGTCCGAAAAAGGTCTTTTGTCATGCTTTATAACATTTTCGTGTCCGATGTGAAGATCGGATATATAAAATTTCGCCATGGTTTTCCTCTCAGAATTTTTCTTCTATATTATAGTATAACACCGAAATTGTCAATGCTGTTGTAAATATTTGCCGAAATTTTGCAAAAAAGGTGAAAATTTTTATTAAACTATTGTAACTTCAATATATCTTATGGTAAAATAAATATGTATAATTACATTTTTCAGTATAAAGAGGTTCTTTTATGATAAAAAAGCTTAAATCCGCCTTGGCATTGCTGTTGTGCATTTCACTCTGCGCCTGCTCCTCGGGCAATGTCCCCGTGGAAGTAATAACCGACAGCGAGGGTTCGGTGATAGGTACGGTGATCCCCGAGGAAACAGCGGACTCAGACGGCAGCTTCACAGGCTATGATCCCGTAAATCCGGATCCGACAAACACAGACGGGCTTTCGGAATTTGCAAGCGAATACGAGGGCGTGGAGGGTACCGGCAATTTCAATTACGGCGAGGCACTCCAGAAATCCTTTATTTTCTATGAATTACAGCGATCGGGCAAGCTGACGGGAGAGGAGCGCACAAACTGGCGGGGCGATTCCGCTTTAAAGGACGGCGCGGACAACGGCGTTGATCTGACGGGAGGTCTTTTTGACGCAGGGGATAATGTGAAATTCAATCTCCCTATGGCTTACACTGCATCGATGTTGGCTTGGAGCGTTTATGAGGACAAGGACAGCTACGAAAAAAGCGGTCAGCTTAAATATGCTCTTTCAACAATACGCTACATAAACGACTATCTTATAAAGTGCCATACCTCCGAAAGGGAGTTTTACTATCAGGTGGGGGACGGACACGCCGACCATGCCTGGTGGGGTCCTGCGGAGGTCATGCAGATGAACCGCCCCTCCTACAAGGTGACGGAATCCAATCCCGGCTCTGCCGTTGTTGCCGAGGCTGCCGCGGCACTGACTGCCGCTTACCTTGTGTTTAAGGATAACGACAAGGATTATGCGGAAAAATGCCTTGAACATGCAAAACAGCTGTACGCTTTTGCGGAGGAAACAAAATCCGACAGCGGATACACAGCAGCCAACGGATTTTACAGCAGCTGGAGCGGCTTTTACGACGAATTGTCTTGGGCTGCGGGCTGGCTGTACACCGCTACGGGAGACGGTGATTATTTGTCTAAGGCGAAGGATTATTTCACACAGGCGGAAACCGATTATAAATGGTCGCTGTGCTGGGATGACAAGGGTATAGGCAGCGCGCTGAGGCTTGCTCAGATCACGGGGGACAGCACATATTCCTCTTTTGTTGAAAAGACTCTTGATTTCTGGACAGCAACAGGCAGTGAAAAGATAACGGTTACTCCAAAGGGCTTGTCATGGCTTGACACCTGGGGAAGCCTGAGATATGCCACAACTATGGCTTTTGTGGCGGCGTCTTACAGCGAATGTGACGCTTGCCCCTCCGCCAAAAAGGACTTATACTGGGATTGGGCGGTCAGTCAGGTGGATTACGCTCTCGGCAGTACAGGAAGAAGCTTTGTATGCGGTTTCGGCGAAAATTATCCCAAAAATCCTCACCACCGCACGGCACAGGGCTCCTACTGCGACAATATGAACATTCCCGAAGCGGCAAGGCATACCCTTTACGGCGCACTGGTAGGCGGCCCCGATGCAAATGACGGCTACAACGATACCATTTCCGACTACACGGTGAACGAGGTAGCCTGTGATTACAATGCGGGCTACACCTGCGCTCTTGCTAAGCTGTACAAACGCTACGGCGGAAAGACCCTTGTGAATTTTGGAGCGGTGGAGCCTGTGGAAACCGAGTTCGACATAGAGGCTTGCGTAAATGCTGCGGGAGAAAATTTTGTTGAGATAAAGGCTATTGTTTACAACAGGACGGCATGGCCTGCAAGAGTAGGTACAAATCTTAAGTTAAGATATTTTATAGACCTTTCCGAAACGAGCTATTCCGCTTCCTCGGTGAAAATGGGCTATTCCAAGGACAATGCAGGCTGTGTTATAATCCCGTGGGACGAGGAAAACAACATTTATTGCGTTGAAGTGGATTTCGGTGATACTCTTATTTATCCCGGCGGGCAGGACGCCTGCCGAAGCGAGGTACAATTCAGGATAACTTCCGACTTCTGGGATAACAGCAACGATTATTCTTATCAGGGCTTAGGCTCTCAGCAGGGAACCGTTCAGTCGGTTTCCACCCTTGCCCTTTACGATAACGATAAGCTTGTTTTCGGCTCACAGCCTGACGGAGAGGCGGGACAGCTTCCGATCGGCGGGGATAACAATTCCTCACAGGGAAATCAGCCTGCGGCAACAGATCCCTCGAAACCCACGGCGGGAACCGCAAGCGAGGGCGGAATAACCCTTTCTCTTAAAGGCGGAAACGGACAGCAAAACGCGATCTCCCTCGATATGGAGCTTACCAACAATAGCGGTAAGGATATAGATTTAGGCAGTCTGGAAATTTGGTATTTCTTTACGGCAGATAACGGCTCCCCTGTTTTTGAATGCTATTACAGCGCAATGGAGGGCAGCAGCTATCAGGCGTTAAGCGGAGTTACGGGAACCTTTGAAAAGAAAAGCGGCGAAAACACCGATACGGCGGTAAAGATCACCCCGGGCAGCGGAACTCTTGAAGCAGGGGCAAAGCTTATTATAAACGCTGTGGTGCATAATTCCGACTGGAGCAATTTAAACCAAAGCAATGATTTTTCCTATCAGAATGCGGGAAACATTGCGGTTTATTCGGGCGGTAAGCTGATTTGCGGAAAAGAGCCGTAATAACGTACATAATGCCGAAATTTTAAATTTACCTTTTTATAAGGGGCAGATATGAAAAAGGAATTGCAGAATTATATAAAACAGGTTGAGCAGTGGATAGAGGAAGGACGGCTCTCTCCCCAGATTATGGAGAGGATAAGAACCAATATCGGATTTTTTCAGCACGAACGTTTGATACATCTGATAGTTACCATGACCTTTGCGCTGTTAACCGTGGGCTCGCTGGCAATGTGCTTTTGCACGGCGTATTTTCTGCCGTTGTTTTTCCTGTTTCTGGTATTGGAAATTCCCTATATTTATCATTACTATAAGCTGGAAAACGGCACTCAGAAGCTGCAAAGGCTGTACAGAAAAGCGGAAGAGATCATTGCGGGCGAAAGAGAAAAATAAAAAATTGATAATCCAAGAAAGGCGGAAAAGTATGAATATCAAGGAAAGCATAATCAAAGCTACCACCGAGCTTATAGAGGAAAACGGCGGCGATCTGTCCGCTGTTACCTCACGCGCCATTGCGGACAGAAGCGGGGCGGCGTTAGGGCTTATCAACTATCATTTCAAAAGCAAGGATAAGCTTATTGAGATGTGTGTACAGCGGATAGCCAACAAGATACTTTTCTGTTTTTATTCCGATGATGACATGGGGGAGGACATTGCAGAACAGGAAAAGGTTCTGCGACGCGCCCAGAAGGTGTTTGACTTTTTCTTCAGCAACAAGGCAATAGCGCGTACTTTTATTCTCGGCGATCTGAGGGAATACCGCATAAAGAGCAACACAAGCGCAGTCCAGAGCGGACTTAAGCTGGCGATGCAGTCGCTTAGCGGAGAAAAAAAGCGGCTGTTGGCTTTTATTCTTACCTCCGTTATGGAAACGGCGTTTTTGACAGGGGACAGCTCCTATGACGTGCTGGGGTATCATTTGGATAATAAGCTGGAAAGAGATCTGTTTTTAGCGGAAACTGTGGAGATGGTTTACAGAGGCGTGCAGTAAAATGAGCGAAAAAATCGATTACGAAAATTTAACACAAAATGAAAGATCCTATTATCTTGAAAAAGCCGTTCTGACAGGTACACCCGAGGAGGTTGCGGAGCTGCTTGACAATTTGGGCGAAGTTGAATACACCGCCGAAGCTATGATGTACGCCTGCCGTTTTATGGGACTGCCTTATGTCAGAGTGCTTACCGAAAAGGGCTGTAAATTTCAAGATGCTTATATCGGGGAAATGAAAATTTACGGGTGCATATTGGATATACCTAAATATTTTCACGGGATGTTCAGAGATATGAGCGACGAGTTTTCGCCTAATATAAATATCGGAAAGAAAAAGAATTTTACATTGCTCCCCTTTAAGGAAAGGGCAAAAATACTGGGCTATCTTTTGGATAATAGGGAAAAGACCTGTTTTGACGCGGAAACTGCCCTTTTTTATGCTATACTTGTAAACGATGATAAAATGTATGAAGAGCTTAAAGTCCGTGGCGCAGCTTTTTCCCAAGACCTGATAAAGCTGCTCACCGAGGGCGGACGCAATTATCTTTGGGAAGGATATGTGATTTTTCTTTCCTGCAATTTCGGCCATGCTTTTGTCAGAGTTATTGATAAAATATTAAAGGAAACAGGCACTGAAAAACCTCTGCATTTCACAGATGGCTTATATGCGGGAATTTGTGTCTGGTTTTATTGGGACGATATTTTCCCTTACATATTGGAGCATTTCAATCAGAAAAAAATGAATAAAAGCTATATTATGAAAGTCATCATAAGACATGATGCAGTAAAGCTTTTGGTCATTGCGGCGGAAAACGGCTGGCTGAGAATGCCCTCAAAGCGTGACGAAATGATAGACTATGCGGCGGAATGCAAAAGCGCCGAGTGCGCGGCATGGCTGCTGGATTACAAGGAGCGCACCGCCGACAGGGCAAAGGAAGCCAAAAACAAGGAAAAGAGAGAGCAAAGAGAGTTAAACGCCTCTCCCGATTCCGTTTTGGAGCAGAAAAAGATATGGAACTATAAAAAGCGGGAGGACGGCACCTTAATTATTACAGGCTATAAGGGACGCGAAAAGGAGGTCACCGTACCCGAAAAAATCGGGAAAAGCACTGTGACGGCAATCGGGGAGTACGCTTTTTCGCCCTATGCGCCAAGATTGCAGAAAAAGGATAATTACGATCCAGCCAAGGTTCGGCGTGAGATAACCAAGGTGACTTTGCCCAACACTGTTAAAGAGATCGGGAACAGAGCCTTTTACTGCTGTTCATGTTTGAGATATGTAAATATACCATTGGGAGTTGAGAAAATTTTACCTTGGTCGTTTTATGGTTGTATGGCACTGGAAAAGGCAGATATACCGAACAGCGTGATCGAGATCGAAGAATATGCGTTTTGCGACTGCTGCAACGGCTTGAAAAGCATAACCATTCCCGACAGCGTTAAGGTTATGGGCAAATGCGCATTTTACAGATGTCGGTCGCTGATGGATATCAGGCTTTCGGGGTCGGTGGAAAAGCTTGAAAATGAGCTATTTGCGGGCTGTAAAGCTCTTGAAAAAATTCAGATCCCCGAGGGGGTAAGGGAGATAAGCAAAAAGGTGTTTGACGGCTGTGTCGGTTTGAAAAGCGTTCGGTTTCCCATGTCACTTAAAAAGATCAATAACTTTACCGATTCAAAGAAAAATGTGTATAAGGTTTTTGACAGTGAGGCAGATGTGACGGCGGAGGTTCCGTCAGGATCCTATGCGGAAAAGTATTGTAAGAGAAATGAGATTGCTTATGTAAATTATTAAATTGTATCTTTAAAAACAAGTGCCTTTATGGTGTGCTTAAACATTCAAAGGACTGTAAAATAAGTGCAGCTTTTATGTGTTGTGCTTAAACATTCAATCCCCCGCTGCTCGCGGGGGATTGTTTATTATTGTGTTGGTGGTTGACGGGTAACAAGTCATTTTGAAAGTTGTGCTATCAGATTTTTTTTGTGGTGAATATTTATATTTCTCTTTTTGAAAATCACTGCTAAATTGTACGCTGGGGATTTCGCTGTCTGCGGACAGCGACCAGAGGGACGCCGTCCCTCTGGACACCCTGCCAGCCTTTGAAAAGGCTGGACCTAAACTTTAAGCTATTTAATTTATGCCAAGCAGCTTTTAGTTTTCTTTACCGATTTTTATTTTATCTCTATCAGCTTTTTTGCCGCCCGTTTCTTTTTCACCCAACTCCACAAAACCGCCGCAAAAAAAATTCCCCCTGCCCAACAAGCCATAGCCCCCGCAATGGAAACCTCAAAAAACATCGCCGTCTGATATCCTCCAATTCCGCAAACACAGCCGATCCCCACCGCAATAACCAGCATCTTCTTCAAATTGTCCGTCAAAAGATAAGCCGCAGCAGCAGGCGCGATCATAAACGCCGTAACCAGCACCGACCCCACCGCCTCATAAGCTCCAACAGCAGTAAGCGAAGCCATACCCATAAGCGAATAGTGCATAATTGCAGGTGAAAATCCCATAACACCCGCTAAAACAGGGTCAAAGGAAACAATCAAAAGCTCCTTATAAAACACCGCCGTAAAAACAATGTTGACCAAAAGCAGTATGCCGCTTATATAGATCCCCTTGGCTCCAATATCCACACCGTTTATCACAAAACGGTCAAAGGGAGCAAAAGCAAGCTCACCCAAAAGCACCGAATCCGTGTCCAAATGCGCCGTCCCCGCGTATCGGGTTATAAGTATCACCGCTATGGCAAAAAGCAAAGGAAACACTATTCCGGTTGCACTGTCCTCCGATAACAGCCCCGTTTTAGTCAGCAGCTCCGTCAGCCACACCGTAATAGGTCCCATGACCGCCGCTCCTATCAGCAAAAAGGGAGAGGACAGATCGTTCACAACAAAGAATGCCAATACTATTCCAAGCAGTATGGTATGTGTGATACTGTCGCTTGTCATGCTCATTTTTCTCAGCACCAGAAATACTCCCGGAATAGCGCAGGAAGCGGCAGTCAGCACCGCAATAAGCTGTATCTCGATCTCGGCGTTCATTATCTATCACCCCTGTTTAAAAGCCTTAGACGGCTTATTTTTCTTTTCAGTATTTTACTTACAATTCCGCGTTTTGGGGCAAATAAAAGACTTGCAGCGGCTATTGCCGACGCGGTTATCACTATGGCGGGACCTGTGGGAATGCCCTGTTCCAATCCGCTGATCAGCGCCCCCAAGGCTCCAGAAAGCCCGCCAAAAAGCGAAGCCAGTATTATATTTATACAAAGCCTGTCGCTCCACTGTCTTGCAGCAGCGGCAGGTATGATAAGCATTGCGCTCATCAGAACCACCCCTACCGTTTGTATTCCCAAAATTACCGTTATAACTGTCATAAAGGAAAGCAAAAGGCTGATTTTTTTCTCCGAAAAGCCCGACTGCACCGAAAAATCCCTGTCAAAGCAAAACAGCTTGAATTCCTTCCAGAACAGCAAAATCAGCAGAAGCAGGACTGCCGACAGTGAGCTTATCAAAATCACATCGTCCGTCAGCATTGCGCTTGCCTGCCCGTAAATAAAGGTGGAAAGCCCCGACTGCGCCGCATTGGGCAGCTTTTGCGCACAGGTGAGAAGAACCGTTCCCAAGCCGAAAAATCCCGACATAACCGAGGCAAGAGCGGCGTCAAACTTTACCTTTGAGCATTTCACCGCCGCCGATATCAGAAGGGCAGCCAAAAGTCCCGACAGCAGCGCGCCCAAAAGCAAAATACCGCTGTTTCTGATACCCGTTATAAGAAAGGCGGCAGCAACTCCGGGAAGTGCTGCGTGGCTGACTCCGTCGCCCAAAAGACTTTGTTTTCTCAGCACCGCAAAGCTGCCCACTGCTCCGCTTACAATGCCCAGCATTGCCGAGCCCATTGACACCACAAGAAAGGTGTGGTCGGAAAAAATACTCACAGCGACCCACCCGCCTTTCCCGTTCTGCGGTATGTAAGGTCAAGGTTTTCGTTGTTGAATACTTTTTCTGCCTCGCCGTTGGCAATCACCCTTGTATTTATCAGCGTTACCCAGTCGAAATAGTCCTTTGCAGTTGACAGGTCGTGATGTACCGCAATCACTGTTTTTCCTGCCGACCGCAGCTCCTTCAAAAGAGCTATTATAGATTTTTCCGTGTCCGAATCCACTCCTTTAAAGGGTTCGTCCATAATGTATATGTCCGCTTTCTGAGCAAGAGCGCGGGCTATAAACACCCTCTGCTGCTGTCCGCCGGAAAGCTGGCTTATCTGACGTTTGGCGTACTCCTCCATGCCTGTTTTTCCAAGCATCTGCAAGGCGAAATTTTTATCGTCTCTGGTGGGTCTTTTCACCCAGCCCAATCTTCCGTAACAGCCCATTGTCACCACATCCAGCGCCGAAACGGGAAAATCCCAATCTATGCTCTCGCTTTGGGGAACATAGCCGATGCGGGGTTTCTTTCCGTCTATCTCGGGAAATCTTATTTCTCCATCCACTTTCGGGATAAGTCCCAGCATTGCTTTCACAAGAGTGGTTTTTCCCGCCCCGTTTGGTCCCATTATCGCCGTAAGCTTACCTCTCGGAAGAGTCAGTTCCACATTGTCCAAAACTGGCTTTGAGTTGTACATAACAGTCAGACGGCTGACTTCTATTGCATTTTCAGTATTGCTCATCATAACAGTCCTTTCAAGGTTTTAGTGCGTTTGTGATCACATCTGCGTTATGCCTGAAGGCAGATATAAAGGTGTCCGTTCCCGATTCGATGTCGCCTGTGGAGTCGCTGTACAGTGAGCCGCCGAGGGAGGTCTCAAAGCCCCTTGACTTCACCGCCTCCGTTAGGGCTTGAATGTTTTTTACGGGAAGGCTTGATTCCACAAATACAGCCTTTATTTTATTTTCCGCAATATAGTCCGCCAAGGTGCTTACGTCCGCCGTTCCCGCCTCTGTGGCGGTGCTGATTCCCTGAAGTCCTCTGACCTCATAGCCGTAAGCTCTGCCGAAATATCCGAAGGCGTCGTGGGCGGTAATAAGCACCCTCTGCTCCTCGGGGATCTCCGCCGTTTTTTCTTTTATATATTGATCCAATTCCGCCAGCTTTTCCCGATATTCCTTCAAATTATTCTTATAGGCATTTTCGTTGGTAGGGTCTGCCTCCGAAAGACCCTTTGCCGTCTCCTCCGCCGCCAAGCTCCACAGGCTGACGTCAAACCAGATATGAGGGTCGGGAACGCCGTTGTTGAAGATGATCAAATCCTCGCTTATGCCGTCGGCAGCGCAGATCACTTTTTTGCCGCCGCCTTGGGAATTTTCAAGAGAGGCGAAAACGTCTCCCATTTTTCCCTCCAAATGCAGTCCGCTGTACACAACTACGTCAGCCCTTTGCATTTTTCCTATATCTCCCGCGCTTGCTCTGTATTGGTGGGGGTCAACTCCGCTGCCCATAAGCCCGTATACCTCAACGCAATCGCCGCCTATCTGCCTTACCAGATCGTAAAGCATTGTGGTAGTAGCCACAACCGTCAGTTTATCTGATTTGTTTGGTTTTTCGCCGTGACAGGCGGCAAGGGCAAACAGAACCGCCAGCATTACCGCAAGGCAGGGCAGCCGTTTTTTTAAAAGCTTCATTATATGTCAAGATTCCTTTCCGTTTCTTTTCGTTTAATCGGTTTGATACATTATTATTTTATTCTGTTGAGTGTATATTGAAAGTTGTACATAATACTAAATCTCAATAAAAATCAGACAAATCCAACGACCTGGGCGTCCCTGCTCTGCGTCAGCCCGACTTGAAATATCCGCATATTCCTGTGTCGGGACTTCCTTAATCAGGAACGCCCCGCCCGCCGGCTTTGTCTTATTTTTATCGAGAATTGGTATAAAATAAAAAGCCCCCTTTTCTGTTTCCAAAAAGGGAGCATAAAATATCAGCTTGCAGAAAGCCGACCAACAGGAAGTTTTTCTGCAAGCTGAAAATATATAATTGATTATTTCATGATCTGTCCGCAGTTAGTGCAGAATTTGCTGTTTTCCGCATTAACACTTCCGCAGTTTGGACAGTTGACGGTTTTCTCCGCTTCGGAGACTGAATTGTCTGCAACAGCCGCTGCGGCAGTCGCAGTGGGGTCCGGGAATTGAGTCTGCGTGTTTGGCTGTCCGCTTGCAAAACCGCCGTTTTGGGGCGGAGCCTGATAACCCTGTCCGTTATAGGGGCTGTTCTGCGGAGGCTGCCGATACCCTTGCTGATTTTGGTTATAGGGGTTCTGCTGCTGATTGTACTGACCGTTATAATTGTTTTGCTGTCCGTAGGGATTTTGCGGGTTATAATAGCCGTTATTTTGCTGATAGGGATTATTTGGCTGTCCGTTATAGCCGTTCTGATAATATCCGTTTTGCTGATATGGATTCACGGGGTAAACGGGCATCATAACAACAGGCGGAGGCGGGGGAACGACTTTTCCGCTCAAAATATCCATGTTCAGCTCCTTTGCCTTTTTATACTGCACCTGCGCAACGCTTCCCGCAATGATAGAGCCGATATGTACCGCCAGCATAGTTATGCTCGAAGATAAAAATTCCGTTACCACCTCTAAAGCATCTTCTTCAAATTCGGAATACTGCTTTGCAGTGATTTCAAACCAAATAAAGAATGCCAGCCATAATGCTACAACAATACAGCTTATTATCATAAAAACAGTGGCTGCGGTACGGTAATTCTTTACCGATTTAAAACTGCCCATACCTCTTGTATTTACATATTTTTTTGAGTTGGAGCAGCTTATACAGCCGAAAACTATTCCCAATACGGAGCAAAGCTCGGCAACATACCACACAATGCTGAATATGATCACAAACAGAATCAATCCGCCTATTACTGCATATTCCATAATGATCTCCTTTTATTATCTTATTTATTCAGAAAGACTTTTTCCGCAGAAGGTGCAGAATTTGTCCCCTTCCTTGTTGGTAACGCCGCAGTGCTTGCACCGAACAGTGGTTTCTCTCTTTATTTCGGCAGGAGCAGGCACAACCACGGGTACAACAGGCTTTTGAGGTGCGGCAGCCGCATTTTGAGTGGCGCTTGATGCTGTGGAGGGATTGGATGCCGAAAAGGGAGTTACCTCGGGCATTTGGCTGACATACTGCTTTGGTTCGGTTTTATTAACATTCGCGGAATTATTGACAGGCGGCGGGTTATAGCCTTCGGTTCTGTTTACAGGCTGTACGGAGGTATTTTGCCGAATATTTTGCGGGTTATTGTTTTGCGGATCATTATGCGGTATGGGGATTGTTATTCCCTTCTGATAGCCGCCGGTGTTTCCGTAATTGTATCTTGTATAATTGGGCGGAGGAGCCTCAAAGGGAGACTGATCTCCCGTAGAGGAGCGCAGCTGCGCGGGGTCGTTGGTGTGCAGATTTTGATAGCTGCTTTGTGCGTTTGCGGCGCTCTGCATGTTTGAGTTGTTATAATTTGCGCCCGTATTGTTGGGATTTGCGTAATTCGTTCCGTTATTGTTTGCTCCGTTTCCGTAAGGGACGGCGTTAAAGCCGCCGTTAACCGCGCTGGGCTTCGGAGTCAGCGTTGAATAAAGCTTTTGGGCTTCTTTATATTTCATAACGGACATAACGCCTATTGTAAAGGTTATCACATTGGAAATCAGGCTTACGGCAAAAAGGGAGATCAAAGCTCCCCTATCCTCAAAAAAGAGATCCGCACCCATTGAAAAAACGCCCATAATGCCGCATATCGACACGATTCCAACGACGAATCTTATACAGGAAAAAATAAAGAACACCTTGGCAGCGTTTCCCTTGCTTTTGACGGCAGGATACAGATTCGGATCCTTTGTCTGCATAAATTTTTTATCTGCCGTTAAGCTTTGAGAAAAAAATATTATCGATATTATGCTAAAGAAAACATCAAAGCCTTCCATATTCAGTTTCCTCTCTTTTCCAGATTTGTTCCGCAGAAAATGCACCTTGGGGTGTTTTTACCGTTCATTTCTCCGCAGAAGGGGCAGCGTATCTGTTCTTCTGCTCCGCCTTCGCAAGTGTTTTCGCCGAAATCGTCCTTGACGGAATTATCCCCTTGAATATCCGATTTATCTGAAGCTGTTTCCGTCAAGCCGTCATCATTTTGATAAAAATCCGTCCCTTTCAGCTCCGTTACCTTTACGCTGTCATCTATAGGGCTGGGATCTATGATACTGCTTTCGTTCAAGGGTGTGACGGTTATGTTCGCATCCTCTTTTTTATCCGTTGTGGGAGTGACTTTTACGCCGTTTTCATTATCTGCTGTGAGATTATCGTCAGCTTCATTTTCTGCCGCTTTTTTTGCGGAAACATACTTTCCGCCGTCGGTCTGGATAACTCCCGCATTTCTCAAAATTCTTTGTACGGGATCCTCGTCCTTTCCGTTCAGTATTTTGTCAATTTCGCTCTGAAATTCGGCGGGAACAGCTTTTTTTGTTTTGTCAAGAACAGCTCCGCAATAAACGCATATATCGTACTTGGGATTGTTGACCTTTCCGCAGGAACGGCAGACTATGCGGGGAGTATGGGGATCGTCATAAATGGGATCGTCTATCGTTCCGAAAAGCTCATCGTCCGACATGGGATTTCTTAAAACGTTGGAAGCTCCCGCATTGCCTATTATCATACTTACGGCTTCTCTTTGCTCCTGCGTAAGTCCGAAATTTTCCGACATAATTATGGAGGGGTCGCCTCTGTTCGCCTTAGCCAAGGCGATGTTGTGGTTTCGGTTGGCATCGTGAAATTTTTTCAGACTGTACCATGAAAAGACATAGCCGATTATTCCGATAATCAAAAATACAATTCTTACCCTGCTCAACTGAAGGTAGTTGTACAATATGTTTATAAAGCTGAGAAAAATCCAAAGGCTCATAAAGCTGTTGACCCATTGGGTGAGCTTTTTCATATTCTTGGCTTCCGTGAAATTTTCCTCAAAGGGATCCGCGCCGTAGGCGTTGATGCGGCTTATCAGCATAAGAGCCGAAAAAACGCTGCCGAGGGCAAGGAGAAGACCGATGATATAGGAAAGGGTATTGTCCGCCGCAACCCATTCCGACATTGTGAACAAAAAATTTACATAAGCCCCGGAGGATCTTAAAAGCTTCATTTTCCCTCTCCTTTTCCGCTTATTACTGATACTGACCTTTCCTTAAAATCTTTTCAGGATTTTTAAAGAGGATTAGTATGAAAAGCTCATAATAGCCTTACAGACAGCCATTTTCGGGAAAATCCAAACGTTTTTCCGATAGCCGATCACCAATTATTTGCGGCAAGGTCGGCTCCGCAGAATATGCACTCCCCTCTGTCATCCGGATTTATCGTGCCGCAGAAAGGACAGGGGATAAGCTCTCTGTCTTTCTCGCTTTCCAGCGATGCTCCGCAGAATATGCACTCGTTTCTGTCCTCGGGGTTAACGGTGCCGCAGAAGGGGCAGGTGATAAGGGTAACCTCTTTCTTTGGCTCATTTTCCTTTGATTCTTCCTTTTCCTTGGGATCCTTGGTTCTGTAAAAGCTTTGATAATCAAAGTCCAAGGGAATTTCCGAATCGTAGGGAGTATTCTTTTGGGGCGTTTTTTCAGCCTTTAAGTCTTCCGGCTGTACATTTCCCATTTCGTTCAGGATCTGTATTCTCGAATACTCCTGGCTTTGCTTGTCAATGTTTGCCTTGCGTTTTGGAAAAAAGCTTATCATATCGTCTGTTCCTTCCTCTCTGCTGAAGAATCCGCCTTCCTCGGCGTCGATTTCAGCTTGTGTTTTATATGTATTTCGTCTTTTATTGTTCAGCAGCTCCGGGTCAACCACATAAAGGCTGTTGTTGCCTAAGTTTTTGCCCAGCGGGCTGGAGGGGTCTGTTTCTTTTCCTTTTTTCTCTTTTGGAGCAGCTGCCTCGCAGGGCGGAACCTCTATTTCCTCTAAATTATCCTTTGGGATAACCAGCGTATGCCGTTCTTTTTTTCTCGCCGAAATAAAGGTGTTGTAAAAATCGGGCGCGTCCACAGAGGGATAAAGGTAAGTAAATAGCTTCTTTGCTTTATAGTATTTTGTATAAGTGACTATTTCAAGAACAGCGGAGAACAGGGTAAATGGAAGAAACCACATTATCGCATAATCCCAGCGGTAGCTAATGTCACAGATCAGCCAATAGGGGAAAAGCGACAATTTTGCGGCTGCTGCGGGATATTCCGCCCACAGGTTAATAAAGGTAGGGATGTCGGTCAAAAGAAGAAAAATCCAAAAAACCGATAAAACCGTTATCATCTCCGAGTAATTAAGCAGGCGGGATGTTTTTTTGAAATCTCCCTCCACCGATCTGTTCAAAAACTTTCCTGACAGGTACAGCATTTTTACATGAAAGTAGATCAGCGCCGAATAAAGGATAAAGGGTATTATCTGGAAAAAGACAACGATCGCGCTTACCAAATCGGCAGTATCCGAGTTTAGCATCATGCAAAGCTTACATATAAAATACAGAATGGAAAAAGCCAACTCCAAAGCTATCAGGAAATATTCTTTTGTCGAAAACATTTAACTCTCCTTTTTAAGCGCAGCGCCGCAAAAATCACACTCGGTATTGCCCTCAAAGTTAAGATAGCCGCACTCGGGACAGACATTCAGCTCGCCGCCCTTTCCCGCCTGTTTGTGTTCGGCGGGTACGGTGGAAGCGGTTCCCGTATTTCCTCCCTCCAAAAACTGCATAAGCTCTTTGTCGGGGGCTTTTCTCAGGTCCAAATCCAAATTTATCTTTTCATCTTCCTCAGAGTCTTTATTATCGGGAGCTTGATTGATGTACTCCAAAAGCTCCTTGTCCGCTGCCTTTGCAATATCTAAATTTTCATTTACTTCATCGGATTTGCCGGAATCGATATTATTTCCTCCGAACAGCCTATCCCATTCCTCGTCCGAGGTGACGGCAGCGGCGGAAAGATTCGCCTTGGGCTTTGAAGCGGTGCTTTTTGAACCGCCGTTTTTGTACGCGTTGGAGGTAGGTATGGGAGGATAAAGATTTCTGTACAGCTGAGCCGCTTTTTTCTCTCTTCCGAAAGCAAAAATGCCCATAATGATCAGAAATACAAAGATACCCGCTTGTATATAGGCATAATTTTTATCATACATAAAAAACAGCAGGACGACGGCTATTATTGAGGAAAAAATGCCAATGGTAAATATGGTCTTTACCTTTTTGGCAAAGTCTCTTAAATTTTCGTACTTTTCCTTCTGCGTTTGGTGCAAAAAGCTCCCCGCGCTTGCTGCCATTATTATAAAAAGGATAGGGAGCGCAATGTCTGTTATTCCCGCCGCAATAATTACAACCCATATCAATATATCAAATAAATCCATAGAACTGCCTCGTTTTCTTTTTAATGGCTTTTGAATAGGCGGTAATCGTTCATACTGCCCATTCAAAAGCCAAGGGAAGGGCTTTATTTTTTCCCTTGACTTTATTGTTAGTATTACACAAACAGCGTACAATGTCCGCTTTCACGGTAATATTTTATTCTTTCCTCAATTTCCCTGCGGTCGCATTTAAAATATTCCGCCAAGCAGTCTATACAGAGAAATTCCGTTGCACCGCGGTTAACCAGCTTTCTGTATATTGCCAGCTCGTCGCCGCTTAAGTCCTTTTTGCCGCATTTTTTGCAATCCATATATTTGCCTTCGCTTTACCTTAAATTAACAAGCTTGCAGCGGTAAACACGGCAGTCGTAAGGTTCCAAGCGGATGGAGCGTCTTTCGGTGAATACTCCCTCGTCCTCTCCGCTGTGGCATTCGTGGAAGGATAAGCCATAGCCCGAGGAATAGGGAAGTCCTATATCAAAGAACTGAAGGGACATTTCCGAGGCATTGTCGCTTAAATTGAACATACCGATCGCGTAATCTCCGCCGTGTAAGGGCTTGATAAGAGCAAACACGTTGTCGGGGTTGTTCCACTGCTTGATGCAGTAGGGACCTCTGCCCTCTATATCCTGATTTATGGCAATTATCTCCTTGTTGGAAAGGATCTTGATAGCCTCATCGCTTGCCTTTCTGATATCGCAGCCTATCATAAGAGCGCTGTTCATCATTGCCCATAAAGCAAAGTGGGTCTTGTACTGGGTATCGGTACAGCCCGCAAGCTTTCCCTCGCCGCCCAGCACCTCAATGTTGTCGCCCTTTCCGTGCATTCCCACGGTGAGCATATCCATATCGTTCCAGCAGTAGGTACCGCCGTAGCACTCTCTGTCAAGCTGGCTTACTGCTATATTCTTGATAGACTGCCAGTTGTCCTGAATATCTCCCGTGGAGCGGTAAAGCTGCGCGCCGCTTTCTCTTATCCAGCGCCACACGTCATCGTTGCCCCAGTTGCAGGCGGAGAAAACAATATCTCTGCCGCAGTTGCGGAGTGCCATACCCATACGCTTGTAAAGATTTTCGCCGGGCGCGTGTACGGGACGGTAGCAGTAGTCGTATTTCAGATAGTCCACTCCCCATTCGGCAAAGGTCTTTGCGTCAACAAACTCATGCTCGAAGCTGCCGGGATAGCCTGCGCAGGTGTGAGTGCCCGAACAGGAGTAAATGCCGAATTTCAGTCCCTTTGAATGTACATAGTCGGCAACGGGCTTGATGCCGTTAGGGAATTTGTTCTTGTCGGGAACAAGCCTGCCTTCGCTGTCCCGTTCCTTTTCGCTCCAGCAGTCGTCAATAACAACATATTCGTAGCCTGCGTCCTTTAAGCCAAGCTCGATAAATTTGTCGGCTATGCCCTTGATAAGATCCTCGTTGATGTTCCAGCCGAAGGTGTTCCAGCTGTTCCAGCCCATAGGGGGTGTGAGTGCCAATGGTAAATTGCTCATTTTTCTTCTCCTTTTAATTTGGTTTGTTATTCAAGACGCCTTCTATCTCCGCAATTTCTTCGTCCGTGAAATCGGGAGCGTTTGCCGCCTGTACATTTTCAATTATCTGTTCGGGGCGTGAAGCTCCTATAAGCACGGTAGTTACCGCTTTGTTGTTAAGTACCCACGATAAAGCCATCTGTGAAAGCTTTTGTCCTCTCTTCTGAGCGATCTCGTTAAGCTTTTTCAGTTTAACAAGCATCTGATCGTTAAGCTCGTTTACTATCCAAGTGCTGCCTTTGCCGATTCTGCTGTCCTTTGGAATACCGTTAAGATATCTGTCGGTCAGCAAGCCCTGATACAGCGGTGAAAATACCGCCAAGCCAAAGCCTTCCTCCAGCGCCAGTGCGTCAAGCTTTCCTTCCTCCACCCTTCTGTTGAGCATAGAGTAGGAGGGCTGATTTACAATAAAGGGAGTTTTCAGCTCTCTGAAAATTTTCAGAATTTCCGCCGTCTGTTCTCTGCTGTAATTGGAGATGCCCACATAAAGGGTTTTTCCCTGCTTTACCGCATTGTCAAGGGCAAGGGCGGTTTCCTCAACGGGGGTTTCGGGGTCGTTTATATGGTGATAGAAAATATCCACATAGTCCAGATCAAGCCTTTTCAAGCTTTGGTCAAGGCTGGCGGTGAGGTATTTTCTCGAACCGTTTCTGTCGCCGTAGGGACCCTCCCACATCTCATAGCCCGCTTTGGTGGAAATTATCAGCTCATCGCGGTATTTTTTCAAGCCGTTGTTTAAAATTCGCCCGAAATTCTCCTCCGCAGAGCCGTTATATGGGTGTCCGTAGTTGTTGGCAATATCAAAATGCGTAATTCCCAGATCGAAAGCAGTCTGCACCATTTTTTCCGCATTGTCAAAGGGACTGCCGTAACCGAAATTCTGCCACAGCCCCAAGCTGACAGCAGGGAGCCTCAACCCGCTTTTTCCGCAGCGGTTGTATTTCATAAGACTGTAACGGTCCTTGTTGGGCAGGTAGTCGCTCATAAAAATCTCCTTATTAACATTAACTTAATTTTTAAATAATCACTAAAAGAAATTCAGTAATTTTTCACAATAAACCAATTATATTTTATCATACAAGAGGGTAAAAGTCAATGAAAATAGGTAATAAAAGAGGAAAAAGTAACATATTTTTTATACGTGTCTATTATAAGTATTTCTCACTACAAGTATCACTAACAATTAAGTATTACTTGCATTTGAATATCACTTACATTTATTTAAGCGTCGTCAATAAAAATAAGATGACCTTATTTTTGATGATTTAAGCCGAAAAAAGGGGGGGACAGACAGTATGATGAAATATTTTTTCGGCGGTCTGATAATATTATCGGTTATCATAGGGTTTGTCAGAGGCGATGTGTCAGCGGTCAGCAACGGAATAATCACCTCCTGCGGTGACGCGGTTGCTCTTGCCATAACCCTTTGCGGTATTATCTGCCTTTGGAGCGGAATAATGCGGGTGGCGCAGACCTCGGGGCTGACCGAAGTGATTGCGAAGATATTAAGCCCCCTGCTCTCCAAGCTTTTTAAGGGCATTGACCGAAATGGCAGAGCAATGCAGTACATAGTTCTGAACGTTACCGCAAATCTTTTAGGTTTGGGAAACGCATCAACGCCCTTTGGCATAGCAGCAATGAAAGAGCTGGAAAAAGAGGAACATTCGGAAGCCCCTGAAGAAAACACGGTCTCCCTTAAAAAAAGTTCTGTAAAAAAAGGCTCTCTCAAAAACAACGTGCAAAAAAACAGTCCTCCGAAAAGCGGTTCATTTTTTCCTGAAGACACAGCTACCGACAATATGATACTTTTCACCGTCCTCAACACAGCCAGCTTACAGCTTATCCCCACAACGGCGGCTGCCCTGAGATTACAGCACGGCTCCTCTGCTCCTATGGAAATACTGCCCTCGGTATGGGCGGTATCGGTTGTGAATTTGCTGCTGACTGTTACGGCGGCGAAGGTTTTGGGAAGGATATACAAGAGGGCAAAAAAATAAGGTGACGTTATTTTTTTAATAATAAGAACATCTTAAAATAAATTTCAGCCCCTCACTGTCTGTTTCGGCAGACAGTTCAAAAATTCCGCTTAAAAATCCTTTGACATTATTATTTGAGGAAGGCTGAAAACACCGCTATTTTGTGAACTCTTACTATAAAAGAATTTGCGGAGAAAATTGTGTGACGTTATTTTTGATTTTCGCCCTTTAAAAACAGAGTCTTGCAATTTTTTATAAATCTTACCGCATTAAGCAGGGGTCAGAATTCTTTACAGACAACCTTAGGAAAATTTCGGAAGGACATTAAAAAATAGCATCGCTTTATTTTTGGGGTGAGAAATTGAAAATCCAAAATAAAAAATCCAATGATAATATTTTATAAAAAAGGGTAAAAATTTAGTAAAAACAGGTGATAGAATTTGAACATAAATATAGGGGATTATGCCATTCCCATAATTTTCGGGATAGTGTGTCTGTATGGGCTCATCAAAAAAACCGATATTTTTTCTGAGTTCATAAAGGGAGCGGAAGAGGGTTTAAATACCGTCAAGGATATTTTCCCCTCTCTTATGGCATTGGTGGTAAGCGTGGGAATGTTCCGGAACTGCGGAGGGGTAGAGCTGATCTCCGATTTTCTCGCCCCTGTTTCCGACTTTTTCGGATTTCCGAGGGAATGTACCCCTCTCGCCATACTCCGTCCCTTTTCGGGCAGCGGAGCAACGGCGATCTTTGAAAGCATATTGGGCAGCGAGGGAGCGGACAGCTTTGCGGGAAGGGTGGCTTCCGTTATGTTGGGAAGCAGCGAAACTACCTTTTATACTCTTGCTGTTTATTTTGCGGCAACCAAGGTGAAAAAAACAAGGTATGCCTTGGCTGCGGCGCTGGTGGGAGATCTTTGCGGGTGGTTTCTGAGCGGCTGGGCGGTCAGGTTGTTTTTGGGGGTGTAGGTTGGATTTTTGGTAAAGCTTTATGTGGGTTCAGTCGGTTGGAACTGTCAAATTGCTGTAAATAATATGATATTATTTTTGCATATTGCACAAAAGGGGTAATTAAATTTTTGCAGAATTTAGACTGTCGAAAAGGCTTTCAGAGGGCTTTTCGACAAGCCGGGAAAGATTTTTGACAAATTGTGTTTTATCGCTTTCAGTGATTGGGAGGCAGGATTGTTCTTGGAATATAGCAATTTGGCATATTGCTAAAAATAAAATAATGTTATTTTAACAACCTGCACAAAAACACTGATAAAAAACAGACCTGTTTTTTGATCGTTGTTTCAGTCAAAAATACAGATCTGTTTAAATTTTATGTTTTTGGGGAATATTATTTCTTTTTCTTCTTCTTTTTCTTCTTTCCGTTATTAAGCTTGCCGTAAGCCACCGCAGCCAAGCCTATAACCGCAACAGCGCCTGCTGCTATGCAGATTATAACAACGGGGTTGGCGCTGCCCGAATCTACAGGCTTATTATCCGTAGTTTCCCCGCTCACGGTTTCCGCCGAATTATCCGAGGTTATGGGAGCCTCGGTAACCTCCTCGGTTTGGGGTTCGGTAACAGGCTCGGTTTCGGGAACGGTGGTTACCTCGGCAAGGGGTGTGATATGATCCATAAAGTCCGCCTTTTCGTCCACTCCCACCAAGGTGCGGTACAAGCCGAACTGACGGCAGTCGTAGTAGGGCTGATATCCCACATAAAGCTCGGGATATATGGTTTGTGACTTGTGTATCTCAAAACATTCCTGTGCGGCTTCTTTAGCGGTCATTCCCCCAAAGCTCTGAAGAGGAATTTCCCAGTCAAATTCAATGGCGTTTTCCTCCCAGAAATGGAGGTAGGTTTTGGGAACGTCCCAAACTCCGTACTTTTCTGCGGATTCGGGATATTCGTTAGGATCTGCGGTAAGCTCCACCGCGTCCATAGTCAGCTGCGCGGACATCATGTGGGCGCCGTGACCGTATTCGCCGTTTATATCATGTGTAACAAGTACAGAGGGCTTGAATCTTCTTATCTGCTCCACCAGCCACTCCCTTACGGTGTCGAAGTCAAAGTGCTGCTTTGCTTCCTCAATGCTTGTTATAAGCCATGTGTCGGCAACTACGCCGAAAACGGGGTAGTTTCTCACGCCCGCATGCCAGAGGGCGTCAAGAAGCTCATGAGGACGGGGCTGCTGGTGGAAATGGGTGGTGGTGTAAAGAATCTGCACCTTAAGACCCAACTCCTTGGTGTAATAAGGGATAGTGCCTCCGAACATCAGGTATTCGTCGTCCGCATGGGTGGAAAGAACGATGATGTCCGCCTGTTCACAGGGCGGCTGCCACGTCTGAACATTTTCGGGGAAGTTATCGCTGTCAAAAAGGTAAATGTCGGTGAGTATACCGCCCGTTTCGCTTCTGAAATTAAAGCTCTTCACAGGGGCGTCAAGGGTTATCAGCTTATGGATAACGCCGTCATTCTCTTTAACAGTGCATGTCTGGCATTCCAGCGTATATTCTTCGGGAGGAGCGTTCCATACTACATAGACATATCTGAACTCCTTTACACTGCTGACAGTAAAGTCATACTGCTCGGCATTGACAGAGGTGGAGTATTCTCCGTCCGAGATGCAATAAGCGCTGTAATCGTCCAAGCCCTCTATTTCATATTCAAGAGCTTGGGCGCTTTCCGTTCCTGCCTGCGTTTCCTCTTGTGTTACTTCCTCTGCTCCGCCTGCTGCTTCCCTTGCATTTACAGCATTGCCGTCAAAAGCGTATACATTGGTGCAGATATTTGCAGAAAACAGGAAAGAAAGGCTCAGGATACAGGACAAGATGTTTTTTTCGGTTTTCATTTGGTTGTTTCTGTTCCCTTCGTTTTTTATTTCATTTTTCTTTAGCATTTTAACTGCTGTTTTAACAATCTGAAAAGACTACATACAATTTTAACAATTTTTGGATGAAAAGTCAAGAATAATATAAATGAGCGAACAGAAGCGATGAATTATCCCGATCTGAAAATCAAAGCATTGAATTATTTAAACTTAACGATTATATTTATCTTTTTTAAATCTGACAATCGGATTTTAATATGCGAAAATTTCGATTGACGGATTTTCAATGTAAAAAATACAGCTCCTAAAAAATGCGGTAAAAATAATAACCTTGCAAAAGCCTATTATGAGCGGATTTATAAAATCAGGAAATAATTGGGTAAGCAGATTTTTCTGTTCTCAAATTACGATTGCCGTATTTATTAAAGGGGGAGGGGGGAAGTTTAGGACAAAAAAGGGTCAAAATTTTGCAAAAATTCGGCGGACATTGAAGTAAAATGTCGGATTTATAAAAATGCGATGAAAGAAATTATCGAAAAATCGGAATAAGGGGAATATTTTGAAAAAATATAGTAGAAAACAGTAAAAAACACAACAAAAATTTAGGATGTTTCTGTACAAGCTGCTGCAAAAATAAAATTTTTTCGCTGAAATTTAAAAATTTTAAATTGCTTCATATAAATTTTTGAACGGAAAACCTCGAAAGTTTGGTGCTAAAAAAGAGGAAACGGTTTTTGCGGGCAATTCAGAAATTCCGCTGATAGAATTTTTAAATTTCCGAAAAAAACTAAGCGCAGAATTAAAATAAAAAAAACAGATCATCTCTTTTTTAAAATCCACAGGCATTTATTGCGAATGGAGCCGTTTTATTTTGGAAAAATGTAATAAGTATCAACAAAAAAGCACAGAATCGCCTGAGCCGAAGCCGAGTTTTCCAAGATAAATGTGCATGTTTTTGCAGAGCAGATCGTCAACCTCACCAAAGCCATCAAAAATTACAGCCATAATACCAAATTTAAGCAACAAAGTTGACAATAGTTTGTTCAGATGTTATAATATAGTATATAAGCAAATTCAATAGTAAGGAATGAAATTTTATGTACCGCTGTCATCTGAACTTGTATATTATAGGCTCCGATACGGGCTGTTCCGAGGTTATAAAGGGAATGACACCGCCGGAAAATTTCACATACGATTATTTTGTGTCGCCTTCTCCCGAAAGAGCTTTAACGGAAAAGGCGGACGCAATCTTTCTGTTTTTAAACGGTATAGATGAATTAAAAACAGTGCTGGCGGATAAAAAGGAGAACGCCGCTGTTGTTGTGCTTGCAGAAAAGAACAATACAGAGGGTATCACCGAGCTTTTTAACCCCGATGATGATTTATGGATACTTCCGCTGACCGATAAGGAGCTTAAATTCCGCTTGGCAAAATGGCAAAAATCCCAAAAAGCGGATAAGGACTTCTGGGAAACAAAATATTTCTTTGAAGCCACTATCAACAGCATTCCCAACCTTGTATGGTACAAAACCAAGGACGGAATTCACGAAAAGGTCAATGACAGCTTCTGCAAGACCGTAGGCAAGACCAAACAGCAGGTCGAGGGCAGAGATCACGCCTATATCTGGGACGTGGATCCAAGCGACACGGAAGCCATTGAGGTCTGTGCCGAATCCGACAGACTTGTTATGGAGGGCGGGGTAACCTGCAACTCAGAGGAAACGGTTCAGTCGGGAAACGAAACAAAGCTGCTCACCACCTATAAATCCCCGCTGTACGACCTTGACGGCAGCGTTATGGGTACCGTCGGCGTTGCCATTGACATAACCAAGGAACGCACCTACGAAAATGAAATAATCGAGAAAAACAAGACCCTTGAATCTCTCTTCGCTACCATAGACTGTGGAGTTATCTGTCATACCGTCAGCGGCTCAAGGATAATCAGCATCAACCATGCCGCCTTGGAAATATTAGGGTACAGATCCGTAAGCGATCTGGCAAACGACGGCTTTGACATAATCGCTCCCACGGTTATGGAAGAGGATAAGCCAAAGCTTCGCGAGGTAATAAGATCCCTAAGGAAACCGGGCGACAGCGTAAATACCGAATATCGTGTTCAACACAGCGACGGAAAAATCATTCACATAATGGGCAATGTTAAGCTGTTGGAGGAAAACGGCGAGCAGATCTATCAGCGTTTTTTGGTGGACTGCACTTCGCAGCGTATTCAGGAGAGCAACGAGCGTGAAGCACTGAAAAAATATCATGCCAACCTTACACAGGCGCTTACAGTTGATTACAGCTTGGTTTGCTGCATCGACCTTGAAACGGGGGACGGATACTCCATAAGAGTTGATGACTGCGAAATGAATGTTCTCAAAACCCTTTTTTCGGGAAATAATATCAATATGGAAGCAGCAATGCATCAATACGTAGATTCATGTGTCTATATCGAGGACAGGGAAACTATGAGAACCGCCACTTCTTTGGAGGGATTAAGGAATTCTCTTGAGAGCAAGGACGCGGCAACGATAAACTACCGCACTCTTTGCGGCGGAGACATTCGGTATTTCCAGATGAAAGCCGTTCGTACAGGTGAGTGGGGCAGCGGAGTTGTTCTGGGCTTCCGCTGTATTGATGAAGAAATTCACGCGGAGATCAAGCAGAAGAATATCCTTGAAGAAGCCCTTATGCAGGCTAACAGAGCCAATAAGGCAAAGAGCGTGTTCCTGTCCAATATGTCCCACGATATCCGCACACCGATGAACGCAATAGTGGGCTTTACCGCTCTGGCAATGACCCACCTTGACAAAAAGGAACAGGTGGCGGACTATCTCCAGAAGATAATGACCTCGGGCAATCACCTGCTTAGCCTTATCAACGATGTTCTTGATATGAGCCGCATAGAAAGCGGAAAAATGCACCTTGACGAAAATGCCTGCAGTCTTTCCGAGGTGCTGCACGGACTCAGGAATATCATTCAGGCAGACATCAACGCAAAACAGCTTGATCTGTATATGGATACAGTGGGAATTTCCGACGAGGAGGTTATCTGCGACAAGCTGAGACTTA
This sequence comes from uncultured Ruminiclostridium sp., assembly GCA_964636555.1. GTDB lineage: Bacteria > Bacillota > Clostridia > Oscillospirales > Ruminococcaceae > Ruminiclostridium_E. Next base: position 81,695 of record CAZWRZ010000004.1, read on the forward strand.
ACCAGATCCTGTTGAATTTGCTGAGTAATGCCGTAAAGTATACTCCCGCAGGCGGCGTTGTCAGCGTGAGAGTTTCCGAAAAGCCCTGCGCAGATAAGGGAAAGGCAAACTTTGAGTTTATTATAAAGGATACGGGTATCGGCATGAGCGAGGAGTTCGTTGCCAACATCTTTGAGCCTTTTGAAAGAGAGAGAAACTCCACCATAAGCCGTATTCAGGGTACAGGTCTGGGTATGGCCATTACCAAAAACATAGTCAATATGATGAACGGAAGCATCAGCGTCAAGAGCAAGCAGGGAGAGGGTACCGAGGTAACGGTCTGCCTGCCCTTCACAATAGACGAGGGTGCGAAAAAGCCGGAGCCTATTCCCGAGCTTGAAGGCTGTCGCGCTTTGGTTGTTGATGACGACTTTACCACCTGTGACAGCGTTTCGCTTATGCTTCAGCAGTTAGGACTGCGCGCAGAGTGGACATTGTCGGGAAAAGAAGCGGTTTTGCGAACCAAGCAGGCGGTTTCCAGAGGCGACAGCTACAATGTTTACATAATAGACTGGCTTTTGCCCGATATGAACGGCATTGAGGTTATCAGACGGGTGAGAAAGGAGCTTAACGAGGAGGTTCCTATTATCGTTCTCACCGCCTATGACTGGTCGGATATCGAGCAGGAGGCAAAAGATGCGGGAGCAAGCGCTTTTTGCAGCAAGCCGCTGTTTTTCTCCGAGCTCAGCAAGACTCTTAATTCAATAGTAGCTCCCGTAAGTGTGGAGAATAAGCCCATCAAAAATCAAATGGAACATCAGTGCCATTCCGGACATCTGCTTCTGGCTGAAGATGTGGAGCTTAATCAGGAGATAGCGGTTGCCATTCTCAGCGAGGGCGGATTTACCGTTGATGTGGCGGAAAACGGTCAGATCGCTCTTGATATGCTTAGAAAATCGGAGCCGGGATATTATCAGGCAGTGCTTATGGATATACAGATGCCTGTAATGGACGGCTATACCGCAGCAAGAGAGATTAGAAAGCTGGAAAATAAGGAGCTTGCGAAGATCCCGATTTTGGCTATGTCCGCCAACGCCTTTGAGGAGGATAAGCAGGAGGCGTTAAAGAGCGGAATGAACGGTCATATTGCCAAGCCTGTGAATATTGAGAATCTGTTCAGGACTTTGGACGAGGTTTTGTCTTAACAAACGGTAAAAACATTAGAATCCTACTGAAAACAGGGTTGCATTTTCTGCAAATTTTGAGCAGAAGATGCAGCCCTGTTGAGTTTTTTGGATAGGGCAGGTAAACGGAAAATCCATGTGCAGAAAATTGCCGTTTCACGCACAAATCGAGGCTTTTCACGCACGACGGCTTGTCGTATATACCAAAAAATGTTATCATTAAAAATATTATAGATATATGTATCTATGCCGAAATGAAATTATATCGGGAGGGAATCGTATGAAAACGATTTTCGGAAAAGGTGCCGGGTGTGCTATTAAGAAACGGACGCCGAAAGCGCGCAGCTCGACGGGTGAGGAAGGCTGAAGAAATGCACTTTTTAAGCGTTACGGCGGCTTTGTTGTGAATTAAATGCCCGCTGCTCCGTATATAATACTAAATCTCAATAAAAATCAGACAAATCCACCGACCGGGGCGTCCCTGCTCTGCGTCAGCCCGACTTGAAATATCCGCATATTCCTGCGTCGGGACTTCCCTGATCAGGAACGCCCCGCCCGTCGGCTTTGTCTTATTTTGATTGAGAATTAGTATAACGCAGCATTCGGGTTTTGCTAATATATTATGAAAGGAATGATTTTGTGAACAAGTTTTTTAGGAGAATGTCTTTGGCGGTCATACCCCTTGTGTTTATGCTGAGCACAGTTGCGTTTGATGTGTCGGGGGAGGAAGTGTACCAGCCGCACCCTGTGTGCGGAGGGGAGAACTGCTCCAATCCTAAACACGAAGAAGAGCACGGAGTGATCGAAGATTGGAAAGCTATGAGTAATAAAGATTGTGAAGGTATAGAAATCACTGTTACAGAGATTACGGAGAATGCTGCACACAATCACTGCGTGTGCGGAAAAGATAACTGTGACGAACATGATTTTAATTCTGATGAATGGACGCTTATAACCAAAGCGGAAGATTTATCCCAAATGGAAAGCGGCGGCTATTTTTATCTCGGTGAGGATATTGAGCTTAGCAAGACGATAGTTATTATACGACCACCTTGTTGTTCTTTGCTTGAACGGACATACAATTAAGAATACAAGCGGTACCGTTTTTGAAATTAGACACAAAAACGGCTATAAAGGCACCTTTGACCTTTGTGATTGCAGCAGTTATAAGAATGACGAAGATGTCGAAATAGGCTCATTGTCCGCCCAAGGGGGCAGTGCGGTTTTGCTCGATTTGGATGATACTTATTTCAATATGTACGGCGGCAAAATTTTGGACAGCACAACAACAGGCAACGGCGGCGTAAATGTATCCAAGGGAACATTTAATATGTACGGCGGAGAAATTTCGGGCAACAAGGCAGACGGCAACGGCGGCGGTGTATGTGTCAACACTAAAGATTTCCAAAAAGCGGAATTTATAATGTCCGGCGGCGAAATTTCGGACAACGCTGCAAAAAACAGCGGCGGAGGTGTATATTTATTCAGAGAAGGTTCCTCCGGTACATCAAATAGTACATTAAATTTTAGTTTGGAAAAAGGCAAAATTTCGAACAACACGGCAGGCAAAGACGGTGGCGGTGTAGAAATAGCCGAACGTTACAATGCAGCCTTCGCAACAACATTTAATATGTCCGACGGCGAAATTTCGGACAACAAGGCAAATGGCAGCGGAGGCGGCGTAAATATGTCAACCGGAACATTTAATATAACCGGCGGCAAAATTTCGGACAACACAGCAGAAGAAGACGGCGGCGGTATATATTATCATAATAATTACAGCAGCAGTAGTCAGTGTACTATGTCCGGCGGTGAAATTTCGGGTAACAAAGCAAAAAACGGCGGCGGTGTAAGCTTTTTTACTAAATCCGGCACACATTTTATGATGTCAGGCGGTAAAATTTCGGGCAACACTGCGACTTACGGCGGCGGTGTATATTGTTATAATAGCATGACTATGTCCGGCAGTACAATTTCGGGCAACACTGCGGCTTACGGAGGCGGAATATATATCGGAAGCCCTAACGCAAGCAAATCAAATGCTTATAATGTTGGATTTAATATGTACGGAAACAGCATTATTTCAGGTAACACAGCAAAAGAAGACGGCGGCGGTTTATACCTGAATCCTGCCATAAAATCGTCAACGAATAGTACTTATAAAACAGATCCAAATACAGTGATTATTTACGGCGACAGCAAAATTCAGAATAACAATGCAAAGAGAGGCGGCGGTATTTTTTCATACGATTGCGGATTTACAATCAAAGGGAACGGTCAAATATTAGAAAACCAAGCAGCAAATGGCGGCGGTGTATTTGTACATCAAAAACGAAAAACTGCTATATATGATGATTTAAAAGTAATAATGACCGGTGAAAGCGTTATTTCAAATAACACAGCAGACGCAAACGGCGGCGGTGTATATCTGTTATGGGAAGACGCCGCTGTAAACCCGACAATAAGTAATGCTGACAAAACTTCCATAGAGATGACAATGAGCGATAACAGCAGCATCTCATCCAATAATGCAAATTACGGCGGTGCTGTATATTTAAACAACACAAATCCTTCTTACGGAACAGTAACATTTAAGATAGAAGGCGATAGCACAATTACAGAAAATACTGCGGAAGAAAACTGCGGCGGCGTATATAATCATGAATCGGTTTTATGGCTTGACCACAGCGGCAGCATCTACTCAAACGATCAATGTGATCTATATATGGATTATAGCTTTACTTATAAAAATGAGACAAAATTTTATTCATCTTCTCCGGTGATGGTTATTGATTTTAATGAAAACCTTCTCAAAGGGGAGGACTGCGAGGCAAAGGCGGTTTTTGCTTGGATCCACAGAGATTACAAGGATATACCCGTTGAAAAATACTTCGAATTGGTAGAGGAAAAGGATAAGTATTGCGTCACGATCCTCGACAATGGCGGCAAAAATGATTATTACATTTATATTAAAGCCAAACATGACTGCACGGGCGATTGTAATATTATAGAAGCTCCCACTTATACGGAAGAAGGCAAAGCAGAGATAGAATGTTCCGTATGCGGCGAATCTGTGGAAATTACGCTTCCTGTGCTTACAGATGAGGATTTCTGGGATTGTAAGGACACTTACGGGGAACCTGTAGATCAGACTGTAATCCATACATACACTTACACAACTGAAGAATACCCCGGTGTAGAAGTTGAAGTTTCAATGAAGGAGAGATGGCCGCTGCATACAGCACACCAAGCGTGCGGAGAAGAAAACTGTGATCACGAACACGCCGGTGAAAATATTATTTGGATGCCTATATGGAACGAAGATGATTTGTTAAACGTGTTCGACAACGGCTATTATTACCTCTGCGATGATATTACACTCTCAAGCTGCATTAATATCAAAAAGAACATTACTTTATGCTTGAATGGATTTTCAATTACACAGGGCAAGGCAAAAGAATACGTTTTTCAAATTGCAAACAAATGCGTCCTCACTCTTTGTGATTGCAGTTATGATGAAGAAACAGGAGAATTTGGAGGCAAATTGACCGGCCCTTACTTTGGGGTTTGTATCAGCAGCGGCGGACGCTTCGCTATGTACGGCGGTAAAATTGAGGGTTGCCAATCAACAGGCGTATGGGTTTACTCGGGTAACTCAACCTTTGATATGTACGGCGGCAAAATTACGGGCAATACAACCCACTTCGATCCCGGCGGTGGTGGTGTAAGAGTGAACTCCGGTACATTTAATATGTACGGAGGCGAGATCTCCGGAAATACAGCAGATGGAAAAGGCGGCGCTGTAGCGAACTACGGTACATTTAATATGTATGGCGGCAAGATTTCGGATAATAAGGCAAAAGACGGCAGCAGCGGTATATATTCCGAAGGAACATGTACGCTTGACGGAGAAATCACAATAAATGAAACTTGTGGTTTATTCCTTGTTTCCCCGGAGAAGCTTGTCATAGGAGAGAATTTCTCGGTTACTGATCCGATAAGTGTTTACTATGGCCAAGAAAGCTCAGATGATTTCAATTGTAAGAATCCCATAAATCTGAGTACAGAAGTGAGCGGCGAAATTGCAGCTGCATTTGCGGACAATATAAGTAAATACTTTATAGCAGCGAGTGAAATTCAAATAGTCGATTATGCAGAAGCACATATTCGTATTGGTGCACATAGCGTGAGCAAGTGGGAAATTACAGAAGATCCCACACAAAATAGTACAGGCGAAGCAACCGGAAACTGCGAATATTGTGACGAAAAAATAACGGTAGAGGTTCCTGAGCTGAGTGATGAAGACACTTGGACATTGGACGAAGAAAAGAGCAAAGACCCCACTCCGACCGAACCCGGCAAGTATGTGTATACAAGCGAAGAGTTCGGCGAGGTTGAGATCGATGTTCCTCCGCTGAATGACGAAGACATCTGGACAAAG
>CAZWRZ010000004.1:87398-168764 GCA_964636555.1 uncultured Ruminiclostridium sp.
CCCGATAACCCCGATCCGGATAATCCTGATCCTGACAAACCCGATCCCGACAACCCTGATCCGGATAATCCTGATCCTGACAAACCCGATCCCGACAACCCTGATCCTGACAAACCCGATCCCGACAACCCTGATCCTGATAATCCTGATCCGGATAATCCCAATCCCGACAAACCCAATCCGGATAACCCCAATCCCGATAAACCTAATCCGGACATTTCCAACCCCGACAATTCCGGCTCGGATAACCCCTCGACCGGTAATGCAGTATCGCTTATTCCCTTTACAGCAATTACCGCTTTGCTGATTGCGGTGAAGCGTAAAAGGAAATAATGGATTGTCCCTATTCGGAAAGCGCCCGCACTTGTGAGAAATTACGGGCTTGATACTTCATGTAACCGTAAGAGACTGTAAAAAAACAGTCACGAAAAAAACTGCAATCAAACCCGAAAAAAGGTTGGATTGCAGTTTTTTGTTATATAATTTATCGGAGACGCCGTGCCAATTTACTTTTTCCTGTCCGTAATAAGCGTTCTCCCCGTGCTTCCTGAGATAATGCTTATCCGGAAGCTCTCTACGGTGATAACTCGCTCCTAAAAATCAGTTTAATTTCCAAATATCCCTGTTGTATTCCTCAATAGTTCTGTCGGAGGAGAAGAATCCCGACATGGCAATGTTGACAAGCATTTTCTCCGCCCACTCCAAGCGGTTTTCGTAATCCTCGAGGGCTTTTTCCTTTGTCTTTACATAGTCTTTGAAGTCAGGGAAGGTCATAAACCAATCCTTGTCGATAAGCTCATTTGAAAGGCGTTCCAGCATGGTTTTGTCGCCTGTCTTAAGCATCTCCTCACTTGTGATAAAGTCAACGGCTTCCTTTATATCCTCGTCCTTTTCGTAATAATCCCTTGCCTTATAGCTTGCATTCTTATAGCGTTCAACAACTACATCGCTGCTGTCGCCGAATACATAAATGTTTTTGTCGCCCACAAGCTGATGTATTTCCACGTTTGCGCCGTCCTCGGTACCGAGTGTTACTGCGCCGTTAAGCATAAACTTCATATTTCCCGTACCGCTGGCTTCCTTTGACGCAAGGGAGATCTGCTCGGAAATGTCACAGGCGGGGATAAGCTTTTCCGCCAAGGTCACATTGTAGTTTTCCACCATAACTACCTTCAGATAAGGGCTTACAGCGGGGTCATTGTTGATTATCTCGCTAAGGCACAGAATAAGGTGTATTATATCCTGAGCAATTATATAGGCGGGAGCCGCCTTAGCTCCGAAAATGCAGGTAATGGGTGTTGCGGGCTTTTTGCCCCTCTTTATTTCAAGGTATTTGTGGATTATGTACAGCGCGTTAAGCTGCTGTCTCTTATACTCATGCAGTCTTTTTATCTGAATGTCGAAAATTGACGCTTGGTCAAGGTCAATGTTCTGGGTCACTTTTAAGTGGCTGCACAGCTCCTTTTTCTTATCCTGCTTGATATGCAGAAGATTGGTAAGCACCTCTCTGTTTTTTCTGAACTGGATCAGTCTTTCCAGTTCTTTTGCGTCCTTCTTGAAGCTGCCGCCGATAAGAGCGGTGATATAGTCGGTGAGCTGGTGGTTGCAGTGGAGGAGCCAGCGGCGGAATGTGATACCGTTGGTTTTGTTGTTGAATTTCTCGGGATACAGCTCGTAAAATCCCCTAAGCTCCTCCTTTTTCAGAATTTCGGTATGGAGAGCCGCAACGCCGTTAACGCTCATGCTGTAATGTATATCGAGATGAGCCATGTGAACGGTGTCGTTTTTATCGATAATGGCAAGGCTTGTGTTGTCTATTTTTCTTCTGATCTTGTCGTCCAGAATTTCGATAATTGGAACAAGCTGAGGAACAACTTCTTTCAGGTAGTGGAGCGGCCATTTTTCAAGAGCCTCCGCCAGAATGGTATGGTTGGTATAGGCACAGCACTTGGAAACTATCTCAATAGCTTCGTCAAGCTCTATTCCGCGTTCGGTGAGCAGTCTTATAAGCTCGGGAATAACCATGGTGGGGTGTGTGTCGTTTATCTGTATTACTGCATAGTCGGGAAGGTCGTGAAGGGTGCAGCCCTTTTCCACAGCTTCGTCAAGCAGCATCTGAGCTCCTGCGCTTACCATAAAATACTGCTGATAGATACGGAGCTTTCTGCCCGCGTCGTCGCTGTCATCGGGGTAAAGGAAAAGCGTGAGGTTTTTTGCAATTCTGTTTTTATCAAAGTCAATGCCGCTTGTAACAATACTTTCGTCCACCGTTTGTGTGTCGAAAAGGTGGAGAGTGTTGGAGGTGTTGTCGTAGCCTGTTACCGTCAGGTCGTACAGCAGGGCGTACACGGTAAGCCCTCTGAATTTAACAGGATATACCTTTTCGGTTTTAACAAGCCAGCTGTCATCGGTGAGCCATTTGTCGGGAACGGCGGTTTGCTTGTTGTTCTTAAACACCTGTTTAAACAGTCCGTAGTGATATTTTATGCCCACACCGTCACCGTTGAGACCCAAGGTAGCTATTGAATCGAGGAAGCAAGCCGCAAGTCTGCCCAAGCCGCCGTTGCCGAGTGAGGGCTCGTTTTCGATCTCTTCAATCTCGCAGATATTTTTTCCGTTTTCGGCTAACTGCTTTTTCACCTCGCCGTAAATGCCCAGATTTATGAGGTTATTGGATAAAAGCTTTCCGATAAGGAACTCGGCGGAAAAATAGTACAGCTTTTTCTTGCCCGCGGGGCGCTTTTTATTTTCGGCAAGGCGCTGTGTTTCCTTTAAAAGGGCTATGTAGATCTCCTCGTTGGTGCATTGGGAAACGGGTTTTCCGTAACTGTTCTGTAAAAGCTCTGATATATTCATTTTTCTTTCTCCTTTTATAAATGCAACTATCTATCTTATCATATCACATTTGTACGCAAAATGCAAGTTTAATGCTTTTTGCCTGACAAATAAAGCTCCTCAGCGGCAAATTGCAGTTTTGTGGGGTTAAAGCAAGGGTCGGTGCAATAAAAATAATAACAGCAGTCCCGCGTTGAAAGCACTATGCACTTGCCCTGTCCCTTGTAGTTATATTCGGTCTGAACCGAGGGCAGGGCTATTGTGGGGAAAAACAGCGTTTCTCCCTTGATTTCAAGGGTGAATCCCTCTTTACTGTGTTCAAGCCGTCCTTGTCCCATATCCACAAAGCCTTTTTCGTTGGGCAGCGCCTGAACTGTTACCGAAAAACCGCACCGATAATCTGCCGTGATTTCTTTCCGAACCTGTTCTCTTTGGCTTTCGTACCAATCGGGAATATGTATTGCTTCGCCGCTTTTTTGATTTATAAGCTGACCGTACTCGGACATTTCCCACCTTTCACCGCACTTTTCGCAGAAAAGTGTACTGCCCTTGTCCTTGACCGTAAATTCGCTTCCGCAGCTTATACAGCGGTACAAAGCATTGCTCAGGCCCTCGGCTCTGTTTTTGAAGTTTATCTTTATTTTGTTTTCGTACTGCCACCTGTATTCGTCATAGTCAAGCTCTTTTTCAAGCTGTTTCTGAATTTCCTCCTCGGATAACTCTTTCAGCTCTTCGGCAGTGTAAAGCAGTTTTATTTCCGCCCTTGCGGGGGCTTTTCTTGTATGCTCCTCGTCCCAGAAAGGGGAGATAAGATAGCTTCCGTGAACGGTGAGTACCGCCACAGGAACTTTGAGATATTTCGCCAATCTTCCCATATTATCGGGCAGCATTGAGGTTGTGCCCGCATTGGAGTGCCTTGCCTCGGGAAAGATAAAAACGATGTCTTTATTTTTATGAAGCGCATACTTTATATTGTTCAGCACCGCCATATCGGTGACAAAACGTCTTTTCCCGATACAGCCTATTTTTCTGTACAAGGTATCTCCGAAAGCCGCAAAACCCTCCATATCCGAAACATAGCTTGCTCTGTGCGGAAACACCGACAGCGGGGCAATATAGTAATCGGTAAAGCCCTGATGTGTCGAGATCACAAGGAAAGGGGGCTTAAGCCCTTTCATATCGGTACGCTTTATTTTCAGTCCAAAGGGTCTTGTTAAAAGAAAAGACGCTCCCCAGACAATAGGCATCAAAAACGGACTTTGACGGCAAGGTCTTTTCTTCATATCAAATGGGGTCATATCGCGATTTTTGTTGACTTTCATTTTTCTTCTCCTGTTTGGGTTTCTTTATATAAGGATAGCACAAATATTGATTAAATTCAACTATCGACTTTTCTTTCGGATAAATGATTGAGAAAATTTTGGGATTTTGTTACAATAAAATCATTCCGCGGTATTTAATAAAAAGCTTGATTTTATAATCAAAAAGTGCTATAATGCCAAAACGGGTGTACAAAAGTCGGAACAAACAACCAAGAAAAAGAGAAAGGAAAAAATATGTTAGAACTAAACGGAAAATACAATAATGCAAAGATTTTTACCGACGTTGTAGACCAAGCATCTATTTCTCAGGTAATGCTTCTGCTGAATCAGGAATTTGTCTCGGGCAGCAGAATACGGCTCATGCCCGATGTTCATGCGGGGGCGGGCTGCACCGTAGGCACCACTATGACCGTTAAGGACAAGATCGTCCCCAATTTAGTGGGCGTGGATATAGGCTGCGGTATGGAAACGGTAAGGATCAAGGAAAAGCACATCGAGCTGCAAAAGCTGGATAAGCTTATTTATGAAAAGATCCCCTCGGGCTTTAATATCCGTGAAAAGGCGCACCGATATTTCAAAAATTTCCCCTTGGAGGAGCTTTACTGCTACCGAGAGATAAACCCTATCCGTGCGGAAAAAAGCATGGGTACTCTCGGCGGAGGAAACCACTTTATCGAATCGGACAAGGACGATGAGGGCAATATCTATATCGTCGTTCATTCGGGCAGCCGTCATCTGGGTCTGGAGGTAGCAAACTACTACCAGAATGAAGGATATCTTGCATTAAACGGAGCCTCAAAAAAGGATATCGAGGAGCTTATCGCCCGTCTTAAAGCAGAGGGAAAGGAAAAGTCCATTGAAAAGAGCATAAAAACTCTCAAAAACACCAAAACCACCTCTGTTCCCAAGCAGCTGGCTTATGTGGAGGGCGAGCTGTTTGACAGGTATATTCACGATATGAAGATTGTGCAGCAGTTTGCGGAGCTGAACCGACAGGCAATGATCGACGAGATAGTCAAGGGAACGAAGGTAAGCGTGGAGGAGCAGTTCACCACCGTACACAACTACATAGATACCGAAAAAATGATTTTGCGGAAGGGCGCAGTTTCGGCGGAGGAGGGCGAAACTCTCCTTATCCCCATAAATATGCGTGACGGCTCTTTGATCTGCAAGGGCAAGGGAAATGCCGACTGGAACTGTTCAGCGCCTCATGGAGCGGGACGTATCATGAGCAGAGGCGCGGCAAAGCAGTCCTTCACTGTCCATGAGTTTAAAAAGCAAATGGAGGGAATTTATACCACATCGGTTGGAAAGGATACCCTTGACGAATGTCCCATGGCGTACAAGGGAATGGCGGATATTGTGGACAATATCGGAGACACCGCCGAGATAATGAAGGTGATCAAGCCCATTTACAACTTCAAAGCGGGAGAAGAGTAATTTTGAGTCGTTTTTACAGAAAAGCTGTTCTGTGTGAGGTTTTTTTCAAGAGTAATCCGATGAATACCACGAAAAAATATTAAAAAAATGTTCATAAGGCTGCCCTTGACAAATTACCGCAATATGTGTATAATTATTACATTAAATAAAAAACGGCATTGTGGGGCTATTTTTTAGGAGAAATGTCTGCCGTATGCTGTTTGCAATTTCTCATAAAAAGCGAAAGGGGCTTTTATATGTCTATTGTAAATGTAATGGAAGTATTTGTTGAGCAGAAAATGGAGGAAATTCTTCCCACCGTGGAATGCTGCAACTGTGATAAATGCCTTGACGATATCCGCGCAATGGCACTTAACAAACTTCCTCCAAGGTATGTCAGCACCGACAAGGGCAAGCTGTTTTCCAAGCTCAATTCCTTACAGGAACAGCAGAACAGTGTAGATATCAACGTTGCTGTTCTCAACGCTATTGAATTTGTGTCCGGAAATCCCCGTCACAGCGATGCAGATAAAAGCGACGCTGTTAAGGAAGAGGAAAAGGAAGAGTTTGAGAAAAGCAAGAATAAATCATCAAAGTAAAGATCTTTAACATTAAAAAATGATATCTCCGCTTTTTTCGGCGGGGATATTCGTATTACCTAAAAGCTTTAAGTCTGTTGCCTGTTCAGGGAACAAGCTTGGGGCTTTTTTATTGCAATTTCGGAGATAATACTAATTCCCGACTAAAAGCAGACATTCTTTGCGGTCTGTTTTGTGCCCTGCTGCGTTATCATCCCATCCTCTTCCTCACAGGGTGCAAAATATCCTCGCAAATAATTTGTCTGCTCTCAGTCGTGAATTAGTATAATTTGGGAGGAGTTAAGCTATGACCCGTTCGGTCACTTCGGAAAAAGGAACTGTTACCTATGATCTGGAGCGAAAATCCGTAAAAAATCTTAACCTGAGGATTCGCTCCGACGGTACGGTGTATGTTTCTGTGCCAAAAAGCACAGCTCTACGAAAAGCCGATGAATTTGTAAAAAATCATATCGACTTTATTTTAAAGCATCAGAGGAGAATAAATGACGCACGGCAAAAATCCCCCTCACAGCGGTATTATTTGGGAGAGGTCATAGATGTGGAGGTCAAGGCGGGGACAAAGACATCAGCGCAGCTTTCGGGAAATGTGCTGACGGTGTATCTTTCCGCCTCTGCTGCCGATGAGGAGAAAGAAAGGCTCATCGATGAGGCTGTTCTTTGCTGGCAGAAGGAAAGGGCAAGGGAGCTTTTTCCCAAATACCTTGAAAAGGCGTACCAAAGATTTGTTCAAGCGGGGCTGTCAATACCCTATCCCACAATAACGGTAAAAGCTATGAAAACCCGCTGGGGCAGCTGCACTCCCTCAAAGAAAAAGATAACATTGAACTGCTCTTTGACAGAAAAAACGCCCCTTTGCGCAGAGTATGTGGTTTGCCATGAGCTGGCGCACTTTTTGCAGCAGAATCATTCGGCAAAGTTTTATGAGGTTTTGGACAAGGTCATGCCCGAGCATAGGGATTTTAGGAGGATTTTAAACAATAGATGAGCGGGTTTATTTTGAAGCATTGATTTCTTCTCTGATAATGTTTATTTCATTATCATCGGGACATAGGATCTCATATTCCGATAACACGCTTTCTGCGTTGGCAATATTGCCTTCCCTGATCATTTCACGAATGTTTTGCTTTACAGCTATTGCCATTTGTTCAAATTCGGAACGGGCATTTTCACTTTTTGCGGCATTTATTTCTTTTTCAATTTCAGACTTATACGCGTTTATAATAGGCGAAAATTCGGGGAATGCGGTCAAAAAACTTTGTATTTCCCTTGAGAAAAGATCATAATCTCCTTTTTCAAAAGCGGAAACGACATAAAACGCTGAAATCGCCGGTTCAATTTCCTTGGGAGCATTTTCTTCTTTAAACTCATCCTGCCATTTTACACCAATGTCACCATACTTGCCGAAAAGTCCCGAAACGGTCATACCAAGCCTTACTGTCTGCGCCATAGAATATTTATAAAATTCCGCGGACTTTTCCAAGCCTGAGGGTGAAACCGCTTTTATATCATAGTTTTCAAGCAGCTTGGCGATATTGCTGTAAACGGAAAAAACAGTATAAGCGCATTCATTTGCCAAAAAATCCGACGCATTTACAAATGCTGTAATATCAATGTTTTTATCAAGCATTATACAAAGAATGTCCGCGTTAAAGGCGGTTTCGTATTTTTCCAGATACTTTTTTGTTTCCTCAGCATTGACACTGTCCCGCAAAAAGTAATTACTGCATATAGCTATTGCCTCTGCCGTTTTTGTATCGTAATTTGAACATGATTTGGAAACAGCTTTAAGATTTTCCGTGATATTCTTACGTTCGTCTGTATCGGCGTCAAACAGTCGCCAACGAAGCATGCAAACAAGCTGTTTTCTTCCAAATTCACCAAGCTGTTTATACAAAGCCGAGAGTCCGTTATAGCTTGTGTTCTTCATAATTTCCGCTTTTAATCTTATGTATGGCAGGATGTTTTCCCATTCGTCATTGAAATTCAAATTCGGGATGGGATTCTCATATTTATTAGCGGCATCGTACCGCTTCTCTTTTACACAGCTGTCGTAAAAATAAATCAGAGCTGTTTTTAACTGCAAGCTTGAAAATGAAATCGTGGTATAAAGCAGCACGTTGGTATTAAGCTTATTTTCGATATACATTTTATACATATCAAAAAAAACGCCGAACTCGGTAACTGCATCCTTAAAACGTCCCGAAAGATAATACGCTGCTCCGCGATAATAATGGATCGTGCTGTCGGAAGCAAGAGCTGTTTTTCGGGCAGGATTTTTTTCGCTGAAATACTCATCGCATGTTTCAATTACTTCCTCATATCTTTTTAAATGCAGCAGAATGGGAGCTTTTTTTACAAAATAAGAAGTAATTGCAATATGGTTTCTGTCCAATGTTTTTAATCCTAAATCGAGATACTTTATCGCATTGTCATAATCCTCAAAAAGTGAATAACAATCAGATATTTCTTTATAAACGGAAATATCGGGTTTTTCGCCGGGTTTAAGATCATCTATGGTCTTAAGTAAAGGATTCATATTCCGCTTGCTCTTTTCCAGTGCTTCCTTGGTAACTTTTCCATCGTTAAAAAATATATATCCGAAATGATCGGCTATGAGGTCAAGGTATTTTACCGGATTATAATAAGGCGTCAGAGCTTCATGGATAGGATTCATAAACATAATATTGTCAAGCTTTTTTGTGAGACGCAAAACGCGAAAATCGGAATAATTGCTGTGATCAATTTCTCCGTTAAATATATTGTGATATGATCTTTGAATATATGTGGCAGAATTGTATTTTTTGTATTCTCCCGAATTAAAGAAACGTATAATGTCATCGCAGTTTTTTAGGATCTCGTCAGCGTCAATAAACATATACCACTCTCCTTTGGCTTTTTTGAGAGTAGAATTTCTTGCAGCGGAAAAATCGTTTATCCATTCAAAATGATAAACATTATCCGTGAATTTCCTTGCAATCTCCACTGTATTGTCCGTTGAGCCTGTATCGGCAATAATAAGCTCGCTTTCAACCTTTTCAAGCAGTGGCTTCATCGCGGTAAGACACTGCTCCAGATATTTTTCCTCGTTTTTTACTATCATGCCTATTGATAAAATCATAACCAATACCGCTCCTTATTATTTTTATTTGGATTTAGCATTAACACTGTATGATATTACTTCTGCTGTTTATACTAATTCACGATTGAAAGCAGACAAATTATTTGCTAGGATATTTTGCGCCCTGCAAGGAAGAGGACGACGGCAGCAGGCTGACGCCTGCCGAGGACGATGACGCAGCATGGCACAAAACAGACCGCAAAGAATGTCTGCTTTTAGTGGGGAATTAGTATTGCGGTTTTTCTCATATATGATAACATATATTACAAAAAAATCAAGATATATTGTAAAAATTACAAGGTGTGCGACTTGCCATGCAAATCACACACCTTGTTGATTTTTGAAATTATCTGTGAGTCAATAAACCCATTAACAGCTTTGACCCGCTTTTAAAAAAGCTTTTTTACAGCCCTTTAGTTAAGCAGTATAATTAGATATTGTTGCTGTTAAGGTCATCGATTCTCTTCTGAATAACGTCTACATACTGCTCTCTCAATGTGGTGAAGGTAGCGGATTCTCCGTGGTCTGCTCCTCCGCCGACACCGTCAAGATAGGGGTGGTGAGTAAGTGCGTTAACAGGGTCATCGGTAGTACCGTTAACGATATCTACACCGATACCGCCCTTGAAGTCAAATACGGGAGTTAAAACGTCGTCAAACTGAAGGCTTCTCAAATGATTGAGAATCTCCTGAGTGTATCCGTCGTAGTCAACCATTATCTTTTCATCGCTGATTCTTGCCAGCTCTTCATCAAAAGCGGTAGCCATGCTGCAAAGTGTCCAAGCGGCAAAGCCTTCCTTGTTCTGAGCACCGCCGCAGAGCATCCAGGAGTCGTTCTTCATGGCAGAATAATACTTGTCGGAGTTAGGATCCTTGGGGAAGGGTACCATGAATACTTCACCGGGCTCCCAGCCTTCACGCTTGAAGCCTGCTTGAATATTCTTGGTATCCTTGATAGCGTTGGAAAGTTCAGCATAGAACAGGATATTGCCCTTGCACCATTCGGAAATGTTTATGCTCCAGTTGTTGAGTTCGTGACGGGGATAACGGTAATTCTGCTTAAACATAGTATCTACAACTGTGTTCATACATCTTTCTATGTCAGCGTCATAGAAGTTGTTCTGAAGCTTGCCTTCGCTGTTGATCTCGATAAGAGCCTTGCCGGTGGTGCTTACGAACTTATCGGGAACACGCCAGCCATCTATGCAGTATTTGCCTTCAGTAGGATCGCTGAACTTAGCGCACATGTCAAGGAATGCGTTCCAGTCCCAAGTGCCTGCCTTGTACAGCTCGTAAGGATCGGTAAGGTTGTTTTCAGCTACGACCGAGCGTCTGTAGAAGAGCAGGTCGTCAAGGTTTACAGTGGTGATAGCGCAGTAGGTCTGCTTGTTCCACTTGAACTTCTCCATAACCTCTCTGTTTTTGTCCCACATCGGATTGCTGAAATCTATAACATCGTCAATGGGCTGGAACAGGCTCTTAGCTGCGGTATAGGGGAAGTTGCTGATCTCAAACTGGAATATATCGGGAGAGTCGCCCGATGTTACCATTTGAGTAAGCTTGTCGTATCTGTCGTCGTACGAAACGTTGATGTATTGAAAAATGTTGGTGCCGTGATCCTCATCGGGAACACCGTACACCTGCTTGAACAAAACAGCGGCGCCCTGTGTTTCGTCAATGTCCCACCAGCCTAAGTACTTGATTTTGTCCTTAACCTCGATATTTGCGTTGAAGCTGCCTTCAAGCTTTGCCTTGTAGTCGTCCACAACAGTGCTGACATAGTCGGTCAAAGGACCGTAATCGGCATTTGTGGTGAGGGCAGGATCGCCTTCCTCGCTGCATGCGGTTATGGAAAGGATCATAGCCAGACTCATAGCGGAGGCAGCAGCAATTTTGATTTTTCTATTCATATTATCCTCCTGTATTATTTTTTGCCTTTTTGTTGATTGATAAAAAGACAAAAATCTGATATGTGCCAATAGCTGTTTTTGCATAGCTAACCAGCTTTATTTTATCATTTTTATATTTGTATGTCAATAATCAAAACAGAGAATGTATTTTTGGAATTTTGGTCAATCTAAACAAGGTTTTAGTTAAAATTTTAACTTAATTTGGTAATTTAAGTTAGGGAAACTTATGTTAGTACATTTTTTGACAACACGAATTTCAAAGAATCGTTTGAGACTGCATTTCCTGCCTGTGAAACTGTACAGAAAAATATGTTCTCGGTCGGAGCAGCTTGCTGCATGTATTTATTTCCGGAATGAACCGCTAATCAGCACAACTCTCCAAAGAAAAAAATAATCGCCGCATCTCCCGAAAAAGGAACACAAACACTGCAGCCGCACAAACGGAATTCCCCTAAAAGAAAAATTTAAATAATTTTTAAAAAACATATTGACAAACTGTCATAATTATGGTAAAATAACAACGCTGAAATATTGGGGCGTCGCCAAGTGGTAAGGCAGTGGACTCTGACTCCACCATTTCGAGGGTTCAAATCCTTCCGCCCCAACCATATAAAGGTAAACTTTCATAGGTTCTTTCACAAAGCCTATGAAAGATTATCTTTTTAAAATTAAAGCAAAGGGCGAACTGTTGGTGCAATCCGCCCCAAGCTGAAAAATCAAATGAATCCATACTCCTGTTACCTTTTCTTTTGACGTGTTGACCCAGCAACGCACAATGGCTCACGCCCCTGTACTTGCTTCCGAGGTAGCTCAACCGAAAAGGTGTATATACTCGCTATGAAAGATGATCAATCGGTCACGGCGCAGTTATTACGGAAACAGAGGAACTTGTTTCTTGCAGGAGGGTTATTCAATTTGTACGGCAAAAGCGATCTCTTGAATCGCCTTGTCGGAGTTGGCTGTCATAAGGCAGCTATATATCAAATCCACTCAGGATTTAATATTAAAAAGAGCCTTCAGAGAAATTCTCCGAAAACTCTTGAAATCTATTTGAAATTATGCTAAAATGTAAGCATAATAACAGACACTTTCACTAAGTCTTTCAGAGAAGTTCAAGTTCTCTGTTGGGTTAGGGGTGTGTAAGATTGGGGAATCTTACATCACCTGTGAGGTGTTTTTTATTTTTGCCTCGCTTTTGATTATACACCTACTATTCACTTTTGTCAATCCTTTTTTACCCTTCTGAAAGAAAAAGTGGATATATGTGTCACAAAAAGGACATTGAGAGGGAATTATGGACATTTTTAATCGTAAGAAGCTTGCTGAGATGAAGGCGGAGCTCGATGAGAAGAAGGCAGAGCTCAATGAAGTTAAGGCAAAGCTTAATGTGGCAAACAACAAGATTAATACCCTAAATGAAAAAATCAAAGACACTGAAGAGTGTATTAATAATTTAAAAAATATAAATAAAGTCTGTCGTTCTATAAGAAATCAGGTAATGAAAACACCAAAACAAGTTAATAGTATTTATCGTGTTAATGAAAGTTTTATGTCATGGTATGAAAATAAATTATATTTATGGCTTTGTGAAATAGCTTATTCGGATGAATTTAAAAAAGAGGGATTATCTGTTTTTTCTAAGGTAAGATTAGCCGATATAGTTGAATTATGGGAAGAATGTTACAATCAAAAGGAAGAGGATCAGAGAGGTGTCTTTATAAACCATATTGAATTCTCCAAAGGAAAAGTACATTTTGGAAAGAAATCTGTCAATGATCTGATATTAGAAAAAAAGCCAGATTTTGATAATCAATGTTATAAAATTACTTTTTCATATCCTATATTTGATAAACACGTTGATTATCTTATTTGCCGATCAAAAGGGGATGGAATACCTGAACCAATTTTAGTGATCGAACTTTATGACTCCAGACATTTTGATCCCAAAAATAAGATACTTGTTGAGAGTGACAAATTTAAGGAAAACCTATTTGGAGCATTAAAGCTGCGTTTCGACAATTCATTAAGAAATGATGATGTTAAAAATTCAAATAAGAGTGAAGATTTACTCAATAAACTTAAAGCCGAAATTGTAGGTAAATTTCACGAAAGCATTAGGATAAATGATGAAGTTAGAATAGAGCGGGCAGAAAAGTCTAATAAGAAACCTCTTGCTTATACTCCAATGTCAATATCAGAGAATGTTTAAAATAATGTGCTACATATATCCACTTTCTTTTCTGAAAGGTAGTGTGATATATGTAGCACAACTCAACCACCTATCATTCAAAATCACCTCTTAAATATACCGCTTCAAAGCAGTCAGTTCGTTCTTCGATGTACACGCCTTTGCCGTCATTACATTCTGTATAAGGGACAGCTACATCTTCGTCTTCACGGCACAAAAATATAATTTCGTGAGCGTTGGGATTATAGTTGTCTCCTACCCCATATTCGTCTATCTTATCAAAATACGCAACAACATAGCCTTTTTCTATACAGGGAGTTTCAATTAAAAAATACTCGTCCAAGGGGAAGCCGTCTAAAACGCTCTTTCGACAAGCTCTAAGTATAAGTCCATAATCCGATAAGAGCCTGTAGCGCCTGTTCTTGTTCGATAAAAACAATTCATCGTTTGTCGTATCAACCGTTTCCGCCAAAGATGACTTGACAATCATTTCCGCCATTTTTCTTGCTTTCAATTCCATTTCCTGAGTTAATTGTGTGTTCATTATTATTTCCTTTCTGCATAAGAGTTTTTTACATTTCTGAAAAGAAAAATGGGCTTAAAAAGCCAAATTACACATTAAATCCGCAAAACAGCAAATTTCAAGGATTTAAGCGAAAAAATTTGCTTCAAGCCCACTTGGTAATAAACAAGTACAAGTTAAGAATTTATCATTAACTTTTTTCTTTTCAGTAAGTAAGATCTTGGTTAATATATAGACCTTTAATTTTGGGGACTACCCCCTTTGAAAAATTTTTTTTGACTTTTCGTGCCAAATATATTGATTTTTGCATTTTGATATGGTAATATTATTATGTATATACTTCTTTTTTTGCCTCTCTTTTTCAAAAAAAGAAGTAAAAAAAATACCGCCGACTTGACAAAACGCCTTTTCGGTGGTATTATTTGAAACACAAGAAATATTGCAAACGGACAAATTTGCACTTTGTCCAACAGGACTGCTTTTGTAAGAAGGCAGCCCTATTTTTTTGCCGAAGCAGCGTTTATGTATCGGGCGGTGGGGAACGTAACACACCACCGTGTAATGATTATCGCCGTAAACACGCTTATTGCTGCGTGTTTTTATCTTTTGCTTGCGGATAACGTTCTTCTTTGTCAGCTGCGCTACGATCTCAATAGCCTTGCTCCTTGATATCCCGATGAGCTTCGCCAGATCGTTGTAGCTGTTCCAGCACCGACCGAGGGAGGGGGAGAGGGAACGGCAGATAAACAAATAGACACGGATCTGAGCAGGGGAGAGCTGCTCATTTAATATGTGCCGTTGTACGGAAAAGTAACCCTTTGACGGTGTGGGCAGTTTCAGCGTGTAGTATATCATACCGCTGCTGTTATTCTCATAAAGGCGGCGACGGCAGATCATAAGACCCTTATCGGAAAGGGAAGCGGTTATCTTGCTAACTGTCTGCGTTGCCTTTATTCCGCACTTTTTGGCTATTGTGCTTTGCTTCACACAAACAGTATCACGTCCTTGGGCGTAGATGCTTGACAGATAAAATAAGACCGCCAGCTCCTTGGCGGTCAAATTCATCTCTAAGATCTCGTTAGGCAGTTTTATGTATGATAGTTTCATTTCAGATCCTGTTCCTTTTTAGCTTTTTGTTTCTCGATCAGATTATCGATATAATTTCCGTTAGTAAGTGCTTGATGAGTTTCCTGCAATTTTAAAAGCGCACTTTGCTTTTTTTGCAGCTCACTCATTAAGGTGTTGATTTTGGATAGTTCCTTTATATTTTCGCTGTATTGATTTTTAAGCGGCGTTAAGTCCTCGATGCCCGATACATTAAATTTTTCTGCTGTTTCTTTTGCGGCGGCAAGCCTGGAAGTAAACATAGCATCACCACGGCTGTTCTTGTTTGAGAAATAAAACTCCGCTTTGGAAATAACATCACGAATACTTGATTGCATTTCTGTGATCTCATTGAGAGAGTTTTGCTGCTGTAAGATATTTGCTCCCGATTTCTTGATCAGACTTTCAAGCTCCGCTGCCGAATTGATATGCTCACGGTTTATAAAATTTATTTGAGCGGCAAGCTCGTTAATGTGCCAATCGTTGTTAATGGAATAGCTCTTTGCGGCATTGTATTTCTTCGGGATTTTGTTTCCCGAAAAAATAACAGTGACTGTTCGCTGCACTCCGATGTAAAATTCTCGTTCAATTCCCGAAGTGGTTTTGATTTTTTCTTCGGTCTTTTTCACATATGCTTGCTTATCGGCTATTCTTTTTATCAGAATTTCTTCCGTGTACTCATCGCCCAAGGTTTTGGTTCTGACTGCACGAGCGTTAGGATCATCGGAGGGTTTAATTGAAATATACTTTCCTTTTCTTATAATGTAACCTTTTTCCTTCAGCAGATTTAGAAGATCTTCCAGATCCTTTGCAGCATACACAAGCCTGTCGATCGTCAACGTAAGCTCTTTTCTCCAAGTGAGCTTTACAGGCTTGTATTTTTTTGCAATTTCTCTTGCCTTGCTTACCGCCCATTCGGGAACGTGTAATCCGTCAAGGTCATCGACTACACTGATACCTTCTTTTCGTAAACCGTCTGCAATGAAATTTATTTTTTGCTCCTCTCCGATTTTTATGTAGCGGAAATCTGACTGTATTTTGCTTTCCAAATCGGAAATACGATCATCTTTCATTTCAATTTCTTTTTGCAGCTGCTTAGAACGGTTTACTAACAGATCCAAATCGGATTTTTTTATTTCCGAGGGACTGAGATTTGATTTTTCGTATAGCTCATTGATCTGCTTTTTCTTTTTATCAAGCTCACGGCAGGTTTGTTTATATTCTTCCACCGACAAGTGAGGGCGAGTAATATTTTTATTTTCGATCTCAAGTCCGTGTTTCTTTGCTATGGTTTTCATAATTTCTTTTTCATTAAGTGCCCACTGTTGACGCTCGCTTTCTTTTTTACTTTTTGCTTTATACCCCATCTGTTCACAGGCTTTTAACATTGATACTCTTGTTTCAAGTCCTCGGCTTTGATTATATGCTACGGGTATAAAGTCAATATGAAGATGAGGCGTAGCTTCGTCTAAGTGCATAACAGCATTAAACACTTTAAAGTTCGGATTTCTTTTTTCAAAATCCTTCATATACTCGTCAAGCATTTTCTTTGCACGTTCACCTCCCTCCGTACCCACTTTGGCATTATCAACATTACCAAATTGTATTATAGTTTCATAAAAGAGCTTTTCTTGCTTTCCGTTTTTGATGTGTTCATAATAATCTTTTATAACTCTGTCAGAGCGACTTTGCTTAGAGTTATATTTTTCAAGTGCTTCTGAAAAAATTTCCTTATAGGTTTCTTTCAGATCTTTTTGAACATATACAATGTTATCGGAAATTTTTTCGGCATTTACGTTTTTTGCAACGAATGTCCTGTTGTTGTGTCCGATAACTCCTGCATCTACCCTTACCGATAAACTTACCGCATTCATAACGATCCCCCTTTTCTTTTCAGCCGTGTAGCGCTTTTTTCACAATTCTATCACAAATATGTTGTTGCCCAATAAGCACTTTGGTGAACGCAGCGTTCAGCATATTTCCTATAATTCCAAACAAATTTTACAGTGTTCTCCTTATCCATTTTTAGGTGGTGCGCCAAAGTTCTTATACTCAATAAGGACTTTTGACAAAATTCCATAGGAATTTTATCAAAAGTACCATTGAGTTAGGGGACACCCCTAAGACCCCGACCGCACATTTTCAAAGTAAAATGAAATCAAAATCCCAAAAGAATTTTGCAAAAACCTCAAAAAATATTTTTCGGTTTTCACAAATTCATCACAATGATTTTTCTTTCAGTGCGGTGAAAATATTTTCAAATTTTTCTTAGGGGGAAACCCTAAAACCCTTTTTATTTTTTACAGTTTCTGCGGCTTATGTATAACTTTTTTCTCCGCTTTTTCCGTTAGCGCTTCGGATTTTTTCTTTGAGCTTTCCATATTATTTTCAATATTATTGCTTAACAACTGCACTCTTTTTTTCAAAAGCTCGTTCCAATCCTTAACGCCTTCCTCGGAAAGTTTTCTGCCTGCGGATCGAAAGCCGTTGACATCGTTGAATTTTTTTCCTTTCTCATCGTTGTCAACGCAACTGTAAATTTTCAGTCCGCTTGCTTCAAATTTTTTCAAAGCATTAGGTTTTAGACCGCCCATTGAAACCAACAAACTGTCCTTGATTTTTTCGGGATCGGCTAACATTCTGAAGGACAGTAAATCAATGGTGCTTTCAAAGGCATAAACTTTTTTGGGAGTGCCGATAGGATACTGAAACAGATTTTCATCGCCCGACCCTGCAATTTTTTTAAACCGTTTAAATGTATTCGTGCCGTGAATTTCTGCGCCCACTGTATTGCCTTCCATATCCTTCTGAACAAAAACGGCATTGCCTTTTGCATACTGTTCGTTGCCGTCTTTATCTTTGTATTTCACCGAGCCTTGATATAAAAGCTTCTTATCTACAAGCTCCTGCACAAGCTGGGAAGAAATACACCGCTCCCTGATAAGATAAGCAAAAATTCTTTTCTTTTCGTGTTCGTTTACAGGCATTTCCAACTCGGTTTTCGGCTTGTCTGCGGACCGGTTCTGCGAAGAAAAGTTTTGAGTTTTTCTCTCAAACGCTTCATTTGACAATGCGGAAACCGCACTTGTGAAATCCATTCCCAAAACAGTTGTAAGACAGTTTAAGGGATTTTTATCTCCACGCTGTTCCGAAAACTGATACCAACTGTTTGTATTTGTATTTACATATAAACCTCCAAATCCTTTGACGTGTATTTCTGTTCCGTGCTGCTCACATTCGTAACCGCTGTTACGAAAAAAATCGGCAAGGTTAGCCTTCCTCGCCGATTCAATTTGATTTTTTGAAACTTGCATACTCAACCTCCGTATTTAACAATTTTAATCTGTAGCGCTTCGATTTCCTCCCGATCATAGCTATGCAGATCGGCAATACACAGCATTGTTAAAATCTCATTATACATTTTCGATTTACCTCTTCGGTTTATGCTTAGGATTACCACGCCTTTCATTCAGATCAGGATCGTCCTCATCTTCATTCTCATTTTCATCAAGCATAACGACCTCATCGGGTTTATTCAGTTCAACATTAAGCTGCTCCAATCTTGCGGCTTTAGCTTCCAGCTCCTCGGAAAATTCAAATGGAGTGTCTTTGGTTCTCTTTGCTTCCTGCAGATCCTTGTTTAACTGATCCAACTGCGCTTCAGTTTCCTTTATCATCTTATCTATCCCAAGTTTTAAAATATTTTCCATTCGTGTGATATTGCCCATATCGCTGCCAAGTGAAAGCTCGGCGGAGTGCTGAATGTTTTTACCTTGCTGAAGAAAAATGACAGGAAATGCGCTTCCGCTGTCGAAGCCTCTTTTCTCACGTTTAACGGAAATATCAAATCCGCAAAACTTACCTATTTTTTGAGTTTCACCGCTTACCATAGTGCTGAGAACATACTTCTGCAAGATAGGAGCAGCGTCTTTGCGCTCCGTGTACGTCTTTCCTCCAAGCTCTATGGCAAATGTATCCGGGGGAAGCTTGTTTTGGTCTGCAAATGCCTTATCGGCTTGGCAGATCTTAAGCTGATTTTCAAGAACGATTTTGCGTTTCTCACCATTCACAACAAAATCTTCAAGACGGTATTTGTTATTGTAATGCTCGCTTTCCAACGTTCTTAGCCTTGCAACCTCACCGTCAAGCTCGATCTTTTCCTTAATGCGGGGATCACCTGTTGCAAGCGACTGCATTTCCGAATAATTAAGTACCACTTCGTCCACATCTTCACAAGTCCTTGCAGGGGTCTTGCCGCTCATGAGCTGGGAGATAAATTTCTGCTTATTGATTATGATATTGAGCATATAGCTGTCAAAGGTATCTTCTGTAACATAGTTGAAGATCTTCACCTTGTCAAAGGTGTTGCCCTGTCTTACTATGCGTCCGTTCCTCTGCTCCAGATCCGAAGGCTTCCACGGAATATCGAGGTGGTGCAGTGCGGCTAACCGTGTCTGTACATTTGCGCCTGTTCCCATTTTGGTGGTCGATGCCAGCACTATACGCTTACTTCCCGATCTGAGCTGCGCATACATTTCATTCCGCTGATTTTGGTTCTTGGCATCACCTGCAGCGCATATCTCATCTCTCGGAATGCCCCTTTTTTCCAATTCTTCACGGATATAATCGTACACCGAAAACCGCCCGTCATCGTTGTTTACGGCAATATCACAGAAAATCGCCTGTACTCCCTTTTGCTCCTTGGTTTCCTCATAGATCTTCATAATATTGTCGATACACATATTTACCTTACTGTCGGGGTAATTTTCAGCAGCAGGATTTAATGCTCTTGCATCAAGACCCAACAGCCTTGCTTCATTGGTGATCTTCAGCATATTGTCATCGTGAGGATCTACCGTCCCCGAATGAATACGCTCAGAGCGGTCAGCCAATATCTGCAGGGCAGCCTTTTGAAAGTCGTTGGGCTTCGATACTACTGTTTGCGGCTTTCCGCCCTCGATCTCAGGCACAGGCAAATTCAGCATATCGGCAGTGCGTATATCCGCAAACTCTTTGTACATCTGCATCAGTTCGGGGAGGTTGACAAATTTTGAAAACCGCTTTTTTGGACGGTAACCGTCACCTGCAGGTTTAAGCTCAAGCTGTGTTACCACCTCTCCAAAGTTGCTTGCCCAATCGTCAAAGTTCTGCAAGCCTGCATTACTAAGCAGATCGGGACGCAGGTACCGCTGCATTGTATACAGCTCTGTCATACTGTTGGTAACGGGCGTTCCTGTTGCAAAAATAATATTCTTACAGCCGTATGTTTCGTTTAAATACTGTGTTTTCATCAAAATATCCTCGGATTTTTGCGCAGGAGTGGTCTGTACTCCCGCAACCCTTGACATTTTGGTGACTACAAGCCCATTTTTATAGTTGTGGGCTTCATCTACAACTAAGCAATCGAAGCCGAGCTGCTCAAAGTTCAGTGATCTGTCCTTGGTTTTTCCGCCGTCAAGGAGTTTGGTTATCCGTTTTTCAAGATTTTTCTTGGCTCTCTCTAAATCCTTTATAGTCGCCCTATCATCTCTGTCCGTGTTCTCAATAGCCCTTTTGAGCAGATCCATTTCTCTGTTCATAAATTTTTCACGGTAATCAAAGGACATAGGGATCTTTTCAAACTGCTCATAGGACATAATTACAGCGGCATAATCTCCTGTGCAGCATCGCGCAATAAATTTCTGCCTGTTGTCCTCCGTGAAATCCTTTTCCGATGCAACAAGCAACTTCGCTTTCGGGTACAGCCGCAGCCATTCATTAGCGGTCTGACCTACAAGGTGCTTGGGAACGACCATACAAGCCTTATTGATCAGTCCAAGACGTTTCTTTTCCATTACCGCAGCCGCCATTTCAAAGCTTTTTCCTGCACCTACGCAGTGAGCAAGCAAGGTGTTGCCGCCGTATTTGGTTCTTGCAACAGCGTCCTTTTGGTGAGGCTTAAGCTCGATATACGGTGACATTTCGGGGAAGGTCTGATGTGAGCCGTCATATATGCGCCCTACTATGGAATTGAAAAGCTCATTGTATTTTGTCACATATTTTTGCCGTCTTTCGGGATCTTCCCATATCCATTTTTGAAATTCGCTCTGCATTTTTCTTGCTTTTTCTTTTGCTTGTTGAGTTTCCTTATTATTTATGACATAATGCTTTTTCCCGTCGGGATCAATGACGGCATCTCTAACAATAATATCACGGTTATTGAGCAGCTGCTCCAATATTTCATAAGAGGACATTCTCTTTGTGCCATAGGTGGAGGTTGCGGCAATACCGGAATCCTTTTTCGGCACTTTGTATTCTCCCGTAAATGTACGGCGAATTGTTTCGTTGGGTGGAAACCTTGCTTCTGCTTTTTCACATAAAAATTGCTGATAGTCTTTGGTTTCCACCCAAGAAACACCCAATCTTACTTTGATCTCTCCTGCTTCTATGGTTGGAGGTATAACCTTTTTCAGATCAGCCGCATTTCTGCTGAATAATTCGGGATTAGCTTCGGCAGCCAATTCAGCAATGCGCAGCTTTTGGCGCACGTTTCCCGAAAGGTACTCGGAGGCTTCCTCATAAGCTCCGATGCCGTGTTCCTCGTACTTTTCGGGATTTAAATAAATAATGCCCTCACTTACAAGCCTATCAATGACCTGTTCGTGAGAGCAGCCGCACAATTCCGCCATATATGGAATATCCACTCTGCCTTTCATATCCAAGGAAACCTGCAGAGCTTCTTGCGGAGTATCAACGTTGGTTATTTCCGTATTTGTCTTAATTGTACGCTTTGTAAATATTTCAGATTTGGTTACGGTGTGTTTTTCGGAATCAATTATTTCAAGGGCGCATAAGGTGTTGTAATCGTCATCTTCACGGAAAACATCTCTGTTTCCTTTATCGTTGATATATCCGTTGTTTTTGGTGAAATTATCGTACTGATCATTTAGATTCCCTTGCAGCTCCTCCAATTTCTCATCGGTGCAGCCTTCGGTCTGAGCTTCTATCAGTTCACGCAGCTTTTCACGGAGTTCGATCAGTCCCTTGATCCGCTCAAAATATTTTCCCGTAATAGGTTCTCCCTTAATGAATTTCTCTTTCATTATGTCGTTTTCACGGAAATATACTTTACCGTCAATTATTGTATGGGTAAAGTTGCGGACGTCCTCGGTGGCAGAGATCACTCCTCGTGCCTTTTCTTGCTTTTCAGTGCGTGTATTAAGGGCAATATTTGTTTTTAACCTCGATACTGCTCGGTTGAGCTGTTCTGTCAGATCTTCGCCCTCAAAAGGAGTACAGGTGGTATTTTTACCGCCATACATTTTTATGGAATACTCCATTTTTCCCAACATCATTTCGGGGTTATCAACAAAATACTGATTTATGGGAATACCGTCAGCGGTTTCGCCAAGATATACCCAATCGGGCATTCTTGCAGGGGCATTTTTACGTTTCTGAAGAAAAATAATATCGGACGTTACTTCTGTATTTGCATTGCCTTTAAATGCAGTGTTGGGCAATCTAATCGCTCCAAGAAGATCCGCCCGCTGCGCTATATATTCACGCACCTTTGGATTTGCCTTGTCAAGTGTGCCTTTAGAGGTAACAAAGGCAATAATGCCGCCCTCAGCCACCTTATCTAAGGCTTTTGCAAAAAAGTAATCATGAATATAAAAATTGTGCTTGTCATACTGCCGGTCTGCTATACCGTAGCTTCCAAAAGGAACGTTGCCTATTGCCACATCAAAGAAGTTATCGGGGAAATTTGTCTTTTCAAAGCCTTTTATCTGAATATCAGCATTTGGGTACAGCTGCTTTGCAATTCTTCCTGTAATGCTGTCAAGCTCTACGCCGTACAATTCGCTGTCCTTCATCTTTTCGGGCAGGCAGCCGAAGAAATTGCCGACACCCATAGAGGGTTCAAGCACCTTTCCCTTTTTAAAGCCCATATTGTCAAGTGCTTTATAGATAGCATTTATGACCGTTGGTGAGGTATAGTGGGCGTTTAAGGTACTGCCTTGTGCAGCTGCATACTCCTCATCGGTAAGCAGCTCCTTAAGCTCCTCGTGTTCCTTAGCCCACTTTTCATTGCTGCCGCTGAATACTTCCTGCGCCATACCGCCCCAACCTACATATTTTGATAAGATTTCCTGTTCTTCGGGAGTGGCGTTTCGGTTTTCGGCTTCGATCTGCTTTAGGGTTTTGATAGCGGCTATGTTGGCTGCGCACTTGGTTTTTAATCCGCCTGCGCCGAGGTTTTGGTCGATTATGGTGAAATTGTGCAATTCGCCGACATTAGCCTTTTGGCCAATGTCTTGTGTTTGTTCATTATTACCAAAATCTTCTATATACAGTTCTTGCTGCTTGCGGAAATCCTCAAAAGACATACTTCCGTCAGCAGCATAAGGATCAAGATCTTCTGCTCCGTCATCATATTTTTCCGAGAACGGAATATCCTGCTCTTTTGCAAATTGACGGATATTTTCTATCCGTTTTTCTTCTGCGGTCAATGCAATGTCAACATTTTCCGTAACGATATTTTCTATATAATCCCTTATATCCTTTTGACGAAAGGCATTATACAGTGATGATATTTCAGCGGTAGAATATCCGATGTCACGGGTACCCGAAAGGGCTTCGGCGAAAATCTCCCTGATTCCATTAGCTATTTCAAGACGGTATTCCTGTTCAGCAGCATTTTTGTGAGCATTGACTACCGTTTCATTTACCGATAACAAATCAGTTGCAATCTCGATAAAACTGCTTTGTGTCAGTTTGACATCATACTCCTTATTATCAATAAGTTCTTTATTATCAATAAGTTCTTTATTATCAATAAGTTCTTTTAGCTGCGCAAGCCTTTTTTCTGCTGCGGAATTAGCCATATCTTCGCCATAACCGCCTAATGCTAATTCAACAGCAAGTTTTTCATATTCGGCTTCTCTGTATTCACTTGCAAGCGATTCTTCAATGCCATAAATATCCTTTGATAGTTTGGAAATATGAGAATTGATATATTCTGCATAATCGGGATTATTTTTTGAAACGGATCTTAAAAATTCTTCGTGGGAGTTGAAGAGATCAACTTCGCCTTCTTCAACAGGCACAGGGTAAAGGATTTTGCGGTAGTCGTTTTTATCAGTGACAAACCATTGATTGCCGTCATTGTAAATTTGTGCTTCTTTCCCCCAAGCTCCGCCTTTAATATATGCGTTTATCTCATTTATTACTGTCGCCAGCTCACCCTTGAACAACACCTCGTTTATTCTTTCAATATTTCCATACTTTTGCTGAAATAAAGGAATTGTTAGGTTTTTGAGGTTAAAACTATCATAGTTATTGATTATGATTTGATTTTTAACTCTGCTAAGAAATTCATCAGCTTCAGGTGAGAATATATGTTTTTCTTTCAGTTTTTCAAAGGCATTATTAACTTTTTCTACATCGGCATTTATTCGCTCACTTTTCTCCAACAAAAAATCGGGGATCTCTTTATAACCTACACTGTCAACGATATATGCAGTCGGCTTGCCGTCTTTTACTATACCGATAATATCACCGACTGAAAGTGAATGACCTCTGAAATCCTTTGGGTGATCGATATTAAAGCGTGTGAAAATGTCGTCAAGGGTTTCGTTTTCTTTAAGCCGTCCTCTGTATGTTCTTCGGTAGTTTTCATTATCAACATACAAGCCTTTTTCACGCAGCTCGGACATTGAAGCAAAGCGATATTCCCTTAAACTTTCCTTGTCTTTCAGCTGAATAATAGAAAAAGTCGGCTCTGTTATTGCAGATAGCTTTTTACCAAGATCCTCATCTTTGGAATTGAAATCCTCGCTGTTTTCAAGAAATTCTCTTGCCCTTGCAGAAAAATAAGGACTATCTATATCAACAGTTTCCTGTCGGCAGAAAGTCTCAAGATATTCCAACGGATCTTCCTTTGCTATTGCTTCAAAAAGCTCATCAAATGAAAAGTAATTGTAAACAAGCTGTCCGCCCGAGTCGCTGTCGGGATTATAGTAAACTTGTGTCACAATCTCATTTTCCCGATCAACATAAAATTTATCCAAACCGTTATCGCATTGCTTAATAAGCTCCTGCAGATCTGTACTGTTTTTTGAAACTTTTATATAGTTATCTTCAAAAGTTTTTAATTCCTTTTTTGCTGCTTCAATGGAAACATCTTGATTTTCCTCGATATACGGAAGCGACTCCAATAGATCATTTAGCCAAATACGCAGCCATTCGGTTTCACCCATAACAAGGCTTCTACAAATATTCTGCCACTCATTGCCTATTCCCCATTTAAAATTACTGGTTCCGTCCTCAAACAGATCGTCCGCTTCATCTTTAATGGTTGGAATACGTTCCTCCTGCTCTCTTGCTTCACGATTTGCCGCAGTATCGATATTATCAAGCATATCAACAAGTTTTTCAAGTGCTGTTTCGTGTTCAACTTCATTTTTTGAAGCAAAAAAACTGCTTTCACTATCTTCTGAAATATAATCATTTATGATTTTTTTGGAGTATTTAGGCAGCTTTTTACCGTCCTTGTAAACGGAAAATCCGTTTTCCCACATACTGATTGCCATATCAGCTGATATTTTGATCATATTTTGCGATTCGCTTTTGTTGAATATTTCACCCAAGTCAGGGTTTTCCTCCATAGCGAGTGAAAATCCCTGTTTTTCAAGTTTTTCTTTGTATTCGTTCAGAGTGTGCTGCGGAAATCCCACCATAGGCTTACCGTTCCTTGAGGTGAGAGCCAATCCCAGCTTCTCGGCGGCAATTTTAGCTTCATCTCCGAAGATCTCATAAAAATCGCCTACTCTTACCGCATTGATTGTGCTATATGTATCACGCTGTTTTTCAGAAATTTCCTTGGATTTTGGGTTGACAATATTGCGGCTTTGGTGTATAATAACATTAGAGTCAAGATTGTTTAAAGCCTCGGGCAATCGGAGCCCCTGAAACATAAACAATTCTTGGCTCATTTGTTTATCCCAAAAAAGAATATTTCCAGATTTAGCAGCTCTCTCAATATAATTGTTAAAGCCTTTTTCTTTTCCGTATATGCTGGTTATAAAATTAGATTCAACTCTTTCAAGTTGATATACTCCTGTTCCATTTGGCTTTATGCTCACAACGATCGGAGCATTGTCATTATCGGTTTTATTCAAAACGGCTATAATGCTGTTATTTCCGTTTTTAACAGGTGAAATCGAATCAAATAATATTGCCGGCTTTTCCAATAGATTTGGAATTTCCTTTATTTGTTCTATTGTCAAGCCGTGCAGGTGAGGATTAGTGTCAGATTTAGGCTTTATAGCATCTCTGAGGTGCTGCTGCGTATATAACATCGGCAGCCGCCTGCACCCCGCATCTATCAATATTTGCGGCGTATCACAAACCTTTAAGTTTTCGTAAACACTCATTTTACCGCTTAATGCTTTGTCTACCTGTTCCGAAAAACTCATTTCGCTAAAAACAGCTGAGGATCTTTTTGAACCCTCCGCTGTTTTTTCAATTTCTGCTTTCAGCTCTCCCGATACCGAAGCACCACTGTTTCCATTATCTCGTGATCGATCTCCAGCTGCTTCATCTTTTCCCACTTGGCTATCTCCATAAATGTTGTGGGACGGGGATTGGCTTTCCGATACTGTTCGTCCAAGGTCTGATAAAGCTCCTCCGCTTCGGTGTCCACCTTCTTCGATACTATATCCCAATCCAAGCTGCTGATACTCATCGCCAGCACCGTGTCGGGATAGTTCTTCTCCATAAACTCCTGCCACTTCCTGCCGTAATACCCGATCTCCGTTTTCTCCGTTTGTTCCGACATCACGTCCGAGAATACGGGATTGTAGGTGAAGTTCTGTTCCTTGTTCAGCTTGTACACCACCGTTCCCGTGTCCTTCTCCTCCATTGTGTACATCGGAAACCACTCCTGCGCTTCCTCGCACCAGATCATTTCCTGTTTCTCGTCCTCGTGCAGAAGCTCCTGCGATGCTGCTTTGTTGTTGGGGTATTTGCTGTTCCATTCTTCCATCAGCTTTGTCATTTCTGTTTCGCTCATTTCGTAACTCCTCCGTTCTGATATTGATTATTTGTTTTATGGATCTTTCCATTTTGAGTAATATAGCCTTTGCACTTTGCTGTACGGTACTGCACAATTTAACCGTTTCACCTATGGAACTCATCATATTCAAAGCTGTCAGATCAGGAATATCCGGCGTCAAATACTTGTAGCTGCTTTTATATTCACAGCGTGCGGCGATCACCATCATTACCATAGTGGAAAGGGAATAAAGGAAAGCCTTTCTGTCCTTTTCACTGATGTCAAACTTGGATATAATGCTTTCGGCGTTATCGGAAATTTGTTTTACAGCGGCAGAATTTATGTATGTTGCCATATTGCGGTAGTTCGTTTTGTTTGCTCTTCCCTCAATTTTCAGAAATTCTTCGGTTATATTCTTATCAATACTCCACTGAAAAGGAATATTGACTGCCGTTGTCTGACTGATGTCAAAATAGTGCTTTAGCTTACTTCCATTTTCAACCAAAGCCGCCGAGCTGCGCTCTTGGAATTTGACTGAGTTTCCGAATTTCTTCCAATTATCGAAGTCCGCAAAAATCGTTGCTTTTGGATTGCTTTCAAACAATGCTATTGTATGCGTTGCAGGAATTTTGTAAAATCTGCCCGAATATCTGAGCCATTCGGTAAAGTATTTTTTGTTTGTGTGCAGTTTTTCTGTTGCATTTTGATAGATTTTCTTTGTTTCCTCTAAACGGGACATAGTTTCCTCCTAACTGTATTTTAACACTTTAAAGCCATAAAGTCAATAGTAAACCGAGAAAAAGTCAAAAAAATAAAACAACACCATCATTTTTTACTATGTTTATTTGGCTTGTTTTTCTGTATCGGCTTATCTATGGGGTGTTCCTGTTTCTCGGAATTGTGCTTTTGCATAAATTTCACCTTTGCTTGCTCGAATGCTTTTGAAAGCGAGGGATTTTCTTTGAAAATGGCGTTAGTCCTGTTAATTACTTCACGAAGCTTATTAACTGCATATTTTAGTTTTATATTCGTTAGAAATATGGATTCATAATCCTTAATTTTTTGTTCAGCTTTCTCTTTTGTGAAGTAGAAATAATCTATCTTAACGTCTTTTGCACTTGCATAGGTTTCCTTATGTTTATCATCCATATCATTTATATATAGAGCTTCTATTTCTTTGTATGTTTTCACAGCATCTTTATCCATATATTTTGAAATAAGACTTTCCGCCTCACTCAACAAATTTTTGGCTGACATTGTAATTTGGGGATCCTTTTTAAATAAAATAGCAGAAGTACAGAGACTTGATAAGTGTTCATATATGAAAAAGCCATTATATCTTCCAAGATGTTCGCCGCTTAAATCTTTGCCAATTTGCTCTTTCAAAAATTCTTTGGTGTAATCCATTCCAACCATAGTTGTATATTCATAAAGCTTATCAATAAACTGTTTTATATCTTGTTGCTCAAGATTTACATTTCCGATATTCTTTTCTAAGTTGAAGATGTTTTTAAGCTTGGTATTGTCTGCTTTCAGTTGCATATATGCTTGTTCAGTTGTTGTTTCTTTTGGGTTTTCAACGATGGTTTCAACTATTTGTTCATCCTTTTCTTTTGGTTCCATATTTGACAGCATTTGCCAATCTAAACGGGTAACTTGATTTATGTCGCTTATATCAATTTTATGTGTTTCTGCATATTTTCTTAGCCAATCACCTTTTTCATTTGCTGCAATATGTAAATCACCTATTTCATATTCAGGACGGAAATCTCCCATCTTTTCATCATAAGCAATCTGAGTATATTTAAATATAGGGTTTTCACGCCCTTCTAATACATCGCTTCTTTCATAGTAATATAAAAAAGGCTCACCCGATTTTTCCTCAAGGTTCTTGAAAAAATCTATGTTTTTATTTACCGTATTTTGCATGTGAGGGAAGATGCGATTTTCTAATGCAGAAACTTCATTGTATTTTTGAGTATATTGTTCCCACCATTTAACCGCAACTGCTGTCATTTCAATTTGTTTTTTTTCGTCTTTATACTTAATGCAGTGTGCCATATTTACCGTTTTTTCTTCGTTAAGCGTAATGGCGGTAATATTGCCTACTGTATTTACAAGATAAGGATGGTCAGTTGTTGGTAAAATTGGCAAATTCCTGTTTACCACATATATATCCAAATCCTTATTTGTGTCTTTAAAAAACTCGCTTGAAAAATCTCTTACCTTTCCCTCAGTAGCTGCTTCTTTTAAAAATTTTTCAGTGATGTCGCACCCGGTATTGTCAAAAATAGGCGAAATTTCTTTAGGTGTTCCATTAACCAATACTTTCATAATCTCAATCCCTTCTCCCCGTAATACCGTTAGGTCAGCATAATTTTCAATCACTTATATATCGCATAAAGCTCAATTCCTCCATCGGGCATTGTCAAGCTCTTAACAGGCTCATCGGTATCAGGCAGTAGTCCCCAGCCTACAAACTTTCCTGCATTAGAGGGAAAATTGCCTATGTCCATAAGCTGTATGGTTTCACCGTATTTGACCCTATCCTTTGATGTAACAGAATTAGATCCTATTTGATAGTGGTATGTAACCTCATATTCAGAAGCTGTCCAGATTGCATATAAGGTGGCGGAAGATGACGCCATTACATATCTGTTTGTTTCATTGTCATAAAGGGTGTAAGGTTGTGTCGGAGCGGTAGCCCAGCCCATCAGGGTATATCCTATTCTGCTTATATTCGTAAAGGGCAGCTCTACCACTGTACCGCTTGGATACTCTGCTTCATTGAATGAGCCCGCGCCGCCGTTTTTATCAAATATCAGAGTATAGGTGACTTCTGATGTCGTTGTTACGGTGGGGGCTGTCGGAGCTTCGTAGCTTTCCTCTCCCGTTTCGCTCTCAATGCTTGAGATGATCTCCGCTGCGGTTTCGCTTTCGCTCGGTGTGCTATTTGTATCCGCCAATATATCGCTTACAGTACTGTCATCGTTTTCAGCAGGGTCATTTCCGCCTTTCTTAATGCTGCTTCCGTAAATCAGCATAATCACCACCGCTGCAGCAACTATTCCTATAATAAAATAGAACGCTGTTGTTGATGATCGGTTTCCTCCACTCTTGGGTTTGGCTTTTTTGACCTCGATCAGATAATCATTATGATCAAGCTTGAAAAAATTGTCCTCATTGTTCAAAAGCTCATCATAGTTCAGCTTTGTGCTGTCATCAGCTTCGTAAAGAATATAAGCGACCGATACCACTGCCGCTTTGGTTTCCTTAATATAGCTTTTGTATTCAACGTTGTTTAACAAAAAATCCTCGTCATAAGCGGGATTTCCGTTTTCGTCCTTTTCTTCGGCAGGAGGAATAATAAAAATAACCTTTTCATTATCCTTTCCTATTGTATTCAGTGTTACTTTAAAAAACTTCAATTTTTCTTCCCTCCGCTCTTATTGCTGTTGGCAAATTCGATTATTTTAAAGCCTACCCTGCTTGTTCCGTCCTTGCCCACATAATCGTTAAATCCTATATATGCGTCATAAGTTTTGCCGCTTTTTTCGGAATAGCAGCCTTTAAGCAATACTTTTCCCTTACCCAGCAGTTTTTGCAGTGTGCTGACGGTAAGTTCTTTTTTACGCGAGCTGAAAAAAATATCATTTTTCCACAGGGTGAAATTACAGGGCTTTTCGTCCTTGTAATGCTCACAGTAAAAGCCTTTCTTGCCTTCATAAACGTTACCTCCGCATTTGGGACACTTGCCGACAGATATTTTAGTAGCTTTGCCTATGTTTTCGTGCTGTTTTGCGCTCTCAATTTCCATAACCTCACGCACAAGCCTCACAGCACTGTCAATAACGGCTTCGGTATCGCTCTCTCCCTTTTCCACTGCGATTAATTGACTTTCCATTTCCGCTGTCATTTCAACGCTTTTTATTGCTTCGGGAATATGTGCTATCAGATACCGACCTTTTTCGGTGGATCTTAAGGCTTTCTTATCCCTCTTAACATATTCCAATGAAATTATACGTTCGATAATGGCGGCTCTTGTAGCAGTAGTTCCTAACCCTCTCGCCTTCACATACTGCTTAAGCTCCTTGTCCTCGATGCGCTTGTCCACATTTTCCATAGCGGACAGCAGGGAGCTTTCGGTAAAGGCTTTTGGAGGTGTGGTTTCACAGTCTTTTATACTTATATTTTCGGCTGTATATGTATCGCCCTCGTTGTACACCTTGATTTCTTTCTGCTTTTCCTCAGTCTTTTCACTTACATAGGCTTTCCAACCCAAAGAAACAGGCTCTTTTACATTAAGCTTAAAGCTGTTGCCCTCGATGTCAAAAATGTATGCAGTTTCATTGTAGATATAAGGCTGTTCAAAAGCAAGGAAAAACCGCCCGATCACAAGGTCGAGGATCGCCCTTTCTTCAGCGGTCAGCTCCATATTTGCGGCATTAGATATATCCTTTGTGGGAATAATGGCGTGATGATCGGAAACCTTGCTGTTATCAATAACACGGCTGTCAATATTCAGTCCAACTTCGTCAAAATGCTTTACACGATCCTTGTCGTAAAAATTCAGCAGCTTGATTATAACAGGGATCTCGGACTTCATATCCTCGGTCAGATAGTTGCTTTCCGTTCTCGGATATGTAAGGAGCTTCTTTTCGTAAAGTGACTGCATAACAGTTAGGGTCTTGGCAGCGGAAAAGCCTAATTTGTCATTAGCTTCTATCTGCAAGGTAGTAAGCGAGTAGAGAATAGGGCGGTTTTCCGTCTTTTTCTTCTTTTCGGCTTGTATGACCTTAGCGGTTTTGCCTTGGCAAATGGATCTTATTCTTTCCGCTTCCGATTTTTCGGGAATACTGTCACCATTTTCGTCAAACCATTCTGCACCGTTTTCAAGAACAACCTTGTAAAAAGGCGTTTTCTTGAAGCTTTCTATCTCACCGTCACGTTGTACGATCATATTAAGAGTGGCTGTCTGTACCCTGCCTATTGATAACTTTGTCTGAAAATAAATGCTGTAAAGTCGTGACAGGTTCATTCCCACAAGCCAATCCACCTGCGCTCTCGCTGCCCCTGCCTTAAATAAGCTTTCTTTGCCCTCAACAAGGTTAGCCATACCGTTCCTTATGCTCTCGTCTGTCAAGCTGCTGATCCACAATCTTTTATATGGCTTTTTACAGCCTATATAATCATAGACGTAGCGAAAAATGACCTCTCCTTCACGTCCTGCATCGGTGGCGCATATCAGACTGTCAACCTCCGAGCTGTTTATCAGCTTTTTCAGCTTTTGCAGATGTTCGGTCTTATCCGCCAAAGGACGGTAACGTAAAGGCTGCGGAATTATGGGAAGATCCGCCATATTCCATTTGAGGTATTTTTCGTCATAATCGGACGGATCGCAAAGGCTCACCAAATGCCCCAAGAAATTATACACTATATAGCCGTTGCCCTGCATATATCCGTCATCGGAACGTCCCGTTGCTCCCACTACCCGAGCTATATCTCTTGCCACACTTGGTTTTTCAGCCAATATCAGTATCATTGCTCTGCTCCTCCTTGCTTATTTCCTCAATATTTTTTGCTATATCGGATTTCTCGGTCTTTTTGACCTTTTCTTTTGGCTTGGTGCTGACAATAACTCCCGAAACGATAGCCGCCCTAACATCGTCCATATCAAGATCATTCTCTCCCATAAGATCGATCATCTCCTGCATTTCTTCTTTTGCAAGCTCGTTGTTGAGCAGCTCCAATTCGTGTTTTATTTCCTTGACAGCTTCTTTACAGCGGACTGCAAGCTCCTCTTTGCTTTTAAGCTGTCCTTCCTTGATCTCAATTTTCTTTTTCAATGCGGTGATTTTTGTATTCATTTTTCCTTTCCCTTTCTGCGTTTTATGTATGTCCGTATTTTACATATCAAAACGCCAATGCCCAACAAGCATATAAGAGTTGCGTCCAAGCCGTTTACAGACAAATTAAAGCTTGGAAGCGAGAACCCCTCCGCTTTGTTACCCGACATCAGCATCGAAACTACTATATAAAGCACTATTACGCCGAAAAACAGCAGAAAAATGATCTTTTGTTTTTTGCTCCACGGCTTACTGCGCTTTTCAATCCGCCGTTCCTTTTGCTCGGCAAGCTGTCTTTTAATTTTTTCAAGCATAATTACCTCCTATGGCTCTAAAAAGCTGTTTATGATATTTACACCCGTATCAAGCATAGATTTTTCCGATGATGTTAGATTCAGAATATCATTTTCAAGAACGCTCTTTGACACCTCTTGTATTTTTATTATCACCTTTTTATGGGGACGATTGCAAAAATATTGCAGATGTCCTACACAAGATTCATCTGCCGAAACATCGGGGCAATATCCATCAGGGTGGTACCAGGTCACTGAGTTACAATCAGATGTTGGACAGGATTGATGATCCTTAACGGTTATCTCAAAATTATAACAATAGTTTTTTAACAAGCTTAGAATATCCGATTCTTCAACAGTAACTTCGGGAATATCGTTTTCGCCCAAGCCTTGTGCAGCTCTTTCATCACTAAGCTTTATAACATAGCACAGCTGCATAAGATACGGATAATCTCCGTAAGTCAGATTATTCAGATAATTTTGCGTGATGCTTTCGGCAGCAACTGCGGGATAATATGACGTTCCGTTAAATTCAAGGGTATCTCTGTCCTCAAAAATAATTGCACTGATCTCACCTATGAAATATGCTCTTGCATTTTGCATAGCCGATATTGCTTTTTGCTCAAAAGCGTTGTACAGATCTGTTATATCATCGCCCGAATGATCTTCATCGCCGCCAAAATCGAAAAGCCAGCTCAATGACGATCCAATACCGCTTATCATAGAAATAGGTGCTTGAATAGCACCTCCCACAATATTGAAAATAAGGACTATCACCACAATAACAGCAACAACCGCAAGTATTATCGGACCCGCAGGAGAGGACATCAAAGAACCTACAGCTTTTGCAACGCCCGAAATGATCTTTTCGGTAGCCTCGACAGTTGTCTTTGCTGTTTTAGCTGCCGCCTGTGATGTTGTCTTAGCCGATTTTGCGGTCTTTTTCGCTGTTTTGAGCGCATTTTTTGCGGTGGTTGCAGAGTTTTTTACCAACCTTTTGTGAGCTGTTTTAATATATCTTTTCTGAACCTTTTGCAATGCTCTGTTGTTGACCTTTTTTATCTCCCGGGTGGTTTTTATTGCTTCATTTGCCTTTTTAGCAGCTTTTTTGGATAGATCTATTCCTTTGTTTATGGCTGCTGCGGAGGTTTCCTTTCCTTGCTTTGCCAGCTCATCGCTAATATCGGCATTACTTGAAATACCCTGTAATTTTCCTGCTAAATTGATCGTGGTTCCTGCTGCTTTTACCGCCGTTTTCACTGTTTTGCGGGCAGCATTTCTTACCGAAGCGACCTTGGCTTTGTTATGGATCTCACGCCCTGCGCTTTTTAATGTATCATTCAGCTTTCCCACTGCATTGTTGGCATTTTCTTTTGCTGCGGAAATATTTTTGACAAGCTCTTGAATTTTCTCGGTATGCTTTTCGACCTCCGAAGCAGAAAACCTGTCAAAGATCTCTCTTGTGTATGTATTCACATTATTATGCAGCAGGGAGCCTAATTCGTTCTCCGTTTTGGCTATTTCCGTAAAGTATTCTTCCGTGGCTTTCTGAGCATTTTTCATATCTTCCGCCAAGGTGCGCTGCAGTTGCCGAGAAACTCCGCCTTGAGCGGAAATTGACGACATCGACTCCGAATGCTTTAAGGAACCTATATACTCAAGACCGTCATTTGAATGTAAAAGCTCCTTAAGCTGTTCATAATTTTTTTCAAAGTCCTTTATGGCTCTTTCTTTTCTGAGATATGCAGGAGCAGCGGAATACGGTGTTTCTCTGTTGCTCCTTGATTTAATTTTATCGCCGTCCTGTTTATTGTGGATAACATCTTGATCAACGGCACTGCTTATGGAATTGTGTGTGATTTGATTTTGTATTTCTCTGTTGTCCGAATTGCGCTGATGAGCTATTCCGGATGCATCGGGAGCAATAATATCGACCGCTCTATATCCGTCATAGGAATTACTTTCTTTTTCCTGCACGCTGTTTTGACCCATTACAGAGCTTGTCTTAGCTGTTTTTATGCCTTTTTCCGTTTTGCCCTGCAGTTCTGTTTTTCGGTTATCATTTTCAATGCGGTCACGCCGTATTTCTGTTTGAATTTCCCTCATTCTTCTTACCCTCGCTGTTGTCTGCTTCGCCGAAGCGTGTAGTCATAAGTCTATACAGCTCCGTATCTCTCGGAAAATCGTCCTTAAAGGGGGTAACTCCGTAGCTGCCCGCAAACATTAAGCCGCTGCCTGCTATGGCGTTTGTGACATACTGCATACTTTCTTCGGGAATTTTCAGCAGCTCCGCCAGCTTCTCTCTGTCAGTAGCGGATTGTGACAGCATTAAGATAAATTCGGAGTTGGCAAGCATTGACCGTCCTGTTTCGGATCGCAGAAGATCTTCCACATTTTGCGTGATCCCTGTTGGAATACCGCCCCATTTTCTCGCACGTTTATACAGCTCATAAAGAAAGTTTGCTGATTGCTCATTTTGAAACAGAAGGTAAATTTCGTCTATATAAATGCGTGTTCTTCTGCCAATAAGACGGTTTTTTACAATTCTGTCCCAAAGGTTTTCCAATACCACCATCATACCCAAGGGTTTAAGCTGTTTTCCAAGCTCCTTTATATCGTAAACTACAACACGGTTGTTGGTGTTCACATTTGAGCTGTGAGCAAAAGTGGACATTGAACCCTTTACATACAGCTCCAAGGCACTGTAAAGGCTCTGCGCTTCGGGTTTTTCCTCTGCGTATTCCCCAAGGATC
The DNA here is from genome assembly GCA_964636555.1 of uncultured Ruminiclostridium sp. Taxonomy (GTDB): domain Bacteria; phylum Bacillota; class Clostridia; order Oscillospirales; family Ruminococcaceae; genus Ruminiclostridium_E. The sequence goes on from CAZWRZ010000004.1 coordinate 123,342, forward strand.
TTGTAATAATCGGTTAATGTAGGCATTTTCTCTGTCTGTCCCGATAAAATGGGGTTGTAAATACGGTGCAGACAGTTGTCAATAACTGTTTTCTGTTCAGGAGTAATGCCCGATTTTCCCATTATTGTTTCAAAAAACGACAAGAAGAAGTTATACTTAGCAGCAACAGGGTCATCATCGTTGTCATCGGTAAATACTATTTCCAACGGATTAAGGTGGCTTTTTGAATTTTCGGATATATATATCACCTCACCGTTTAGGGCACGGCAGAGATTTGTGTATTCTCTTTCGGGGTCGATAATTATAATATCATCATCAGCGCAAAGGAAAACGTTAAGCATTTCTCTCTTTGCGCTGAAGGACTTACCGCTGCCGGGAGAACCTAAAATAAATCCGTTGGGGTTTATCAGATTGGTGCGGTTAAATATTATGATATTGTTGTTTACCGAGTTCAAGCCGTAATACATTCCGCCTTCCTGTGTAAGCTCACGGGCGTTAAACGGCATAAATACTGCTGTACTCTCGGTAATCAGTGTACGGCGCACATCGAGCTTGCAGTTTCCGATAGGCAAGACCGATGCCAGGCATTCTTCCTGCTGCAAAAATGCGGTAGCAGTGGTGCAAACATTTTTGTTGAATACCGCTATTATTTTTTCAGTGCTGGTTTCCAACTCATTATAGCTGTCGGCAATTACCATAACCACAAGATTTGTTAGGAACATCTTTTGGTTTTTGGAGGTCAGATCTTCAAGCAGATCCTCCGCTTCCTCCAAGCTGCGTTTCAAGTCATCGGAGGTCACATCGATAAAAACTCCGTGCTGCGAAGCCTTTTTATTCTTCTTGATCTGGTCGGAGCGCATAGAGGTGAGTTGCCGTTTTACCGTCTTAATAGCCACATCGGGTTCGACTGCCGCAATATTCACCGTTACGATCAGATTAAGGTTAGTTTCCGCAATATCCGTCAGAATGGTGTCCTGCAGCGATGAGGGAAGCTGTCTTATAAACAATAGCCTTGCATAGCTGTTGTTGTACATAAAATAATCGTTCTTAAACTCAAAGTAATCGGGACAGCACAGCGATTTTTCCGCTTGCCTTTGAAATTCTCCCGTTGAAACAGGACGGATCTCTTTATTCACTCCACGGAAAATATCCGCCAAGATCCTTACTCTTTGGTTGGCGTTAAGGGGAACAATCGATGAGCCTATTTTTTGAAAACCCATTCGTAAATGTACCTCAATAGTGGCGATTTTTTGCGCCGCCGATTCAACGTCCGCTGCCGTGACTGTAATTGTAATATACTTGTTGCAGCTGATACCGTTTTGTCCCTGCATTAGCTTGTCACGCAGCATATCGTTGTATTCCTCACGGTAGTTGTTATATCCGTCATTGCTTGGCTTAAGAAGGATCTTCCGCTCAAAATCCTTTCGGTTGACCTTGTTGTTATGGATCGTGATCTGCAGATCGGCTGTTGTATCTATACCGTTCAGCACATCACAATAAGCAAGAAAAATAGCTTCCTGCTGTTCAGCCGAAGCAGAGGTATAATTCACATCGTCAAACTTATAGGTCTTTGAAAAACGGTTTTTGTCAACACACATTATATATTCACTACAAAAACTGATATAGGGCAAGGTGTCCTGCGTTGATTTGGATATTTTGCGGATTTCAGCTTTTTGTTTAAGATTATCAAGCTTATTATCCTTTGTTCGTTTTTGTGGTTTGCTTTTTGCTACACGAATTTTGTCAATCTCCCTTGCGGTAGCACCATTTTCGGTCGAAACATCGGGAAGCTTGTGAGAGGGAGATAAAACTGTATATTCGTTATCATTCATACTTTTTATCCTTTCCTTTTTTCTTTTTGTTTAATGGACGGCAAAGATTTGTGTATTTTCTTTCGGGGTCGATAATTATAATATCATCATCGGCGCAAAGGAAAACACTAAGCACTTCTCGCTTTGCACTAAAGGACATTCCTTCACTTTCATTTTTCATATCTCTGCTCCTTTATTGTTTTCGCTAAGGAAAATATATTTCTGAAACTTTCCTGTATCAATATTTTTCTTTTCTGCAAGGCGAGCCTTTTTTTGCTCCGTTTCGATCAAAAGCATATCCGATATTGCTTGCTGCCTTGCGTACCAAAATACAGGCAATTCAATGTATTTGCGCTTTTGAGGGTGAAAGTTCATATCAAACAGGCGTTTTACAAACTGCATAAACGACATATTGTGGTAATTTACGAACCCACTTAGGAGAATGGGCGCACCTACAATTATAACTGCCCAAGAAACCATTTCATCGGGCATAAAATTCTTGCCGAAAATATACAGCGGAACACATATCAGCAGTGCAGCGGCAAGAGATATAAATTGTTTTACAGTCAGATTAAACAGAAATGTTTCTTTGTATTCCTTGATCTCCTTCGGTATTTTTATTTCGATAGCCATTTTTCACCGCTCCTTTACATTGCACCGCAAAGCTTTTTTGCCCAGCTTCCCGATTTGAATACTCCCATACCTAACAGGATAACTCTAAGCAATATACCCCATCCTCCCGAAGCATAAGTTCCGGTTAAATTGGACAATTCATTGCTCAATGCTGCAAATGCCGCAAACATAACCACGATCATCAATGCCTGCAAGCATACCGCAGCATAGCTTTTTAAAAAGCCTATCCCTATCTGTCGATGTTCCTCGCTTGAAAATGAGGAAAGGGGTATGGGAGCCACCATTGTGTATATCATCACTTCAAATACTCTTGCAAAGACGACAGCGCCTGTTACCAGCATAATTCCTTGGGCGAGAAAAACAGACGGCATCAATGTTATTACTTTAAGAACTCTTGAAAGACCCCACAAGCCGCCGTCATCTCTGTAAAATGGGATCTCATCTTGGGAAAGAAAATATCCCCAACAATCAGATCTCATCGGATCATTCGGATCAGTGGGCAAAAATCCGTTTCCTGCCACGCCCAATTCTGTTGAAACTGTTATGGCTAAGTTATTAAAGACCGTATATATCCATTCCATTATTTCCATTGAGTTTTCGATCACTACTTTTGCAAAAATCAGTTTAAGAAAAAACATTAAAATATTTTCCCATTTGACCCATTGCAGATCCATAGATTTCTTAAAAAAATCCAAAAGGAAAAACAGTAAACATAATTGTATTGCTACTCCTGCTACTATATCAGACACGCCGCTTAATACATACTTTAGATCAGCTGCTGCCGAGAATGAACCTCCAACCGCCGGATTGCTGAGATTAAAGGGATTGATCGCACTGAACATATTTATTGCTGTATTATACATACTGTTCAGATTATCAACAGTATCTCCGAACCAATCATACATAAATTTCCAAGGCATTACTTCCCAAGCCAAATACCAACACCTCCTGTCCTAAAATAAAAATTTGCTTATGCCGCTTTGAAACGGCGGCATAAACAATAATAAAAAACGGATATATGTAGCACAAAATTATGCTATGAACATATCCAACGCCTGGGTCACTCCGAAAACTACGAAACCCGAAGCAAGGGTCATCAGTCCTCTTGTTTTGGCGTCGGCATCATCGTTCTTAATAGCCAAGCCGAACATTATTGCGCCAATAAAGCCTACTACAAGTCCTATTCTGCCGATCCAAGTTGCAAAGAAGTTAATAACCGTCAAAAACTGATCGTCACCTGCGCCGGCAGAACCTCCTGTTCCGGGACTGCTTGTTGCAAAGGCAGGAGCAGCAAGGGAAGCAGCACTGATAAAGCACACTGCGATCTTGGCGGCGAGCTTTTCCTTTTTCGCCTTAAGGTTCATAAATAAATCTTTTGCTTTTGTGCCGAGCTTTTTCAGCATCTTTTTTACTTTGTTCATTTTAAATGATCCTCCGTTAATATTTTTTTATTTCACGCACAGCGTAAAATCGGGTAAAAAAATAAGTGCTATATGAACAGATCACTGTCGTCCATAAGCACTTCATCGTCCGCTTCAAAGGAAAGCGGTCGTGACATATCCACTCGTTCCAAAGGTTCGCCGTTATAGGGCTTATCTTCCATTTCCGAAGCTTTATCGGAGAACATTATTTCGGCGGGATTTTCGTTTTCTTCCTCGCCGTCATCTTCGTCATGGTCGATGTCATCATCGTCTGATTCCGAAAAATCCTCCTGCGGCAAATCTCCTGCTGAAGCTTCACTTTCACCGAACTCAATGTCTATGTCAAAATCATCATCGGGTATATCAATATCGCTCAAAATTTCACTGACCTCCTTCATCTGCGCCTGTTCCAGAATATCCATTATCTTTTGGTCGGTTTCGCTTATGCTTTCCTCTGCTTTTTCAATGTGATCATCGGGGTTATAGGCGATAGAGGGCATTTCAAGAGTTTTCACCTCATCAATCAGATAAGCGTTATTCTTGTTGCTGTCCTCAAGGTATTTATAATTCGGGTGCTTTTCAATATCGAACTTATGACAATAAAAGGGGTGGAAAGCTCTCACCATAAGGATACATTCATCTGTCGGGAGAACTGTAAGCTCATCGGGGGTCAGCAGCTCACGCCCCATAATGCTGTTGTTAAAGGACGTGCTGTTATTCCTATGTCCTTTTGTCCTGTTCTGCGCTACAAGGTCAATGGTTTCCTTGCCGAGAGCCTTGGAGATCATTTCTGTTGTCGATGCTTCTTTACCGCCGAGGAAAAGCAAGCTGTCACAGTTACCTGTAATGATCTCCCACGATTTGTCATACATTTTCTTTAGCTGCGCTATATTCTGTATGATTACATTTGCCGAGATCTCCATTGAACGCATTGTAGCAAGAAGATTTTCAAATTCGGGTATAGAGCCGATGTTGGCAAATTCGTCAAGCAAGCAGCGGACGTGTATGGGAAGCTTGCCGTTGTACTTGAAATTAGCGGTATCATATAATGTATCAAAGAGTTGCGTATACATCATAGCCGCCAAAAAATTAAAGGTCGCATCGGAGGACGGGATTATTACAAATACCGCCGTTTTTTCATCGCCGATCTTGTCAAGCTCCAGCGTATCAATATGAGTAAGGTTAGCAACATCGGGCAAGTTAAAGGCTTGCAAACGCACAGCGCAAGAAATAAGGATCGATTTTGCCGTTTCTCCTGCCGCTTTTTTGAAGTCCTTATAATAGCTTACCGCCATAGACGTTGGATCTTCTGCTTCAAGCTCCTTGAATTTCAGATCAAGGGGCGACTCGTAATCTTCCTCGCCTTCCTTGACCTCCGCTTGCTTTAAAAGCTGCATTACCCAAGCAAAATTCTTTTCGCTGTCTGCTCCTTTTTCCAAAAGATAAAAAGCAAGAGCAGAGAGAAGTGTTTTTGTGGAATCGTCCCAAAACTGATCGCCGCCGCTTGCCCCCTCTTGCTTTGTGTTCTTCATAAGAACATTTATCATTTTAATAACATAGGATTTGTTAAGCTCGCCTGTTTTCCTGTCATAAACATAGGCAAAGGGATTGTAATTGTGGCTGTTTCTCATATCGATAAGGTTAAACACCTTTATCTTATAGCCGTTATCCTCAAGCAGTTTTCCCGTGGATCGGAGCAGCTCACCCTTAGGATCCGTTACTACATAGCTTGTATTGAGCTGCATAATATTAGGCTTAACATAAAATCGGGATTTGCCCGAACCCGAACCGCCTACTACAAGCACATTGAGATTTTCTCTATGCTGATGCGTATTCAAGGACATCTTAACTTCCTGCGTAAGTAAAATGTTATTGTCAATCTCGCCGTTTTTGACTTTCTTTTTGTCAGCAAGTTTTTTTGCTTCCGCATTTGTCGCCCAACGTGCAGAGCCGTGTTCTTCTCCCTTGCGGTGAAGTCTTTTTCGGCTCGTATACTGCAAAAGGACATACAAACCCACAAACATAGCTCCGAAAAGGGTAAATTTACAGCAATAGGTCTCTTCGTTCCTGATGTTCTCCAAAATGCCATTATAATCAGCAAAGGAGCTTTCGACATTAGTCATAAGCTCCCCACTGAAATCTATTTTACCGTTTTCATCTTTTGAGTTATCAAAAGCCAATCCCACAGCAGCAGCGCTGTAAAGAACAACAAGAATTATGCAGAGGTAAATTATTATCGTGCCTAAACCTGTTTTCTTTTTTCCTTTTGCGCTCATTTTCTCGCCCCTTTGTTCGTTTTCTTATCCTTAATGGGCTTTGCATTTGCCTTTGATTTTTCTGCCATTTTGTGAAAATCGTTCTGCAAAGTGCTTTGGTTTTGCGCTTTTTGGAAAATACTTTCGGCTTTTTTAGAAGAAATGCCAAAATCTTTCTGTAAAGCTTTTACCGAGTTCTTTTTGTCGGTCAGATCATAACTCCTTTTGACAGCTCCTTGACTTGCTTCAAAGAATTTTTCGGATCGCCTTTCGATAGCAATATCGCCGTTATGCTTGGCTATTTCCGCTTCCTTTTTTATTTCCGCAACTTTGTTGGCAACCTCGATTTTTTCGGCTTTATCAACAATCGCCTTTACTGTTTCGGGATCATTAACACCCAATTTATTCCGTACAGTATCAGCCATTTCTTCACGGCTCATTTTGTCGGGAATAAGAGCGGCGGCTTTTTCTCCGTTAGTTACAAGGTAACGGTTTACATTATCTGAAGAAAAATTTGCTCTTGTAAAAGAATAGGGCTTTACCAACAAACTGTCGTCCTTTAAGTGAATGTTGCGCTCAAAATTGTTAAGCAGTGCGGCTTGACGTGTGTCCGTGCGGAAATACTCAAGCTTTTCCCCCGATAAGGTATTTTCAAACTTGTTGGCAGCTTCAATAGCCTTTGCTTCACTGTATCCAAATTGTTCACGGCAGATCTTCATAAACTTTTCTTTGGTGGGCAAAGAAGATAGAGTTAATGTTTTATTTGCTGTTACATTTTCCTCTGAATTTTTCAGTGCTTGTTCAAGGCTCTGCTTTTTTTGCTGTAATGCCTCAATTTTATCTCCCACCGTTTTTTCAAAGGCATTAGTTTCGGAAACATCATAAACGGTGGTGGTTGTGAAAACTTGTTTTCCGTTTCCGTCAAGCACAAGGTTTCCTTCATCGTCCATTTGCGGTGCGACTATTTCGATCCCCTTTGCATCATCGTTTACCTCATACCCCTGCTTTTCCCAAAACGCTTTTCCCGCTACCCTTACAGCATCGGGCATTTTTTCGTGAACAATCTCCATATTCTTCTCGCTGTATGTGGGAAAATCTATGTTGGGGTCTTCGGATATTTCCGTATAGAAACTGCTGCGCTTTGAGGGATCATTAAGATCACTTATTTTAGATGTAACGGATTTAAGCTCTTCATTAGCATAGGCAATAGGATTGTCCGACAAGTTATACTTTTGAGTTTCCTCGTCAAAAGTAATTGTAAAGTTTTTGCTGATTTCGTTGTGTACTTCTTGAAAATCTGCCTTTATGATCTTAAGAGCTTCGGCGTGTTTTGCTTCGTAGATACACTGATATTTTCCGTTTGCTCCCTTGGTTATATCCGCAGGAATATCATTCTCCTTCAGCATCGCTTCCATAGTCTGAGCTTCGCCGAGATTATTCATTTCAAACATTAAATAATCATCGGGCTTTACAGCAAGCTTTTCGGTCATTACTTCTTTCAGAATTTGGTCAATAGCCGCTTTGTCGTTGGTTCTGAATGCCAATGTTACGTTTTCCGCATTTTCGCCTTTGCCTATAAAAGAAACGGGAATATCATAATCCTTGGCTTTGGCGGCGATCACTTCCATATCACGGGCGGAGATGTTGGTTTGCATTGATATGCTGCCGCCCGATTTTTTCAGTCGTGACAGATCAACTTCACCGCTTTTGATGTTTGGCTCTTTTACAGCTGTCTGCCCTTGACCGAGGGACCGTTTCTTTTGAGTATGACTGTCATATATGCTCTTTAGCAGCCGTGCAAGCTCCACTGCTATTTCAGCGGATTTTTGCGCCATAGTCATTGATTGACCTGCTAAATCTTCACTCATCATTTGAGATCACCTCCTGTTATCTTTTGGGTTTCGGCGGAGTAAGGCTGTCCTTAAGCTCCTTTCTTGTACTGTCCACCGTTTCCTTGTCGGACGATTTTACAGAGAGTGTTGTAGTTTCCTCTATTTTAGCGTGATACGATATTCCTCTTTTATCAAGCTCCGCCATAAGTTTTTCGGCAAATTTATTATTCAGATTTGTAATGCTTGAGATATTGTCCTTGTCACCAAGCTCCGCAAATCTTACACCCTTGTATGTGGTTCTCCCCATATTCTGATATGCCGCCATAACACAGCTGTTGATCTTATCGTAGCATTCTCTTGTAATAGGGTGCGCATACTGCTTGTACTCGTCCGTTTCGGTAGGGTATGAGGGCATATTCACAAAGGTTTTTCTTACATCCTTTTGCGTACCGTCCTCGACAAGTTCTTTTTTTGTTCCCTCGGTGACCTTAATGCCTGTTATAACGATAGAATCATCAATAACGATCTTTCCGACCGCTTTCAGATACTGATTGCTTTTGACATCGTTGAGCGAAGCATAAATTTTTGACCTTACGGTTTTTTGCCGCAGATCTTCTTCGGGAAATGCCTCGCTTTCCCTTATTGCTGCGGCAAACTGTTTTGCTTCGATAAGTGCCGCTTGAAGCTGAGAAACAGTCACATTATCGTTTTCCGCATAGCCTTGGGCGGTATCGTCCCAAATCGTTGTACGGTCGCCTTCGGGAATGTCGCATTTTGTTTCATAGCCTCCGATGAGCTGTAAGTCATCGAATGAGATAGGGTTTTTGTACCGTTCAAGGACAGCGGCGTTGATCAGCTGCCTTGCTTCGGCAGTCACAGGGTAAATAATATCGTTGTAGTTTCCGTTGTTGTCACGTTTTTGGGGCATTTGAACAAAATCGCCGTTTTTGCCCTCGATCACTCTTATTCCGTGTATAGCAATTTCATCATTTACGACTAATGTTGCTATTGCTTTTGTTTTACTTTCCTCTCTGTCCAAAAGAGTTATAGAACTAACTTTAATATCCATTTTTTTATCCTTTCTGTATTTTCAAAAATTCATATCCTTTTTGTGATACATATATCCGCTTTTACATTTCTGAAAAGAAAAATGTGCTATATGTATCCGCTTTGCGTTTATCCCTTTTACAGGATAAAACGACAGTATTTTTTACATATTGTCATTACCTTTTACCTTCCTTTCAGTTCTTCTTGCGGCGCTTGAAAAATACAGTTCCCAATCCTGCGGCTATAAATCCGCCGATACCGCCTCCGATTCCAAAGCCTGTCATAACATTTTTTGGTACATCTTCCTCCAATGGAATAAGGGTTACGGTTTGGTCTTTATCGGTTATATCTGCGTGAGCTGCTATTTTTTCTTCTCCAAAATATACAGCTTCAAATACAACTACTTCCGTTTGCTCGGTAATATAATCTGCGTCCATAGAAAAGCGCACGGCTATTTCTCCGTCAGCTTCTTCCGCTGTAAATGTCTTTTCAATGGTGATCGGACTGTCATTAACAAGGAAAGGCTGTCTGGTGATCTTATCCATAAGCTCGCCCCTGATAACGTATTCCTTGTTGGGAATTAAGTTTTTGAATGTGAGAATATCGTCTACCACCATAAAAATTTTACTGCCCTCGGTAACAAAATTAGTAGAAGCCTTTGTGCTGACTTCGGGTTGGTGAACGGTTATGGTTTGATTTCCGTCCTCGATGTCGGTATGTACGGCAAGCAGGATCTCACCCTCATACAGCTCCTCAAAGGCTACAAGGCTCTTGTTTGATACGATGCCCGAAGCGTTAAATGTAAATACTACATCAATATCACCCTCGGAGCTTTCCGCTGTAAAGGTCGTTTCGCTTACGATTTTTTCACCGTCTACCAAGAATTCTTCGCCTGTATCCTTATCCATAAGCACACCCTTTACAGTGTACTCTTTTCCTGCAATAAGGTCGTGATAGTGAACGGTATCGATAACAGTTACTTCACTAAGTGCAAATATGTCCTTTTCACCATCTTCATTAGCAGCAGTTGTTCCGATTTCGGGCTTATGAACCGTTACGGTTTGACCCTCATCGTCAATGTCAATGTGTACTGCAAGCTGAATTTCTTTCTCATAGAGTTCTTCAAAGGCTACAAGGCTTTTGTTGGAAACGATCTCGGACGCATCGAATGTAAATACCACATCAACATCGCCCTCAGAGCTTTCCGCTGTAAAGGTCGTTTCGCTTACAACCTTTTCACCGTTGACTAAAAATTCTTCGCCTGTTTCCTTGTCCATAAGCACACCTGTTACTGTGTACTCTTTTCCTGCTATAAGGTCGTGATAGTGAACAGTATCGATAACGGTTACTTCACCAAGTCCGAATATATCCTTTTCTCCTGCTTCATTAGCTGCAGTAGTGCTGATTTCGGGCTTGTGAACGGTTATTGTCTGTCCTTCATCATCAATGTCGGCGTGAACAGCAAGCTGAAATTCGTCCTTATAAAGTTCTTCAAAAACTACAAGGTTTTTATTTGAAACAATATCGGACGCATCAAATGTGAATATTACATCAACATCGCCCTCGGAGCTTTCCGCTGTAAAGGTTGTTTCGCTTACCACCTTTTCACCGTTTACCAAAAATTCTTCGCCTGTGTCCTTATCCATAAGCACACCTGTTACTGTGTACTCTTTTCCTGCTATGAGATCGGAATAATGAACAGTGTCGATAACAGTTACTTCACCAAGTCCAAATATATCCTTTTCTCCCTCCTCATTAGCGGCAGTTGTTCCGATTTCGGGCTTATAAATATTTACGGTTTGATCCTCATCGTCAATGTCAGCGTGTACTGCAAGCTGAATTTCGCCCTCATAAAGTTCTTCAAAAGCTACAAGGCTCTTGTTGGAAACGATCTCGGACGCATCGAATGAAAATACTACATCAATGTCGCCCTCGGAGCTTTCAGCTGTAAAGGTAGTTTCGCTTACGATTTTTTCACCGTCTACTAAGAATTCCTCTCCTGTCTCCTTATCCATAAGCACACCCGTTACGGTATACTCTTTTCCTGCTGTCAGATCGTGATAATGAACGGTGTCTATAATGGTTATCTCGCCAAGTCCGAATATTTCTTTTTCTCCCTCCTCATCAGAAGCGGTAGTTTTTATATCGGGGCGGTGTATCATCACGGTTTGTCCCTCATCGTTTATATCCGAGTGAGTGGTGAGCTTAAGATCTCCAAAATACAGATCCTCAAAAACAACCACTGTCTTGACATCATCAAAGATCTCCGCATTAAAAGTGAATTCTGCAAAAACATCACCTTCGGCAGTCTGAGCAGTAAACTCAACGGTGGTTTCAACAGTATTTCCGTTTACAAGCAAAGGCTTATTTGTATCTGCGTCCATTAAAATACCGTGAAGAATATAGGTTTCTCCTACAACAAGACTTGTGTAGTGAACCTTATCCACAATGGTTACATTTCCCACTGCATTTACTTCTTTTTCGCCGTTGACTGTTGCGGTCGTACCGATTTCGGGTTTATAAATGCGGACGGTTTGACCCTTATCGGTAAGATTAGCGTGAACTGCCCACTCAAAGCCGTCCTCATACAGACCCTCAAATACAACTATATCGGTTGTTCCGAGCAACATAGATGAATCAAATGCAAAGGTAACAACAACTTCTCCGTCAATAGTATCGGGTGTAAATACTATGGTAGATACTACCTTTTCGCCGTTAATAAGAAGTGGCATTCCTGTTGCTGCATTCATCAATATACCGACTAATTCATACTCCTTTCCTACATACAAATTCTTGTAGGAAACGGTATCTTGAATTGTGATAATGCTGTTTGCTGCATCGTACTTTCCACCGCCTACTTCAGCCGTTGTGCCTATTTCGGGTCTATGCTTGTTAGTAAAGGTATTGGACATACTGTTTGATACTGTATAGGTTTCGCCGTCCTTTTCAATGAACATAACATATATGGTATCATCACGAATATATCCCTTTGGTGCTTCCGTTTCCTGCACGAAGTAGCAGCCGTACTTCAAGTGGTTGTAATAATAAATGCCGTTACCCTCAGCGTTCATTGTGCCGAGGTACTCGTCATCATCGTCCAACACGCCGTTTTCATTTGTGTCAGCCCATATGCTGAACACAGCTCCGTCCAAGCGAACATTGAGGTAATCCACATCAACCTTGGTAAGAGTAAGATTGCCGTATATTGGTACATTTCCTATAGTTATATTTACTTCATCGCCGTCAGCTTGGATTGCAACCTCAAAGATCTCATCGGTAAGAACATACTTATGAGGTGCTGCAATTTCTCTTACAAGGTATTCGCCATACGGAATATCGGTAAATGCAAATTTGCCGTATTCATCGGTGGTTGTTACTTTATATGCGGTTTCAGCGGTGAATACTGCTGTACCGACAGGAAACAGTCCTATTACGGCATCTCTCAGACCTAAGCCTGTTTCGGCGTCAACCTTGATACCGCCAACAATGCCGTAGATAAGCTCATTTTTAATGGGTTTGCCGTCATTTACTGAGATCTCAACTATTGAAATATCTTGTCCACGGTACTCAAAAGTAAACTCATACTTTTCGCCGTTTAAGATATAGTGATCCTCTGTTGAAATCTCCTGTACATAATACTTACCGAAAGGCAAATCGCTTTCAAAGACAATATCTCCGTTTTCATCACAGTATTGAACTTCGATTAAGCCGTCCTTACGGATCACAGTTCCGTCATTTGCAACTAAATCCTCACCTGCATACAAACCGAAAGAAACTGCCAAAAGCTCGTTACCCATACCTATGCCAAACAGCTCATCGGTTTCCAACAGCTTTGACATATTCAATGCAAGCTGCTGACGCTCATTGATGAACGATACTGCTGTGTCGTCCGTGATCTCAACCGTTTGGTCGCCATAGCTTATGATCACCGTCATAGGTGTGCTGTCAACAATCATACCATAAGGGGCTTCAATTTCTACTACGGAGTAAGTGCCGAGGTACAATTCCTTAGTAGTTGCCGTACCTCTAAGATTTGTGGTTATTCTGTCTACCTCTGTACCCTTTGCATAGCGGAGAGTTCCGTCAGCAGTGTATATATCCTCAGCTGCATATACAGCGTATACTGCCCCGGACAGAGGTTCTACACTGTACTGAGGCTGAAAGAAAATACCATCTCTTATTACGGTAGAGAATATCTCGCCCGCCTTGTTGACGGTTATTTTACCCTTTTGAGGATAGTCAACATAGGTTATCTCTATAATGGGTATACCATTTTCAAATGATGATTCGGAGGAAACCACATCAAAATACACTGGTTCGGGATTTAATACATAACCATAAGGTGCTTCAACCTCAACCAGCGAATAGCCCTTGCCGTAAGCCAAGGGTTCGGGAGTAACAAACTCTCCGTTCTCATCGGTATAGAATGTATCGAATACCGTAAATGAGGGATAGGATAAGGTCTGAGTTACAAGATTGCCGTTAGGATCGTAAATATGGAATGCTGCCCCCGCATAGCGGATAGCTTTAGGATCATCGCCATTAACGGTATCTCCGTCTACCTTAATTACCCTCAATCGGCTCTCAAAAACGCCGTTATTGATAGGTACGGTCTGATGAGAGTTGTTTGTCTGTCCTACATACAGATTGAAGTCAGCGGCAAGGGCTCTACCTTCCCAAGCTTTTGTTTGATGAACCGTATATACGCCGTAAGGCAAGTCCTTAGTTGTGGCTGTGCCGTCTTCGCCTATTACAAGCAAATCTCTTTCATCTGCTTTAGCTGCTGCATAGCTGCCTGCTTTAGTCAAGAATACTTCAAACTCAGCACCAACCTCAAGCTCATAAATTCCTGTGCCGATACCTGTGGTTTTCAGAATAAGGAAATTACCTTTCTTTATCTGTTCCTTTGATGTTATCGAGGGGGCTTTATTGCTTGCAAGCGTGTACTTGCTCGGTTCAGCACCGATTTTATGTACAGTTGTATCAAGCATATACCCTTCTGAAGAAGAAATTTCCTTGACTGTCCATTTACTGCCGCATTCGTATTGCTTGGTGGTAAATCTGCCGTTTTCATCGGTGACATAAGTATCTACCAGTACTCCGTCATCATAAATACCGTAAACCGCACCCTGCAAAGTGCTGTCGCCTTGAGCTGTTCCTGTTTCCGAATCAACCTTGATTATCTCTATGGAGAAATACTTTAGATTGTTTGTAAATGCTGCCTTTGCGGGGGGAATGTTTGATTGAGCGGTATTTACTACCTTTCCGTTATGATCCTTTCCGTTCCAATGGATAGTTACCGTTTGCTTAGCAGGAACTACATATCTGTCGGGAACGTTAATTTCCTCCAAAGTATAAGTGCCGATGAGTATGTCCTTGAAGATGATTTTACCTTGTGCGTTGGTAGTCAATGTAATGTCAACATTTTCTCCGCTGTCGGAAGTACCGTACAGCCTGAACTGAAAACCATTCAGCACATTGCTGCCATACTTAGAGTTTTCGATTGATTTTGTAAGCTCCAGGTCGCCACGTTTATCAAAGTTATGAACTTCGATCTCCGTAGTGTTTTTGCACTCTACCACTACACCGTCAACAAAATCAACTGCTTTAGGGATAAAGTATCCGGGAGCTTCAATTTCAGAGAGCTTGTAGTTTGTACCTACAGGAACTTCTTCGAACATTGCAATACCGTCAGCGTTGGTATATGCCTCCAACACAATGCTCATACCCGCTGCGGATATGCCTGTCAAACGGAACAGAATACCTTCAACTACACCGTTTTCAGAAGTCTTTATAATTTTTACGCCGCCACGCTGCAGATCGTTAATGATCGTACCGCTGCCGTTGATCTTGCCTGTATAGTCAACAGTCTCATCTGCGATAATAACTACATCTGTCTTTGCTTCCATAACCACATAGTAGTCATTACACTGACTTTCTGTAAGAGTATAGCTGCCTGTTGGAATGTCAGAGAACACCACCTTACCGTTAGTTACGGTAGCGGTCGCACTTCCATACACCTTAACTCCGCCAACGGTTCCTGTCCAAGGAGTTATAGCAGAGCTGAACTTATCGGTTACGCTTACAGTCAGATCTATGGGAATTCCTGCATCAGATGTACCGCTAAGATTGAAGCGTATATCATTAACATTGCCGTATTCTACAGCCTTGATAAAGGAAAGGTTGCCTGTTTTGATTTGATTGTCTGCGTTTTCGGAGCTTTCACCCTTATAACTGATAGTTACGGTTTTGTCTGTCATCGGGGTGATGTATCTTTTTGCAGTAGATCCCAATTCCTCGTGCAGAGTGAATGTGCCAACAGGTATATCCTTAAACTCTACATAGTATTTGCCGTTATCGTCTTTTTTCAGCTTTGCCGATTCATCTACAGTTTCACCTGCTATGGACGTGCCTTTTAAAGTAAAGGTAATGTCATCTACTATTTGCGAGATTATGACATCGCTTACTATAAGGTTGGTTTTGCCGTTATTGTAGGAGAAGGTTTTGTAAAGGACTAAATCGCCCTTTTCCAATGTATTATGGAAATTCACCTCTGCCGTTTCATCATAAACCACAGTGACTTTCTGTCCCTCTTGGGCTTCATATCCTGCTTTTTTGGTTTCGGTCACAAAATAATCGCCGGGTTTAAGATCTTCAATGAGTATTCTGCCGTCTGCCTTGGTGGTATATGTGCCTACCAACTGAGAGGGTACAGCCGAAGCTCCTTTGTACAGCTTAAACTCAAAGCCCTCAACTACATCGTTTTCAGATGTCTTGATAATTTCAACTTCGCCTGTTTCAAGCTCATTGTAGAAACTTACCTGTGTAGTTTTATTTTTTTCAACTGTGACTACCTTGCCCTCTGTTGGCTTGTAGCCTTCCTTATCAACTTCCTTGATATAATAAGTACCTTCTTTGAGATCTTCAATAAGTATTTTACCCTTATTGTCGGAAGTGTAAGTATCAATTAAATTTTCAGCTATTGCCGATGATCCTTCATACACTTTGAATTCAAAGCCTTCGACTATCTTATTTTCGGAGGTTTTGGTTATCTCTATCCACCCTGTATCCGGCACATTGTGGAATTTAACAGTTGTTACTTTACCATACTCTACTTCAACAATTTTGGGATCTTGATCTACATATCCGTCCGGCACTTGCTCTGTTATACGATATTTTCTACTTAAAAGGTTGTGTATGATAAACTCTCCGTCAGAGTTTGTAGTATAAATTCCATCTTCGTGTGTCTTATTATCCGTGTACACCGCCCAAGCACCGTCGGGAGCCATACCGTTAGACTGATCGAATTCCACCTTGAATTTTATACCTGCAACATTCTCATCATCAGATGTCTTGATGATTTTTAAGGCGTTTTCCGCATAGTTATAGAATGTGACCGATTGCGACTCGCCGGGTTTTATTGTCACAAATTTTGCGTTTGCCCAGGCATCATCTGCCCATGACGGTCTTGATGATATAAAATATCCTGAGGGGCAGTTCTTTTCAACGACAATATAGTAACCCTCGTCCAGATCTGTTGTGATCAGTCCGTCTTTATCGGTTCGGTATGATGTAAAGCTTCCGTTTAATGGAGTTTTATCTTCCTTTGCAGGGAATATCCAAAACAGAATATCGTCTACCTTAGTTCCGCCTTGAGCCACTTTCTTTATTTCAAGCTCTCCTGTTGCTTCATCAGCTTTAAGCGTTACTTTTGCAGTAGGAGGATCTGCGGTTTTATATGTTACAACTTTCTGTTCACAGGTTTGACCGCTGTTGGGAGTAACGGGAACACCTTTGACAGGGGTGAAATATTTATTGCTGTAATCAGCAGTAAAGGTGGTCGAGGAGAAAGACTGAGTTGAAGTAAATGTTACAGACCCCGATTTTACATCAACTGAAAGATAAGATTTGCTCTTAATTGCTTCTTCCCAATCAAACTGATCCGCAACATTCCTTGTATCGGAAAATTTGTATGTCCACTTTTTGGTAGAGGAGTTATATTCCATAGTCCCCGAATTGCCGCTGAATGACGGTTTGGTATTATAACTCTTGATATTATCCTTTATCTTGTTATAGACCGTCTTTATATTAGCAATCAAGGTGCTGTCGCCCATTTGCGCCGTAAAGTAGTAAATGGCAGTGGCTTCACTTTCATTATCGTACCAGCCGTCCATTATATTCCAAATGACAATTTGCGTTGCAAGACGTTCGGTATCAGCCGAGTATCCGTATTTTGTGCTGCCTGTATAGCCATAGGCAAGGGCAAGGCTGATCCTATGATCATCTGCATAAGAGTCGTTTACAGTGCCGTTTGACTGTCCGTTGGGACCTTGTGTTGCTCGGCTGTCTATACAGTATGCGATCTGACCGTCAACGCTTAATTTCGGAATGCAGGTAGCCCACATTCCGACTAAACCGCCCTCCGGATAACGTAATCCGCTGCCTTCAAAATTATAGCCGAAGGGGTAGGCTTCAACATTGATCACAGCACTGCTTCCCGAAACCCAGCTCGCTGCAGAGACATTACTTGCTAAAGAGCTGATCCCAGACGAAGTAAATGCTATGACCGCCGACAAAAGTGTCGAAATCATTCTTCTGAAAAATTTTTTCATTCGGTTTTTCCTTTCTTTTTAATTTGAAATGATATATATTAAAAAAAGACCTTTGGCAAGGACTTTTTGAATTTTTGCAAAAGAAAAAGCACTTGATTTTTAGGTCAAGTGCTTTAGATCAAATATTCGATTTTTAATACCATTTCACGCAGAAAGCGTAAGATGTATTTATATCATATACCATATAGCTTGCATAGTAGCTATGTAAAACATCATAAGAAAATATACATTTACCGTCCTTTGCCATTTGGTCAAAAGTCTTGAGCGGAGTTGCTATTGCGCCGCTGAATCTTTCCTCATTATAATCCATTTTTATGTAAAATTTAAGATACCCCAAAAGCCAATCTATGCTTTCCTGCTTTGTTTTACAAAGCCAATATCCGCCTGTATCTCCGCCTTTAACCAAATCAAAATTTCCCGCAAAGGCTATATTGTGCCAGCCTGTACTCCAAAATTCTTCACAATCATAATCGGATATATATTTTAAATCTGAATTCCACTCGTTTCGGATCTTCTCGATTTCTTCTTCTGTTTTGCTATTATCAAATTGTTTTTCTTCATATTCTTTTTCAGCCTTTACAAACTCACTGTATGTCATAACCCTAAATCCAATTGACTTTGCATATCGTTCACATTCATCAAGAATACTCTGAACCTCTGCAGGTGATAGATTTAGGTAGCTTCTGTCCTCCGGTTCTTCCTTCTGCGGAACAGGAGTTGTAGTGGTTGTTGTTACCACCACAGGAGGTGCATTTGTCGTAGTGGTAGTGATTATAGGAGCTTCCTCTGTTTCAGCCTGTTGTGTAACAGGCTGGGTCTCCGTGACAGGAACGGTGGTTATAACAGTTGTCGCCGCAGCGGTGGTGATAGGTGCTGTTGTCTGCACAGTGGTTACCGATGTTGCTTCTTTGGGAGCTTCTGTTTCTGCGCTTATTGTGGTTACAGTAGTGCTGTCAGTGATAATATTTTCCGCTTCGGCGGACTGCGAACAACCTGTTGACAATAGCAGCAGGGAGGCGGTTATAAAGGTTAATATTTTTTTATTGCTATGTTTCATAATGTTTTCCTTTTTGTACAATAAATTGCCAAATATTCCCATATTTCTTAATGTAATTATACACCTTTCTGAAATAAAAGTCAATAAACTTTTGCTTTTTTGACCTGTTCTTTCAATAAAAAGCAATAGTAAAAGTAACATTAAATTTTTGACTGGTTTGTGATACATATATCCACTTTTAGTTCAGCTTGAGTATTTCCTTTCACTTGTGATATATGTATCCACTTGTGATATATGTATCCACTTTATTTTACCTCAACAGCTCCACCCACCTTTGGGATATGCCAAAAAGCTTACCTATAAGCAGATCATCGGTCAATTCACTGTAATAAAATTTTATACAGCTGTTTCTAACAGAAGCCGAAGTAACAGACGTTCCCGAAATTTGCCTTATGGTATCAAAATCCGAGCGTATCCGATCTTGGTCTGCTACATTTCCACGCAGTGATACAAACATAGCCTCTGTTTTTATATTGAGGTTCTCAATAATATCTTTGCGCTTTATCAGATACTGATTTAACGGTTCATTGATTATATCGGGACGAACAAACCTTACTCTTTTTCTGCGAAGATCGTCTGTAAATTTAATTGTCCCTTCTTCGGAAATATCGCTTAACTTCATATCAATCAGTTCCGATATTTTAAATCCGCATAAAATAATCAACAGAGTTACCATTTTAGCCCTTGCCATAATATACTCATCTGCTTCAAAAATATGGCAGCAGCTTTTGAATAGCATAGCTATTTCCTCATTTTTTGCAAATTCCCGTTCAGGAGGTACAATGTTTTCAGTAATGTCTATTTTTATTTCAGCGGGTAAACAGCCTTTTTCCTTGCACCATTCAAGCAGCTTTCTTAATGTACAGATCCTTCTCTTGACAGTGCGTGGAGCGCACTTAGAAGATAAGGAACTTATATATTCGCAAGCTTCTTGACTTCCTATCAGACTGAAAAGTTGCTTTTGATTTTCTGATAGGTATTGATCTAAGATCTTACAATCAGCTTTCACTGCCTTGTATGTGTTATAGGGATTTTTTCCTTTCTGATCGTTTAGAAAGGTCTGAATAATTTCGTTCATAACTTGGTTACTCCGTTTCATCTTCTAATATTGTTACCTTTAAATCACCAGTCCAAAGGTCTTTTTCATAGCGAAATATAACGGTATTACCTATGTCATATTTTTCTGGAAAATCAACTAATATTTTAGCTTCTCTCACTTCACCATATTCGTCTGAATATGTTAGAATCACTCCTTTACTTCCAACATTTGCTATTTGTCCTTCATAATCAACAATAGAGTTATAATGTGTTATAAGGATAAATGGCACAGCAATTGCACACAAAACAAACAAACCTACGGATAATCTTATAGTACCCACATCATAATCGTAATTTTTATTTAAATAAATACCAACAATTAAAAGAAAAACGGCAGCAGCAAGTGGGTAAATTAGATTTAACACAATTTATCACTCCTATTCATTTCTGCTACATAAAGAAAACGGGACTATAAAGCCCCGTTTCGTTATGTAACTTGATTTACATTTCTGAAAAGAAAATTTTATGATTTTAAATTCTGACTGTCAAACCATTCACCAATAGAGTAGTCATTATAAACTGTCTCGCTCACCTCAAAGAAAACTTCACCCGTGTAGGTTATGCCTTTATACTCATAATCACTGGATACATATATCCTATAAGTTGTCGGAACATACGATTTATTTTGACTGCTACCGATAAAATAACCTACGTTCCCGTTTGTACCAACTCCAACACCTCCACTGCCGTTTGATATAACTCTTCCATTTTCAATTCTTTTATCGGTGATAATACCCGAAACTATGCTTTGCTTCATAGCTTTTTCTTGGTTAATTCCTGCCTGCAAATTATTGTTTAGGTCTTGAAGGTTCTTGAAAAAGAATATGAACAGTCCAACGAACGCTGCTAAAACAGCCGACACAAATAAACCTTTTGCAGTGCATATAAGAAATTCACGGGTATCTTCTTCTAATTTCATATTATTGCCCCTTTCCCATCTAATGGATTATAAAATTCATCATTATTCTGATTGCTTTCTATATTTATTTCGTTTTCTTTACTGATGTTTTTTTCATCGGGATCCGTTGTTTTCTTTTCTGAAGATTTTTCAGAATTTGCAAAAATTTGAGCTAAAAGCATTGCTTTAGCAAAATCTTGAAATTTCATTCTATTTTCCTTTCTGCATTATCCATTTCTGCTACATAAAGAAAACGGGATCACAGACCCCGTTTCATTATGTAACTTTTTTTGCCTTTCTGAAAAGAAAAGCCTTAATTATCACTGAACCTATCCCTTGCCGCCTGCGCATTCTGAAAATCCAAAACAGTGTTTATAGTTTTAAGAATGTCGGAAGGAGCTTCTATTCCCATTTCTTCCAACACAAGCAGAACATATCCCGAAATAATGCTGTTGCACATTCCGCTGTCTATAATGCTGTTGAAATATTCGGGCGGCTTTACCCAAAGCTCGGTCATTGCCTTTGCTGACGCTATTGCCTTTTCCCTTATTTCAGCATCTTCCTCTTCGGTCGGCATAATAACAGTTTTCTCATCTGAGGGGGAATTGCTATTGCAGTCATCAAGCGTTATATCCTCATAATCGTCATCATCTTCAAGATCTGTTTCGGGAATATCGTTGATCTCATCGATTGAAACATCTTCATTGTGTTCCAATCGTTCTATGATCTCCTCTGCTTGCTTTTTCGGTGAAGCCTTTTCTTTAGCAGCAGCGACAGTATTTTTTATTTCTTTGTGGGTAATTTCTTCGGGTTTTTTCTTTTCAATAAGGTCTTTTTGCTTTTCTGGGTCAAGCTTGGCAACCTCATTGGCAGTAGAAATTGACATCTTACCCTCATCTATCGCCGCCTTAACCTCATCAATAGCATTATGACGAATGTTTTCGACCTTGCCGACCTGTGCGGGGGATACGTTCAGAGCTGCGGCTATCTTATCTCTCATTCTGCCTTGCACCTTTTTTCCGTCCGCTTCAAGCTGCTTGAAAACTTCTTCGAGCTTTTCACATTGCTTTACCATTTCCGCATCGGAAATAACCCTTGTGGTAGCATTAAGCATTATAAGATCGAGCATTGCTTCTGCTTCGCTTTTCTTAACGCCTATGTAGCAGGGAAGCTTGTCTGTACCATATTTGCCATTAGCTATCAGCTCCTGCACGGCAGCTTTGCGCCTATGACCGCTGATCACCATATAACCGTTATCATCGGGAACAACGTACAGCGGAGTTTTCAAGCCTTGGCGGTCAATATCTTCCACAAGCGTGTCAAGATCCGAAAGATCATAGAAGTTTTCGGGGTTATCGTGAAGCTGATCCACGGGGATCATTTTTATATTATCGGCGAAACTGTCACCTGCTACGAATTTTATATCATTTAAAATTGCTGTATCAAAAGTGCGTTTTTTTGCCATTTGTTTGCCCTCCTATTATTCCGTTCATTATTCACAAATTCTTACGATCTCATTAGTCAGATCGCCATACTTTTCCGCCGCAGCCATATAATCCATATACTCGGCAGCGGTCATACGGTAGCTTATACTATTTTTAATTACACGGCTGAATGGAATAATAGAAGTAAGCACCTTTGCGCCAAGAGCTTCTTTTAAAACGTCAAGCAGGGAATAGTCGGAGGGGTTTTCGTTATCAAACTTGACCACAAAGCAGCCGCCAAACTTAGTGGAAATCTTGCTTAATGTGTCTACCACAACGGTAATGCCTTGTATTGCGAACGTTCCAAGCTCAATAGGAACAAATACATAATCGCAGACACTAAGTACTGATTTAGTCATATCATTAAGGGCAGGAGGTAGGTCAAGAATGGTATAATCAAAATAACCGCTTATTTCCTTAATCCAATCAGCATATTGATGTTCAATTTCAAAATCAACATACTCTGCATACTGAGGATCACCCTCAAGATGCGTTTGTATTTTTTCTTTTTGCCACATACACCTGTCGTAAGTTATGATAAAAATGTTATCATATCTTGTTGGCATCTCATATCCTCTTCCTTCGTCGTTCTCCAAGAAGAAACGAGAGCTGTTTTTCTGTTCGTCAAAGTCCATAACCAACACTTTTTTGCCCATTTTGGAAAGGAAATAGGCAATGTTGATAACTGAGGTTGTTTTTCCCACGCCGCCCTTGTTGTTGTACATTGTGATAATTTTCATTTTTAGCCTTCTTTCCGT
Organism: uncultured Ruminiclostridium sp.; assembly: GCA_964636555.1. GTDB lineage: Bacteria > Bacillota > Clostridia > Oscillospirales > Ruminococcaceae > Ruminiclostridium_E. The sequence continues at coordinate 146,248 of CAZWRZ010000004.1, forward strand.
GCGTTTGCACTTAATTTTTGTGATACATATATCCGCTTTTACATTTCTGAAAAGAAAAATGTGATATATGTATCCACTTTTTAGCCTTCATTTTCGTATATATAACACAGCCAAGTGGGACGGAGAAGGCTTTGCCGCCCCAAAGGGGAGCTACCCCTTGCTGTGTTGTGTTAAAGCTCTGATGAGCGTTTAACCTTAAATTTTACAAAAATAAAATGGTACATCAAGCTTATTCCTCATCAAAAATGATTGCTGCGCTAACGGACGCATTCGGGAGGAGAACACATACTGAAAAATAAATTGTAATGGTGGCAATCTTGCCAATTGTTGGGCGGAATGAATGCGCCCGTTAGCGCAGCAACTCTTCTTGTCATATATAGGCATAAAAAAAGACGGTAGTTTATTAACTGAACCGTCTTATTGAAATCTTTAATCTTTATTACGAACATATTATAATCGGTGTATGTACCTTATCTTCTTTTAAATTATGTATATAAAAGTTTTCCATACGCTGCGAGCTTATGCTTCTCATTGCATCAGTACAATGACCATATCTGTCAAGAGTAAATGATGCAGAATAATGTCCCATATTCTCTTGAAGTGTTTTATAATCGTCTCCTGCCTGAAGCGAAATAACGGCATAAGTGTGACGCAAATCGTGAAATCTGACATTTTCACGATTAAATGCCTTGAAAGCTGCCTTTTTTAAGTACCTGTAAACAGCATTATGGCTCAAATGCTCACCGAATTTGTTTGTAAACACATAATCTTGTTTGTTGCAGGAAACAGTTTTTTTCAGTTGCTCAATAACAAATGGAGCAGGTTTAATCGAACGTGATCTGTTGCTCTTAGGTGAGGTAAGAACATATTTGTGAGAGATCTTATCCCTAATTAATTGATGTGTAATGTTTATTGTACCACTTTTAAAATCAATATCACACCACCTTAACCCTAATAATTCTGACTCTCTCATTCCCGTAAAAATTGCAGTTGTAATAATATCACTATATTGACTTCCTTCAATTTCCGATAAAAGCGCAACAATTTCATCATTTGTTAATGGAGATATCTCGATAGATTTTACCCTTGGAAGAACGACTACCATATTTTCAATATTATTGCTCATATAACCCAATTTATATGCTATATCTAAGCCTTTGTGAAGAACTCCATAAACGTTTTTTATTGATTTTGCACACAGCGGTTTACAATCTTCATCTCCGTTATCAAGCACTTTTATAAAGAATTGAATTACTTCGCTGTTTATTTGATTAAGCATCACCTCACCTAAAATTCTGTTAATGTGGTTATTTACAGCTTGCTGATAACTTGCAAATGTTGTTTTCTTTACATTTTGACAATAATCTGAAAGAAATACTGCAAACCATTGTTTCACATTAAGATTTTTTTGCTTTTTTACTACAGCAGTTTTTTGAATAATTTCATTTATTACTTCTGTATATTTTAACATTTATATTCACCTCAATGTTATTATACACAAATTGCAAGTAAAATCAACTTTTCATTTTTTTAGCTGCCCGCCAACTGATTGGCGCATTTGTCCAAGATTACTTTCGGATTTAAATGGCAATCCACTGATAGATTTTTATCCGAATAAATTATATACGAATTTTGTTGTTATGTCAAGTCATAAAGTGGTTTTTTTATATTTAAGCTCGTGAGGCAAAAGTGGATATATGTATCACAAACTCAACCACCTATTAAACAAACCGCCTCAAAGCAATCAGCACGTTCTTCAATATATAGCCCTCTGCCATCGTTACAAGTTGAATAGGGGACAGCAACATTTTTATCCTCTTCGCAAACAAAAATTATTTCGTGAGCTTTAGGATTATAATTCTCTCCTGTGCCGAACTCATTTATATTTTCAAAATATGCAACAACATAGTCATTTCCTATATAGGGGATTTCATCCAAAAAGTATTCCTCCAAAGGAAATCCGTCAATAACACATCTTCGGCAAGATCTAAGAACAATCCCGTAATAAGACAAAGTTCCATCCGATAAAAATAAACTATCACTTGTCAGATTGCCTGTTTCCACCGAAGATGACTTTGTAACTATTTCAGCCATTTTCCTTGCTTTTTCTTCTGTTTCCTGTGATAAAAGTGTTTTCATTTCATATTCCTTTCTGCATAAGCATTGTTTTACAATTCTGAAAAGAAAAATGGGCTTAAAAAGCCAAATTTCACTATAAATCCGCATAATGCAAATTTCAAGAATTTAAGCGAAAATTTTGTTTCAAGTCCACTTGGTAATAAACAAGTACAAGTTAAGAATTTATCATTAACTTTTTTCTTTTCAGTAAGTAAGATCTTGGTTAATATATAGACCTTTAATTTTGGGGACTACCCCCCTTTGAAAAAATTTTTTGACCATTTGTGCCGAAATTTTGACTTTTCGTGCCAAATATATTGATTTTTGCATTTTGATATGGTAATATTATTGTGTATATACTTCTTTTTTCGCCTCTCTTTTTCAAAAAAAGAAGTAAAAAAAATACCGCCAACTTGACAAAACGCCTTTTTGGTGGTATTATTGGATACACAAGAAATATTGTAAACGGACAAATTTGCACTTTGTCCTGTAGGACTGCTTTTACAAGAAGGCAGCCCTATTTTTTTGTTGCTGCTGCGGCAGCTGCGTTTATGTATCGGACGGTGGGGAACGTAACACACAACTGTATAATGGTTATCGCCGTATACACGCTTATTGCTGCGTGTTTTTATCTTGTGTTTTCGGATCACATTCTTACTTACCAGCTGCGCCACAATTTCAATAGCTTTGCTCCTTGATATCCCGATGAGCTTCGCCAGATCGTTGTAGCTGTTCCAACACCGACCGAGGGAAGGGGAGAGGGAACGGCAGATAAACAGATAGACACGGATCTGAGCAGGGGAGAGCTGCTCGCTTAAAATATGTCTTTGTACTAAAAAGTACCCCTTTAAAGCCTTTGGAAGCTTAAGTGTGTAGTAGATCATTCCTGTGCTGTTATCATCGTAAATACAGCGGCGACAGATTATAAGTCCTTTGTTGGAAAGGGAAGCGGTTATCTTGCTGACGGTCTGTGTTGTCTTTATTCCGCACTTCTTGGCGATTGTGCTTTGCTTCACACAAACACTATCACGCCCATGGGCGTAAATGCTTGACAGATAAAATAAGACCGCCAGCTCGTTGGCGGTCAAATTCATCTCTAAGATCTCGTTAGGCAGTTTTATGTATGATAATTTCATTTCAGATCCTGCTCCTTTTTAGCTTTTTGTTTTTCTGCTTCGATAATGTTATCAATATAATTCCCGTTGGTAAGTGCCTGATGAGTTTCCAGCAGCTTCAAAAGCGCACTTTGCTTTTTTTGCAGCTCACTCATTGAAGTGTTGATTTTGGAAAGCTCTTTTATATTTTCACTATACTGATTTTTAAGTGGTGCTATATCCTCAATCCTCGTTATGTTAAATTTTTCCGCTGTTTCTTTTGCGGTAGCGAGCTTGGCGGTAAACATAGCGTCCCCTCTCTTATCTTTATTAGAAAAATAAAACTCCGCTTTAGAAATAACATCACGCATACTTGATTGCATTTCCGTAATTTCATTGAGAGAGTTTTGTTGCTGTAAAATATTCGCCCCCGATTTCTCAATCAGATTTTCAAGCTCCGCAGCCGAATTGATATGCTCACGGTTTATAAAATTTATTTGAGCTGCAAGCTCGTTAATATGCCAATCGTTGTTAATAGAATAGCTCTTGGCGGAATTGTATTTCTTTGGGATTTTGTTTCCCGAAAAAATAACCGTGACAGTTCGCTGCACTCCAATATAAAACTCACGTTCAATTCCCGTTGTGGTTTTGATTTTTTCTTCGGTCTTTTTCACATAAGCTTGCTTATCGGCTATTCTTTTTATCAGATTTTCTTCCGTATAATCATCGCCCAAGGTTTTCGTTCTGACTGCACGAGCGTTAGGATCATCAGAGGGCTTAATTGAAATATACTTTCCTTTTCTTATAATGTAGCCTTTTTCTTTCAGCAAACTGAGAAGATCTTCCAAATCTTTTGCAACATACACAAGTCTGTCAATTGTTAATGCAAGCTCTTTTCTCCAAGTGAGCTTGACGGGCTTGTATTTTTTTGCAATTTCTCTTGCGTTGTTCACTGCCCATTCGGGAACGTGTATTCCGTCAATGTCATCAACAACGCTGATACCTTCTTTTCGTAAACCGTCGGCAATGAAATTTATTTTTTGCTCCTCGCCGATTTTGATATAGCGGAAGTCTGATTGTATTTTGTTTTCCAAATCTGTAATGCGATTGTTTTTTTCTTCAACTTCTTTTTGAAGTTGTTTTGAGCGATTTACCAATAAATCCAAGTCAGACTTTTGCATTTCGGAAGGATTAAGATTTGATTTTTCAAAAAGCTCATTGATTTGCTTTTTCTTTTTATCAAGTTCACGACAAGTTTGTTTGTATTCTTCTACCGACAAGTGAGGGCGAGTAATATTTTTGTTTTCAATTCCAAGCCCGTGTTTTCTTGCTATGGTTTTCATAATTTCTTTTTCTCTTGCCGCCCATTGTTGGCGTTCGCTTTCCTTTTTGCTTTTTGCTGTAACATTCAATTCCTCTAACGCTTTTTTTAGTGAAACTCTTGTTTCAAGCCCTCGGCTTTGATTGTGAGCGACAGGTACAAAGTTGATGTGAAGATGTGGTGTAGCTTCATCTAAGTGCATAACAGCGTTGAATACAATTAGATTAGGATTTCTTTCTTGAAAATTTTTCATATAATCGTCCAACATCTTTTTTGCAAGCTCTCCGCCCTCTGTTCCAACAGCAGAGCTGTCTATATTTCCGAATTGTATAACAGCTTCATAGAATAGTTTTTCTTGATTGCTGTTTTTTATATGTTCGTAATAGTCCTTTATAACTCTGTCGGAGCGTTTTTGTTTTGCGTTGTATTCTTCAAGAGCTTTACCGAAAGTTTCCTGATAGACTTCTCTTAAATCTCTTTTCACATAGGTGATATTATCAGCGATCTTATCTTTATTTACATTCTTGGCAACGAAGTCACGGTTATTGTGTTCAATAACTCCTGCATCTACTCTTACCGACAAACTTAGTAATTTTATTATACGCGATTTGGACATCCTGAGGAAGTTTGATAGATTGGATTTTGATTTGCCTGTTCTCATATAATAGAAGATATCCAGGATGTGCTGTTTTTCTACCGCGATATCAATAATACTATAATATATATCATATCATGGTATTATTGATATAAGTAACCATATTTTTTTGAAATTCACTATCGCTCCTTATCATCCCATTTCCGTCCCAATTTTCCCCAAAGAGCTAGGAATTTTTTTATCATGATATTACAAGAAAATTCCTTGGCGATCGAAGACCGACATTTTTGCTGCACAAAAACCGTAATTTTGGAAACGTGCTGCGCCTATGGTACGTTGAACTAATTAAAATCTTTTTTGTCAGTCAATCACAGATTAAAAAACCTCCCATTAGGGAGTTTTTTCAACAAGCTGAGCCGTCCTGAGAATGGACGGTTATTTTTTTGCTCGATCAAAAAGCAGCTTGTCGGCTTATTAGTGCTATAACCCGTCTGCACAGGATTTGCACATGTTTTCTCAGCAGATTTTGCCGCTGACATATTTTTTTCTGTATTCAATGGGAGTCATTGATTCATAACGGCGGAAAACGGTACAGAAATACCCTGTATCCGCAAATCCCGACTGTGCGGAAACCTCCGATACCGGCAGCTCCGTTTCGCAGAGCAGCCTTTTTGCTTCGTTCAGCCGCCGTCTGGTAACATATTCGTTGGGTCGAAGGTTCATTGTCTGCTTGAAAATACGGCATAGATACTGCTGCGAAACTCCGGAAATTTCGGCAAGTGCAGACATTGAAAAGTCCTCACGAAAATTATCGTCAATATAGTTAAGTGCGGGCATCAATATATTGCTTTTTTCGGCTCCTCCCTTTACGGAATTATCGGAGGCGAGCCTGTGAAACTCTAAAATATAGTTGTAAACCAACCCCGAGCAGGTATAATTTCCGTATACCTTATCCGATTTCAAGGTCACAAAAATCTTATCATACAGCCTCTTTAATGCACCTAATTCGTCAACTCTTATAACCATAGGGGCGGTCAGATTTAGCTCTTTTAAAATATTGCGGCAGACATAGCCGTCAAACGCTACGTAATACGTATTCCATTTGATTTCTTCGGGGTAATATTCGTGAGGATAATCGGCAGGAAGAAAGAATATACAGTTGTTCTCTATTCTGACAGTTGTATTGTCATACTTCAGAATACCGCTTCCGCCTGTACAAAACAATATTTGGTGCCAATAGTATCCTTCCTCCCTTATAATATGCCCCTGCCACTCTGTTCCTCCTATTCCCGTAAGATAAACGGGAAGGTTTTTCACCTGTTCTGTATATGGGTATTCATTCTGATTTATCACTACTGCCATAAAAACCCCCGATAAACAATAATACGCCGAATTGATTTCCTCAGCATGAAGCCGACAAATAAATTATAGTCCCATTTCCGGAAAACGTCAAGGAATTTTTGTTTTTTTATTTTGGCGAATAACCTAAAACTCCGTATATACAACAAATTATAGGCATGTGATTTAGTTTTTTGAAACTAAGCCGGCAAAAAGTGTGAAAAATTTTAAATTGACTAAAAATATAAGAAATGGTATCCTTGAATTATACGCACATATATGTTTTTCGCAGCGGTTTTTGCGTAAACCGAATTAGGGAAAGGAAAAAATATGAATACAACAAAAAAGATAATATCGCTTGTTTTAGCGTCAATTATACTTTTTTCCGGCTGTGATTCGGCAGAATCCTACAATTATGAAAAGCTCAGTTTCGAGGGAATTGATGAAATGGAATTCAACTGCCTTATTGAAGCAGAAGATAATTCAAGGCTTTCCGTACAAACCGATAAAACAGGCTACAGCGGCAGAGGATATATTGATATTACCAATAACAAGGCACTTAAGGTCAATGTGGATATTCCCGCAAATCAATACTACAAAATTACCGTAAGGCACTGCGCAGAAGGGCACAAGGAAAATCCCCTGCTTTTCAACGATGCCAAGGTAATGGATATTTATTCCGAGGCGGGAGACTGGGCCGAAACAACGGTAAACGGTATTTTTCTTGAAAAGGGCAGCAACGAGATAACACTGGGAGACGGCTGGAGCTGGTTTTCACTTGATTCTGTCCTTATTGAAAAGGGCGAGCCTCTCAGCGATGAAATTTACGAAAATGTGACCAAAGAGCTGTGCAATCCCAATGCCAATAAAAAAACCAAAAAAATCTACCGATACTTAACAGAGATCTACGGAAAAAGAACCTTGTCGGGGCAGTGCACCGATTACGGAAATAACACCGAGACAGATGCGCTTTATCTCGGTCTGGGAAAATATCCTGCGGTAAGGACATTTGATTTTATTTACGATTCCATGAGCTTTTGCCATAATAATCCTTCCGCAAAGGACGCAGAGCTTGCCATAGATTGGAGCAGGGAGGGCGGGCTTGTAGCCTTTGACTGGCATTGGTATGCGCCTTATGGAAAGTGTGAGTTTTATACCGAGAAAACCGATTTCATGCTGTCCAATGCTGTGACGGATAAAAATTTGGCGCAGCTTGATCTTGTTGAAATCGAGAAAATGTATAACGAAGGGGAGATATCTGTTGAGGCGTTCAAAATCGTTGAGGATATCGACAATATTTCCTCACTTATGAAGGGAATGGAAAAGGAAAATGTTACCGTAATGTGGCGGCCTCTCCACGAAGCAAGCGGCGGCTGGTTCTGGTGGGGAGCATCGGGAGCGGATTCCTATAAATGGCTTTGGAAGCTTATGTATGAAAGAATGACTGATTACCATAAGCTGAATAATCTTATATGGGTATGGAACGGGCAGGACAAAGACTGGTATCCCGGAGACGAATACTGTGATATAGCGGCTATTGATATTTACAACAACGCTCACGATTACGGAACAAGCCCTGCAACACTGGAGGATATCACCGGTTGGACGGGAGGCAGGAAGCTTGTCACAATGAGCGAATGTGCAACAATGCCCGACTCCGATCTGATAGTGCGGGATAACGCTTATTGGCTCTGGTTTGCGGTATGGAACTGGGATTATATTGTGGTAAACGGCACAACGGAGCTTTCCGAGGCATACACTTCGCTTGATATGATGAAAAAGGTGTACAGCAGCGAGGTCATTATCACGAGAGATGAACTTCCGAATTTTAATTGATTTTTATGAGGTGATAAAATGAAGAATATTAAGATTATTTTGTCTGTAATGCTGGCGCTTTGCTTTGCGGGCTGTCAGAGCGGCACCGGGGACATCGGCGGTATTCCCGCAGATAACGCCGAAACAAGCGGAGAACAGAGCAGCACCGAACCGACCGCTGCAGAAACGGACCGGACAGGTGAAGCGGAAAAGGTGAAGCTTGAGCCGGGGAGAACCGTTATACAGGTGGAGCATCACGGGCGCACGGTTACCGGCGACGTTTTCATTCCTGAGGAGGAAAGCTTTCCGCTGGTTATCTTCAGCCACGGATACAATGGCTATAAGGACGATTTCAGGGATTCGGCAAATTATATGATGGACAATGGAATAGCCTCCGTCACATTCACCTTCTGCGGCAGCGGCGAGCGTGATACAAGCGGTTTCGGTACAACGAATATGACCCTCTTCACCGAGAAGGAAGATCTGTCTGCATTGATCGACTATGCAAAACAGATTGAAGGCTTTAACGGCAGTCTTTATCTGCTGGGCGGAAGTCAGGGAGGCATAGTTTCCGCCATGGCGGCAGAAGAACGGGCGGCGGATATAAAGGGAATGGTATTGCTTTTCCCCGCTTTCAACATTCCCGATAATTGGACCAAAACAAATTACCCTATTGACCGTTATCCCACTCCCGAAAGCATACCCGAGAGCTTTGATTTCTGGGGCGTTAAGCTGGGGCGTGATTTTGTCGTCACAATGCGGGATTTTGATGTTTACGCAAATATGGCGGATTTCCAAAAACCCGTTCTTATCCTGCACGGCACAAACGATAATATCGTCCCGATCAGCTGCAGTCAGCGTGCAGTGAACACCTACCCCAACGCCGAGCTGGTGACATATAAAGGAGAGGGTCACGGCTTTACGTCCGGTACAATGCGGGATGCGGAAGAAAAGCTCCTTGAATTTATAAATGACAATCCGTAAATAAGTCAAATAAGAGATAACACAACAGCGATGCTTTCCCACCGCTGTTGTGTTTTTTAGTAAGAGTAACTTATGATGAATTTCAATTTAACGGCTTGTATGTCAATGGCGAAAAGGTAAATTTCACCACACATGAATTTGGATAGAAAGGCATTCCTTAGTTTTTATACTGATTTTCGGTTAAAAGCAGACAAATTATTTGCGGGGATATTTTGTGTCCTGCAAGGAAGAGGACGACAGCAGGCTGACGCCTGCCGAGGACGATGACGCAGCAGGACGCAAAATAGACCGCAAAGAATGTCTGCTTTTAATCGAAGATCAGTATTAGGATTACTATTTTTTCTTACGCTGATGAAAAATAATTGCTGCGCTTATGAGAGCGGTTTTTTTGCACAGCTTTCCTGACAGCATAAATTAGGGACTGTTTTTACAGCCCCTTTTTTTATTTGGTTAACACTTACCGCCGAAACAACTCCGCCGTCTTTACCATTCTCTCGGCGATCTTAACGCCGAACGGACAGCGGCTTTCACAGCTTTTGCAGCCGATGCACGCGCTTGCTGTATGCTCCAGCGCGGAATAGTGTTCCCTGATCGAGGCGGGCACCTCCGACTGCATAGTTGCCAGATCATAATATTTATTTACCATGGCAATATCGATTTCGGCAGGACATGGCTTGCAGTGACCGCAATAGGTGCATTCCCCCTGTCCGAAGGTGTGGCGGGGAGCTTTTGCAAGAACGGCGGCGTAATCCTTTTCCTCTGCGGACGCACTTTCATAGGCGACTGCCTGTTCCACATGCTCGGGACTGTCATATCCCACCATTATGGAAGCAACTGCGGGACGGGTAAGGCAGTAGTGTATGCACTGCACAGGTGTCAGTGCAACGCCGAAGGGAGAACGCTTCGGGTCAAAAAGCCGTCCTCCTGCGTAGCCTTTCATAACGGTAAGCCCCACATCCTTTTGCTCACAAAGCTTGTAAAGCTCGGCTCTGACAGGGTCGATACCGCCGAGATCTTCTTGGTATTCCTCGGCAAAATAGGTGTCAAGATCATCTGTGGGGGGAAGAAGATCAAATGCGGGATTTATGCTGAAAAGCATCATTTCCACAAGTCCGTGTTCCACCGCGCGTTTTGCCATAACAGGGTTGTGGGTGCTCATACCGATATGGCGGATCTTTCCTTTTTCCTTCAGCTCCCTGACATATTCCATAAAAGGACCGTTTATGGCGGCTTCCCAGTCGCTTTCCTTATCGATGTAGTGGATCATGCCCAAATCGATATAGTCTGTCTGCAAACGTGTAAGCAGATCTTCAAAAGCCTCGCGGCATTTATCAACATCACGGGTGCGGGTGTATTGATTGTTTTGCCATGTTGAACCGATGTGCCCCTGAATAAACCAGCGCTCACGCCTGCCCGCAAGGGCTTTTCCGATATTGGTGCGGACATTGGGTTCGGGCATCCAGACGTCCAGAATATTTATTCCAAGCCGGTCGGCGCGGTCTATTACCGCCTTGCATTCCTCATAGTTATGCCGTTCCAGCCACTCTCCTCCGAAACCTATTTCGCTTACCGTTAAATTTGTTTTTCCCAGTCTGCGGTATTGCATAATATTCCTCCCTTTGATTTTTATTATGATACAATTATAATCTCAGGGGAATTTATTGTCAAGTTTCTGCAATGTTGTTGACCGTCTTTACCGCCAGAAAAGCTCTGATATTATCAAAAACAATCTCCAGCAGCCTTTCCCTTGTTTGTTTCAAGCCCCGCCCAAGCGATATGCGGCGTTATTATACAGTTTGGTATGCTGTACAGCGGGCAATCCTCGCTCATAAGCTACGTGCAAAGCACGTCAACTCCCGCTCCCGCAAGCCTGCCCGATTTCAGGGCGGCAAGGGCGTTTTCCTCTTGGGCAAGCAGAGTATCCAAATCCGTAAATTCAACCCATTCTGCGGTTTTCGGCGAATGGTAAGCCCAATGCAAGATATGATTCAAATCATTCGTCGAAACAATCGAACGATAGGGCAGAAAACCATTGAGTAGACCACACTTCAGGGTTGCTTCTGATTTCTACAAGTAAATCATCGTAAATAAAAATTGTGCTGTTTCTGTTATCGGTTTTATATTCATATATCAATGCTGTAACTTCCCGGTCACTGAGTTTCAACTCTTGGTTATAAATGTTTTTATGCTGTTCGCCAAGATTATTTACATTAGGCGAATTCGGAGATAACTCCTTTATTACATCTGAAGCTGTTGGATTTTTCTGCTTTTCCAAAACACTATCCGGCAAAAACGTTATTTTTATATAGAAGTTTTCTTCTGTAGATACATTTGGGTAATAAAATATCCATGGCAGTCCGTATGATTCAGAAGCAAACAGCGAAATGTTTGAAAAACCTTCTTTGTTACGAAAATCTACTACTTTACCGCTTAAGCAAGGAACAATTATTTTTTTCGATTGGAGTTTTGCAACAAATAATTTCAATTCATCAAGTTTTTCCTCTTTGACTTTTTCTGAAAAAATTGCATAGAATTTTTCCTCATTCTCTTTTTTTATTGAACTGTCAAAATCAAGCAGCGAGTCATAATGCAACGGATAAATATAGTCCGGGGCGGGAGTGTCTGCATAATCCCGGGAATCTGTTGAGCTTTCAGGTATTATAATGTTGGTATTACTATTATCTTCGTCTGTATTGAGTATACCGTTAGGATTAACAGAACTACAGGCACATAAACATAATAACGCGATGATAATGACGGGATATTTTTTCATAAATTGCACTTCTCCATTATTATAAAAAATAATTTTATTTATATTATATCAGAATTTCACTCTGCCACATTGTTGACAGTCTTCCCCTCCAAAAATCCCCTGATATTGTCAAAAACTATCCCAAGCAGCCTTTCCCTTGTTTCAAGCCCCGCCCAAGCAATATGCGGCGTTATTATACAGTTCGATATACCGTACAGCGGGCAATCCCCGCTCATAGGCTCGGTACAAAGTACGTCAACTCCGGCTCCCGCCAGCCTGCCCGATTTCAGAGCATTGGCAAGGGCGTTTTCGTCAACAATGGGCCCTCTTGCGGTGTTAATAAGATATGCTCCCTGCTTCATTTTGTTTATTGCATTTTCGTTGATGAGATTTTTCGACTGTGGGTTTAAAGGGCTGTGGAGCGAAACAATGTCGCTTTGCGCCAACAGGGTATCCAAATCAACAAATTCCACTCCCTTTGCGGCTTTCGGCGAGCGGTTAAAGGCAAGCACTCTCATACCGAAGGCGAGAGCGATCTCCGCTGTCCTTGCTCCGATACTGCCAAAGCCTATTATTCCGAGGGTTTTACCCTTAAGCTCCATAAGCGGAATGGGGAACATACTGAAAGTACGGCTTTTTTTCCAGTCGCCCTTGTCCACCAGTGAACGGTAGTCACATACGCGGTTGGTAAGCTCCAGTATCAGGGCAAAAGTAAGCTGCGCCACCGAGTCGGTGGAATACGACGGCGCATTGCAGACCGCTATTCTTCTTTCACGGCAGTATTCTATATCGATATTGTTATAGCCCGTGGCGAATAAGCCTATATATTTCAGATTTTTTGCGTCCTTCAAATTATTTCTGTTAAGAGGAGTTTTGTTGCACAAGACGATGTCCGAATCTTTTATCCTTTCCGAAACCTCGTTTTCGGCAGTAACACCGTAATATGCAACCTCACCAAGCTTTTCCAGAAAGTCAAAGGACAGATCGCCCCTTGTCACCGTGTCGATATCCGTTACTGTAATTTTCATGCTGTTTCCTTTCCTGCTGAGTGTTTTTTGCTTAAGGGTGTTCCAATAAATTATCCTTTTGGGCATTTACCGCTGCGGGCAGCTGCACCTTTACCTTTTCCCTCGAATAGAGATAGAAAATCGGGTTTTGCCCGCCTCCGTCATAGCAGACAAACATCACCGAATCCTCAGCGGGATAGCCTTGGTGTTTTTCGCGGTTAAGGCTTATCCGCGCAAAACAGCCGTGGTTATCGTCATAAACGATATTGTCGCCGCCGGAAACTGTCATCAGGAACATTGTTCCGCCTTCCATAAGGCTGAATCTGCCGTCCTTTTTGATGTTCCAGCCGATCTTCTTTTTCTTGCCGCCCGAAATATAACCCGTTTCAACAGAGTTTTTTTCTCCGTCGGAAACAAACTGCTGATAAAAAATCTTTTCGCCGTTGGAATAAAAAGCAATGTTATCCGATTCGGCAGGGGCGTATATCTCAGATTCATTTTCACCCGAGGGGTCGCAGCAGTAAACCTTGCCGTCCCTTATGAAAGCAATCTTGTCGCCGTATCTCATCAGATTCTGTATGCCGCGTTTAAATTCCTTGTATTCTTCGTTTCGGGTGTTGTAGGAATAAATATAGGAATATAAAGCGGAATCGGTGGGGTCATCGGAATGCACAGTCTGTTCAAAATAAAGGCTTTCTCCCGCCCATACTCCCTTTTGTTTCGGGAGTGCGCCGTTGATAACGCTTGCCTCTGCGATCCTTTCAGCCTTTTTTTCGTCTATATTGATACGATAAAGGGCAGCGTCATTGGAGGATCCCCCTCCGCTGTCCTGTTCCATGCGGTAGTAATATAAAAATGAATCCTTGAAGGCGGCAAAGGAATAGCTGATATGCTTTTTGTTTTCTTCTTCAAGAATAAGCTCGGTTTCGTTTTTCTCGGTATCAAAGCAGGCGATAACCGCCGTTCTGGGTGCCACAGCCGTTCCGCTTTCCGCCTTTTCCTCATCGGTTTCCGCCTCGGTAATACTGTATCTGAAAAAGTAAAGCCGTCTTCCGTCGAAATAAACGGGATTGCCGTATCTTATCAGAATATCGGAGGGTGGGTAGAAGGGCGTTTTTATGTAAAGCTCCTCACCGTTGACACAGGTAAGCTCGGTTTTCATTATATAAGATATATCGGTTTTTTCAAGCTGATTCAAAATATTGCCGTGATCTTCGCACCCTCCGCATAAAAGCAGAGATAATGCCGCAATAATAACAAAAAGGTTGGATTTTGCCCTGAACCTCATTATTCTACCTCCATATATGGTTATATTTTATATTTTAGCATAACAAACAGTTCTAATCAATTACAAAATGGTTACAATTTTACATTTTTTTAAAATTTTGCAATTACGGGTATAGATAATGTGACTAAAAATGTTTTGACATTGTCTTTAAAATATGATATAATTGTTAATTAAGTTAAAGAACCTGTCTTCACAAGATATTGCACGCGTCTTTTCGGCAAATTTTGCCGATGACTGCGTTTTATCATTCGCTTTGCTGTCGGCGCATCCGTGCGCCGACTTTGGGCGAATGACTAACACATCGTGTGTTAAAATTCCTTGAAATACGCAAGTATTCCTGCGGGATTTTTCCTTGTCCTCGACAAAATTTGCTCGAAAATCCACGCACAAATCTTGTGAAGACAGGTTCAAAGACTACAAAAAAGCGGCAAGGGAAAAGGTGAAACCATGAAATTACTTGTAATAGACGGAAACAGCATAATAAACCGCGCCTTTTACGGCATAAGAGCCCTTTCCAACAAAAAGGGCGTTTTCACAAACGCCGTGACAGGCTTTATGAATATACTCCTTAAGCTTGAAAACAACTTTAATCCTGACTGCATAGCTGTTGCCTTTGACCTTAAAGCCCCTACCTTCCGCCATAAAATGTATTCCGAGTATAAGGGCACCCGAAAGCCGATGCCCGAGGAGCTTGCCATGCAGCTGCCCCTTGTCAAGGACATTTTACACGCTATGGGCATTGCCGTTGTGGAAAAAGAGGGCTGGGAGGCCGATGATATCTTGGGCACTCTTTCTCATGCTGCGGAGCTTGGCGGAAATACTGCGGTAATTGCCACAGGGGACCGAGACAGCTTTCAGCTTGTCACCGAAAGCGTTTATGTGAATCTGGCGGGAAATAAGGAAGATGTTCTGTACACTCCTCAGGAAATTATGAACAAATACGGCGTTACTCCTTCGCAAATGCTTGAAGTCAAGGCGCTTATGGGAGACAGCAGTGATAATATCCCGGGAGTTAAGGGCGTGGGTGAAAAAACCGCCTTTGATCTTATACAGAAATACTCTACTGTAAGTAATATTTATGATAAATTAGACACTTTGGAAATGACTGCGGGTCTCAGAAAAAAGCTGACCGAGGGAAAGGAGAACTGCAAGCTTAGCAGAAAACTTGGTACTATCGCTCTTGACGCTCCCGTTGACACCGATCTGAGCAGCTATATTCCCAAAGAACGCGATGAGGTTAAGTTAGCGGAAATACTGACCGAGCTGGAGATGTTCAGCATCCTTAAAAAGATGAACATTTCTGCGGAAAATATGAAGATTGCCAACGAAAAAGCGGTTCAAAAGGCAATAGATGATTCGGCGGCTGAAAAAATCGAAAAAACGGAAGAAATTGTTCCCGACAAAAATACACCGAATATTATACTTTTTGACAATAACATTTATATTTGTACTGACAGTAAATTTATTGAGCCTGCCGATTTAAAGGAATTTTTGGAAAACGGAGAGGAAAAACGAACCTTTGACCTGAAAGCACTGTGCGCTTACACAATGCCGAGGGGTATTACGATAAAGAATGTTGTGTTTGACGCTACCTTGGCGGCTTATCTTCTGGATTCTACCTCAAACGGTTATGAAATGGACAAGATTTGCCAAAGATACGGCGTAAATGCTCCCAAAGACAAAGAGGAGCTTCCCGACAGCCTTTATCTGCTCATGAGCAAGCTTATCAACAATATACATTCGCAAAAGCTGAATAAGGTTTTGGAGGAAATAGAGATCCCCCTTGCCCGTACTCTTACCGATATGGAAATTGCAGGGGTAAAGGTTGATACAGCGGGCATTGACGTCTTCGGGAAGGAGCTGGAGGAGAAAATTTCCCAAACCGAAAGCAAAATTTACGAGCTGGCGGGAGAAAAGTTCAACATAGGTTCTCCAAAGCAGTTAGGGGTAATTCTCTTTGAAAAGCTCAACCTGCCCTATGGCAAGAAAACCAAAACCGGCTATTCCACCAATGCGGATGTGCTGGAGTCACTGTCGGATAAACACCCGATCATCCCTCTTATTTCCGATTACAGAGCATTTACCAAGCTTCAATCCACCTATGTAAGCGGCTTAAAAGCGGCGGTGAGCCATGAGGACGGCAGAATACACACCACCTTTAAGCAGACCGAGACCCGCACAGGCAGAATAAGCAGCGCAGAGCCCAATATACAGAACATTCCCGTACGCACCGAGCTGGGCAGAAATATGAGAAAGTTTTTCACCGCAAAGGAGGGCTGCCTTCTTGTGGACGCGGACTACTCGCAGATCGAGCTGAGGGTTCTTGCTCACCTTGCAGGCGACGAGATAATGCAGCAGGCGTTTTTAAAGGACGACGACATTCACGCAATCACCGCCTCTCAGGTGTTCAATCAGCCCTTGGAATGGGTAACTCCCGAGCTGCGTTCAAGAGCAAAGGCAGTCAACTTCGGCATAGTTTACGGAATCGGTGCTTTTTCGCTGTCTAAGGACACAGGCGTTTCCGTTGCCGAGGCAAAGCAGTATATCGAGTCTTATTTAGCGAAATACAGCGGCGTTGACGCCTTTATGAAAAGCACGGCGGAGGAAGCAAAGAAAAACCTCTATGTAGAGACCATGTTCGGCAGACGGAGATACATTCCCGAAATAAACGCTTCCAACAAGCTTGTACAGGCGGCGGCAAAGCGGATAGCAATGAATACTCCCATACAGGGAACTGCCGCAGATATAATAAAGCTGGCAATGATAAGGGTGTATGACAGGCTGAAGGCGGAGGGACTTCCCGCCAAGCTGATCTTACAGGTTCACGACGAGCTTATCGTTGAGGTTGAAGAAGGGTATGCGCAAAGGACAGCGGAAATTCTTAAGGAAGAAATGGAAAGCTGCGTAAAGCTTGCGGTACCGCTGACTGCCGATGTTAAAATCGGAAAGACTTGGTTTGATACACACTGATTTTTTATGATGAAAACAAGCGGAGCAAAAGATGAAAAATGTTTTGATAATATGCACCTCCAATAAAACCCGCAGTCCGCTGGCTATGGAGATCGCCAACAGCATTGCGAGGAAAAGAAATGTGTCCTGCCGCTTTCAAAGCGCGGGAATTGCCATTATGGGGGAGCAGATCGACGATAACGTTAAAACTGCACTGGCTGAAATAGGGATAGAGACCAATTATAAGCCTACCCACATTTCAAAGTTCAATATAAATGAATTCGATGAATTTCACGTTATGACGGAGCGTCAGAAAATCACTCTGCAATCCTATTTTAAAGGCAGAAAGCTTGAAGACAGGATAGTAGTTCTGGGAGTTGAGGATCCGTACTTTAACGGTATTGAGGCTTACCGCAAATGCAGGGACGAGCTTGTTGCATTTTACGAGGAATATATGAAATAATTATGGAGCATAGCGGTGAGATAAGAGAAGATTCGGCTGAAAGCTTGGGAGAAAATATAACAGAAGGTAAAACAGATCGGAAATATTACTCGGAGCTAATTGCCGAATTGGAAAAAGAATGTTTTCCCGAGGATTTCTGGAGCAGGGAAGCGGTGGAGTCGTCCTTAAAAAGAGAAGATGTTCTCTATGCCTTGGAGCTTTCGGAGGGAAGGGCAATAGGCTACTTTCTGGCGGCTGCCTCATTCGGTGAAGGCGAGCTGTATCGTATAGCGGTTTTACCCGCGTTCAGGGGGCAGGGAAAGGGTGAACGTCTTATGAAGAGCTTTCTCAAAAGCCTGCCCGAGAATACAAAAAAGGTTTATTTAGAGGTGCGGGAAAGCAATAAAAGCGCAATAGGTCTGTATGAAAAATTCGGTTTTCAGAAAATAGGCGAAAGAAAAAACTATTACGGAAACGAAAACGGACTTATTTATATACTCAATGTATAAAAAGATGTAAGCAAAGAAAGGAAAGAAAATGAAAAATACTTTAAAGAAATTAACCTGCGGACTGCTGTCCGTTGCTGCGGTCATTACTTCGGCGGGCTGTTCTCAGAATGCAGCCGGCGGAGACAATGGTACTGCTCCCACAGAAGTAAAGACCTCCTCTTCCTTTAAGGGAAACACCGAGGACGTAACTCTTGAAAAGGGAGATACTTACGCAATAATCAAGATCAAGGATTTTGGAGAGGTAAAGTGCAAGCTTTTCCCCGAAGCAGCTCCCAAGGGAGTAAGCAACTTTATTGAGCTGGCGGAAAGCGGTTACTACACCAATAAAAAAATTCACCGTGTTATGGAAAACTTTATGCTTCAGGGCGGTTCTGCCAACGGCGACGGTATGAGCACGGCAGATGACCCCCAGTTTGGAGTTGAATACAACCAAAAAATGCGGCACTATTACGGCGCGCTTTGCTATGCCAACGGAGGAGGAGTGAACGGCTCGCAGTTTTTTATTATCAATAATAAGGGCTGCGGAGAGTTCACGGACGCTTCTTATTATGAAAGCGCAATCAAGCAGTATGAAAGCTATGTTGAGCAGTTGGAGGAGCTTGTAAAAAACAGCACCTCCGATGATGAGCGGGCATATTATCAGCAGCTTTTGGTTTCTTACAAAAATCAAAAAGAAATTTATGAATTATCCAAAAAGGCAATAGAAGACCGTACA
The DNA here is from genome assembly GCA_964636555.1 of uncultured Ruminiclostridium sp. GTDB lineage: Bacteria > Bacillota > Clostridia > Oscillospirales > Ruminococcaceae > Ruminiclostridium_E. The sequence goes on from CAZWRZ010000004.1 coordinate 165,175, forward strand.
GACGAAATGAAGGCAAGATATGAAGAGGTAGGCGGCTATCCCTTCCTTGACGGCGGTTATACCGTGTTCGGACAGGTGGTAGATGGATTTGATGTGATAGATAAGGTTTCTGCGGTTGAGGTAAAGGAGAACTCAAAGGGAGAAAAAAGCGTTCCCGTTGAGGATATTTTTATTGAGTCGGTTACGATAGGAACGGTTGAATAAAATAGGAATAAAAACCAGCACAGTTTTTAAGGCTGTGCTGATTTTTTTTATTATTTAATTATCACCGCCGCCAAAAATATCCATACTCCAAACATTCAAAGGCTCATCATCGACCAATTCGCCTGTTTCAAAATCAAACTTGGAAACCATGACCTTATCATCGGTAATGCCAAGCCTGAAATTATGCTCATTATCACGCATAGTGTAAACCTTATTTTCGGCATAGTCGATAACAATGACCCTTGACTGTCTATCCACTGCATTGATCAGCTCTCCGTCATATAAAGGCTCGGTAGAGTAGGTAAGGCATATTTCGCGGTATTCGTCACCGTTCAAGTCGCCGATATACATGGAGGTTATGGGGAATCCGCAGAAAACCGTCTCGTTATTGGCAAAGGGCACTTCTATTTCAAAAATATCCTTGCCGGGCAAAGGCTCATCGGCTGCTTTCTTTCTGAAAATTATATCGGGAAACTCCTCCAATCTGAATTCAAGAGTTTCATGAAGTCGGTCGAGATTGCTTTCCAACCCTGAATTCCAAAGCATTTTTGCATTTTCTTCGCCGAATTTGTGTTCTGCAATATTTTTATAAGCGCTTGGATCGCATTTGATGAAAGAATCAAGAGTTATGGGATCTTCCGAAATGACCTCGCTCTCCCCGCTTTTTAAAATATAAAGAACGTCATCTTTTTCTGCAAGGGAATAACCTGAGCAGTCAGAATCGTTTGAAAGCACATACCTTGTATCATTTGCATGATCGTAGACAAATACAGTGCTGTAAGAGCTGTTTTCAAAATTCAGGTGATCAAAGCGCGCCTCAACGCAGATCTCATTATTACCGTCGCCGTTCAGATCGCAGAGGTAAATCGCATTTATTTTATCAGCCCAAAGGAGATTTTTTGTAACATAGTTTTCCGTAACGGAAAGAACATCGCCTAAAAGAATATCGCCGATAAACTTGGGTTCGCGGTCAAATCTGAATTGAATGTTGGAAGTTTCGCCCACCCAAAAGGGAACTGTCATATCATCGGGATAAGAAACACCATTCTTGGGATCCATTATCATAATAACATTTTCGGAGGGAAAATCGGTTTTGTCAGGAGCTTCCGATTCCTGGGGCTGTGACACTTCGCCTTCGTTATCGCCGCCGATCTCCCTAAGCATATCCATTGTAAGCAGCTCTGCCTTTTCGTCGCGGTCATCTTCGTCACAATAGAAGGAGAATTTATAGGACAAAAGATACAGCTCGCCGTCTTTTTTCTCTAAGAAGTAATCCCTTTCTCCCCGATCGTCAAGCATATATGCCCTATCATTATAATAATCAAGTACATATATAAAATTACTTACAATACCCGATCCGATAGAAATAGAGGCACATAATTCGCGCCTGCCGTCGCCGTTAAGGTCGCATAGGTATATACATCCGGGCAAAGCATAAATGCCTGTTCTGAATTGATGTCCGTTGTCGGCGTCGGTGTACAGCGCACCGCCCTCCCAGCCGAAGATCACGTCCTCAAATTCTTCCATTTCAAATTGGACGTGAAAGCCCATAGGAAGTCCGCCTGGATAGTCATCTTCATTGAGGAAAGGTTCAAAAGGATTTATCACCTTTTCATAGTCCATAACATACGTTGGACGGGGTGACGTATCTGCTTTTTCAAGCTGTCCGGCAAGCTCACTGTAAATTCCCTCATTAAAAACAGCTGGGGCAATAACGCCCTTTACGTTCTCTCTGTACTTAAATGGAGCGTTTTCCTCTCCCGGTACGGGATAACGCCCCTCGTAATCGTTTACCGCAGAGTAGGACTTGCCCCAGATTTCCTCGTCGGGATAATCGCCGTTGGGATTCAGAAAGTAGATCCATTTATCCCCCTTCTGCATAGGCGTAAGCTGTGAGAAGGAATAAATGTTGTATTCGTCCGAAAGATCATATACCACAGTATAGGGCTGAGTAATAATAATTTCATCTCCTGCCCACACCGTGCCGTTGCCTTTAAGCACCTTTTCCACCTTAAGAGTATTAAAGGACAGGTACTTATTGAAAAAGTCCCCTTTCATAGCCTGACTGAAATCGGGAATATTGTCCCATGTGGTCGCCTGACCACTGTTGTTGGTAAAAGTACCCATAACAACAAGCTGGCTTTGCTCTGCCAATTCCTCATAGCTTGAAAACTTGGAGGGGTTGGGATAGTCGGGATATTTATCGCTTATACACTTCATTTCACTTATGCTTGAATAATCGTGGAAAGGCTCATACAGCTCATAGGGGTTATTGTTGCCGTTGATAATATTTACAATAGTTTTGTATTCCTTCTTGTCCTCAACAAGCGGCACAAAACCGAGCTGTGTGCGGTTAAGAACTGCCGCCGCTGTTGCCGTAGCCGCTGCCGCCAAAAGAACGCAGGCTGCGGCGGTGATAAGGGGCTTTCTGTTTTTCTTGGGGGTAGTGACTATTATGGGTCTTGCGGGCTGATCCGTTTCGGTTTCCGCTGATATTGCGGGTCCTGCGGTTTGTTCCAAGTCGCCTGCTGCCGCTATCATTTTTTCGTCAATGTCGGTAAGGGCTTCAAAAAAATCCTCGCGCTTCATTATATCATTCCTTTCTTCTCTAAATGCTGTTTCAGCTTTTTGCGTGTTCTGTTGAGAATAACAGAAGTATTGCTTTCGGAAATGCCGTTTCGGGCGGCTATATCCTTAACACTGTTACAATACCAGTATCGGCTTATGAAAATGTTCCGCTTTTTCAAGGGCAGCTTTTTGAGGAAACGGTTGATCTCCTCTGTCAGCTCTTTCCGCTCCTGTTGAAGCTCCACCGAGGAATCGGAGGGGATCACTTCCGCCAATTCATCAAGAATTACGTCGGTGTTGCCCTTGCCCCTTTTCTCCGCCATGCCGTATCTTCGTTTGCTTATGGCAAGGTTTCGGGTGAGCTTGCCGAGAAAGGCGGAAAGGAGCTGCGGGTCGTTGGGTGGGATAAGCTCCCACGCTTTCAGAAAAGCGTCGTTGACGCACTCCTCGGAATCCTCACGGGAGCCTAAAATATTCAGGGCTATTGTTCGGCAGTAAGCGCCGTACTTTTCGGAAACGGCTGAAATTGCCCTTTGATCGCGGTCAAAGAAAAGCCGGATTATTTCCTTGTCGTCCATAGGCGTGTCCGTCCTTTTGAAAATTCGTATACTTGTTTTCGTCTATATACACGCAGAAAGGTTTTGAATCTTACAGGTAAATATAAAAAAACAGGGGCTAAAAGCAACCCCTGTTTATACCTCTAATAAACTTGTGAGAATTTACGGTTCTATCAAATGAGTTGTGCTAATTTATATTCTCTCAAGAAAGTTGGCGGTAATTTACTGATTTAAAAAGAATTTCAAAACCGACAAGATTTT
>CAZWRZ010000005.1:0-159834 GCA_964636555.1 uncultured Ruminiclostridium sp.
TCGGCAAAATTTGCCGAAAAGACGCGTGCAATATCTTGTGAAGACAGGTTCTTAATGCTTCTCTTTTTTCAATCATTACTTGTATTGTCCAAGTATGGGGATTTCGTCCTCTGCGGAGGACGACCAAAGGGCGCTGCCCTTTGGAAACCCGCCACCCTTTGGAAAAGCGTGGACGGAAACTTCAAGCTGTTTAATTTAAATGCTTTTTCTTTTTCGGTACTTCTGCTCAATGATCTGCACCTCGGCTCTGCCCTTTTTAACCACCGCAAACTTATTCTTTTCAAGATTGATCTTTCCCTTACCGCTTCTGATTATCTCCATAAAACCGTTGATACGCAAAGCAGAGGGCTCAACCTGTTTTTCCCAAAGCATAAGCGACACCGCTCTTGAAAAAACGGGAGCATCAAGCCTCGCAAGCTTTTCCGAGGAATATACGCAATCTTCCAATCTTGCATTATCCAAGGCTTCAACCGCCATTCCTTCAATAAAATCGCTGTCTCTTCTCAGAGCAGTCACCGTTCTTGAAACACCCCTGTGAAAGGAGGGGTTCATTTCAAGGAGCAGGGGCATAAGCTGCAATCTCACCTTATTCCTTGTGTAGTCGGTGGAAAAGTTGGTTTTGTCCGTTACATATTCAAGGGAATTCGCCTTGATATATTCTTCAATCTCTTCTCTTGTGCAGTAGATCAGCGGGCGGATAAAACGTTCTCTCACAGGCGGTATTCCGCAAAGTCCCTTTAAGCCCGTTCCCCTGATAAGGTTTAACAGCACCGTTTCGGTATTGTCACAGGCGTTGTGGGCGGTTGCCACCCTTGCGCCGATCTCCTCTGCGTACTCCGAGAATTTTTCATATCTCAGCTTTCGCGCAATTTCCTCGGTGCTTTGGTGCTTTTGAAGCATGCCTTTTACATCGACCGAAAATGCCCTCAAAGGAATATCAAGGTTTTGACAGAGGCTTTCCGCAAACTTCTGATCGCTGTCGCTGTCCTCTCCCCTGAGATTGTGGTTTATATGGCAGGCGTACAGCTCTATATCCAAGGTTTCCTTAAGGGAATTAAGGCAGTGCAGAAGCGTTACGCTGTCTGCACCTCCGCTCAAGCCCACGATTACTTTATTTTTGGGTTTAAGCATATTGTATTCGCTGACAGCCTGCAAAACCTTTTCCTGAAAGGGCGAAAACATTGGCGTGTTTATTTTGGGATTATCCATGAGAGAAATCTACTCCCGTAAATTTTGTATACTGTCCGTCCCAGTTCAAGGGCACCGTGTCTACCTTGCCGTGGCGGTTTTTGGCTACGATACATTCACAGGCGTTAGGGTATTCCGCTTCTTTGTTGTAATAGCCGTCGCGGTACAGGAAGATCACTATATCCGCATCCTGCTCGATAGAACCCGAATCTCTCAGATCCGACAGCATGGGACGTTTGTCGGGGCGCTGCTCGGGGCTTCTGGAAAGCTGTGAAAGACTGATAACGGGAACGTTCAGTTCCTTTGCCATCATTTTAAGATTTCTGGTAATTTCGGAGATTTCCGCCACACGGTTTCCGTCCCGTCTGCCTGTTGACATAAGCTGTAAGTAGTCAATGATGACTAAGCCTAAGTTTTTCATACGCCTGAGCTTAGCCTTCATTTCTCCCAATGAGATATTGGCGGTATCGTCAATATATATTTCCACCTGCGACAGAACGTCCACTGCTTCGCCAAGATCGTCCCATTTTGAGTCAGGGAACTGTCCCGTTCTCATTTCCTCAGAGCTGAGTCTTGCTTCGGCGGAAAGAATACGGCTTGCGATCTGTTCCTTGGACATTTCAAGAGAAAAGATACATACCTTCTTTTGCGGATAGGCTTTTGCCACATTAGTGGCAATGTTGGTGGCAAAGGAGGTTTTTCCCATACCGGGACGGGCTGCGATAAGTATAAAGTCGGAGGGGTTAAGACCGAATATGATCTGATCAAGTTTGCCGTAAGAGGTGCGCAGTCCTGTATTTGTGCCCCCTTCGGGATTGTCCGCCAACTCCGACAAAATATCCAGCTGCTGGCTCACCAAAGGCTTGATGTGGGTAAGACCCTTCAGATCCTTTTCGTCGCGGATATCGAAGATCTTTTTTTCCGCCAGATCCAGAAGAGCGGAGGTTTCCTCCGTACCCGCAGCGGCTAGATCGTATATTTCCTTTGATATGATCATCAGCTGTCTTATCATAAACTTGTCGCAGATTATGTCAAGATAGCTGTCTATGCCCGAAGGATTTATGGCTGTTTCCGCCAGCTTCATCAGGTAGGTTTTTGCCTCCTCGCTGTTTTGGAACACGCCATGCTGCACTGATTTTTCCATAACGGTGACAACGTCGATAGGCTGTCCCGAAATGCTCATCTGATATATTACGGAAAACAGATCGCTGTGAAGCTGCACCTTAAAATGCTCGGGGTGCAGTCTTGCGGTTATGGGTCCCACCGTTGAGGGGTCTACCAGAACCGAGCCCAAAACCGCCTGTTCCGCGTCTAAATTGAAGGGGAGGGAAAGCTCGGATAAATCAAAGTCTGCCATAAAAACTCCTTTTTGAAATTCGAGCTGTTATTCCCGAATTTCCTCCACCATAACAGTAAACTTTGCGCTGACTCCGTTATAAAGCTTCGCTTCCGCAGAATATCCGCCGAAAGCCTTTATATCGCCGTTTACAGCAATTTTTCTCTTGTCTATGTCAAGATTGAACTGCTTTTTAAGCTGCGCGGAAATATCCTTGCCCGTTATCGAGCCGAACAGTCTGCCGTTGGCGCCGCCCTTTGCGGAGATATTGACGGTTTTTCCCTCAAGCTTTGCGGCGATGTCCTTGGCATTGGCAATTTCCACATCGATTTTATGCTGTGCGGACGCCTTTTGTCCCTCTAAAAGGTTTATGTTGGCGGGAGTTGCTTCAACCGCCAATTTTTTGCTTATAAGGCAGTTTCTTGCGTAACCGTCCTTGACCTCCTTGATCTCTCCCTTTTTGCCTGTGCCTTTTACATCTTCAAGTAAAATTACCTTCATAGTATATCTTCCTTTCTTTTTATGTTATTTCTTAATTATCCTTCTGTACACGTTCGTTGTTTTTCGCTTTTGCGATAAGCTCGGTGTATTCGCCGTACTTTACGTACAGCTCGTTAAGGGTATAATCTCCGTCGGTGACGGGTTCGGGGTGGGATGTGAATTTTCCCGTTATGCCGTCCAAGGTCGTCCAGCCTATCATGGTTTCCTGCTTTATTCCGCCGTTTTCGTCATTTTCGTATATATTGGCGTTTATTCTGCCGAAGGGCAGTTCGGATTTTTCAGCAATGGGCATAATCACCTCATAGGCGTATTCCGCCGCCGCAGGGATAAGGAATTCCTCATAGGTTCTCAGAGAAACCGCAATGCTTCCCCCTGCTGTGGAAACCAGAACGGCGTTATCGTCCTCGTGTAAAAGTCCCTCGGATTTTTTGTTTATCCTTGTTTTGATAAAATCGGCGGTTTCTTCCGCAGTAAAGGGCTTGACCTTATCGCCGAAATATTGGTAAAGTCCGTCTATGGTACAGTCCTCAACGGTTTTAACATCTACGCCGTCTACAAGCTTGCCCGTGAGACCGTCGGGGCTTCTCCATGCTATCATTGTTTCATCAATGATATATCCCTTATCGTCCTTTTCGTAAGTGTTGACACTGAGTGTCCCCGCGGTAAATCCCGCTGCCGCCAAAGCTTCACGGTAGATCTCGCTTGCTTCAAAGGCGGCGTTTGGTATATCTCCTGCCTCCTTGACTCTTATAAGAAGGGAAGGATTTTTTTCAATAGTTGCGGATACCATTATAGAGGTTTCGTCATAAATCCTGTTTAAGGTTGCCTTGGAAAACTTTCCCGAAACGTATCCGCTTATCTCGTTTAACTTTGCGATAAATTCATCATCGCTTAAAGTTGTTTCCGCTCCCGTTTCGGCGGGTGCAGCTTCTGTTGTTTCTGTGAGGGAATTTGCTGTATCTTCCGCCGATGTTGTAGGTTTTTGCGTTTCGGGCGCGTTTGTACCCCCGCCCTTTGAATTGTCGGAGCAGCCTGTTAATGCGGTTATGATAATTGCCGCCGTTATAAGGACTGCTGTATATTTTTTTCTCATGTATGTCTCTCCGTAGAATCTGTTATCAAATAAATCAGCTGATATTTTCGTAATACTTATCAATAGCTTCCTTGACCCTTGCTCCCGTTTCTTCAACCGTGGCATTTTTCAGCTGCGCTCCCGCCATGGTCTGGTGACCGCCGCCGCCCAAGTGTTCCATAACAAGCTGTACATTCATTGCGCCAAGGGAACGTCCGCTGATGTAGATCTCGTCATTGCTGCTTCTGTAATATACAAAGGATGCGTCCACATTTTCTATTCCCAAAAGCTCATCTGCCGCCTGCGGAGCAATAAGCCGCATATCGGGGCTGAATACCGTGGTGAAGGCTATGGCGCAGCGCTTGTAAATCTCCGCCTTGGACACCAAAGCCGCACGCTGACGGTAGCTTTCTATGGAGTTGGCGAATAGTCCCTTGACGTTAACCGTGTCTGCGCCCATTTTTCTCAGAAATGCCGCCGCTTCAAAGGTACGCACGCCTGTTTTTATGGTAAAATTCTTTGTGTCAAGCATAATGCCCGCCAGCAGTGCTTCCGCCTGTAAAGCGGTGATCCTTCCCGCGTTGCCGAAATAGTTCAGTATCTCCGTCACCATTTCCGAAGCGGAGGAGGCATAGGGCTCGTGATAAAAGATAATGGAGTTGTCTATAAAGTTTACAGTTTTTCGGTGGTGGTCGATAATTACCACCTGCTTAGCCTTCTGATGCAGCTCGGCACTTTCAAGCATAAGCGGATTGTGAGTATCTGTGATTATCAGAAGGGAATCGTCGGTAATTGAGTTCACTGCATCGGAGGGTGACATAAACAGGCTGTTTTTCGGGTCCTCTCCCGCTTTGAGCCTGCCGATAAGCTGTGTGCTTAAGGACGCAAGACTGTCCACCACCACATGGGCGGTATAGCCGAGATTTCTTACCGCACAGGCAAGTCCCACCGACGAGCCTACACTGTCAAGATCACTGAACTTGTGTCCCATTATGTAAACCCGATCGGAGCTTTCTATCAGTTGTATAAGCTGATTTGCGATGATTCTCGCCTTGACCTTGTTGGAACGCTCGATTCCTTTTGAAAGACCGCCGTAGAACTCAAAGCCCGAATTTGTCTTGATAGCCGCCTGATCTCCGCCGCGTCCCTGAGCCATTTCCAAAGCCTGCTTGGCATAATCCTCGCTTTCGGAAATGGTCTTTGCGGTTCTTCCTATGCCTATGGACAGGGTAACGTTCATACGGTCGTTGACTTGTATTTCTCTTGCCTTATCCAAGAGCTTGACCTTGCTTTCAATGAGCTTGGCAATATGGCGTTCTTCTACCACCGCCCAGAACCTGTCCTTTGACTGCTTGCGGAGGATTCCCGTTGTTTCCGCTATAAAATCCTCCAGAAGGCGGTCGATCTGTACCGTGACGTGGGCGGTCTCGCTTTCAAGGCTGCTGCTGAACAGCTCCTCAAAGCTGTCTATCATGATAAGCATAACCACGGGGTGAGAGAGCCTTTTCTCTATCTGCATATTGACATAATCCGTCATATCGGAAAAATAGATAAGAAAGATATTTTTTTCGTTTTCGTCGGCAGAGGCGTTTCCGTATGCGCGGTAATAGCGGTCGTTATGCTTTATATCCGCGCCGTCTTCGGTCATCAGCTTATCCAGAGGCAGTCTGGAGATCAGGTCGAGAGAGGTGCCGTAGTTGACTTCCTCGCCGAAAAATTCCGCAAAATGCTTGTTGAACCATATGATCTTGCGTTCCGAGTCGGTAATGACAACTCCCATGGGAAGGCTGTAAAGGGAGGTTTTGTTTTGTTCCTTGATCTCATCGGTGATAAGCGCCGAATACTGAAAATTACGCCTTGTGACCTGTATCAGTTTTCCCGCCGCAAAGCCCGACACCAGTACCACAAAGGGCGCAGTTACCCAGAACATATCGGGGGAATACATAAAGGTAAACACCGACATGAACAAAAGCAGGGCTATCAGGGCGATAACGGAAAAAACCAATCCTCCGTCACGAAAATAATTTTTCATTTTAAATCTGCCTTTCATTTTTGGCGGAAAGCCGCAATATTGAACTTGTTTCAATAGGAGGGGTGTGCGTCTTTTCGGCGAAATTTTTCGTGATCGGGGAAGAAAAACGCAGGAATACCTGACGTATTTCAGGTTTTTCTGACGCAGAGCACGGAAAACTTCGCCGAAAAGACGTGCGCCGATCCTGTCGGAACATGTTCTTACATTACACTTCCATAATAATGGGCAAAATCATGGGGCTTCTTTTTGTTTTCTGATATATAAAACCGCTTAGGGAGTCCTTTAAGGCGGGCTTCATTCCGCCCCATTCACGGACGTCCTTTGCGCACTGGGTTTCAAGGGTTTTTTGAGCGATCTCCCTGGCTTTTTCTATGATAGCCTCGGATTCCTTGACATATACAAAACCCCTTGTAACTATGTCGGGTCCCGAAACTATCTTTTTGTCGGATTTTCTTATGGACGCCGCAACAATGATAAGTCCGTCCTCAGCCAGAAGCATTCTGTCCCGCAGAACCGCGGAGCCTACGTCGCCTACTCCCAAGCCGTCCACAAGTATGCTGCCCGAAGGCACTGTGCCTGTCTTTTTCATGGAAGCGCCATTGGTTTCCAGCACATGACCTATGTCGGCTATAAAGATATTTTCTTCGGGAATTCCCATTTTTGCGGCTAACATGGCGTGCTTTTTAAGGTGCTTGTATTCTCCGTGAATTGGCACGAAAAATTTGGGCTTGGTAAGAGATATCATCATTTTCAGCTCTTCCTGACAGGCGTGTCCCGAAACGTGAACGTCGTACATTCTCTCATAAACCACATCTGCCCCCAGCTTCATCAGGTCGTTGACCACATTGCCCACCAGCTTTTCGTTGCCGGGAATGGGGGTGGCTGAAATGATGATAAGATCCTCGGGGGTGATCGTTACCTGGCGGTGGTCGTTTCCTGCCATTCTGGTAAGAGCGGACAGGGGTTCGCCTTGGCTTCCTGTAGTTACTATAACAAGCTTTTCGGGAGGATAGTTCCGTATCTGATCTATATCTATCAGAATGCCGTTGGGTATGCGGATATAGTTCAGCTCTATCGCCTTCTGCATAACGTTCAGCATGCTTCTGCCGCTGACCGCTACCTTTCTGCCCTGCAAAACCGCATTGTCCACTATCTGCTGTATACGGTGGATATTGCTGGAGAAGGTGGCTACTATTATGCGCCTGCCTTCGGCTTGGTTAAATATGTTCTTGAAGCTGCTTCCCACCGTTCTTTCGGACATAGCGTAGCCGGGGCGCTCGGCGTTGGTGCTTTCGGACAATAAAGCCAGAACTCCCTTTCTGCCAAGCTCGCCGAATCTAGCTAGGTCTATTATTCCGCCCTCAATAGGGGTATAGTCTATCTTGAAATCTCCCGTGTGAACGACCACGCCCGCGGGTGTATGCACCGCAATGGCGCAGGCGTCGGGGATAGAGTGGTTGACGCGGATAAACTCCGCCGCCATACAGCCCATTTTCACCGTTTCTCCGGGATTTACCGTTATCAGCTTGCTTGAAGCCAAAATACCGTGTTCACGGAGCTTTCCCTCCACAAGACCTAAGGTGAGCCTTGTGCCGTAAACGGGAACATTGACTTTTTTCAGCAGATAGGGAATACTTCCTATATGATCCTCATGACCGTGGGTAAGCACTATTCCCCTTATTTTCTGCTTGTTCTTTTCAAGGTGGGCAAAATCGGGAATTACCATATCTATGCCCGGCATATTGTCATCGGGAAAGGCGAGTCCGCAGTCTATGATAAACATATCGTTGGCGCACTCATACACATAAATGTTTTTTCCTATCTCGTTAAGTCCGCCCAAGGAGTAAATTTTCAAGGGTGTGGATTTGGCTGTGCGGTTATTCTGACCGCTCCGGTTAAGCTGTGTTTGTTTTTGAGGTGATTGCTGTACCATTGGCTTATTTGCAGCTTTTTTAACAGGCGCGGTTTGTTTTCCGCCGTTCTTCTGAGGAGCATTTAAAGCAAGTGCGGTTTTCTGTGTATTGTTCCTTTTTCCGACATTATTTTGCTGCAAGCTTTTTTGTCTGTTTTTCTGAGCGGTTTTTCCGCTGTCGTTCTGGGAGGCGTTCTTGTTTTTCTTTCCGCTGAACTTCTGATAAAACTTTTGTTTGTCCTGTCCTCCCTCGTTCTTTGGTTTAAAATTCGGTATGAATCCGTTGTTGTTTTTTGCCATTTAATGTCCTTTCATTTTACCGTTATCTTTTAGGTAGAGTTGTACACAGAATAAAAAACCTTGTCCACAAAGGCTTTTTATCAAACACTTTAGATAACCCAAAGTATATTTCAGAGAAAATTATACTGATAGTAAATAAAATTATGGGTTTTGCAAGCTTTATTCTGTTGAATGGAAAAAAGAACAGCTTGTTGTGTTGAATCTGTGTTTAAGAACTTGTTCCGAGAGGAGGGGTGTACGGATTTCTGAGCAAATTTTGCCTAGGACAAGGCAAAGATTTCGTTGTGATTTTTTCAAAATCACAAGGCTTTCCGCTGCAAGTCAAGAAATTTTAACGCAGTAATTGTCGGAATTTGCCGAAAAGACGTGCGCCGATCCTATTGGAATATGTTCTGATATATCTGATGCTTTCGCACAAAATACGATGTGGCGTTCATAAATATTGCAAATATGAACTAATATGTATCTCTGCTCAAAATTTTTGAGCAGAAATAATCTATTTTAGTATATACCATTTTTTAGGAAATGTCAAGGCGGGTCAACTCTGTTTCAAAAACCGCAAATCAAGCTCATCTCTTGTCCGAAAGCCTTCTGACAGCCTCCTCAACCTCATCGCAAAGAGATTTTGCGGTTTCCTGCGAGTAGCTTTCAGCATACATATACAGCCCGTCGCCCTTTCTGCTGGAACGGAGCAGAACACGGCTGCCCTGCTGACCCAGAAATACTCCCTCGGAATAGCTGTTTTGATCCTTTGCCAGCTTGCTTATTATTCTTTGAGGCGGGCAGTGGATACATAAAAATCTGTTTTCTGATTTCAGATCGGGTATAGTCTTTAAATACTGCCCCAAGCCCACATAGGACTCGGTTATTATTTGCAGGGCGTTCAGTGCAAGGAGCAAGCCGTCAAAGAGAAAAGGCTGATTTGCCGCAAGTATTCTCGCTTCCTTGTCGCTGTTGTCATTGGAGCATTGGTAGAAGCGCTTGACCTCCTGTCCAGCGGATTTAGCCGCCTCCTCCATAACCGAGGGGAACTCTAAGGGGACGGCAACGTCATTGCCTTTCTGCATAAGGTTCAGCCCGACTATTGTCACCAGCTTTGTATAATCCGCCTTTTCGTTTTCGCTGACATATAATTCCGCCTTATTGCCCTCTCGGTTGATGTTTATTGTCAAAAGCCCGCCCTTTTTGTTGCTTATTTTATTTAAGGGCGCCGCAGCGGCTGCAGCGATAATGGGGTTGTTGCAGTTCAGGGTGACATTGTAGCGGCACATAAAATTGCTTGCTTCCTCCAAAGCCGTGCTGTAAAGCAAAGCGGCGTTTTTGAAGGTCTTTATCTCTCCGAAGCCGTCCCATTCCGCATTGCGGTAATCCCCGCGGTTAAGGGCGCTTTCCAGCTTTCTTTCCTGAACTCTTGTCAAGGGCAGACCGCCCCTGTTCAGTATGGAAATGCGGCTGTTGGCTGTTACGTCAATATGCACCAAGCCGTCCGCTTTTATTACCCTGCTCAGATGGATAAGTGCGGGAAGGGAGGAAACTCCGCAGTCGGTGATTTTGCCCCCCGAGCCCGAAAAGCCTGCGCAAAAGCACGCCTTAAGCACCGTGGCGGCATTTCCGCCGCCACAGGAAACGATGACCTTGTTTTCAAAAACCGCCTCGCAGGCGCTGCCCAGAACCGTCATAAAGCTTGGGGTAATATCGGTGTTGGTTTCGCCCTCTATGCCCTTTTCGCTTATTTCCTTCAGAGTATTTTCGCCGTATTTGAGATTTTCCCTTTGCACCGTTCCGAAGGGGATCCTTTTGTTGTCCCAGACCTTGACGTTGGGTTCAAGGACGCTGTCCCGCTCCATAACGCTGCCGCTGCCCAGAACCGAGTTTTCATAAGCCACCGTACCCTGTTCCATAACCGCGTTTTCGCAGATTATGGCGCCGCTGCACTTGACCTTGTCCGCCAAAAATGTCCCTCCGCCGATTATGCAGTCTCTCAGCTTGCAGTTTTTTCCGATATTGGCGTTGCTTTCGATAACGGAACCGCTTTCTATCACAGTCCCCATGCCGATTTTGACGTTTTCACCGATAAAACAGGGGCGGTTCAGCTTAACACCGTCCATATCGCCGCAGTGATTGTCAAACTCACATCTCACCAAGCCGAAAAGTATATCCCTCTGACATTTTTTGTAGGAGGGAATATCCCCGATATCGCACCAATAGCCCGAACCTTCAAAGGAAGCGAGCGGTATGTTTTCTCCAAGCATCTGCGGGAAAACATTTTTGGAAAAATCCCACATAACATTGTCGGGGATAAGCTCCAGCACCTTTTTTGAGATGATATAAATTCCCGTATTAGCCATATCGCTGACTGCCCCCATATATGATGGCTTTTCGGAAAAGCCCGTCACAAAGCCATCCGAGGAAATAACGCAGCCGTATTCCCGAGGGTCATCCACAGATTTGGTGAGAATGGTGGCGGCAGCTTTTTTCGCCTTATGGTATACCAAAAGAGCGGACAAGTCGAAATCGCACATTGCGTCGCCGCTTATAACAAGGATATCCTCTTCGCTATCAAAATCCGCCGCCAAAGCAGCTTTCTTGACCGCTCCCGCAGTTCCGAGGGGCGTATCTTCATAGGAAAAGTCAAGGGTAATGCCCTTGTATTTTCCGCTTTTAAAGTGATTTTCTATTTCATGCCCCTTGTATCGAAGGGTGAAAACAGCCTCGTCGCAGCCGTTTTCCGCCAGCAGATCCAAGATGTATTCGCTTACGGGCTTGCCGCAAAGCTTTACCAAGGGCTTGGGCAGATTGCAGGTCAAGGGACGAAGGCGGCTGCCTTCTCCGCCCGCCATAATTACAGCTTTCATAAATACTCCTTTTTAAAAAGAATTTCAAAACCGACAAGATTTTAAAAATTGCTTGAAAAGCCGGGCAATTTTTAAAATCTTGTCTATCTGACTGAGTTTGGATTTTTTGCTTGAAAAGCTGGGCAAAAATCCAAACTCAGTCGATTTTTGAAATTCGTGCTTTCAAGACAGTTGTGCGGAAATATGTCCGCTTTTAGAGGTGTTGTGCTGATTATTTACAGCTTTTTCAGAGAAGTTGTGCAAAATTTTTTACTAAAAGCGGTCTGAAATATATTATTGCTGATATGTGCCTGTCCTATTCAAAATATAGCAAAATAAGCCCTGTCGGCATATTATATAAAGTGAACCGTAAAGGTCACGGGTTTCTAAAATAGCCAAAATTAGCACAACATTCTTGAGAGAGCAGCAAAAATAAGCACAGCTCTCATAATAGAACCATAAATAACCACAATCTTCTTATAAGGAGCAACTATGATGAAATATTATTTAAGAGTAAAAACCTACACCCTCGCCATGCGCGGCAGAAGCTATCTCCAAGGTCTTAATATAAACAGCACAGTGGAAAAGGTAAGCGGCAGAGGGGGCTGCGGCTACGCCATTGTTGTACGGGAGGATCCCGAAAGGGCGTCAAGGCTGCTGGGCACGCTGGGTATAACGGTATTGAAGATAGAAGGCGGCAAGTCTGATGGTTTATCTTGACAATGCCGCTACCACCTATCCCAAGCCCCCCTCGGTGATAGGAAAAAGCTCCTATGCTTTGGTAAACTACGGCGCAAATCCCGGAAGAGCGGGTCACAGGCTGTCTATGGAAACGGCGGAGGCGGTGTATAAGGCTCGTGAGATATGCGGAGAGTTTTTCGGCGCAAAAACCGAAAACGTGTGCTTTATGCTGAACTGCACCGAGGCGCTGAATACCGCTATAAAGGGAATTGCCGAGAACAACTGCCATTTTGTCACAAGCGATATGGAGCATAACGCGGTGTTAAGACCGCTGACGGCGCTGTCCAAGGAAAACAGGGGGATAACCTTTTCTGCGGCAGGGGTCAGCGATAATGACGATGAAACGGTGATGAATTTCAGCCGTTTGATAAAGCCGGAAACCAAGGCGGTGGTCTGCACAAGCGCAAGCAATGTAACGGGAAGGATACTTCCCTATAAGAGAATAGCCGAGCTTTGCAGAAAAAAGGGGATATGCTTTATACTTGACGCGGCACAGGGCGCGGGAGTACTGCCTATCAGCCTTTCCGACGGTATAAACATTATCTGCGCCGCAGGTCACAAGGGCTTGTACGGTCCAATGGGAACGGGACTGATGATAACGGACGGAAAATACCGTCTGAAAACCCTTATTGAGGGAGGTACGGGCAGCGCTTCCACCGACCCCGTACAACCAGAATTCCTGCCAGACCGCTTTGAAAGCGGAACTATCAATACAGCGGGAGCCATTGCCTTGGGAGAGGGAATAGCTTTTGTGAGAGAGAAAAGAATGAGCGCTATATATGAGCATGAATGGCAGCTTTGCAATTACGCTTACGATGAGATGAAGAAGATAGAGGGAGCTATTTTGTACGGCGGTTTTTCAAGGAACAATGCACCTCTTTTTTCTTTTAATATCAGGGGCAGAGGGTCGGAAGAAACAGCTTCCCTTTTGAGTGACAGCGGATATTATTTAAGAGGCGGTTTTCACTGCGCATACCTTGCGCACAAAAAGCTTGGGACATTGGAAACGGGCACCGTGAGATTTGCCCCCTCGGTTTTTACTACTAAGGGAGAGGTCAACGGGTTTTTGAGGACGGTAAAGAGAATTGCGGAGAAATGAAATAAGGGGCTGTAAAAAGGCAGCCCCTTTATTTTATGCTTTATGCTCCCAAGAAACTTATGCTGATTTATAGCTCTCTCAGGGAAGTTGTGCTGATTTTGGTTCTCTTAGGGATGTTGGCGGTAATTTGCTGATTTAAAAAGAATTTCAAAACCGACAAGATTTAAATTTGCTTGAAAAACTGGGCAAAAAATCCGAACTCAGTTGATTTTTGAAATTCGTGCTGTCAAGGCAGTTGAGCGAGTGGGAGCCCGCTTTTAAGGAAACATGTGATATTTTTCACCGCTTTTAGAGGTGTTGTGCTGTTTTTTATGGTTCCCTCAAAAAACTTGTTATAAAATAGGACCGTCCTTTTTGCAATCATTTTATATTATGAATACTTCTTTACATAACACAAAAAATATGCTAAAATAAACTAAATAATCAAAAAGCAGGACAAATAAATGAACTTTGAATTTCCCAAAATCATAATAATAACAGGTCACTACGGCTGCGGAAAAACCAATGTGGCTGTCAATATCGCATTAAAATTAGCCGAAAGAGGCGAGAAGGTCAAGGTGGTGGACTTGGATATAGTCAATCCCTACTTCCGCACCGCCGATTTCGGCGAGCTTTTCGGCAGCAAAGGCGTTGAGCTTATTGTGCCCATGTATGCCAATTCCAACTTGGACATACCCGCTTTGAGCTTTGATATAGGCGGTATTGTCAGCGGAGAGGGCTATACCGTTATCGATGTCGGCGGAGATCCCGAAGGAGCTGTTGCCTTGGGCAGATACAGCGATGTGCTGAAAAACCGCAGCGATGTTGGGCTTTATTATGTTGTAAACAAATACCGCTATCTCACCTCCACCACCTCCGAAGCGGCGGAGCTGCTGGAGGAGATAAAGGCGGCAAGCGGGCTGGAGTGCAGCGGAATTATCAATAATTCCAATCTTGGTGCTCTTACCGACCATGAAACGGTGATAAATTCCATGGATTACGCCGAAAAGGCGGCGGAAGCGGCGAAAGCGCCTTTGCTTTTTACCTGTTCCGAAGGGAAAAATCTTGTTGGGATAGAGAATCGCTTTGAAACGGAAGTTTATGTTAAAGCACCTTGGAACTGATTTCAGAAACCATTTCCCACAGCTTTTCCAAAATTTCAGCAAAATTTCATAGAAAAAGTATTTGCTTTTTTCACCATACTATGTTATAATAACAAAATGATTATTCTGCAATAATGTAAAATATAAAGTAAAGGGATTCGGCAGCTATGAACAAAGACGTAGAAAGAATACTTTTTTCCGAGGAACAGCTTAAAAACAGGGTCAGCGAGATAGGAAAGGAAATTTCCCGCGACTATAAGGATAAAAACCCTCTTTTGGTGGGCATACTTAAGGGTAGCGTTGTTTTTATGGCGGATCTTATGCGCGCTATTGACATTCCCTGTCAGATCGCTTTTCTGTCGGCGCGCTCCTATGGCTTAAAGGCGACTTCTTCGGGACAGATCGATATGGACAGCGATATTGACTACGCTCTCGGCACTCATGCGGAGGGCAGACACATAATTCTTATTGAGGATATTTTGGATACCGCTCTTACTCTTAACACCGTCAGCAACAGGATCAAGGAGCTGAACCCCGCTTCCGTTAAGATCTGTACCCTTTTGGATAAACAGGTTCAGAGAAGCATTGACCTTCATGCGGACTATAAGTGCTTTGATGTGGAAAATGAGTTTGTGGTAGGCTATGGACTTGACTACGCGCAGAATTACAGAAATCTGCCCTACATAGGAGTTTTAAAGCGTGAGATATACAGCAAGGACTGATCATATAAAAATAATGTGTAAAAGAAAGGCGGCATCACATGCAGAATAAAAGACGGGGAACGCTGATTTATATTGCAATAGTTATTTTCCTTATTATAGGCTTGATTTCCGTTCTGAGATCCCTCACTCCAAGGACGCGTGTGGAATCCTATTCCTCAGTAATGGAGCATTTTGACAATTTAGAGGTAGCGGATTACACATTAGACCTTAATTCGGGCAAGCTCACCTATACATTGAGGGGCGAAAGCGCGGAGAGAATCTACTATGTTCCCTATGTAAACCTTTTTGTCAACGATATTTACGGTGATTTTTCCGACGGAAGCACCTACCGTGACAAGTATAACGCAAAATACCCCGACACTCCTTTAAAAGAGGACTATATAGCAATAACCGACAACTCCTTCCTTACCAGCTTTTTGCCTTACCTCATTCTTGTGGCAATTATGATCGGTTTCACTTTCTTTATAATGAGATCCGCAACGGGCGGAGGAAAGATGAACCAATTCTCCAAGGCAAATACCAGAAATCAGCCCTTTAACGGCAAGAAGGTGACCTTCAACGACGTTGCTGGAGCCGACGAGGAAAAGGAAGAGCTGGCGGAGATCGTGGACTTTATGAAGAATCCCAAGAAATATGTGGCTTTGGGCGCAAGAGTTCCCAAGGGCGTATTGCTTATGGGACCTCCCGGTACAGGTAAGACCCTGCTTGCAAAGGCAGTAGCCGGAGAGGCAAACGTTCCTTTCTTCTCCATAAGCGGTTCCGATTTCGTGGAAATGTTTGTGGGCGTGGGCGCTTCCCGTGTAAGAGATCTGTTTGAGCAGGCCAAAAAGCACACTCCCTCTATTATATTTATAGACGAAATTGACGCGGTTGGACGTCAGAGAGGTACAGGACTGGGCGGCGGTCACGACGAACGCGAGCAAACCTTGAACCAGCTGCTGGTTGAAATGGACGGTTTTTCGGAAAATCAGGGAATCATCATAATTGCCGCCACCAACAGACGTGATATTCTTGATCCCGCACTTTTGAGACCGGGACGCTTTGACAGACAGATAGTAGTAAATTACCCCGATATAAAGGGACGTGAAGAGATCTTGAAGGTTCACACCCGCAATAAAAAGCTTTCCGCAGATGTAAGCCTTGCCACCATTGCGAAATCCACTGCGGGCTTTACGGGCGCGGATCTGGAGAACCTTGTAAACGAAGCTGCACTGCTTGCCGCAAGAGCCAACAGACGTGCTATTATCCAGGAGGATATTGAGGAAGCGACCATAAAGGTTGTGGCAGGACCCGAAAAGAAGTCCAGAGTGGTTACCGAGAAGGAGCGCAAGCTCACCGCTTATCACGAGTCAGGTCACGCTGTCTGCACCTACTACTGCCCCACACAGGATAAGGTTCATCAGGTTTCCATTATTCCGAGAGGTATGGCAGGGGGTTACACCATGTCACTTCCCGAACATGACAAGAGCTTTGTCAGCAAGACCCAAATGGAAGAGAACATCGTTACCCTTTTGGGCGGACGTGTTGCAGAGAAGATATTCCTTGACGATATTTCCACAGGTGCTTCCAACGATATAGAGAGAGCCACCAAGGTTGCAAGAAGCATGGTTACAAGATACGGCTTCAGCGAAAAGCTGGGACCTGTGGTTTACGGTCATGACGAGTCAGAGGTGTTCCTTGGCAGAGACTATTCTCAGGGCAGAAACTTCTCCGAGAATGTTGCCTCCGAGATCGACGCGGAGGTCAGGGAGCTTATTGAAACCGCATACGAAAAGTCCAAGGAGATTCTTGAATCACATAAGGATCAGGTTCACTTGCTTTCAAAGTATCTTATGAAGCATGAGAAGATCGACGGTGCTGACTTTGAGAAGCTGATGAAGGGCGAGATCGTTGTTGAGGACGACGAGCCTGAGCAGACGGACAGCGTACAGGCAGAAGAACAGTCTGAGCAGAGCATTCAGCCCGAAGCCGACAGTAACGGTTCCGATAACGGCGGAGATTTTCCTCCCGTAATTTAAAATTATTGTTTATTGACATAAGGTTACTTGTAAAAAATTAAATAGCTTGAAGTTTCCGTCCACCCTTTTCAAAGGGCGGTGGGGAGTCCAGAGGGGCAACGCCCCTTTGGTCGCTGTCCGCAGACAGCGAAACTCTTTAGATTATCAACACTCCGTAAGGGGTAGAATTTATGAGTTTTGCCTTGCAAAACTCGCAAAAACCAGCCCTGGGGGCTGTTTTTTAAGAGGGGACGCCCTGCACAAGAGGGCGTCCCCTGTGTGTTTTAAGCACTGTATTGTCCTGCGAGGTTATCCTCGCACGGAAAAGTTTTTTAATAATCTTAATGACACTTTGATAAAAAAGAGGCGACAACATTGAAAATCTTTGACGCACACTGTCACATTTTCCCTCAGAAAATAGCCGAAAAGGCATCAGCCAACATCGGCAGCTTTTACAGCCTTAAAATGCGTTTTGACGGCTCGGTAGAAGCACTTATGAAGCTGTACAGAAGAGTAGGAGTAAACGGCTGTCTGGTGCAGTCGGTGGCTACCGTTCCCGCACAGGTGGAGCATATCAACGACTTTATCGCTCAAAGCGTAAGAGAAAACCCCGATATGTTCGTTGGCTTCTGCTCTCTGCACCCTCAGATGGAGAAAAAAGCCATAGAGGCGGAGATCGACCGTGCGATAGGCTTAGGCTTAAAGGGAATCAAGCTGCACCCCGATTTTCAGGAGTTCAGGATCGATGACCGAAAGGCTTATGACATTTACGAAGCAGCGGAAGGCAGGCTGCCCATACTGTTCCACACAGGTGACAAGCGGTTTGACTATTCCTCGCCCAAACGCCTTGCCAATGCTTTAAAGGATTTTCCCAAGCTCACAGCCATTGCCGCTCACTTTGGCGGCTGGAGCGAGTGGAGTGACGGAGAAAAGTACCTTGCAGACAATCCGAACGTGTATGTGGACACCAGCAGTTCTCTCTACGCCTTTTCGCCCGAACAGGCACTGGAATATATCAGAGCCTTTACCCCCGACAGAATAATGTTCGGCACCGACTATCCCATGTGGAGCGTGGAGGACGAGCTGAAAAATATGGAAAGTCTTGACCTGTCCGATGAGAATAGGGAAAAGATAATGTATAAAACAGCATATAACTTGTTGAATATAGATTTTTGACATGGTTTGGCTTTAAATCGATTCTTGATCTTGGCAAAATCGAATGGTATTTAATAGAAGTTTATACTGAATGGCGTGATAAATAAGTGAATTATCATTTAACCGATTTGGGAGGATTTATGGAACATAATTTTCAAAAACACATCGACTTTTTACTCGAAAATGCATGTCCGAGCATTCGTTATCTTGTTCATAGAGATATGCTGAAAACACCGAAAGATGAGCCTGTCATGAAGGAACTGCAATCGGAGATATTGCAGCAGCCGAATGTACAGAAACGGCTTGCAGCGCAGCACCCCGACGGATGGTTTGCCAAAGGCATACACGGATGTGATGATATGGATGGGCATATCGGAGGTTTACTTCACTTAGGCTTTGAACCGGATTCCCCTTATATCCAAAAAGCGATAACAGCGTTGACCACTCCTGAAATTGCGTCGCAGCATAAAAATTGGTTTATCGGCGGAGCGGCTCTTGACGCAGAGGGACGGGGCGGAGATCATGCGATAATCGCTCAGATACTGTCATGGGTAGGATACTCGGAGGATTATCCCATAATGGCAGAGCAGATAGCTTTGGCACAGGAGCACCTTTTTTCGGTATTTGATTATACTTCTCCTGATGATTTTTCGGTTCGTATGAAAAATTACCGCTGCTATAAACCAAATGCAAGATTTCCCGGAGCAAATCATATAAGCTTGTTAAATGCAACACAAGGCTGGCGCACCGGAAATAATTTTGAGACCGCAAAAGCCGCTGTAAAGCATTGTTACGAGCTAATGAAGGATTTTGACGAGCATATTACATACCGCAAGCCAAAGGAATTCGGCAGCGGTGTTATCGGACCCTTCAACTATAACTGGCAGGCACTCAAGCCTGTCGACAAAAAGGGTTTTCGTGCAATTTTAGAAAGCTCTTATAATTGCCAATTCGGATTTTGGCTTGGAGCTGTCACAGGTACGCCTGATTGGATCCGTCAGAGCACTCAGACCTATGAGCTTCTGGCGCAGCTTTTAGATGAAGATTCCTTTATGGATATGATACCCGATACAACCCTGAAAGGTTTCAGGCATATTCAGGGCAGAGAGCCAAACTGGAAAAAGAAAGCATCTGTAAAATGCGATGTGACCTTTGCAATGCTTAATGCTTGCTGGAATGTTATAAACGGGTAAAGTAATGATGGAATTTCAGATGCTATAATTTTAATTTATCAGCGGAGCTGTTAATAAATGGCATAATACGATACGGTGACAAACGGCTTTGTGAAACTGCATTGTTTGGCAGCACCGGTCAGAAAAGTTAAATTATTGACAAGAGCGGTTTAATATGATAAAATATTTATATAAACATGCAGCAAAAACATCAACACCTGCTGCCGATATGGAGGAGATTTGAATATGTCAAAAACCTGTAAAAACTGCGGAAATACCTTTGAAGATCACATGAATATCTGTCCCCGCTGCGGAATGCAGTACGTTGCGGATACTGCGGCTCAGTACACAGATCCTCAGCAAAATAACACAGCTCAGACCCCCGCACCTTATGCACAGCAGGGCTACCAACAGCAGAACTACGGACAGCAGAACTATCAGCAGCCTGCTTATCAGGCTTATCCCGCACCCACTCCGGTCAGTGAGCAGATGACAGTGGGAAACTGGATCGCCACCATTCTGCTGACACAGTGCCTTGGCATAATCAGCCTTATTCTGCTTTTTGTATGGGGCTTCAGCGACAATGTTCCCATGGCAAAGAAAAACTACTGCCGCGCAATGCTGATTTTTGAGGCAATAGCTGTTGGTTTGGTTATTCTGCTGCTTATTCTTATGGCTGCTGCGGGAGCGTCCTTGTTTGAAGGTTTGGGAGACTATTCTTCGGGATATTACGCATAAAGAACGATTTGCGGCAATGCGATGAGTTTATGGATTCAGAGCATTGCCGCTTTTTCTTTATCGGATCGCGGAAAAATCTTATACTAATTCCCGACTGAAAATAGACATTCTTTGCGGTCTATTTTGTGCCCTGCTGCGTCATCGTCCTCGGCAGGCGCCAGCCTGCCGTCGTCCTCTTCCTTGCAGGACGCAAAATATCCTCGCAAATAATTTGTCTGCTTTCAGTCGTGAATTAGTATTACAGTTATGTTATGTACAGCTTTGACGGTCATGAACCTATTGTGCATAAAAGACCTTTGTATGCGAAAAAATAGAAAGACGAAAAGATAAATATAAACATAAAGATAAACGTTAACTTAAACACTGTTCATAAATCAGAAGGGAAAAAGTAAATGATACTCCGTTCTTTGCCTGCAAATCCTTATTTAAAGCTTTGCGGAAACGCCTTGGAAAATTCCCGTTTCGGGGACATTGCGGATTATGCCAAATATGCGGTAAAAACGCTTTTGTCAAAGGAATCCGCGGCTTATAACTCCCTAAGACTGAATATTTTTGAGGGAATTTTTTTCTTGGGAAAGTCAATTTCCGAGCTTACTCGAAAGAAATACTCCTCATGTACACCCGAACAGATAGAACTGCTTATGTACTGTGAATTTCTGGACAAGCTGTGCAAAGGGAAATCACTCTTTATCTATCCCGTTGATACAAAGCACGATTATATGCTGCTCTCTCCCCAAAAGATAACCGCTGAGCTTGACGGAAACGCAGATGATCTGGAATCGGTTAAGAGAAGGCTGAAATCGGCGGCAGGTGAAAAGTTTTTTGATAAGTTTTTATACGGGCTCGCGTTGAAAAGGCAGGGAGAATTGGAAATAAAAATCGGCGGGTCGATAATGAAAGAGGCTTTGAAAAATCAGGCGTTTGTCACAAGGTTTAACGAGGAAACCTATTTCAGGGGCGTCGATTTAACGCAGCTGGCGGAAGAAAGATTGGGAATTTCGGACAGGGAAAGTATTTTGTCCTTTGTTATTCTCTATTCGGTGTCTTTTTTCGGGTTAAACTACAACGATATTTACACTGTTGAGGAGGTTTTCGGGTTTTCCGATAACGGCATAAGGAGCAGAGACAGCGTTAAGACCAACTCCGCTTACGCTTTAAGAAACGATCTGCAAAGGTGTAATGACAGACAGCTTGGCTCAATGCTGGAGCAAATGGGACAGACCCTTTTCCGTATTCCGCTGCCTAAGCTGAGTGCAGACAGCGCTGCTGCCTCCGCCTGCGGTTATCTTTTATACTGCGCGGCGGCACAGACGGGCAAGACCCTTTTAAAAATCATGGACAGCGGAAGAGAGCCTGCAAGATGTTACAGAGATGATTTCGGATATTCCTACGATCAGACGAGGGCAAGGGCGGAGCTGCTGTCCGAATACGGAAAAGCGGCGGCACTGTGCGACGATATCGGCTCTCTTACAGCAGTGAAGGGCGCCCTTGTCACCCATTCGCCCAGATATGTTCAGACCGAGGAATTGGAGAAAAGGGTAAGGGAATTGGAAAATGCAGTCTTTTGAGGAAAAATGCCGTATATGCCCCCGAGAGTGCGGCGCTGACCGCGTACATGAGAAAGGCTATTGCGGAGTCAGCGGAGACCGGAACACCGTAAGGGTCGCCAAAGCTATGCTGCATTTTGGTGAAGAGCCCGTTATATCGGGGACAAGGGGCAGCGGCGCGGTGTTTTTTTCGGGCTGCAATATGGGCTGCGTTTTCTGCCAGAATTACAAAATCAGCAGCACGGGCAAGGGAAGGGATATGCCCGTAAACGAGCTTGGGGATATTTTTTTGAGATTGCAGGAAAAGGGCGCCCATAACATAAATCTTGTTACGGGCACTCATTTTATACCCCAAATCGTCACCGCTCTTGAAAGGGTAAAGCCAAGGCTGAATATTCCCGTGGTGTTTAACTGCGGAGGATATGAAAATGTTTCGTCTGTAAAGATGTTGGACGGACTGATAGACATATATCTGCCCGATGTAAAATATTATGATAACGCTCTTGCGGAAAAGTATTCAAGGGCAAGGGACTATTTTGAAAAAGCCTCTGCCGCCCTTGAAGAAATGGTAAGGCAGAGAGGAAAGTACATAATAGAAAACGGACTTATGCTAAGCGGGGTTATTGTAAGACATCTTATTCTGCCAAACTGCTATAAGGACAGCATAAAAATTTTTACTGAATTGGGAAAGTACAAGGACAAAATACTGATCAGCCTTATGCGTCAGTATTTCCCCTCGGGAAGGGCAGAGCAGTACCCCGAGATAAACCGCAGGATCACAACTTTTGAATACAGAAAAGTGCTTGACAAGTGCACGGAGCTGGGATTTGAGGGCTTTACACAGGAAAAAGGCTGCGAAAACGGTGAAATGACCCCCGATTTTGATTCCGAGACATTTTAATAAAACAGGGCAGCACTTTTTCACGTAAAAATTCAAGCTAAAAAGTTTTCACGCAGAAAAAATAACCTTTCACGAAAAAAGCTTTTTCAAATTATAAAAATATGCTATCATAGGTTTTGCTTGCAAGCACCGAGAAATAGAGCAAAATTATATTATATGCTGACGGGCGGAAATTAGGTTGCAAAAGAGGAGAAATAGTGATATAATATAAAAAGGAAATAATAATATTTTATCAAAATATAAACTGTCCTCAACAAAACCAATACCCGTAATTTCGCATAGAGAACTGAAAGGGGAAAAACTATGAGCTACAAAATTATGATCAACGGGCGTAACACCGTTCTGGCAAGCGATATTATCCGTCATACAAGCGATGATCTTATCGCATTCAGCACCTCCGATGTACCTGCGGATATCAGACTTCACCTGCAATATTTTGAGCCGGACGCTTACGTTGTAATGTATCCCAAGGACGAGGAACAGGAGGCTACCCTCAACCGCCTTATCAAGCTTTCCGAAAACGACAGATGCAAGGATATGGCTTTTGTCATAATCTGCGATGCTGATGATGTTGAGGACATAGAGAAAAAAGCGCCTTATTTTCAGTGCCTGAAAATCACCCGTCCCACCTCCGCGCGCGAGGTTGAGGAAAGAACTGTTAATTATATAAAAGCGCTGATAAGAAAGCGTGTTGAGGAAGAAAAGAAGCAGCAGGAAGCCGAAAGAGCCGCCAGAGCCCGTCAGGAGGAGCTGAAAGCTCAGGAGGAGGAAAAGAAGAGGAAAAGGGAAGAGGAAAAAGCAAGACAAAAAGAGGCAAGGGAAAAATCCATTGCCGCTCTTGTTGGCTCCGACTCTCCCGCGTCTGCACCTGCCGGGGATCCTAATGCAAGAAAGCACATTCTTATTGTGGATGACGACAGAAACGTTTTGAAGCTGTTAAAGACCACTTTAAGCGAGAAGTATGAGGTAACTGCCATGCTTAACGGAAAAATGGCTGAAAAGTACCTTGAAACAAAGACTGCCGATTTGATTTTATTGGATCACGAAATGCCTGTGGAATCGGGTCTGGAGGTGTTCCAGAAAATCAAGGCGAATAAAGAAAAAAGCAATATCCCCGTTATTTTCCTTACAGGTACCTCGGACAGCAGCAAGATAAAGGAAATTCTCTCACTGCACCCAAAAGGATATCTGCTTAAGCCCGTCAATGTGGATAAGCTTTTGGCTTCCATTGCGGACGCTTTGAAGTGACATTTGGCTGTTCAAGCCCTTAGGTCTTATATATCGGAAAAATCAGAAACAGTGTTAAAGAGGTTATGATTATGGAATATGACAACAAAAAATTGACCCTGACGGATCTTATAGATGTTGAACTGCTCCAGACAATTCAGAATGCTTTTTCAAGACTTACGGGCTACGCTGCGCTCGTTACGGACGCAGACGGCACTGCCGTTACCGAGGGTTCAAATTTCAGCGATTTTTGCACCAAGTACATACGAGCCAATCCCGAGGGAAGAAAGCTCTGTGAGCTGTGCGACAAATACGGAGCACATCAGGCGCACATTAACGGAGAATCTTCCTTCTATTATTGTCATACGGGACTTATTGACTTTGCGGCGCCCATTGTTATCGAAGGACATGTTGTGGGTTGTTTTATCGGCGGACAAGTGGGAACAAAGGAAATTCCTTATGACAAGCTGATCGAGGACGCGGATAAATTCGGCATTGACCGTGAGGCGTATCTTGCGGCGGCTAAGAAAATAAAGCTGGTTTCACAGGAAGAAGTGGACTCAAACTCACGCTCTCTTTTTGATATAGCCAAGGTGCTGTCCAAGATAGCCTATGACAGGTATCAGCTGAGGATCAAAAACAGGCAGATCGAGGAGAGCGCCCGTGCAAAATCCGACTTTTTGGCCAATATGAGCCATGAGATACGCACCCCTATGAACGCGGTGCTGGGTATGGCGGAGCTTGCGCTTCGCGAGGAGATGTCTCCTGCCGCACGGGATTATATTCACCAGATAATGTTTTCGGGAAAAAATCTGCTGGTCATCATCAATGATATACTTGACTTTTCAAAGATAGAATCGGGAAAAATGGACATAAACGAAGTGGTTTACGAGTCTATGTCCATGTTCAACGACCTTGCCACCATAGTTAACAGCCGTATCGGCGATAAAGAGATAGAGTTCACCATGGACGTTGATCCTGCTATTCCTCAAATGCTTATGGGCGACAACACCAGAATACAGCAGGTGCTTATCAATGTTCTTAATAATGCGGTAAAGTTCACAAGTATTGGTGAAGTGCATTTAAAGGTGACGGGCGAAAAAACCGCCGAAAACTCCGTTATTATGAAAATGTCGGTTTCCGATACGGGTATAGGAATAAAGCCCGAGGATATGGGCAAGCTGTTTAAGTCCTTCCAGCAGGTGGACGGCAAACGAAACAGAAATATCGAGGGTACGGGCTTGGGTCTTGCCATTACGCAAAGCCTTGTGGAGCTTATGGGCGGTAAGATCACCGTACAAAGCGAGTATGAAAAGGGAAGTACCTTCACAATAGAATTGCCCCAGAAGATCGTAAGCAGTGCTGCTGCCGAACCCGAAGTTCCGCCGGATCTTCATGTGGCTCTGCTTATTGACAACGACTATGTCAAGGCGCAGATCATCAGGGATCTTTCCCGCGTTCATGTGGAATATACGGACCTTTCCGTTACCGAAACCATGGACAACAGCATCTACGATTTCCTTATCGCCGATGAACAGGCTTTTACTGCCGATCTGAGAGATTACTTTCTTGAGAATGAAAAGATGCATTGTATTGTTGTAAGCTCCTTCCAGACGCCCAACAATATGGACGTTCCGAGAATAAGAGTGTTACATAAGCCTGTATATTATCTCAATCTGTATTCCGCTCTCGGATTTATCACAGAATACACAAGAAACGATGTTATAAGCGAATCGGATTTCTCCTTTACCGCTCCGGAAGCAAACATTCTTATCGTGGACGATAATGCGGTAAATCTTACAGTGGCAAAGGGATTGCTGGAACCGCTAAAAATGCAGATAAGCACAGTAACCTCCGCCGCTCAGACCATAGATATTTTAAAACAGCAGAAATTCGACCTTATATTTATGGATCACATGATGCCCGAGGTGGACGGAGTGCAGACCACCCACGTTATACGCCGTCTTATGCCCGATTACGCCAATGTGCCGATTATTGCACTGACCGCCAACGCCATTGCAGGCACCCGCGAGATGTTTATAGCAGAGGGTATGAACGATTTTGTGGCTAAACCCATTGATATAAAGGACATCAATGCCAAGCTGAAAAAGTGGCTCCCACAGGAGAAAATTATACCCATATCCGCCGAAGAAGTGGCAAAGAAGGATGCCAAAGCCGACAGCGGTTCAGTTAAAAGATCTGTTTCGGATATTACCTTCCTTAACGTTGAGGAGGCTATGTATCTTCTGAAATCCGACAATCTTTTCTGGATGGTGCTTAAGGAGTATTATCTTTCCATTGATAAAAAGGCAGTTTCCATTGAACAGCATCTGGAAAGCAATGAATGGAAGGATTACACTATTGAGGTTCACGCGCTGAAAAGTACGTCAAGGCAGATCGGAGCCGATGAGCTTGCAGATCTTGCGGCAGAGCTGGAAAATGCGGGCAAGAACATTGACATTGACTTTATCGAGGAAAACACAGGCAAGGCGATAACAATGTACCGAGAGCTGAAAGAAAAGCTCACTCCCTTCTTCCCCGACGTTAAGGAGGAGGACACAGCAAAGAAGAGCTGCAAGCCGCCCGAGATCGTGGAAATCCTCAACGAGCTGGATCAGGCTATTGACGACTTTGACACCTTGGTTATTGACGAGGTTATAGAGAAGCTGTCGCAGTATAAATTCGACAAGATATTTTTCCGCTTTTTCCGTCAGCTGGAAGAGGCGGCGGAGATCGGAGATATCGACACATGCGGAGATATCAGCAAGCAGTGGAAAGAAGAGATCGTTCGTATTTATACCGAGAAAAGCTGATGTGATATGTTTGTACAGAAAAGCTGATATAAAAATAAACGGGACTGTTTTGCAGTCCCGTTTTGATATTCAGGCGATTTTTAAAGCTGTTTTAACGCAGTCTAAAAACTTAAAGCTGTCTTAAAGTTGCTTGAAAAGCTCCTCGATAAGCTTTTTTTCCGCAAGCCCTTCGGAAAACGCCGTTGCACCGCCTGCCGCTGTGCCTAATTTTAGAGCGTATTCGTAATCTCCGCGGTCAAGCCCCGCAAGAAATCCCGCTACCATTGAATCTCCCGCTCCCACGGAATTTTTTACAGTACCCCTGCATACTCCGCAGGAGTGGGTTTCTCCCTTTTCGTCCAGCAAAAGCGCGCCTTTTTCCGCCATGGAAACAAGCACGTTCCGCGCACCCATTTCCTGCAGTTTTTTAGCGTGTTTGATGATTTCCTCGATGTTTTTCGGGATGCCGCCGAAGATTTCTCCAAGCTCGATGTCGTTGGGCTTGATCAAAAAGGGTTTGTATTTCAGCGTATTCAGAAGCAGACTTTTTGTTGCGTCAACTACCGTTTGGATTTTTCTGTCTTGCAGTCTTTCAAGGATCTTTTCGTAAATGTCCGAGTATAAGCTGTTTGGAATGCTCCCTGCAAGAACGAGTGTGTCGCCGTCTGAAAGCTTGTCCAGCTTTTCAAAAAGGTTTTCAAGAGCTTTACTGCCGATGTCGGGACCCTGACCGTTAAGATCGGTTTCGCCGTCGGACTTTATTTTGATATTTATTCGGGAAAGCCCCTTTTCAAGATGAACAAAGTCTGTTTCGATTCCTTTTTCCCGTAATCCTTTTTCGATAGCTTCGCCTGTAAAGCCGGCAATAAAGCCCAAGGCTATTGACTTGACGCCCAATTCGTTCAGGATCGTTGAAACATTGACCCCCTTGCCGCCGAAGGAGATGTTTTCGGAGGTTGAGCGGTTTACGGCACCGATTTCGATTTTTGGGGTGTGGATCGTGTAATCTATGGCGGGGTTGAAGGTTATTGTGTAGGTCATTCGGTTCGCGCTCCTGTGAGGTGTTTTTTTAAATGTAAATATTTACATGGTTTAAGATTATTAACATTATACAGTATTTTTCGTTTGTTTTCAAGGTGTTGATATGACGATTTGCCTGAAATCAAAGCCACTTCCTTATACTGATTTTCGGTTAAAAGCAGACAAATTATTTGCGAGGATATTTTGTGTCCTGCAAGGAAGAGGACGACAGCAGGCTGACGCCTGCCGAGGACGATGACGCAGCAGGGCGCAAAATAGACCGCAAAGAATGTCTACTTTTAATCGAAGATCAGTATTAGGAGCAGTTTTGATCAGAAAATTAAAAAAACTGCAAACCACATCTTTGGGAGGTGATTGCAGTTTTTTTTATTTTTACGAAGGAGTTTTTATAGATCCTTAATATCTGTTTTCGGTAAAAATCACATCATCATGCAGGAATAATGCTCCACTGCTGATTCCAACCGCCGGAATAATCCCACTGAAGAACATTTGCGCAATTCGCAGTCGAACGTGCTTCTACATCAAGAACCTTACCGGAAAGCCTATTGACAATTTTGTAATATCCGTCTACGGCTTCGATTTTCCATTCCTGATTTGGATTTCCGTAGTAGTCCCACTGGCGAATGTTTCCGCCGTTTGAGCCTGACCAGTCCTGAACCTCGACAACCTTGCCGCTTAAAGCACTTTTGATTATGTAATAACCGTTGCTCTGTTTTTCAATATACCATTTTTGATTATCAGCTCCGTTATAGGAATATTGAAGAATATTTGTGCCGTTATCTCTTTTAGCACCGGATACGTCAAGAACTTTTCCGCTGTTGCGGCTGACGATTTTGTACTTTTGATATGAATTAAAACCGGACTGCTGATTCTGATTTCCGCTGTTATTGTTGTTATTATTGCTGCTGCCCGATGAAGGCTTGGTGTAAGATATCCAGTCATATTGAGCGGTAAGCGGAGCGACGCCGTTATAAGGCTTTAACCATTCGTCAACGCCCTTGCCGTTCCATACGTTCATCATAATCTTGCCGGGTGTGCGGGGAATATCTCTGGTTGCCGTATAAACAGGCTTCTTGTCCACATACCATGTGATGCTGTTGCTGTCCCAGTAAAATCCGTACTGATGAAAGCCCTGAGAAGCGTCAAAGCCCAGATTGTAAACATACTCATGATTGCCTACGCCATTGGTGTAATAGTTAAACTGAACCTTGGTGGTATCCTTTCCGAGGAACTCAATGTCTATTTCGTCCCACACCGTTCCGTCAGAGGGACCCGTATATGTAAAGAAGGATGTAACAACACCGTCGTTTTTGATAGGTTTCATGCTTACATCATACATACCGTAGCCGAAGGTCTCCTTTGTACGGTATTCTGCGCCTGTAAAGCCGTTCCACCAGTTGCCCTTGATGGAAAGATTCATCTTGCCTCCGGAAAAGCTTACATTGTTGCTGCTCCATGTGCAGTCGAACATTCCGCCGTTTGACCAACCGTCGGATATTTCCATCTTATCCCATTCGTGGGAGTCAAAGCCAATGCCGAAATAGCTTCCGCTGAATGCAGCCGATACGTCTGCTGCCATAGTGCTGGAAAGAATAATACCCGCTGCGGCGATGATTGCGGAAATTTTTTTCACGAAATACTTTTTCATAATACTGTTCTCCTTTAAAATCTTGAAGTAAGTTTCTCCGTAGGTTTCTGTAGTGAACGGATAATCATATTGAAAGGTTTTTTGCCATGCGCCGTGCTTATAACCAAATCTGTATCCGTATTGTTTAATTTGATTATACATTTTTAACAATCGGTATTATGTCAATTTTTTGTCTTTTGTGTTATTTTTTTGAACCAATTAAAAAATTCCGCTTCTTGTTTCTGTGCTGTATATTGCTTTTTATGGGGAAGTAAAAAATATTGCTTTGCAATTTCATAAAACCTGATAATTAAAAAAGGGGGCAGTTTTTACAGCCCCATGATCATGAACCGGTGTTACAGCGCTCGGATTGCCGAAAGCTTCCTTGATAGGCTTTTGTGCAAGCTCAGGAGAAAGCCCTGATGGTTTCCCGCTATGATCCATTTCATTTCGACAAAGGTTTAGGCTTTTTCAAAAGCCAAATCACTACTTTGCGTTTTCCTGAAACCGCATAAGCTCCTTGGTGAGTTTTTTTGCGGAAAAATAATTATTCATAATACTGATAAAATGGACAAGGATAAATATTACCAAAACACTAATAATCACACCTATAATAACCTCAGCTTTTTCCGTGTGGATTATGGGACTTAATATACAGGTGACCACCACTTCCGTCTCTATAACCGCAAACTGTATAATTTTACGCAGAATTATCTGTTTGTTTGATAACTCTTTTGAAGAGTACATAAGCAAATTCGGAATAACTCCCAAAGCCGCAAAAATAAACGGCGAGACAAATGCGCTGTATCCAAATCTTGCATCGGGATCAAGAATTGAACCGAGGATCGTAATTCCCGCCGTAATACAGGTGACAAGAATAAAATATATCATAAGCGATCTGTAAAGTATTTCTTTAAGGCTCATAAGTTTTCTCCTTTCAGAGCTTTTTTCAGCTCGGGTACATATTTTCTTGAAACAATAATTTGTTCTCCGTTTTGAAGTACAGCCGTAAATCTGCTGTTCAGCGAGGGTTTTATCGACTTGACTTTCATGAGATTCAACAGCACGGATTTTGATACACGCAGAAAATGCTTTTCCTTTAAAGCTTCCTCCAGCTCATACAGCTTCTGACGTGTTTCATATACCTGTTTTTCGCAATAAATGAATATCTTGTTGTCCACTCCTTCAATGTAAAACACGTCGGACACGGGAATTTCATACTGTGCGCCTTCGATAATACCCGTAAGCTGTCCTTGTAAGGATTTAACAAAGCGGACGATCTCCGTTATTTCATTGCTTACCTTATGGCAATAAATTTCCAGCCGTTCCTTTTCGTCTTTTTTTATTTGAGAAATATTTATTATCATTTACAATATACCCCCGAATATTGAAAGCGCCGCATTAATTTTCCGCCATTCGCGCGTCCCAAGGCTCAATACTCGGTTCGCCCTCTCCGTTCAGATAATAATTAAAAAATTTTAGAATGATACTATTTATTTCGGGAATAAATTCGGACGAGTCCACATCGCCTTTACCCAGCATTTTCGCTAATGGGGGAGCAAAAAGCGGCAGATCTGTGAAATCCATATGCTCCGTATCGTCGAAATGAGCTTCTCTGCCGTCAACAGCATTGTCAAGTAAGTATTTGTTTACATAGTCTGTTTCTCTGCCAACAACATAAGACTCAGCCCAATGACGTGCGTTATCAAGTGAAAGTATCGGTATCGGGTAAGGGTCGGGGTTGTAGCCGATCTTTCCGTCGTTGAACGATATTTCTTCGCCGAGCATTGTGCCGTCGATGTCAATTACCGCGGTAATGTCGTCACGCTCTCTGCCAAGCTGTACCGCTGCCGCGCCGCCGATGGAATGTCCCGTAAGTCCGATTTTTTCCGTGTCGGTCATTTCAAGGACTTTGAGAATTTCCGCATCTACTTTCTCTGATTTTGTATACCAAGCGTCGTCAAGCGAACCGGAATCTTTCGCAGCTTTTATTGTATCAAGCACAAAGTTTTCATCCGCGGTGCGAAGGGACATCCATTCGCGTGTAGTGTTATAATCCTCCCCGGACATGGTATAGTCGGAGCTATACTGCATATTGACAGCCGTCTGAACAAACTTAAAATCAACTATGATCGTTTTGCCATTTGTGTCCTTTGTAAAGAAAGCGTAATACGGGTGGTCTATGCTCGCTACGACATAGCCGTTGCTTGCAAGCTCAAAATACAGAGAGGAATTGCTCTGATAATAGCCGAACGAGCCGTGAGCGAACAGCACCAGCGGGCAGTTTGCCTCGCCGCTTTCGGGGTAGTAGAAGTGAATAGGTATCTCACGGTTGGAACTGTCGTTTTCGTGAGCTTCAAGCCTGCCTTTGTCGATAAGTATTGCCTGCGTTTCCTTTACCTTGTACTGACCGGTTGTTTTAAGTCCCGAATAGCCTGTGAAAATAAACGCCGGAAAAAGCGCGAAGCCCATAAGGAAAATACTCATAACCGCTCCCGCGATCACTTTTGCGTTTGTTTTTTCCTTTG
Source organism: uncultured Ruminiclostridium sp. (assembly GCA_964636555.1). Lineage (GTDB taxonomy): Bacteria > Bacillota > Clostridia > Oscillospirales > Ruminococcaceae > Ruminiclostridium_E. The sequence continues at coordinate 31,545 of CAZWRZ010000005.1, forward strand.
CGGTACCCCTGCGCTTTATGAGATATGAGATAGCGGATATGGCAAGACGTATTCCGAGGATAATGGCGCAGCCTGTGAATCTCCACTTCTGTCCTGTCAGCGGCAAAAGTATTACCGACAGCAGGAGTATTAACTCAGCTCCGCTGAACAACACTCTGTTTCTGTGCCAAAGATTTCTGTACTTTGTGCAGCTTAACACCGTAAGCAAGATCTCCATAATTGCAAAAACAACAAATAATACAGCACCCATTTTAAAAACTCCGGTTATTTCATTTTGTATTTCAGCTGATGTATTCAGTATACATCACACCGCAAAAGAAATCAACGGGAAAAAAGTAAGATGCAATTTTGAGCGGTGAAATGCACTTGCCGAAAATTATAACAGACCTGTTCAATAATCCGTTTTTGTGATTATTAAACAAGTCTGTTATATACTCGGCATATAATACTTTTCTAATTTAAAAGCCTCTATGAGCGTTTTTAAAGTTCTGCCTTCGTCGTAGTTACCCTCATACTAAGAAACAGTATTGAACAAATTTTTTAGCCGCCTATGACAGCAAATTCGGCTTTGCCGAATTTTTAAAGCGGCTTTTCCGGTATCATGATAGGTGTCTGATTCCGCATGGCTCTTGCTATTATAAGTAGTATAAGACCCGGATTCCCGCCGTAATAAACATGCTGTATGTTTTTATACAGCGCAGCATAAGTTTTATGATTTATGCTCCTCCGCGTTATACAAAAAAGAGATATTTTCGGCGGAATAAAGCTTAGTGGGCATCGGGAAAGGCGGATTTTCACCCTTTAGCTCTCCTGCCAGAAGTGCTTTTGCCCCGGTTAAAACATATTGGATAATATCCGAGGTTAAGGGGCACTGCGCATGGGAAGGATATATCGTTTGTATATCCCCTGACATTGCCTTGATTTTTTCCAAGGAAGCAATCAACTCGGAAACATTTCTGCCTTCTCCGAACATAAACATCATACCGTTCTGGATACTGTCTCCTGAAATCAGGAAATGCTTTTCACGCTCAAAAAGCATAAGACTTCCCGGCGTATGACCGGGCGTAAAAATAATCTCAAATTTCCATATTCCAAGGTCGATAATGTCGCCCTCCGACAAAGGAAAAACTTTTTCGGGATCGCTTCCCTCCGGAAGATTATGTATGTATCGTTCCTTATCCGCCGGGTTCATATAAATTTCTTCAAACTCACCGTTGCAGCCTGTATGATCCCTGTCTGTGTGAGTATTTACTACGAATACCGGCAGGCTTGTCAGTTCGGTTACAATGGCTTTCATGGGAATATTGCCGAATCCGGTATCTACTAACATGGCTTTTTCAGTGCCTTCAAATAAAAATGCTCTTACTCCGCCGTTTTCTATGCGCCAGAAATGTTCTTGTTCTTTTATGATTTTGTATTCTGTTGTCATCATATTTACCCTTCTTTTTTAAATTAAGTAAATTATAGCATCTTTTGGTAATCTGGTCAAGGAGAGATCTTGCGGAAGTTGTTGGGTTGTGTGTTTTTTGTTGGAATATTAAAAGAAAATAACAAACGACTTTTCAAAAGGAGTTCGTTTGTTATTTTCTTTTTGGTTAAATTAATATAGTTGTTTTTATGACGTCTTTATCTGGGATTGGTAAATATTCAGCAATTCGCCGAGATTAGCAATTTAATGGGATTGGAATTTTCCGCGGTATGAAAGGAAAAATTTAGGTTCACAAAATGAAAAATTTTTGAAAATGAGAAGTAAAAAAACTTGAATCATTGCATTTCATACTCATTGGTCTTATTATATTATTTTTGTAATTAAATGCAATACTGTTTTTAAAAAAGGTAGAATCTATAATTAACAATATTTGGGGGGAAACTTAAAAAATATAACCTTGACAACAAAAATAAATTATGATATACTTGTCAAAGGTATCTTACATTTTATGATATCTTTTGCAAAATAATTAAACTTGCGAAAACAAAATCGCTTATACAAAAAAGTTACAATATATTTACAGCAAACAAAATAAAACAGGCATTACAAAGTATAAGGCCTGTCTGAAACTTGATTTAAGCGTTGATATAAGCCCGAACAAACTTGAAGGGTTTTTTCTAAATCTCAAATACACTTTAAACACCCAACTTATAGTCTGTTAAAAGAATTTTAATTAGGAAAGGAATAGTCAGGAAATGGCACAATTAAAAATTACTGAGCTGAGTCTGGACGGAATAAAAATAATCGAACCCACCTATTTTGAAGATTTCCGAGGTTATTACTGCGAAACCTACTCCTCCCGAACCATGAGTGAATACGGATTGAATTACGTTTTTGTTCAGGATAGCCACAGTTTTTCATTAAAAAAAGGTACAATAAGAGGCATTCATTTTCAAAAAAATCCTAAGGCTCAAACAAAGCTCGTGCGCTGTACAAGAGGAAGGGTAATGGACTTTGCAGTAGATCTCAGACAAAATTCTCCGACCTTTAAGCAATGGGTATCTGTAGAACTTTCTGCTGATAACCGTAAGCAAATTTTAATTCCAAAAGGATTCGGACATGCTTTTATAACTCTTGAGGATAACTGCGAAGTGCAGTATAAGGTCGATGAATTGTATTTCCCCGAATATGACCGCTCTATCGCATATAATGACCCTGAAATCGGAATTGAATGGGGCTGCAATGATCCTGTTATTTCTCAAAAGGATAAGATCGCTCCAAAGCTTTCTGACAGCGATGTGGATTTTACAGTCTAATTAAATAATAAATTCATGGAAGGAAACTTTATGAAAGGAATTATTCTTGCCGGAGGTAAAGGAACTCGTCTTTATCCCAGTACAATTTCTGTAAGCAAACAATTGCTTCCGATATACGATAAACCTTTGATTTACTACCCTCTCTCCGTGCTTTTGCTTGCAGAGATACGAGATATCTTGATTATCTCCACACCTGAGGATACGCCTAATTATGAACGGCTGTTAGGTGATGGAAAACGTTTGGGAATAAATATTGAATACAAGGTACAGGAAAAGCCGAGAGGTCTTGCCGATGCGTTTATTGTCGGAGAAGAATTTATCGGTGATGACAGCGTATGTCTTGTGTTGGGCGACAACGTCTTTTACGGGCAGAGATTTTCGGACATTCTGAATTATGCAAAAAACAAAGTCAAAGGCGGAGGAGCAGTTGTTTTCGGATTTCCTGTTGCAAATCCTAAGGAATTCGGAGTTGTGGAATTTGATAAAGATAAAAAGGTGATCTCTATTGAAGAGAAGCCAAATAATCCAAAATCAAATTATGCTGTCCCCGGGCTGTATTTTTACGATAATCAGGTTGTTAATATTGCAAAAGGTGTACAGCCATCAGCACGCGGCGAGATTGAAATCACCTCAGTAAATAATTACTATTTAGAGAAAGGCGAGCTTAATGTTACTCTTATGGGCAGAGGAATGGCATGGCTCGACACCGGTTCTCCATACGGTATGCTTAAGGCAGCAGAGTTTGTTCGCACCATTCAGGACATGCAGGGCTTTTACATTTCATGCCCGGAGGAAATAGCGTGGAGAAGAGGATTTATATCAACGGAACAGCTTCTCGCCTTAGGCGAAGAGCTTAAAATGACAGAATACGGGCAGTACCTAATCTCACTTTCGGAGGGCGGACTATGAAAATAATAGTAACAGGCGGCGCAGGATTTATTGGCGGAAATTTTGTGCATTATATGCTGAAAAAATATCCCAATTACAATATAGTTTGCATTGACTGCCTTACCTATGCGGGAAATTTGGAAACTTTGGAATCGGTTCTTGACTGCAAAAATTTCAAATTCTACAAAACCGACATTACCGACCGTAAGGGAATTTATTCGATTTTTGAAAACGAAAAACCTGATGTAGTGGTTAATTTTGCGGCAGAAAGCCATGTCGACCGCTCCATAGAGAACCCCGAGGTCTTTTTAAATACAAATATTATGGGTACTCAGGTTTTAATGGACGCTTGTTTAAAGTTCGGCATTTCACGCTACCATCAGGTTTCCACCGATGAGGTTTACGGAGATTTGCCGCTGGACAGACCTGATTTGTTTTTTACCGAAAATACGCCTATTCATGCCAGCAGTCCCTACTCTGCTTCAAAAGCAAGTGCCGATTTGCTGGTACAAGCATATAACAGAACTTTCGGTCTTCCTTCTACAATTTCACGCTGTTCGAACAACTACGGTCCGTATCAGTTTCCTGAAAAACTAATTCCATTAATGATTTCTAATGCTTTAAATGACAAGCCTTTGCCTGTATACGGCAAGGGGGAAAATGTTCGTGACTGGCTTTATGTTGAGGATCATTGTCGTGCAATAGACCTGATTATTCATAAGGGAAAAGTAGGCGAGGTTTATAATATAGGCGGCCACAACGAAATGAAGAATATAGATATAGTAAAAATTATCTGCGGCGCTTTGGATAAATCTGAAGAGCTTATAACTTATGTAACCGACCGCAAGGGTCACGATATGCGTTACGGAATTGACCCTGAGAAAATACACTCTGAGCTTGGCTGGCTTCCCGAAACAAAATTTTCCGACGGAATACAGAAAACAATTCAGTGGTATCTTGATAACCGCAGGTGGTGGGAACGTATTATCAGCGGAGAATATAAAAATATTGAGAAAAAATGTATTGATAAATATAAATTTTAATATGTCAAATAATAATATTAAAGTTAGTATAATTGTTCTGTCATATAATCAAGAAAAATACATTCAACAATGTATTGAAAGCATATTGTGCCAAAAAGTAAACTATAAAATCGAGATTATTATAGGAGATGATGCCTCGTCTGACAACACTCCCATGATATTGTCAAAATTTCATATTCGCTATTCTGATATAATAAAACTTGTTTTGAGGAAAAAAAATATTGGAGCATCTGCAAATGCGTTAAATTTGTTATGTATGGCGAAAGGCGAATATGTGGCTTTTATAGAAGGGGATGATTTTTGGAGCAATCCGAATAAACTTCAAATTCAAAGTGACTTTTTAGATACAAATCCGCAATATGTTGGTTGTTTTCACAAGGTGAATCTCGTTGATGAAAATAATGTTCCTATTTATGGAAGATTGTATTGGTTAAGCAATAAAAAAATTTTTACTTATAATGACTATGATGGAGTCAGGATTCCCGGTCACTCTTCCTCTTGGCTTAGACGAAATATAATAAAAAATAACGAAGAAATTTACTCAAGGTTTCTTAGTGTAAATCATGATATAGCTGATAGAACATCTATTTTATTTTTTTTAAGCTATGGAGATTTTGCACGAATCGATGGCAGAATGGGATGTTATCGCTATAATAGGAAAAATGGAATTACTGTAGAAAAATATAAAAGCCCCGAGGAGGGACTTAAAACTGAAATGGACTTTATAAATTCTCTTTCATCGTTGTCTGCGTACTTGGGCAGACCCCTGACATTTCAAAAACGAAAACATTTTTTGTTTCTAAAATCAATATATACAGCACTTAGATATAATTCACAAGATGCGATAGAATATGCGAAAAGCCTTTACAGAGATAGTAAGTATAAGCCGTTGATGATATTATCACTAATCCCTGAAATTTTATTTCAAATATATAAAAAGGTGTTTTTTTTAGAGTAAAATAATAAGAATTAAGAGGATATAAAAATGAAAAAAGATTTTAAAAAAGAAACTTTTATTCTTCATGTTCTGCCGGCCAATACCGGCAGAACATATAGATTTATAAAGTTTATACGTGATAACTTCGAATTTGATAAACATAAATTTATGATAGATTGTTCATACTTAACAGCAGTAAAAAAATACACTAAGCTTTTGGAATTCCCTGATTTATTATATGTAAATCCCGAACCCGAATCAATTGAGTGTAAAACATTTATTTTTAACATTTTTAAAGGAAGTCAACATATAATATGGCATTCCCTCAGCTTTACGAGGATCAATCCCGTTGCTTTATATTCTATAAATAAGTCATTCCTAAAAAAATCCTCCTGGATAGAAAACGGCTTTGATATTTATGCAACTAATCCAAAAGAAGAATTGAAAGAAATTGAAGTAATCTTACGTTCGAAAATGAAAAATATTGGTTCCATAGCTCCTATAAACTCCGATCTGATATTTAATACTTATGGAAAACCCACATTAAATGTCAGCTATCCACCTGATCCAATGTTTTATAAGCTTCCTGAACTGAACCTTGAACATATCCCCCATTCTAGAAAATATAAAGTTATTCAATTGGGTACCGATACAAGAGTATTTAGTCATCCAAATGATATTATTGCTTATTTTAAAGGGCTGTCTGACAAAACGAAAAAAGACAGATATTGCTTTATCCTCCCCAAAAACATAATTTTAAGCAGTGACTATGTTTCAAGAAAAACTACTCCTGCAATTATTGATAAAGCACTTTCATCATTCCCTACTATAATGTTGAAAGATATAATACAAAACAAAGATGAATATATAAATTATTATCGCAGTATTGACTGCTTGGCCATTGCTCCGTCTACGGTACTATATCCGGAATATTTATTTGCTCCATTATTTTGCGGATGCAGTATTTACTTAATCGATAGCAATAAAACAATAAGAAAAAACTTCGAAGAATTTTCTTGTTTTGGTAAATTAGGCAAAATAAGTAAAAAAGGGCTTAATGTCACACTTAGAGATATAAATGAATTAAAAAAGCTTTCAAGCATTCTCACCGTTTTCTTTCCGAAAGCCATTAAAGCTCAATGGGAACAATTTTTTGATGCTATCTCAAAAGAGGGGGAAGCGTAACTTATGTCTCATAAAATAAAATATCTGCATATTTTTGGACCGGACACCAAAAATTCATACGGAATAATGACTCAGCTTCATAAATATTGTGATCTTGAACAGCATAAATTCCTAATTGCTGCTTATCGCGAATGTAAGAACAGATTTCCTAAACTAAAGGAATTTGACGATTTAATTTTTATTCCCGATGAGTGCAGTAGATTACAAAGAATTTGGTTTTTTCTAAAAATCTTAGGAAGTGCTGAAAATATTATATGGCATAGTATGTTTTTTACCACAAAAAAATATTTATATTTTTTGTTTTTTTTCAGAGGTATCTTAAGAAAATCAACTTGGATAGAATGGGGCGCTGATCTTTATAATTGGGAGTATGCAAATCCTACAAGAAAACAGAAAATTTTAAATTATATGGGAAGAAAGGTTAAAAAAAGCTTTAGGAATATTGGCTTAACCTTTCCCGTCAATAAAGAAAAATATGTTGAACAGTTTGGAGATAAGCATCGCTTTTTTTATACTCCAATGTGCAACCCATACTATGAAGCGGATGGTCTTATAAAGTTCATAAATGGGATAAGAGATAAGAAAAATTTATTAGCTAACAAAAAACCGGGTGAAATATGTGTGCAAGTAGCACATAACTCCTTTGCTTTCAATAATCATGTAAAACTTCTCAATTATTTAGAACAGTATAAGAACGAAAATATTAAACTGCGGATGCCGTTAAGTTATGGCGTTGCCGGAATAAACGGACAGTTTGGTGGAAAAACATATGTGAACGCTATTATTGATTATGGTGAGAAAATGTGGGGGGAAAAAATTGAAATAATGCGTGTGGGCATTTCTTTTGAGGATTTTGTCGGCGTGCTTTGGAATACAGATATTGCAGTGTTTGATTTTGATAGACCGTGCGGACTGGGAACCATAAGAATGCTTCTATTTATGGGAAAAAAAGTTTTTATTCCATCGGGAAATTCATTTTATGATTTTTTTATTAGCAAAGGGGTAAAGGTTTACGATACAAATCAAATTCCATATATGACATTTGAGGAATTTTCCAAACCTGTTGAAAATACGGATTTGACTTGGATAGAAGAATACATTAATAATGAGAAGTGCATAGAGCATTGGCTCGAAATGTTTGAAAATCTGTAACCAAGGATTTGCGGGTTTTTACCAACGGCAAAAAACAATTAAGGAGGTTTTTCTGTGAAAAAAATTTTGATATTGGGAGCTACCCTTACTCAGGTACCGCTCATCAGAACTGCAAAGGCTTTAGGCTATTATACAATCGTCGCAAGTATAGATGGCGATTATCCGGGCTTTAAAGAAGCGGACGAAATTTGTTATGTTGATATATCTGATCCTGAGTCTGTACTTGTTGAGGCTAAAAGAATTGGGATTGACGGAGTTGCAACTTGTTGCATGGACACTCCTGTTCGTGCAGTCGGATATGTGTGTGAACACTTAGGGCTGTGCGGCTTATCAGAGGAAAGCGCACGTATTTGCAATGATAAGTATCTTATGAAAGATCGTTTTGTTGAAAATGGTGTAAATACAGCAAGATATTTTAAGGCAAACAGCAGGGATGAAGTTAAAAATGCAATGAAACAATTAAATACTCCGGTTGTAATTAAGGCTGTAGATTTGCAGGCAAGCCGCGGAGTGTTTATTGTAAACAGTGAAGAGGAAGCTTTGCAGCGATTTGAAGAAATAAAGAAAATGTCAAAGCATGACTATTGCATTATTGAAGAATTTATTGATGGCATTGAATTTGGAGCGCAGGCTTTTGTTTATAACGGAGAAATTCTCTTTGTTCTCCCACATGGTGACTTTAACTTCTGTATAACCACAAATGTTCCGGTCGGTCATTATGCTCCGCTTGACCAGCCTGAACATGTTATTAAAGCCGCCACAGAGTGTGCAACCGATTCAATAAAGGCGCTTGGATTGAACAATTGTGCAATAAATATAGATATGATTTATAAAGACGGGAAGGTTTATATGCTTGAGCTCACAGGAAGAGCAGGAGCAACCTGTTTGCCCGAGTTAGTAAGCATATATTATGGAATCGATTATTACAAAATGATTGTAATGATGGCAATGGGCGAAAATCCGTTAGAGGAATTTAACAAACGCAGCAATAAATTAACAGCTAATGCATCTCATTTCCTATATATAGAAAAAGATGGCATATTAAAACAGATAATAAATAACAACAAATCTTCAGATGGAATATCACAACTCGAATTTTTTGTTAAACCAGGCGATAAGATAAATTCATTTGTCGATGGCAAGGACAAGCTTGGTCAAATCATCGTTAAGGGAGAAGATATTTCAAAATGTAAAGAATTGCTTGATTGCTATATGAAAAATATAGAATTTGAGTTGGAATAACTGCAATCTTCATTTGTATTCAATAAATATCCACCGGAAAGGAATGATAAAAATGATAAATGTATTTCAGCCATCCTTAGGTAAAGAGGAATTAGACCGGATTGAAAAGGTTTTTCAATCAAATTGGCTTGGTAAAGGTAAAGTTAATGACGAATTTATTGATAAATTTGCGGAGCACATCAAAACCGAAACGGAACATATTTTTACAAGCAATTGTTGTTCTGAGGGCTTGTTTGCATCTATGGAAATGTTTGACGTCAAAAGCGGTGACGAAGTAATTATGCCCACAATAAGCTTTGTCGGCGCCGGAAATGCGGTATGTTCCCGTGGTGCAAAATTAGTTTTATGCGATGTGGATAGAAGAACTCTTAATGCTCGCGCCGTTGATATCGAGAAAAAGATCACCAAAAAGACCAAAGCCATAATGTTGATTCACTATGGTGGTATACCTTGCGAAATGGACGAAATACTTAGCCTTGCTAAGTCATATAATATTCCCGTTATTGAGGACAGTGCGTGCTCGGTTTTTTCAACATATAAAGGAAAGGCTTGCGGAACACTTGGAGATATGGGAATGTGGTCATTTGACGCTATGAAAATATTGGTGTGCGGTGACGGGTCAATGCTGTATTTTAAAGATCCCGAATTAAAAATTAAGGCGGAAAAATGGCTCTATTTCGGTTTGGAAAGCAAGAGCGGATATTCAAACAGTGTTGATAAAAAGTGGTGGGAGTATGATGTGTCAAGCTTTGGTCACAGAGCTATTATGAATGATATTACCGCTGCTATGGCGGTAGAGCAGCTTAAAAAGCTTCCCGCTTTTATTAACCGTCGTAAAGAAATAAGCCATATTTATGACGAGCGCCTTAAAGAAGCCGCATGGCTTGATCTGCCGCTTCCTATTCCGGAATACTGTACTCACACATATTATTTTTATCACATTCAGGTTCCTGACGGAAAACGTGATGATTTAGCGGCATACCTCAGGGAAAATGGCATTTATACCACCTTCAGATACTTTCCTCTCAACAGAGTCAAACATTACGATGCTGATGGAAATTTCCCTAATTCCGATTATGCATCGGATAATACTCTTTGTATTCCGGTTCATCAATCTCTTACCGATGATGAAGTACACTATATATGTGACAAAATCATTCAATACGGAACAGAAAAAATGTGAGGAAAAACGAGGTAACTTTGATGGAAAACAAATGTAAGCTTGGAATCATGCAGCCATATTTTTTCCCGTATATAGGTTACTTTCAACTTATGAACGCCGTTGACAAATATATAGTTTACGATGATGTAAATTATATTAAAGGCGGCAGGATTAACCGAAATGTAATATTGATAAATGGAGAAAGCAAACCCATTAATCTTTTGCTTAAAGAAGCAAGTCCTAACAAACATATCAACGAGATAGAACTTCTTCACGATTCGATAGCAGAAAGTAAAATGCTCAGAACAATTGAAATGAACTATAAAAAAGCACCATATTTTGAAGTGGTTTTTTCAATTGTTGAAAAAGTCATTCGCAATCCCGAAAAAAATCTTGCAGTTTACCTCTACAACTCTTTTCAGATACTGTGCAAATACATGAATATAAATACCGAATTGATACTTTCCTCAGCTTTAAATAAAGATTGTTCACTTAAATCGGTTGAAAAAGTATACCATATTTGCAAGCTTATGAATGCAAGTGAATACTATAATTCTATTGGGGGATCGCATTTGTACAATCATGAAGAATTTGAAAAAAAAGGATTGAAGCTATCCTTTTTAAAGGCGAATGATGACTTAAAATATAAGCAGTTTGGCGATCTCTTTATTCCTAATCTTTCTATTATTGATGTTATGATGTTTAATTCTGTTGAACAGATACAACAATTGTTAACGCAATATACATTGCTTTGATAATCAGGATCAGCCCTGTCTTGACAGTAGATTATATCTTTTGTCGAGACAGGGATATAATATCTATAGCTGTAATATTAAACGAAAAAGTTATTACTCCATCTTTAAAAATGGAGAAAAAATATGAATGAAAAAAAGTTAAGGCTTTTTATGTGCTGCCACAACGGCTATGAAATAATTCCGCCTTTTTGTACTCCCATTCAATGCGGTGCAAAAATCAATCCTTCCGTAAAAGGAACGATACCTGATATTGGAGACAACGGCGACATATCTGACAAAAATCCCGAATACTGTGAGCTTACAGCACATTATTATGCATGGAAAAATACCAGTGCTGATTACTACGGCTTTTGTCATTACCGCAGATTCTTTTGCTTCAGCGGCAATTTTAAAAAGCCTTATATCGCAATCGGAAATCTAAAAGAAAAAAATAAAAAGCTTTTGGGCAGTGACCAAGAAATTCTCAAACTTTGCAATGAATACAGCATAATTGCTCCTTGCTCTGAAAATATGGGCATTTCCGTTTATGATCATTACTGTTCATCAAGGTTTCATTATTCAGTTGATTTGGAATTATTCCTAAAAATTCTGGAAAAGAAGGCTCCTAAAATAACAAACGCAATTAATGAGTATCTTGTTCAGAATAAACAATATTTCTGCAATATGTTTATTATGGATAGACAGCATTTCTTTGAATACTGCCAAATACTTTTTGAAACCCTTGAAGAATTTGATCAACTGAAAATGCTGCATGGCAATTTTCAGTCTGATAGAACTGACGGCTATCTTGGTGAGATTTTTACAGGAATTTACATTACCTATGCGAGAAAAAACGGTGCAAATATAAAAGAACTTACCCGGATGGATATTAACTGCTCCTTTAAAAAGAGATTTTTATATAAGATACTCCCTCCTGAGAGCAGACGAAGGTTTTTAGCAAAAAAAATCATTAAAGCGCTAATACATTAATAAGCTCACATATTGCTGTTATCGGAGAACAAACTATGTATGATTACCTGATTGTGGGAGCAGGACTTTTTGGTTCTGTTTTTGCTTATGAAATGACAAAGCGAGGACGTAAGTGTCTTGTTATAGACAAGCGTTCTCATATTGGCGGCAATTGCTATACCGAGGAAATTAACGGGATAAATGTTCACAAATACGGACCTCATATTTTTCATACATCAAAAAAGGATATATGGGATTATATAAACCGATTTGCCGAATTTAACAGCTTTATAAATTCCCCTCTGGCAGTTTTCGATGACGAAATATACAATCTGCCTTTTAATATGAATACATTCAGTAAAATGTGGGGCATACAGAAGCCGGAGCAGGCCCAAAAAATCATCGCCGAACAAACAAACAAGCTTGATACGGCAAATCCCAAAAACCTCGAGGAACAGGCAATCTCACTGGTTGGCAAAGATTTATATGAAAAGCTTATAAAGGGTTATACAGAGAAACAATGGGGACGTTCCTGCAAGGAGCTTCCCTCCTTTATAATAAAACGCCTTCCTCTTAGATTTACCTATAATAACAACTATTATAACGACCGCTATCAGGGAATACCTATAGGCGGGTATACTCGGATTTTTGAACAGTTGTTAAGCGGCAGTGAAGTTAAACTCAACACCGATTACACCGATCTGAAAAAATCCCCGCTTTATAAAAAAATCGTATATACAGGGCGATTAGACGCATTGTTTGATTGCCGCTACGGTTCGCTTGAATACCGTTCATTAAGATTTGAGACCGAGGTGCTTGATTGTAAGAATTATCAGGGAAATGCCGTTATTAATTTTACTGATTCCCAAGTACCATATACCAGAATAATTGAGCATAAGCATTTTGAATACGGGCAACAACCAACTACTGTAATAAGCCGTGAATATCCCATTAAATGGAATACTGACGAAGAACCGTATTATCCTGTCAACGATGAAAAGAATAACGAGCTTTACAAAAAATATTTAAATCTTGTAGGCAGACAAAATAATTTAATTATTGGCGGCAGATTGGGAGAATATAAATATTATGACATGGATAAAGTTATAGCTAAAGCTTTAGATGCTGCTCGCTGTGAGAGATGAAATAATGGTAAATATTTTGGATTTATTTGAGGATAAGCAGGAACAGAGCAAAGAACCATAGGATTGTTGAAAAATTTTTTATTGCGCAAAAAGCGGGGTAAATGTCCTTATTTTTCGATACTTCGTAAAATTTGAAACTCAAAGCAAACTGTGATATATTATGATAAAAGCAGCGATTTTTATGTCGCTGTTTTTATTGTTGTATCTCACAGCCTGCGTTGGGACAATCTTTATTTTCATTCTTTGCTGCGATTTTTATTGGCTGATTTTGGAGAACAATTTTATTTACATCGTTTGTTTTTGAAAAAATTAAGATCTTTTTATTTGTGATTGATACGTATTCAACAATTCGCCGAAATTAGCAATTTAAGGGGATTGGGGTTTTGCGCGGTGTGAAGCGGAATTCCGGGGTTTGTAAATTGAATATAGGATGAGGAAAAAGTGCCTTTTTGTGTTTTTCTTGACTCATTCTACATATATGACAGTCCGTCTCAATAATCATAAACCCATGCTGCATCCCTCATATATTAAGAGCTGCTAAATATTTGAGATTATTGAATTATATAGATTATTCAGATTATCCTCCTGAACATCTTTTTTTAATTCACATCCCCATATAATTAAAACATTCCAGCCTTCTTTTTGCAGTTCTGCAATATTTTTCTTATCACGTTCTGCGTTATTATTGATCTTCTCATACCAATAATCTGTGTTGGAAAGTGGCCAATGAAATTTCTCACATTCATGCCTATGCCAGAAACAGCCGTTTACAAATATAACAGTCTTGTATTTGCGAAGAACAATATCCGGCTTCCCTGGCATTGATTTTACATTCTTTCTGTATCGAAGTCCTTTTGAAAAGAGATATTTACGCACTATTTCTTCCGGTTTTGAGTTTGTACTGCGAATATGAGACATGTTCATACTACGTACTTCCTTAGAATGATTATCAGCCATTATAATATCACCTCTTTATTATTATAGCGCAGATTTATAAGATAATCAAGTTCAGTTAGAAGAATATTGGAATTATTTTAAATTCAATAATATGAAAAGATTATTGCTATGATTGTTGTGTGTTTTCTCTTCAACTATATTGACAGATATGTTGAAAAGTGCTATTATATATAATGGTTTTTTATATATTTTAATAGTGGTTTAAGGAGTGCCCGCCATGAAAAGTAAAGCTTTGAACTGCAATCCTAAAGTTGTATCCATATTCTCAGGCTGTGGCGGTCTTGATCTTGGATTTCACTTAGAGGGATATGATACCATTTGGGCTAATGATTTTGCAGAATGGGCTGTAAAGTCATTTGAAGGGTATTTTGGTAAAGTTATACATTACGGAGATATAACACAGATTGATCCATATAAAGATAGAAGTATTCCAGATTGTGATATTGTTCTTGGCGGATTTCCGTGTCAAGATTTTTCTATCATTTGGAAACAGCCTGGGTTAAATGGTACAAGAGGCGGATTGTTCCGCCATTTTGCTGAATTTGTAGATGCAAAGAAGCCTAAAGCTTTTGTTGCAGAAAATGTAAAAGGACTGCTGACGGCTAACGGCGGGAAAGCCATTGAAACTATCCTAAAAGATTTCGAAAGCATATCACCCGGATATATCGTAAAGCCGCATCTGTATAATTTTGCAGAATATGGCGTGCCTCAATTCCGAGAGAGAGTGCTGATTGTTGGTGTAAGAATGGATACTGGGTTTAATTTTGTTCATCCGCTGCCTACATACGGTCCAAATGGAAAACAGCCCTATGTTACAGCAGGACAGGCATTAATCGGTGTTGAAAGCATTCCTCATAATAATGAGAAGATAAATATCAAGGAAAAAACACGCCAAATGCTGGAACTTATTCCCGAAGGCGGCAACTTCACAGATATACCTAAAGATCATCCTTTGTATGTAAAAGGTATGATAAGCCATGTTTATAGACGCTTGAAACTTGACGAACCGTCTAAGACGATTATAGCAGCAGGAGGAGGCGGAACATGGGGTTATCACTATCCGGAACCGAGACCGCTGACAAACCGTGAACGGGCGAGACTTCAATCTTTCCCAGACGATTTCATATTTCAGGGAAGTATTACAGAAGTACGCCGTCAAATTGGAAATGCTGTTCCGCCGCAGGGTGTTAGACTTGTCGCACAGCGTTTACTGCCTTTATTCGCAGGCAACTATACACCCGTTGATTTAAAAGAAGAATATGATAAGATGAAAGCTATGTCCGTAAAGGAACGTTTGAATTATGTTACAGAAGAAATGAATTGAGTTGGGAGGCTGCTATGGAATTTTTATATTCAAACTATCCGCCTTGCAGAATAAACGGTACACGCTCAGTTTCTGATGCGTTTTATGATTTGCTGTCAAAAACAGAAAGACTTGATATTGCGGTTGGATATGTAACATCTGATTCGCTTGCCGAATTAAAACAGATTGCGGAGCTGAATAGGAATATTAAAAAGCTGAATCTTACAATAGGTATGCACTATATAGAACGGTTTACGCAAAGTGCATATAATGCAGCTTGTGTCCTTAACAATTATCTTCTAACAGAGCAGCGCGGAGAAGTTCGGCTTGTTACGCCTTTCCGCTATCATGGAAAATTGTACTCTTTCAGCAGCACCGCTGCTCCGTTTGCGGGCATAATTGGTTCAAATAATCTCAGTAGTGTTTTTGACGAAACGATAAGAACGTATGAATCTTCTGTATTGATTGATGATCCGTCAGCAGCTATGGATATGAATAGTTTTATTCAAAGGCTTGTAACTACTTCCACAGACAATATAGCGGATTTAGAGATAGATGAATTTAACGAGCGGAATCCGCTGCTGGAAGGGCATGAAGGCGTAATAAAAACGGATGCGCACACTGTCGCCGAATGCCTGAATGCAAGAACTGCCGTCAGCTTTGATATTCCTATAAAGACGTTTGAAGATTCACCGAAAAGCAATCTAAATGTTTATTTTGGAAAAGGAAGAGTTCAGCATAATGGCATTGTAAAGCCACGCCATTGGTATGAAGTGGAACTTATAGTACCAAAGGATGTTGCAGTTCGGCCTGGGTATCCTCAAAGTCAAACTCCGGAGGCTGAATTTGATGTCATAACTGATGACGGATGGTCATTCCGATGCAAGGTCAGCGGTGATTATAATAAGAATTTCCGCTCCGAGGGAGATTTGAAGATACTCGGAAAATGGCTCAAAGGCAGATTAGAAGCCAAATGTGTTCTTTCGGTAGGTGAGCCTGTCACGCAGCAGACACTTGCGGACTATGGAAGAAGCACATTTACGCTTACCAAGACAAATAAACCCAATTTGTGGTATCTTGATTTTGGAGTAAGATAAATGAGATATTTAGAGAACTATATTAACAGAATAGAGAACAGAGGCAATCAGCCGCTTGCTGATGCGATCCATAGAACGGTTGATGATATTGTTCCAAAGTATATCAGTAATTTTTCATATAGGGAACACGTTGTAAGTCTTCTTGTCGGCGATGTTCAAAGCGGAAAAACAAGCCATATGTTCGGAATTATGAGTTCAGCGGCAGATAACGGATTCTGTATCTTTGTTCTGCTTACAACAGATAATACACTGCTCCAACAGCAGACATTTAAACGTGCTAAAAGAGATTTGCCTGAATTTTGTGTATGTGATGAGAGTGATTACCTGAAATTTCTTAACAATAATATGAAAAAGCCGGCAGTAATCGTTCTGAAAAAGAATGGCAGTATTTTGAAACAGTGGAAAAACAATTTATCGTCAACTAATTTTGTAAGAGGGAATCCTCTGTTTATAGTAGATGATGAGGCTGATGCTGCAAGTCTGAATACGATGGTCAATAAGAATCGGCAAAGTACAATAAATAAGAATCTGTCTGAAATAAAGAAAACATCATCAAGCAGTATTTATTTGCAGGTTACGGGAACACCTCAGTCAATACTGCTCCAAAGCCTTAAAAGTGAATGGAAACCCTATTTTATTTATTACTTTCGTCCCGGAAAAGGGTATATGGGCGGTAATTTCTTTTTTGGAGACGATGAACATAATCATATTATTTTTACAGATAATGAAGAAGCATCGGATATTCTTAGTGATGATGAATTTCCTGAAAACGGTCTAAAAAAGGCCTTGATAATACATCTTATTACTTCTGCACATATCTTTCTCAACGGCGGTACTGTATGTAACTTTTTGATACATCCAAGCGTGAAAACGGCTCAGCATAAAAAGTTTGCTGAAAAAATCGGAAATTACCTGAATGAAATATCGCATTCTCATGAGGAAAATGATACGAGAGAAGCATTTGCTGCAGAATATGAAAAGCTGCGTAAAACAAAATCAGATATTGCAGAATTTGATTTAATCTATGACACAGTTTATTCATATCTGCAAGAAGATAAAATAAATATCCTTGTATTGAATTCAACATCTTCTTTTGAGGAAAACACGCAGTACGAAACAGGTTTCAATGTGCTTGTTGGCGGAAACAGTCTTGGCAGAGGAGTAACATTTCCTCAGCTTCAAACCATTTATTATTGCCGAGTTGCTAAAAGTCCGCAAGCTGACACTATGTGGCAGCACGCAAGGATGTTTGGATACGACCGTGATCCCGATCTTCTCCGTGTGTTTATGCCCCCTAAGCTGTATAAGCTGTTCAGTGATATAAATAGAACGAATAATAATATTATCGCTCAAATAGAAACTGCTGATAATGGAAATGATATAAAGATATTCTATCCAAAGGGTGTAAACCCTACACGAAAGAATGTTTTGGATAATAAAGTTGTCAGCATATATACAGGAGGAGTTAATTATTTTCCGTTTTATCCTGTAAATCATGACATTAGTGCATTAGATGATATTCTTTCTTCTTTTGATGACGCTGAATATACTGTTAGTTTGAACATTATTATCAAAATAATTGAACAAACCGGATCAGAAGAAAATGACTGGGATAAAGAAGCGTTCATAGGATTTATTCAAGCATTCTTGTCTGAAAAACCCATCAAACAAGGAAAACTGATAGTTCGCAGAAACAGAGATATAGCAAGAGGAACGGGTACTTTGCTTTCACCGAATGACAGGAAACTTGGAGATCAATTTCCTGATGCTGTAGTTCTTACAGTGTATAAGGTTACAGGCAGTAAGGGGTGGAACGGTCAGCAGCTATGGATTCCCAATATTAAACTGCCCGGCACTGCCGTATATTACTGTGGAGATAAAACACCTAAAGAATGATTGTTTTTTATCTTTTCTTTTGCTCTTTGTTATCAAATTTATTGAATATTGGTGCGTGTTAAGAGTTTTATCCCGATTTCTTTTTGGAACATCGTTTTTTTAAAAACTGAAGCAGGCGGCTTTTTGGGCTGCCTGCTTGTTGTTTCTCTTTATAGAAATAATCTTAAGTTTGCTGAATTTTTGATTGGTAAATATTCAGCAGCTCACCGAACCTCTGAAAATGCACAACCTCCCTCGCTCTCAAAAACTTGATCACATTATTGACATCGGGATCATCGGAAAGCCTCAAAATGTTGTCGTAGGTCGCGCGTGCCTTCTGTTCCGCCGCCATATCTTCAGTAAGATCCGCAATAGGATCCCCCTTGCTCTGTAAATAAGCCGCCGTAAAAGCCGAACCCGAGGCGCTCTGAGGATAAACTGCATTTGAGTGGTCAACGTAGTAATCGCCGACACCGTAACGGTCAAAGGATTTAGCACCCTCGCCTGAGGTGAGCTGGGATACTATTGAACCTACGATCTCGAGATGCCCCAGTTCTTCGGTGCCAATATCTGTTAAAAGCCCTACGCCCATATTGTCAGGCATGGAAAAGCGTTGAGAAAGGTATCTGAGTGAAGCACCAAGCTCACCGTCAGGACCGCCATACTCCAAATAGTTATAAAAACTAATATAAGTATACTACCGTGACCTTATGTTCGTCTTTATGAAATGTAGCTTGCTTAATAAACTCTTTCATTAAGCGGTTTTTTTCGCCTTCCGAAACATCGGCTCCCATAAGACGATCAAGTGTTTTTAAATGTTTTTTTGCATAAGCATTTTTTTCATTTTCCGTAATCTCCGTTTTAATGTTTTCTTTTATTTTGGATTGCAGCACGGCAATTTCCGCATTTATCCGGGCTTTATTTGCCTTATATTCATCCAATGTGTCTATTCCGTTTTCGTAAGCTTCCTTAACTCGTTTAAGCTTCAATTCCGCTCGTGCGATTTGATTTTTTACGGCAGCATTCCCGTTATTTGCGGTTGGTATTTCCTGCGCCCGTTCCAAAACAAAATTACCGCTTGTAAGGTCTGTTTTAATTGCCGAAAATAACATAAGCTGCAATTCCTGCATAGTAATGTGATGTGAAACAGAGCAAGTGCCTTTTGCATAATTGATACACTGCATATATTTTACTTGCGAGCGGGCTAAGGCTGCACCGCAGTTTGAGCATTTAACCAAACCCGTTAAAGCGTATTCCTTTGCAGGATTAACCCTTCTGCTGCGAATGTATTTTTGCTTTTGTTCTTTCAGCCGCTGCTGCGTCCGCTGCCATAATTCCTCTTCGATAATCGCCTCATGACTGCTCTTTGTTATTATACTGTCGGGATTATGATAATTGCGACGTGTTCGCCCTGTCGGGGTCCACCGCATATAACCGTGGTATACGGGATTGTTAAGCCAATATTCAACGGTTCTGTTTTCTATTTTCCCTCCCCGATTGGTTCTTATGCCCAATTCATTTAACCAACAGGCTATTTGCTTGTGTCCCCAACCGCTTACATATTTTGTAAAAACATCTCGTATTATATGCGCCTGCTCCTTGTTCACCACAAGGCTTTTTCCCTTTATATCATAGCCGAAGGGAGCAATAGAACACCATTCCCCCCGTTTGGCTTTCTCGGTCATTCCTCTTTTTACCTCTTCCCCAAGGTTTATTGAGTAATATTCGTCCATTGCTTCTATGATGGCTTCTGTAATCACAGACAGCTTATCGTCGCCGATATTTTCGCTTACCGATATTACTTCAATTCCCAGCTGCTTGCGCAGCACCGATTTATAAACTATACTGTCCTCTCGGTTACGGGCAAAACGGGAGAATTTCCAGACAAGGATAGCGTCAAAGGGCTTCGGCTTGTTTTTGGCAGCAGCTATCATTCGCTGAAATTCGTGCCGTTTTGCAGCTTTTCTGCCGCTTATTCCTTCCTCCTCGATAAAAATGTTTTCTTCAGGCAGTATCATATTGTTACGCTTTGCGTATTCACGAATTTTTTCAAGCTGACTGTCGGGAGAATACTCTAACTGGTCGTCGGTTGAAACTCTGATGTAGCAGGCGGCGATTTTCATTTTTTTCCTCCACTTTTCGATATTTTTATGGAAAAGACAACTGTCCAAGCGTATACAGCATATCCTTTACAGAGGTGACTGTAAGCAATGGGAAAATTTGAATATAAAAAATACTATAATCCTGATGGAAGCATAAAGCGGCTTTTGGATGTTGCGGCAATTCTTCCCGATGGAACAAGAGTATTTGAAAACGGCTCCAAAGCAGCTCCTTCACTTATAGACTTTGGCGGAGAAAGAGGGCTTGTGCGTTTGGACAGCTTATCTCCAAAGGAGCGGCAGGAATGGGAAGAAAACCTTATGAAAAAGGTTGGAAAAGGTATGTCTGATTATTACCGCGCTATGTCGCAGGGAGCAGGGAAGTACGGCAAGTAATGGCAGAAAACGACAGGCTGTATGGAAGTTCCACATATTAAAAATAACCTATTAATGAAAAAGGCATTGATGAGAGAATGCCCGAAATAAATCGAGATACTCATCAAAGCCTTTTAACATCGGTTCTTTAGTAAAAGTGCTAAGCTTTATAATACAATCTCACTTTTGCTTTTGTCCATAATATGCGTTTGCGCCGTGCTTCCTCAGATAGTGCTTATCAAGGAGAGTCTGCTGCATTGAAGGAAGTCCCTCCGTCAGGGTAAGAGCATGATAAGCCATAAACGCAGCCTCTTCCAAAACAACGGCATTATGCACCGAGTCCTTGGCGTCAACGCCCCAGGTAAAGGGACCGTGGCTTTTTACAAGAACAGCGGGTATCGATAACGGGTCAATGCCCTTAAAGGTTTCAATTATAACAGTACCCGTTTCCTTTTCGTATTCGCCCTTTATTTCCTCATCGGTCATAGCTCTTGTGCAGGGGATCTCACCGTAGAAATAATCCCCGTGAGTTGTTCCGAAGGGCTTGACGCCAACGCCTGCCTGCGCAAAGGATGTTGCCCAGCGGCTGTGGGTATGGCATACACCGCCAATATTTTCAAAGGCACGGTACAGTTCCAGATGAGTGGGAGTATCGCTGGAGGGCTTATATTTTCCCTCTACGACCTTTCCTGTTTCAAGGCTTACCACCACCATATCCTCGGCGGTCATTCCGTCATATTCAACTCCCGAGGGCTTAATAACCATCATTCCGCTTTCTCTGTCGACCTCCGAAACATTGCCCCATGTAAATGTAACAAGTCCGTGTTTGGGCAGCATAAGATTTGCCTCAAGAACTTTTTGTTTTAAATTTTCAAGCATATCATACCTCTCCTAACTTCTTTTCCGCAGCAAGACCCACATTGTAACGCTTCATATACTCTGCAAAGCCGTGGCTTCCTTTTTCGTCGGGCTGTGCGGTCTTCTTTTCCATATCCGAAAAAACCTCGCTGTCAAGCCAGTCCGCAAGAGATTTACCCTTGCCGTCAAGCATATAGGCAGCAAGCAGGGCTATACCCCACGATCCGCCCTCTCCCGCAGTTTTCATTACCGAAACGGGAGTGTTCAGCGCATCTGCAACAAACTGCTGCGCAACGCCCTCGGTCTTGAAAAGTCCGCCGTGTCCCGTAAACTGTTGAGCCGCAACGTGCTCTTTTTCAAACAAAATGTCCATTCCCGATTTCAGAGCTGCCACAGAGGAATAGATCTGTGAGCGGAAGAAATTCGCCAGATTCATTTTGCCGTCGGGGGTGCGGAAATACATAGGTCTGCCCTTTTCCACAGCAGTAACGGGCTCTCCCGAAAGATAATTGTAAACAATGACTCCGCCGCAGTCCGTATCGCCCTTCAGCGCATTGTTATACAGCATATCATATAATTCGGGCTTCTTCACTTCATGACCCGAAAGCTGCAAAACCTCTCCGAATATTTTTACCCAAGCGTCCAATTCAGAACAGCAGTTATTGCAGTGAACCATTGCAACAGGTGCGCCGTCGGGAGTTGTAACTATATCGATCTCGGGATATACTCCCTCTAAGTCCTTTTCAAGTACAAGCATTGAGAAAACCGAAGTTCCTGCCGAAATATTTCCTGTTTTGGGAAGAACGGCATTTGTTGCCGCCATACCCGTTCCTGCGTCTCCCTCGGGAGGACAAAGGGGTACTCCCGCCTTTAAATCGCCTGTCGGGTCAAGGAATAATGCGCCCTCTTCGGTAAGCGTACCGCCGTCTTCGCCCGCCGACATTACCTCGGGAAGAATTTTCCGAATATCCTTATTGAAGCCATGGTCTGCGGCTGCCTTATTGAATTTATCCAGCATTTCCTCATTAAAACCGCCGTCCTTTATCGGGAACATTCCCGAAGCTTCCCCTACGCCCACAACTCTTTTTCCCGTAAGCAGAAAATGAATATATCCCGCAAGAGTGTTGATATGGTCTATTTCGGAAAGATGAGGTTCATCGTTCAGAATTGCCTGATAGAGATGAGCGATGCTCCAGCGCTGCGGAATGTTAAAATCAAACAGTCCGGTAAGCTCGGCGGCAGCTTTTTCGGTAGTGGTATTGCGCCATGTTCTGAAAGGAACAAGCAGCTTATCCTCCTTGTCGAAAGCCATATATCCGTGCATCATTGCGGATATTCCGATAGCTCCGATTTTTTCAAGTTTGACACCGTGTTTTTCCGAAACCTCTTTTTTCAGATCAGCGTAGCAGGACTTTATTCCGCTGTGAATGTCGTCAAGAGAATAAGTCCAATAGCCGTTTTCAAGACGGTTTTCCCAACCGTGAGAGCCGCTTGCCACAGGGGAAAACGTATCGTCGATAAGGGTAGCCTTTATGCGGGTAGAGCCAAGCTCTATGCCAAGGCAGATTTTGCCTTGTGAAATTTTTTCCTGTACTGTCATTTGATCACCTCTTAATTCCCGAAATTATGTCAAGCATTGCAAGCTGCTGCTCAAATTGGTTAATATCGGTCTTGTTGTCGATTACCACAAGCTCGGTATCGGTCATTTTTGCGAAAAGTCTTATATCCTCGGTGGTGAGAGCGGTGGAAACTACTGCGTGGTGCGCTCCGCCCGCATATATCCAAGCCGCAGCTCCTGTTTTAAAATCGGGCTTTATCTTCCACATAAGCCTTGCAACAGGCAGCTTAGGCATAGGCTCGGGCTGTTTTACAAGAGAGATCTCCGCACATATAAGACGGAAGCGGTTACCCATATCTATCATAGATACCGCAATGCCTTCTCCCGAAACACCGTCAAACACAAGACGTGCAGGATCGGATTTTCCGCCGATTCCGAGAGGGTGAACCTGAATTTTGGGCTTGTTGGCTGCAAAAACGGGAGATACCTCAAGCATGTGCGCTGCAAGCTCCAATTCTTCTCCGCTTGTAAGCTCGTAGGTGTAGTCTTCCATAAATCCGGTTGAGCCTTCTCTGTCACCTGCCATTTTCTGCAGAACAGCTCCGAGTGCGGAGGTTTTATAATCTCCCTCGGGACCGAAGCCTATTCCCTTTGCCATAATGTTCTGAACGGCAATTCCGGGAAGCTGGTTCAGACCGTGAAGGTCTTGGAAAGTATCGGTGAATGCGGAAATGTTTTCTTTCTCAATGAATTTGCACAGAGCAACTTCATATTTCGCCTGTTCTCTTACGGCTGCGATATTGTCGGTGTCCATATCGTATTTTTCGGAATATTCCTTCATCTTACCGTCGATCTCGTCCTCGGTAACACCGTCAACAATGCTTATCAGATCGCCGATTCCGTAATAATTAACGTTCCAGCCGTACTTTATCTCGCTTTCAACACGGTCACCATCGGTAACGGCAACATCGCGCATATTGTTTCCGAACATAGCCACACGCATGGTTCTGCCGAAATCAACCGCAGCGGCAGCATGGGCAAAGCGGCGAAGCTGACAGATAACATCACTGTGCTTGTAGTAACCCGCAACAACTTCACGCTTGACGCCGAGACGGGTGCAGATAAATCCGAACTCTCTGTCGCCATGAGCGGACTGGTTCAGATTCATAAAATCCATATCAATGCTGTCATAAGGGAGTTTTTCGTTATACTGGGTGTGAAGGTGCAGCATGGGTTTTTTCAAAGTCTGCAAGGCTCTTATCCACATTTTGGCGGGGGAGAAGGTGTGCATCCACATAATAACGCCGATGCAGTTCTCGTCCGCAGAAGCTTTTACGCAGAGCTTTTCCGCCTCTGCTGCGGTCTTTACGATAGGTGTGTGTTCAACAGCGGCTATGTCCTTCAGCTCATTGTTTAAAAAATCCACCATTTCACGGCTGTCCTTTTCGGCCTGAGCTAAGGTCTCCTCTCCATATAAATCCTGACTTCCGGTGATAAAATAAAGCTTTTTCATTTTACTCTCCATTCCGCTGAGCAATATCAGCAATTTACATTCAATATTTTGTCAGTTTCCGCAAATTTTAAGACAGAATCACGCTTACAACAGAGCATTTGGGAAGTGTAAATTTAACCTTGCCGTCAGAAACCTCCGCCGAATGCTCCGAAGGCTTGAGCCTTTCCCCATTTTCAAAATCATTGTATGCCCTTACATCGCCTGTAAGAATACGGGCGGAAGCATTTTTCGGCTCAAATCCCACAATATCGCAGTCAATTTCAAAATCCTCGTCAAGAGAGGAGTTGGAAAATGTCATGGTAATATTGCCGTTTTTATTCATTGAAACGGATTGGGAAACCAAGGGGATTCCGTTTGCTTCGCAGTTTTCGGTAAAGCTGTACAGCAATTCCGAATCCTGATGAGTTTTATACATATCAAATATATGGTAGGTGGGAGTTTTAACCAGCTTTTCACCTTCTGTAAACAGCAGAGCCTGAAGTACATTCACAGCCTGAGCAAGATTAGCCATATAAACAATGTCGGAATGAGCGTTGAAAATGTTAAGTGTCACCGCTGCAACCAAGGCGTCTCTCATAGTGTTCTGCTGGAACAAAAATCCGGGGTTTGTGCCTTCCTCAACATCGAACCAGCAGCCCCATTCGTCAACCACAAGCTTCATATTGTCGCTGTACTTTTTCATAATGGCGCTGTGCTTGATTATAAGCTTTTCCATAAAAAGAGCGGCTGAGATTGTTTTGTAGTATTCTTCATCGGTAAACTTGACAGCGCTTCCCTTATTGTTGAAATCTCCGCTGGGGATAGTGTAATAGTGGAGTGAAATTGCCTTTGCGTGCCAATCGCCGACGATCTCCATAAGCTTGTCTGTCCAGTGATAATCGTCTACATTGGGACCGCCCGCAATCTTGAAAAGCTCGTTTCCGCTGAAATTGCGGCAATATGTCTGATAACGGCGGTAAAGATCGGCATAATACTCGGGACGCATATTTCCGCCGCAGCCCCAGTTTTCGTTTCCGATTCCGAGGTATTTTAATTTCCAGGGCTTTTCTCTGCCGTTCTGACGTCTTAGATCCGCCATGGGAGAAACGCCGTCAAAGGTTATGTATTCGATCCAGTCCGCAAGCTCCTCAACCGTACCGCTGCCCACATTTCCCGCAAGGTAAGGCTCGCAGCCAAGCTTTTCGCAAAGATTGAAAAACTCGTTTGTGCCAAAGGAATTGTCCTCGGTAACTCCGCCCCAATGGGTATTGACCATTTTTTTGCGCTGGGATTTTTCGCCGATTCCGTCTTTCCAGTGATATTCGTCCGCAAAGCAGCCGCCGGGCCAGCGAAGAACGGGCATCTCAATTTCCTTGAAAGCCTCAATTACATCGTTTCTTATTCCGTCTGTGTTAGGAATGGCAGAATTTTCTCCCACAAATATTCCATCGTAAATACATCTGCCGAGATGCTCGGAAAAATGTCCGTAAATCTCACGATTGATGTGGGATTTCTTGTCAAGGGCGTTGATTGACGCTCTGAGCTTTTTCATAAAATACCTCCTGAGTATTAAAATTAACATAGTTTTTAATTTTTTGGCATACATATACATCTTATATTATAATCTTTATAACAAAAAATGTCAATATATATTTTTAAGTAAGAAGCTTTTTAAACTATTAAACTTTTTAGTCTAAATGAATTTTTTGCTCTTGACATACCGAAGTATTTATTATATAATGAGCAATAGGTATAATGATTTTTATGAGCTTTTTTGCAGTTTTTACAAAAAATAATAATACATAAGTTGAAAGGGAAATAACGGCGTGAAAAAAATACTTGCTTCAATTCTTGCATTGATGTTTGCGGCTTCTTTAACCGCCTGCAGCGGAAACGAGGGTGAAAACCCGGGTATGGATGAATCGAAATCCGAAGGCACTGTATCCGAGAATAACGGATCGGATCCTTCACCTGTTGAGATTGCCAAAAGTCAGGGCGGAAACCCCGTTATCGGCTTCGATGATGCAAACAATCTTACATATGGCGGCGATCCCTCCGCTTTGGTTGTAAACGATACATTGTACCTGTATGTGGGACACGATATTTCCACCAACGACTCCTATGTGATTCCCGAATATCTTTGCTATTCCACAAAGGATATGAAGGAATGGAAATATGAGGGAGTTGTCCTGAAAATGACCGATGTGTCTTGGGCGGACAAAAACTCCGCTTGGGCGGGACAGGTAGCTCGGCATTATGATAAAGCCTCGGGCAAGGATATGTATTATATGTATTATTGCTCATGGGCAAGCACCGACAGCGGAAAGCAGTCTATCGGCGTTGCCGTATCGGACAGCCCCACGGGTCCTTTCACGGATATCGGCGAGCCTATTGTAAAGGGTTCCTTCACCACAGATGAAACCTCCGGCTGGAACGATATCGATCCTACGGTATGGATCGAAGAGGACGAGAACGGCGAGGAACACAGATATCTTGCATGGGGCAACTCAAAGCTCTATATGTGCGAGCTGAACGAGGATATGGTTTCCGTAAAGGATTATGACGGGGACGGACAGATCACCTTTAAAACAGATATAGTCAGCAAAATGGTTCCCGACTCCTTTACAGAAGCACCTTGGATCTACCGCCGTCAGGATGAAAACGGAAAGTATTACGGAGATTACTATCTCTTTTACGCTTATGGCTGGCGTGAGCAAATGGCTTATGCCACCACAACCAATCTTATGGAGGGAAAGTTTTTCTTCCAGGATACCATTATGCGCCCCACAGCCACCTCAAACACCAACCACATGGCAGTTGTGGACTTTTTGGGCAAAACATGGTTTATTTATCACAACGGCTCACTGCCCGGCGGCAGCGGCTTCAGAAGAACGGTTTGCGTAGAGGAGCTTAAATTTTATTCCGACGGAGCAGTGGCGGCCGTTAACGAAACAGCTGCGGGAATATTCGGTACTGTTTCCACAATTACGGCTCTTAACGGAGAGGTTCTGACTCACGAGTGGTTCAACAACTCTTCGTCGGACGACCCCTATCCCTACACGAGCATGGGCTTGGGCAGCGGACTTGAAAAAACCACCGAGCTTGACTCACAATGGGAAATTGTGGCAGGCAAGGCGGATAAATCCGATGTATATGCCGTATCTATCGAATCCAACAATAAGCCCGGACTTTATGTAACTGTAAAAGACGGCTCGGTCGTACTGTGTCAGGATCATGACAACAAAATGTCTCAGGCGCAGACCTTCCGCACGGTAACAGGCTTGGCAGGTGAGGGAGTGTCCTTTGAGTCGGCTGCACAGCCGGGTATGTACCTTACGCTTTCGGGCGGAGCAGCAACGCTCACCGACGGCAGCGATGCCAATGCTGCAAGCTTTATTATTGCCAATGTTTGATGCATTTGTTTATAAATTTGATATATTTGCTTATAAAAAGGACAGGAGTTGTATTGATGCTGAACATTACCACCGATGCAGATAATATAGGTCAAATTATTTCAGTAACACTGTCGAACAACAATAACAGTAAAGGAGAACCGATATGCACAAAAGAGTTCGCCGTGCAGCTGCAATGCTGCTTTTGCCCGCTATGACGATGATGTTTGCCTCATGCAGTGTAAGTGAAGATGAACCCGACTACGATTTTACCGTAAGCTATGAGGGTATAGAATTGGGAAATGTTTCGTCGGGTGCTTCCGTTCATGATCCTTCAATTCTGAAGGTAGGAGATAAATATTATATTTACGGCTCTCATATGTCTGCCGCAGCTTGTTCGGATCTTCTGACATGGAGATTTATTGCCAACGGCTACAGAGCCAGCAACTCCGTATTCGGGCAGATCTATTCCGTTTATGACGAGGCGTTTGCTTATGCGGGCAGCCCCAAAAGCGTTATTCGTACCGACGATGCCGCTAAAGGCGGCGGGGAACACGTATGGGCTCCCGATGTTATTTACAATAAAGCTATGGGCAAGTATGTAATGTACTACTGCACCACATCTACATGGTGCGCATCAAATCTGTGCTACGGCATTTCGGATACTCCCGAAGGTCCCTTTGAGTGGCAGGGCGCGCTTATATATTCGGGCTTTGACAAGGAAACGATTAAATCTACCGATGTTTTGGACTATGTTGATGAGGATTACGCCTTGACTACTTATGTTAAGGGCACAAAATACAGACACGAGGATTGGCCTAATGCCATTGACCCCTCTGTTTTCTATGACGGCGACGGAAAAATGTGGCTTGTATACGGCTCCTGGAGCGGCGGAATCTTCCTTCTGGAGGTTGACGAGGCAACAGGCAAGGTCATTCACCCCGCATCCGATCCCGAAAACAATGTAGACGCTTATTTCGGCAAGCGCCTTGTGGGCGGCGGACACATGTCAATGGAAGCTCCCTATATTCTTTACGATAAAAGCAGCGGCTACTACTATCTCTTTGTATCCTACGGCTCTCTTTCACGGGAAGGCGGCTATCAGATCCGTGTGTTCCGCAGCGAAAAGCCCGACGGAGAGTATGTGGATATGAACGACCAGACTCTGCCGGCGAAAGTAAATAACGCATATTACGGCTTAAAGCTTTCCGGCAACTATATGCTGCCAAGTCTGTCTAAAGCGTATATGGCTACGGGACACAACTCCGCATTGGTTGACGATGACGGAAAAAAGTATGTTGTGTATCACACCCGTTTTGATAACGGTTCGGAGCAGCACTCTCCCCGTGTACATCAGTTTTTGGTGAACGCAGAGGGCTGGCCTTGTATGCTGCCTTATCAGACTCAGGGAGAAACCGTGTCCGAAACCGGCTATGCCAAGGACGAGGTCGTTGGACGCTACTATTTGATAAACCAGGGAACGAATATTGATGCAGAAATTGCCAAACCGGAAATTCTATATCTGAACTCAAGCGGAAAGGCTAAAACTGAAAGTGCCGAGGGAAAATGGGAAATGCAGGAAGGCACCTATTATATGACAATAACCTTGGGTGACGTAACATATAACGGCGTATTCTGCGCTATGGATGACGAAGCGGGTACTCCTGTTATGTCCTTCTCCGCTGTGGGAAATAATGAGAGCATTTGGGGTGTTAAGTATGTTGAATCGGCAGAATCGGCAGAATAAGAAAAAAAAGCCTCCCAGAGAGGGTTTCAGACCGAGAAAAAATCCTTATTATGAAGGAATGACCAAAAAGCAGATCGCACTTGATACGGCGAAAACTACCTTCAGGTGGTTCTTGGTTACGCTGTTTTTGTTTGCTTACTGGATGGCTATGTTTTTGTTGGCGTCTATATTCCTGCTGAATATATGGAAGGTATCGCTGACTACACTCATTATATACGCTTGTATTCTCGGCGGCATAAGCTCTTTGGTCTATGCGGGAGTGCTGGTACACAGAAAGTTTTATTATTAAATGTAAATTGTTAAAACAAGCCTTGGGAAACCTGGGCTTGTTTTTTTATGAAACAACTATGTACTTAAAAGTGAATAACTTAATGTCCGATTGGGTATTGTATTTTAGCGGTTTATAGATTACAATAAACTAAATATTAAGTAATTAACCAAAAAGGGGTGCTTTGTGGAGATTGGCGAAAAGTTAAAAAAGCTCAGAGAAGGCAAACAGATGACAATATACCGTCTTACACAAATTACAGGTGTATCGGGGCACCACATAAAATGTATAGAAGAAGGCGTCAGGCAGCCTACAGTTGAAACGCTGCGGCGGCTTGCTGTCGCCTTGGGTTCTTCTCTTCCTGAGTTATTTAACGACACCGATAATCAATGCAGTTATCTTTCCGAAAGAGAAAGACTGCTGATTGAAAATTTCCGCAGATTGCCAAAAGAAAAGGCTGATGCTTTGTTGACATTAAGCAATTTGTTATAGTAAATCGTTGGCATAATTCTTATGTAGGTTTATAAATTCGGGCTTTTGCACCTCACTGGAGGCATCAGCTTCGGAAAGTGCAAAATTAACAGCATGTTTTAATATCACTCGCCGATAAGGAGGGCGTCATGAGAAAAAAGGAAATGATGAATCGACTCAAAAAGGGTATTTCCCTGATGTTGGCAGGAATATTGCTGACATCTGATCCCGGCTCAGTCGTTTTCGCGAACAAACCGGATTCTTCGGAAACGTCATCTTCGTCATCGTCAACCTATGATATACAGTTTGTCAGCGAACGTATTTCCCATAATTACACAAAAATCAGCAGCAACTATACTTATTCAGAGTATTCGGGAGACGATCTGGTATTTCCGTTTTCTCTCGGTCAGGGCGGCACGCTCACATCCGACACCAAGGGCTACAGCGGTTCGGACAGCGTAATGGATATGACGGCAGGCGATACGGCGGAGCTGAAGGTTTCCGTTCCCAATGCGGGACTTTATGCAGTCAAGTTTGAATATCTTTCCTATGACGATTCCGTACTTCCCATTGAGTTCTCCATGGAGGTGGACGGCGAATATCCCTTTTATGAGAGCCGCAATATAGAGCTAAGCTCCACATGGCTTCCAAAGCCCGAAAAGTCGGTAGACCGTTACAATGACGAGGTTGTTACCATTCCTGATAAAGCGATCCAATGGGAAACCGCCTATTTTAAGGACAGCAGCTAC
This sequence comes from uncultured Ruminiclostridium sp., assembly GCA_964636555.1. Classification (GTDB taxonomy): domain Bacteria; phylum Bacillota; class Clostridia; order Oscillospirales; family Ruminococcaceae; genus Ruminiclostridium_E. The sequence goes on from CAZWRZ010000005.1 coordinate 62,988, forward strand.
CGCCATTCCGATGCGCTTCTTATACAGCTTGAACCGGGCGATCATATCTTCCGCTTCAATGTTAAGAGCGGCAGCTTCCTTTTCGGAAGTCTGTCACTTTCCGCTCCCGAAAGCGTTCCCGAATACAGCGGTTCTCAGACTGCCGAGGGCGGCGAGATAATTCCCATTGAAGGAGAGGCTTATTTTTCCACCAACCAATCCTCCATACACGCTATTGCCGAGTATGATCCCGCCGTTACACCCTACAAGGTTACGGAATCCGAGCTGAATACCATTGATTCCGATTCCTACGGCAGCGCGGGACAAAGGATCACTTATAAATTCAAGGTGGATACTGCCGGTTACTACTACATAGCAATGAATTACCGACAGTCCGATAAGACGGATTTCCCCGTATTTTTAGATATCAGTGTCGACGGACAGATTCCCAATGAAGCCTTTGAAGCTTATAAAATGGCATACACCAACAATTATAAGATCTCCGCTCTTACCGATTCCGAGGGAGAAAAGCTTTCCGTTTATTTAGAACCCGGCGAACATACCGTTTCCTACACCATTACCTTAGCTCCCATTTGTTATGTTTTGGAAGCAGTAGAGGAGGTTATGGTAGGAGTTAATGATCTGGCGCTGGAAATTACCAAGGTTGCGGGAACTAACTCCAATCAATACAGAGATCTTAAGCTTTCAAGATATATCCCCAATCTTGAGGATACGCTTATGGGCTACGCCAATAGGCTTATAGAGCTGGAGGACAGTGCAAGGCACTTTAACGGCAAGAACAAGAATGTGGCGGTTATGTCCTCGATGCTTATCGCAGCAAATCAGCTTATATCCCTTGCCGAAAATCCAGATGAGATCCCCTATCGTATTGCTGAGTTGTCCTCAAGCGTCAATTCCGTAAACCAATATTTGGCTAACACCATTGATTCGCTTTTGGAAAACGGTCTTGCTATTGACAGGCTCTGGATATATCAGGAGGACGCAAAGCTTCCCAAAGCGCCTAACTTCTTCCAATCCGCATGGATGACTATCCAGCGTTTCTTTGCTTCATTCTTCGACCAATCCTATTCCGCATCAAATATTGATCCCGAACATCTTCAGGTATGGGTAAACCGTTCCAGCCAGTATGTTCAGGTTATGCAGAAGATGATTGACGAATATTTTACACCGCAGACGCACATAGATGTAGATATCAGTATTATGCCCGACCAGTATAAGCTGGTTTTGGCAAACTCGTCGGGAAATGCTCCCGATGTGGCGACGGGAATCAACTATACCATTCCCTATGAGCTGGCTATCCGCGGAGCATTGGCGGATATGACCCAGTTTGACGATTTCAAAGAGGTTGCTTCCGTGTACGAGCCCGGCTTCTTCTTAACAGGTACGATCGGCGACTCTGTGTATTCCATGCCCGAAACCATGAACTTCTGGGTTTTGGTTTACCGTACCGATGTACTTGAAAAATTAGGTCTTGAAGTACCCGATACAATGCAGGATGTAATAGATATGCTTCCCGAACTGCAAATGAGAGGTCTGAACTTCTACTATCCCACTGCGGGAATGAGGGCAATGCGAAACTTCCACGGCACTACTCCTCTTATTGTACAAAACGGCGGCGCGCTTTATTCCGGAACGGCTCAGGAGGGCACTACCCTCAGCAGCGAGGCATCGGTAAGGGGATTTACATATCTTACGGATCTGTTTACCATTTATGATATGCCTGTGGATATAGACAACTTCTATCAGCATTTCCGCAATGGTGATATACCTATCGGTATCTGTGATTACGGTACCTACAATCTCATCAGCAACGCAGCCCCCGAATTGGCAGGCTCCTGGGATATTTCCATTGTTCCGGGCATAGAGCAGGAGGACGGCAGTATCAACCGCAGCACCTGCGGCTGTGCGGAGTCTACGGTTATTTTCAACAGCGACGCCGACAGAGAGGCTATGGCGTGGGAATTTATCAAGTGGTGGTCCTCTACCGATGTACAGGCAGAATTCGGTCAGACCATACAGATCACCTACGGCGACGAATATATGTGGACCACTGCCAATGTAGAGGCATTTGCTCGTCTTCCCTTAGACGCTTCTCATAAACAGGTAGTTTTGGATTTTGCAAAAAATGTTGTGGATGTTGCCCGTGTTCCGGGTACATATATGCTTGAACGTGAGATGAGCAACGCCTTTAATTCCATTGTGGTTGACGGCGACAGCGCTCAATCCCGCGTAGACGAGGCGGTCAAGGTAATAGACCGTGAGATAACCCGCAAGCTGGAGGAATTCGGCTATATTGACAGTGAAGGGAATACCATAAAGGATTATGTTATCCCAAGTATTGACAGTATTAAGGCAATTCTCGGAAGAAATTGATGAGGTGATTTGTTCATGGCAGTACAAGAAGTAACAACAGCGGTTCCTCATAAGATCAAAGCAAAAAAGAAGAAAAGCAAGATTTCCCGCAGGGAAAATAACTGGCGCGGCTGGCTGTTTATCGGTCCCTATGCGCTGATATTCTCGATTTTCATTCTGATTCCGGTTGTTTTGGCAGTTTTTTTGTCCTTTACAAACTACAATGCAGTAGAAGATCCCGATTTTGTAGGTTTCCTGAATTATATTACCATTCTCACCAGCGATGCGGAATTTATGAAATATGTTTTGCCGAATACGATTGTGTATGCGGTAATAGTGGGTATCGGAGGCTATGTGCTTTCCTTTGTGCTGGCATGGGCATTGTGCAACCTCACTAAGCCTGTCCGCACGATCTTTGCTCTGATCCTTTATTCTCCGAGTATGACCACGGGCGTAGCTATGACGGTTCTCTGGAAGGTTATTTTCTCGGGTGACCAGTCGGGTCTTCTGAACAGCTGGCTTATGGAGCTTGGAGTTATTACCGAGCCTATATTGTGGCTGGTAGACGTTAACTGCCTGCTTCCGATCGTAATCATTATCGGTCTTTGGTCGTCTATGGGCATCGGCTTTTTAAGTATGATCGCGGGTATCCTGAATACGGATGCGACCCTTTACGAGGCAGCCTCCATTGACGGCGTATCAAACCGTTTTCAGGAAATGTTTTACATAACCATTCCTCAAATGAAACCTCAGATGCTTTTTGCGGCGGTTATGGCTATTGTGGGAGCATTCCAGAACGGTATGATCTCCTCAATGCTTGTGGGCAACCCCTCGCCGGGCTATGCGTCGCAGCTTTTGGTAAACCATATAGAGGATTACGGCTTTTTGCGTTACGAAATGGGTTACGCAGCGGCAATTTCCGTTGTTCTGCTGCTGATAGTTCAGCTGTTCAGCAAGGGTGCTAACATTCTGCTTACGGACAAGGATCCATACGGAAAGAAAGGAGTGGAAAAAGATGGCGAGTAAAGGTCAGAAGATCAATCCCAAGAAGTTTGAGATAGGTCAGTTGAAAATAATTCTCATCATTCTGCCCCTGGTTATTTTTATGGGAATGCCGATTATATTCATTATAAATCACGCATTTAAGCCTATGGAGGAGTTGTTTGCGTTCCCTCCCACCTTTTTTGTAAAAAACGCAACCTTCGACAATTTTACCAAGCTTATTAAATTCTCCAACAGCAGCGGTATTCCGCTGAGCCGTTATATATTCAACAGCCTGCTGGTAACAGTTATTACCGTAGGCGTCGCATTGCTGCTGACAACCTTGTCGGCGTTTGCGCTTGCAAAGATCAAGTTCAAGGGACGCAATACCTTGACGCAAATAAACCAGATTGCCATTATGTTTGTCAGCACGGCTGTTTTGATTCCCCGGTATATGGTAATTTGCAAACTTGGCTTGATCGACAATCTTTTGGCTCACATTTTGCCTCTTGTAGCAATGCCTGTGGCACTGTTTCTGGTAAAGCAGTTTGTGGAGCAGATTCCGGACTCCCTTTTGGAAGCCGCCTATATGGACGGAGCAACCGATCTTGACATTTACCTGAAGGTTATCCTTCCTATGATCAAACCGGCTATTGCAACTGCCTCTATTCTGGTTTTCCAACAGGTCTGGACAAATATGGAAACCTCCAGCTACTTCTTTAACGATGACAGCATGAAAACCTTGACATTCTATATGAATACCCTAGTTAATGCCAATAATACCGTTGCAGGTCAAGGTATGTCCGCTGCTGCTTCGCTTATTATGTTTGTCCCCAATCTTGTTCTGTTTATCATTTTGCAGAATAAGGTTATGAACACTATGGCCAACTCCGGTATCAAGTAACTTAGGAGGAGGGAATATGCGAAAGCTTAAACGAATTGTTACATGCGTGGTTCTGGCGGCTGTAACTGCAATGATTTTTCTGCAAGCCTCAGCCTTTGCCGATTCGCCCTATGTAACCTATACCATTAACGGCTATTATCAGATTCGCCAAACCCAGACAGCTTATCTGGCCTATTCCACGATCACCAAGTTCGGTGAGGAATCCCTGACCTCTCCCAGCGACATATATATTGCCAATGACGGACTTGTTTATGTTGCCGACTCCGGCAATGCAAGAATTGTTGTGGGCGATGCGGAGGGTGCTCTTGTCAAGATTATCGGTGTCGGTACTCTGGTGAACCCAAAGGGCGTATTTGTTACCGATGACGGCAGCATTTATGTTGCAGACCGAGACGCTGAAAAAGTATTCATTTTTAACGGGGACGGTCAGCTTATTCAAGAGTACGGAAAGCCCACCAGCCCATTATACGGCGACGAGCTGAGTTTCCTGCCTATCAAGATCACCGTAAACAGTGCGGGAATAATGTTTATTGTATGCGAATCCAACACAAACGGTATTGTAGAGATCTCTCCTACCGAAGGCGGAACCTTCTTGGGCTATTTCGGCACCAACAATGCTGCAAAGGATCTGAAGACAATAATTTACAGGGCTATTCTGACCGACGCTCAGCGCGCAAAAATGGTCAGCAATATCCCCGCCACTCCCACAAATCTGACTATTGACAGTAAGGGACTTATTTACACTGTTACAAGAGGCAATGAAAACGAAACCTTAAAGCGCCTGAATATTGCCGGCACCAATATGATCAAGAGTAATTACGATTACTATGCCGACACGCCGACTTCGGTGGTAGCAGGCAATCATGATAACGTTTATGTTGCGGATCAGCAGGGTTATATCTTTGAATATAACAACGAAGGCGAAATGATTTTCGTGTTCGGCGGTCCCGACGACGGCTCACAGCGTGTAGGTCTGTCCACTATGGTAAGCGGTATTTCCATAGATTCTCAGGACAGGATTTATGTTTTGGACTCGGATAAGGCAAAGATTCAGATATACGAACCTACGGAATTTACAAATCTTTTACATAATGCACTTTCCCTGTATTCAAAGGGCCGTTACACAGATACAAAGGAGCCTTTGACAGAGGTTCTTAAAATGAACTCTATGTTCGACTACGCCAACAAGGCAATGGGACGCTGCTACTTCTACGAGGATAATTTTGAAGAGGCTCTTCACTATGCAAAGCTGGCGAAGGATTATTCGGGCTATTCCGACGCATATTGGGAAATCCGCAACCTTTGGCTGAAAAACAATATCCTGACTGTTGTTCTGGTGATAGTTTTCTTAGCAATCGCTATAAAGGTGATTCAGATTTTAAACAAGAAAAAGCAGATTCTGAAAAAGCCCGCGCAGTTCGTCAAAAAGGTCAAAAAGAACAAGTTTATCTCCAATATCTGTTATGCAGGTCACTTTATGAAAAAACCCGCCGATGCGGCTTACGGAATTATTGCCGAGGGTCGGGAAAACTGGCTGGCATCAACTGCTATTTTAGTGATTTTTATAATTGAGTACGTTGTTTCCAAATACACCAGCGGCTTTCTTCTGAAGGGCGTCAACAATGTAATGGAGGGACGGTATGATATTATAAACGACATAGGCACCGTTCTGTTGGTTATAATTGCGCTTACCGTCTGCACATATCTTGTATGCACCATTAACGAGGGCGAAGGTACGGTCAAGAAGATCTATACCTATTTCTGCTACTGCCTTGTTCCCTATATAGTTCTGACACCTATCGTTTACATTTTATCTCATATACTGACTTTCAACGAGCTGTTCTTGATCAATATGGTCAATATTCTCATCTACGGCTGGATCATCGTGATCGGAATAGTCGGTCTGAAGGAAGTCAATAACTTTTCCATGGGTCAGACTGTCAAGGTTATTTTCCTGACAGTATTCACCGTGCTTATTATGGCGCTGCTGATATTTATTATCTATGTTCTTTGGGCTCAGGTATTTGATTTTGTTTACGCGCTCATTAGCGAGGGGGTGTACCGACTTGGCATCTAACAAGCTGAAAAAAGCTCGGCCTTGGATTATTGCCGGCGCGGCAGTCCTGGTAATCATCGTTGTTGTCCTCGTTCTGATATTCGGAGGAGATGCACCGCAGCTTCAGGCAGGCGATCATATTCATACAAGCCCGCTGCCTTCTCTCGGAGAAAAGGTAAATGCTAAGGACGATTATGTTTTGGTTGCCGAAAGCGACACCTACAAGCTGTATTATTATGAACCGCAGTTTTCAATAAAGCTTGAGAACAAGAATACAGGAGCCGTTATGGAGTCCACCCTGAGCGATGAAAAGGACGACGGAAAAAATAATGCAGGCTGGACCGGTTACATGAAGAGCGGTATCGTAATCTCCGCTATTATCGGAACGGTCAATACATATCAGGTGGATATGAACACCGTTAATAATGATATCACCACCTGGTACACGGATAACGGCATTTACGCTAAGATCGAATTTAAGGACAAATATAAATTTGAAATCGGTGTTGAGGTAAGCCTTATTGATGACCAGCTGGTTGTCCGCGTTCCCGATGAATCTATCAAGGAAAATAAGGAAGGAACTTACATAAGCACTGTCAGTCTTTTCCCGTTATTGGGCTACACCTACCTTGACGAAATGGAAGGCTATATGCTTGTTCCCGACGGAAACGGGGCGCTTATTTACCTTGAAGACAATGAGGGACGTTTTAACACAGGCTTTTCGGGTTTTGTTTACGGCGTTGACGACGGCATGACAAACCGCACCACTGTTTCCACTCTTTGGGGCAGGTATGAAACCGTTACCAAATCCAACAATGTGCTGGCTCCCATTTTCGGAATGGCACATCTTGATGAAAAGCTTGCCTACCTCGGAATTGTGGAGTCGGGCGACGAACGCTGCTCTATAGAAGTTGTACCCAACGGTGTCATGGTTGACTATAACCGCTGCTTTGCAAAATTCCTGCTGCGTGATGTGTATGTTCAGCCCATGAATCAGTCCAATTCAGGCACGGTTCCTGCCGTTGAGCGGGATAGACTTCACTCTGATCTGACGGTGCGCTATTGCCTGCTGTCAGGCGATGATGCAAACTATTCGGGTATGGCAAACGCTTATCGCAATTACTTGCTGGAAACAGGCAAAATTGAAAAGCGCGACTTAAGCTATAATACAAGAGTTGACTTTTTAGGCACCGAGCGCGAGGAGTTCCTTATGGGTACTACGGCTGTGACTATGACAACCGTAGATCAGATGTCGGATATTCTCGGAGAACTGCGAGGTCTTGGGGTCGATAATGTACTGTCGATATATAAGGGCTGGCAGAGCGGCGGCTTGTACAATGTTCCCGTTAAGACCTATAACGCCGATTCACATATCGGCGGCAGCGGCGCACTGAAAGACCTTATACTGAAGGAGGCTCAGGAGGGCAATACCATTTATCTTTACGATGACGCCCTTTCCGTTAATGCCGACACCAATCTCTCTACCAATAATGTAATGAAGATGGTCAATAAGAGAACCTTTGAAAATAAAATCCGTGCTCAGGTATATAACCTCTTTTACTACCTGATGCCCGGTTACAGCGGCAGTTATCTTGTCAATCTGTCCGAAAAGCTGAATGACCGCGATATCGGCAATATTGCACTGACGGGTATCACGGGAACTCTGTTTTCATACAGCTCCAAAGGCTCTTATTATTCCCGCACAAATACCATGGACATATACACGGACGCTGTGAGCGAAGCGGACAAAAATTGCAGTCTGCTGATGGAAACGCCTAACGCATTTCTTTGGAAATATTCGGATGCGTTCATAGATATGCCTTTAAGCTCTTCCGATTATCTGTACCTGGATAAAGATATACCGTTTTTCTCAATGGTATTGAAGGGTATTATTCCCACTTATGCGGAATATGTGAATTTTGAGGCGAACAAAACCGAGAACTTCCTTAAAATGGTTGAATCGGGCGTATATCCTTCCTTCTATGTAACGGCAGAGGATTCCTCAAAGCTTATCTACACCAATTCCAACAATCTCTTTGCTCTGGAATATACCAGCTACCGCGATACTATTGTTGAATATGACGCGGCATTGAGAACTCTTGCTGAGAAGGTGGGCAGCTCCTGCATTATCAAGCACGAGATTTTAGATAACGGACTTGTGAAGGTTACCTATGATAACGGCGTAAGGATTTATGTGAATTATACCGGGTCGGAACTCAGCGTTGACGGACTTACGGTAGATGCAATGTCCTATAATGTCCAGTAAGGAAAGAGAGTGACCATGACAGATACAAAAAAAATGACCCGAAAAGAGAAAAAAGCGTTAAAGGAACGGCTTAAGCATTTAAAGTCGGGAAAGCTTGAAAAACGCTACTCTAAAATGGGATTGATCTTTATGATTCCCTGGTTTATAGGCGCAGCGGTGTTCTTGGCTTATCCTTTGGGAAGCTCCTTTTGGTACGCACTGAATAATATCCGCATTACGCCTCTCGGAAACGATTTTACCTTTGTGGGACAGGGAAACTTTACACAGATTCTGATTCAGGATCCCGATTTTTTGGTAAAGCTGGTAGATTATCTGACTTCCACAATTCTCTCCACTCCAATAATCGTCGTTTTTGCTCTGATTATCGCAATGATGCTGAATATGAGGATCAAGGGCAAGGGTTTTTTCAGACTTATCTTTTTCCTGCCTGTAATAATTGTCAGCGGTCCTATTTTGGGAATGCTGACAGCAGAGGGTGCAGGAAGCGTTTCGGCAATAGATACGCAGGCAATAAGCTCGGCGATAAGCTCCGTCCTGCCGTCCGTGCTGGCTGAACCTATTTCCGATGTGTTCAGCAATATGGTTACCACGCTGTGGTATTCGGGCGTACAGATACTGATTTTCCTTTCGGGACTTCAAAAAATCGACAAATCCGTATATGAAGCCGCTAAAATTGACGGCGGTTCGGGCTGGGAATGCTTTTGGAAGATAACCTTGCCCAACCTGAAGCCTCTGATGCTCTTAAACATGGTTTACACCATAGTTTTTATATCGGGAAACAGTCAGAATCCGATCATAACGCTTATTCAAAGTTCAATGTTTTCCGGAACCAAGGAAAAGGGCTACGGTTACGCATCGGCTATGGCATGGCTCTATTCAATCGTTGTGCTGATGCTGGTAGGACTCTTTGCACTGCTTCTGATGACCCGCAAGGATCAGTATGAGAAACAGGTCAAGCGCGCAAAGAAAGCCAAGAAGAAAGAACGCAGAAATGTAAAGAGGATAGAAAGGAGGAACCGCAGAAATGCCAAGAAAATCGAGCGCCAGCGCGCAAGCGGTAAAATTACCACCCACACAACAAAGCGAAGCGACTATTAAGCCCTGGTATCAGAAGATCAATAAGGACAAAGTGCGCCGCTTTATGATGGGTTCTAAGGATAAAGAAGGCTTTTTGAAGCAGTTCTTCGTTTATGCACTTCTTATCTGCATAGGTTTTATCTACATATACCCCATTCTGCACATGATCTCCAGAAGTATGATGAGCTTGGACGATTTGCTGGATTCCTCAATCAAATGGCTGCCCAGCTCCCTGAACTTTTCCAACTTCGTGCAGGCAGCTAAAAGTATGGATTATTGGAAGTCGCTGTGGCAGAGCTTTGTACTTGCCGGTCTGCCCACGGTCTGCAATCTTATTTCCTGCTCTATCACGGGCTACGCTCTGGCGAGATTTAATTTCCCGGGAAAGAAAGCAGTAATGGCAATCATAATCGTCAGCTTTGTTCTTCCCAGCCAGATCACTATGATTCCCACTTACGTTCTTTATACAAAGCTTAAAATTCTGAACACCTTATGGGCTTTTGTTCTTCCTGCTTTGTTCGGACAGGGAATCAACGCACCGATATTTATCCTGATTTTCCGTCAGTTTTTCAAGCAGATACCCAATGTATTGATCGAAGCTGCCAGAATTGACGGCGCGGGACATTTTAAGTCCTTCTTCAAGGTATCGCTGCCCAGTGCAGCTCCTGCGTTTATCACTGTGGCTCTGTTCTCGTTTGTATGGTACTGGAACGAATCCTATCTGACGGAGCTGTATGTACACGGCGTTTACGGAGCGTCCGACTGGACTTCGCTGGTTGTACAGCTTGACAACTTTGCAACAAACTATTCAAGCTATCAGCAAACCGCCACCAGTGCGGCGACAAGCCTGAACGAATCTATAAATATGGCGGGTACGCTGCTCAGTATTCTGCCGTTGATGATACTTTACTTCATACTGCAAAGACATTTTGTTGAGAGTATCGACAGAACCGGTATCACGGGTGAATAAAAAAATTAAAGCGGCTTGTCTGCTTTAAGATAATAAACAATCGAAAATCACTTAAAAATTAAATTGGAGGACTATATGAAAAAGAAAAAATTAGCGCTCTTTTTGTCACTCTGTATGACTGTCGGTGCTTTTGCGGGCTGCAGCGAAGGCGGAAAAGGCGGCGGAAGCTATGTCGGTGCTACGGATGTAACCAACGAATATGAGCTGGTCACCGTTGAAGGCAGCACTCATCAGTACAAGAAGTACAAGGATATGACGGAAGAAAACATCACCTTGACTTATTTCCATTTTGACCAAAGCGATACCGTTAAGCTTTTGGCAGAACGCTTTATGCAGATCTACCCCAACATCGAGGTTAAGGTCGAGTACGAAATTGTAGATAACTATAACACCACCCTCGGTACTTTGGTAAACAACAAGCAGACACCTGATGTTATTATGCACTCCGACTGTGACTATGCTTTATCCAACAGGCTTTTGGCAGACATTTCAGCATACTGGAATACCGACGAAGAAACCAAAAATTTGGCTGATACCGTCAATTCCGCAAAGCTTGGCACCTATCATCTGGAAGGCGGCATGCGTTACAGCGTTCCTGTAAAGTTCTTCCCCGGCGCATTGTTTGTTGACCGTAATGTATTGGAAACTCTGAACCTTAAAGTTCCTACACAGAATTGGACATGGAACGAGATGATTCAGCTTATCAAGGACGCTACCGTTCTCAACTCTCCCGACGGTCAGGCTTACTACGGACTTGGATATTACAACCGTCTTGACTCCTATTACGGCATTGCCGCAAGACAGGATATTATCGGGGAGTTCGGCTTTACCGGCAAGACCTTTGATTTAAGCGAATGGGCTGTGGGCGAACAGGAATTCTCCGATCTTAAGCTTGGCGGCTACATTGCTCCTCCTACTGAAACACAGGAAATGGAAGACTGGTCAGGCGAATGGGAAGGCTGGGCAGGAAACACAGGTCACTGCGCCGTATTCTCCGAAGCATTCTGGACCTTCCAGAATACATGGAACACTCCCAACTTCCACGAAAACTTTAACCTTGACATCGTTCCTTATGTAGTTCCCGCAGTTTCTTCAGCAGATGCCGGTGCGGATCACCATTCCATTGCTACTATTGACTACGGCGGAATTACCACCTCCTGCCAGTATCCCCGTGAGGCGTATGAGCTGCTGAAGTTTATGTCCTTCGGTACTGACGGTTGGATTACCCGCTGCGAGATCTATTCCGACGAAACTATCGTAAACGCTTCCGATGTTGCTCTTAAATATGATGTTATGCCCGTACCTATCACCAAGGACACCGCAGTTTGGGACGCTTACATCAATGTTTTCTGCGCAGGCATGGACGATGAGCACGTACAGCTTTGGAAGGATTACTTTGCTTCCTGCATGCAGCCTATCTCATTTGGCTGGACAAATATTGCGGGTTATTGGAACTTCTGCGATGAGTATTTCAATTCCATCGGTATTCACGATCTGGTAGATGCCGGAACAAAGCAGGCTGCCGACTATGTTGAGGAGGCTAACCGCAAGGCTAACTATTATCACGCTCAGGCTATGATCGACTATTTCGGACCTGAGGGTTACAATGTTCTGAGCGAGGCGGAAATTGCCGAATATACAAAAATGGCAGCTGATAACCAATAAGTAGCAGGATACAACCACATTGAATCCCTTAGGGGACAAACTTGAAAGGAGTTTTTAATGAAAAAAACAATAGCTTTTCTCACAGCCTTAATTATGGCATTGTCCTTGACAGCATGCAGTGAAGGCGGAGAATCAAATACTACTACCAATGGAAGCAAGGAGCCCGACAAAACTGTAAATAATACCGAAGCGACACCGGAAGTAACAAATCCTCCTGTTGAAGCCGAGCCGCTTCCCACCTCTCCCCTCTACTATTATGGCTTTGAAAACACGGACGGTCTTACCGCTGTCAGACAGGCCGGTACTGCTTCTCCGTTTACGCTCGAATCTTCCCAGCATGAAATTCTTATTGCCGAGGGACAGGGCGCAGTCGGAAACGCTCTCTATTTAGACGGCAAGTACGGTGTTAACTTTGAGATGGGCGAAATTGCCGACGACAGCTACTCCATTTCCTTCTGGTTCAACGCTGACCGTGTAGCAACCTACGGACCCGTTATTCAGATGGGACGTAATGTTAGCGGTGCAGATGCAGGTTCCCCGGTTACTTGGATCAATGTAACCAAGACCACTTGGGGAACCAACTCCGCAGATATTTTCCCCGTTGTTTGGAACCGTAACTCCTCAATAGGCACAGAAGTAAACGAAGACGGCGTATGGCCCTGGGGCTACGCTATGGACGATGAACAGCACGGAAAGCGCGAGTGGTGCCTGCTCACCATAGTTGTTGACGGAAACCGCTATGTGGCTGATGACGGTATGGAGCGTGTAGGCGCTAAGTATTACCTTAACGGTGAGCTTAAGCATGAAGCCAATGCAGAGAATATGTTCTATCAGGGCATGTCCCCCGAGATCTTCAAGGGCGACGGCGTTGAAGCACATATCGGTATCAACTATTGGGATACAGTTTACAAGGGATTTATTGACGAGCTGTATATCTTTGATGAGGTACTGACTGACGGACAGGTTAAGAAGCTTTATGAAATGGGCAATCCTCCCGAAAACCCTGTAGCTCCCGAGTATGAGGCTCCCGAGGAAAGTGACGCTCCCGGAAATGATCCCGGCAGTGACACACCCGCAAACGGTGTTGAAACAGTTGACGCAATCTCCGGCGACCTTACAGTAACAAACTTCTTTAACGAAAAGACCGGTGCTGTTGAAATGAAGAGCGGCGACAGCTACACCTTCACCTTCAAAAACACCTCCAATGGCACCAACAATTATGATAACTATGTTATGGCAATCACCGGCGCTATCGGCGAGGCATACACAGGCGCAAGTGAGGAAGTTCTTATAATCAGAGCTGACGCTTGGGGCTGGGGCGGAGGAATGTCCGACTTTGTTGCTCCCGACGGAACAGGAAACACTTTGGCATTTACAACCAATGCTGACTGGGACAAATGGGCTGCAGCCATGAAGGCAGGCGTTGATGTTGAGATCACCGTAAGCAGAGACGGCAACACTATCAACTACAGCGCTAAGATCGGCGAAGTCAATGTAAGCCTTACAGCAACCTCCGGCACAGCTTTACCTGAAAGCACCTATATCTTCTTTACAGGTGAAAAGTGTGCATTGACAGGCATTAACACAACCAAGAAGTAATTGACAGTTTATGCGGGGCTTTATGACCTCTCTTAAGCCCCGCTTTTCCAAGGACAGAAGCTTAATTCCGTCCTTGGAAAAGTGAACGCATAAAAATTATGTTCGCTATAATTGCTAAAGATTGAAGGTAATGTAATCAGTAATTTATGACGAAAGGAAGTTTCACGGTATGAGCGAAAAGCTTATCTTCAATAAGCCCTGGATCTTACAGCGTGCCGATCCCTACGTATATCTGCACACAGACGGAATGTATTACTTTACTGCGTCAGTGCCTGCTTATGACCGTATCGTCCTTCGCTGCTCCCGAACTCTTGACGGACTTGCACAGGCGGAAGAAAAGACGGTTTGGCTCTGCCATGAGAGCGGTCCTCAAAGCAAGCATATATGGGCGCCCGAACTGCATTATGTTTTCGGGAAATGGCACATCTATTATGCGGGCGGGGAGAAAGACGATCCCTGGAAAATCCGTCCCTATGTACTTCGCTGCCAAGGCGAAAATCCTATGGAGGATTCTTGGGAGGAGCTGGGAATGATGAATGCTCATGAGGACGATGAATTTTCCTTCCGCGCCTTCTCTCTTGATATGACGGTATTTCAAGACGGCGGCTCACATTACTGTGTATGGGCTGAAAAGGTGGGTGTCGGCAGACAGATATCAAATCTGTACATAGCACGTATGAAGGACGGAAACCACCTTGATACCGTACAGGTATTGCTGACTACGCCCGATTACGATTGGGAGCGTCACGGCTTCTGGGTGAACGAAGGTCCCGCAGTCATAAAGAGAAACGGCAAAATATACCTGACCTATTCAGCCAGCGATACGGGAGTCAACTACTGTATGGGAATGCTTACTGCTGACGAAAATGCCGATCTGCTTGATCCGCTGAGCTGGAAAAAAGAGCGGATGCCTGTTCTGAAAACCGATTGGGACAAGGGCATTTACGGACCGGGACACAATTCCTTTACCAAAGACGAAAAGGGAAACGATATCCTGGTGTTCCATGCCAGAACCGAGGCTGAAATAGTGGGAGACCCGCTCTATAACCCCAACCGCCACACTATGCTTCAGCCGATACGGTGGACGGACACAAAGCCGATTTTCAGCTATGATAATGAAGGCTTATAATATTATTGGACCGAAACTTTTATAAAAGGTAATTAGGAGGGGCTAAACATGGCAAGTTTGTCTTTGAAAAATATTTACAAAATCTATCCCAACGGCTTTGAAGCGGTAAAGAACTTTAACTTAGAGGTTGAGGACAAGGAGTTTATCATTTTTGTCGGACCTTCCGGCTGCGGTAAATCCACCACTCTCAGAATGATTGCGGGTTTGGAGGACATTTCCGACGGTGAATTTATGATTGATGGAAAGATCATGAACGATGTAGAGCCAAAGGACCGCGATATCGCAATGGTATTCCAGAACTATGCGCTCTACCCCCACATGTCCGTTAAGGATAATATGGCGTTTGGTCTTAAGCTTCGCAAAACACCCAAGCACGAAATCAACAAAAAGGTAGCGGACGCATCTCAGATCCTGGATCTTTCCGAACTGCTGGAGCGCAAACCTGCGGCTCTTTCGGGCGGTCAAAGACAGCGTGTGGCTATGGGACGCGCTATTGTCCGTGAACCTAAGGTATTCCTTATGGACGAACCTCTTTCCAACCTGGACGCTAAGCTGCGTGTTCAGATGCGCGCCGAAATTTCCGCGCTTCACCACAGATTAGGCGCAACTATTATTTACGTTACCCACGATCAGACCGAAGCTATGACGCTCGGCACAAGAATCGTCGTTATGAAGGACGGCATTATTCAGCAGGTCGCTTCGCCCCGCGAGCTTTACAACAATCCTGTAAATCTGTTTGTGGCAGGATTTATCGGTTCTCCTCAGATGAACTTTGTAAACGCCGAGTGCAGGGCGCAGAAAGACGATATTTATTTGGATTTTGACCGCTTCAGCATAAAGCTGCCTGCTAAACAGGCAAAGGTGCTGAAGGAAAAGGAATATGTGGGCAAGAAGGTTATTATGGGTATTCGTCCCGAGAAAATCTTTGAAAACGAATATGCATTAAACACACACCCCGATACGCAAATCGAGGTCAAAATCAACGGTTATGAGCTTTTAGGATCCGAAGTCCTTTTATATTTTAATCTTTTAGACGAGAAGCCCGACGATGTGCAGCGTCAATTCACCGATGACGCTTACGAAAATGTGAAAAAGGTTCAGTGGACAGCCAAGGTTGACGCTTCCACCACCGCGCGTTTCGGCAACACCATTAAGGTTGCTCTCGATCCTAACAAGATCCATATATTTGACAAGGATACCGAAGAAGCTATTGTGAATTGATTTCAATTCTCAAAAAATAAAATTTAAAACTTTAGGAGGAAATTCAAGCATGAAGAAAAAATTTTTAGCAGCTGCACTTGCTTCCGTTATGGCAGTTACAAGTGCTACTGCAGTGTCTGCGGTTGAGCTTGGCACTATCTCCGGCGATCTTAAGGTAGAAGGCGGATTAGTTTCAAGTGCAACAGACGCTGTGGAAATGAAGGACGGCGAGAGCTACACATTCAAGTTCCACAACAAATCCAATGGTGACGCGAATTGGCATAACTTCGCTATTTTTGTAACAAGCGCAGTAGGTGCAGATTACACGGGTGCTGATCAAGAACTTCTTGTTGTCAGAGCTGATAGATATGCCGTTAGCCCCTCTCCCGCAACTGATTTACCCAGCTGGGGTCCTGATGGAGATGAATGGAATAATGCTAATCTCTGGAAGGCAGAAGTTAATTGGGATAATTGGCTGTCCGATATGAAGGCAGGTGTAGATGTTGAAGCTACAATAAGCAAAGATGGCAATAAGTTTGCTTATAGCGCTAAGATCGGCAATAATACAATGAGCTTTGAAGCTACATCCGGCGGAGCAGCTTTGCCTGACACAGTATATGTGTTCTTAACAGGTGAGCAGTGCGAATTGACCGGAATCACAGCAACAAAGACCCCCGAAGAAACAGAACCTGAAGTTCCCGATGATACAAAGGCTGAAGAACCCGCTCCCGAAGTAACAGAGCCTGAAGCTACACAGCCTGAAGCAACCGAACCCGAAGCTACAGAGCCCGAGCAGACAGAAGAACCTGCTGAGCCTATCAGCTTAGGCGACCTTAACGTGACCGCTTTCTTTGGTGCAAAGACAAATACTGTTCCCCTCAAGAGCGGCGATACTTACACATTCACCTTTAACGCAAAGTCCAACGGCACTAACAACTGGGACAACTTCATTATGGCTATAGCTGATGTAGCTGATACTGCTGCATATCCTGAAAATGGCGCAGATCATGAGGTTCTCGTTATCAGAGCTGACAACTGGGGCTGGGGCGGCGGATTGTCCGACATTGTAGCTCCCGACGCAGCAGACGGCAATAAGTTAGCATTTGTGACAAATATTGCTGATGAAAATGCTGATCATTGGGCTGAATGGGCAGCTATGATGCAGCAGGGCTGTGATGTTACAATCAAGCTGACAAGAAACGGCAACACAATCACATATAACGCTACTATGGGCGATTATTATGTTAATCTCATAGCTACCTCCGGCAAGGCTCTTCCCGATGACCTGTATGTATTCTTAACAGGTGAAAACTGCGATTTGACAGGAATCACAGCTACTCCCGAAGCTAAGACCTCCACTTCCACACCTAAGCCTACTCCTGACACAGGTGTAGCAGCTCCTTTTGCAGTAGCTGCTGTGGCAATAGTTTCTGTTGGAACATTGGTAGTTTTGAAGAAAAAGTCTAAGTAATTAAAACCCTACTAACAATTAAGGGACTCCTGAATGAAAGGAGTCCCTTTTTGTTTTCCCTTGATAGTGATTAGGATTTCAATTAAAAACGCTCATAGAATGTTTTTAATTGAAACAGCATTAGTTTTTTATAACTACTTGGAGTCTGCTCCGCCGTACTGACTCAAGATAATCCCCGCCAGCTTAGGATTCTTATTAGTGATCCTCACAGGGATCTGTGTTCTTTTTTCAAAAATAAACATATCTCACCTATATCCTTTCAGGCGGCCAAGCGCCCTTTAACCAATCCCAGCAGTTATCGTCCCTTGCTCCGCACGCCTGAAGAGGATAGCAGCTGTTTTCAAAGGCGTCCTTACAGGTCTTGTACTGTCTGCAAGCCTCCCTGAACATCTCAATAGCTGTGGTGTCATTGGGATGAGTATCCAGATAGAGCTTTAAATCCTGCATATAAAAGGACGCTTCGTCAACTGCCTGTAACAGCTTACAGCAGCTTTGACCGTTATTTGCCATTATAAAGCCCCCTCTCGTATTCGCTTATGGTAATGTTCAGCTCGGGAAAAATCGTTCCCTCTGCTAAAGCCTTTTGCGGTGAATAAACCTTTCCCACACATTCCTGAAAAGGCACATAGCTGTAACCGATGCGGAAATCCATTCGTCTGTTGTTTCCGCAGTGACAGTCAGCTTGCATTTGTGGCTGATTATACATGTGTTCTGTTCCTTTCTTTAATATTGGGCAATTATGACCTTCGGTCCGCCGTAACTGCCTTTTATATTTTATGCGGAGCGTGAGAAAGGGTGATTTTATGTGAGGCGTAATAAAAAAGGGACTGCATTTCGCAGTCCCTTTTGTTTTAATAGCTGGCTTAATCCTCTTCAACCCCAAACTGATAGCTCGTAACATAATGATAAGCCTTGCCTGCCTTCAGAACACAGGAAGGAAATTGGGGCTTGTTGGGACTGTCTGGGCAGAACTGCGTTTCAAGACAGAACGCGGTCTGCTTTTCCATGATCCTTCCGCCCTTTCCAACTTCACCGCCCAGTCCGTTGGCGGTGTACAGCTGCATTGCAGGCATATCCGTACGGCAGGTGAGGGTGCGTCCTGTGGTTTTCTCCACTGCATACGCCGCCATGGGAAGCTCCTCTTCGCCCTTTTTTCCGACTCTTAAAACAAAGTTGTGGTCGTAGCCGTCAATATCCTTGTTTCTTATGGGACGAAGCTCTGTAAAATCAAAAACAGTGCCTTTAACATCGGCAATTTCTCCGCTTGGAATAAGCGCATCGTCTACGGGAGTGTATTTGTCCGCGAAAATCTGCATTTCCGTGTCCATAACGTCTCCCTCGCCTTTAAGGTTGAAGTAAACGTGGTTGGTAAGGTTAAGAACGGTATCTGCGTCGGATTCCGCATCATATATGAGTGTCAGAGTGTCCTTTTCGTCAAGAATATATTCAACGGTAATAGCCACGGTGCCGGGGAAGTTTTCCTCGCCATCGGGGCTGGTGTAGCCGAAAACTACATGGTTTTCACCGCTGTTCTGATCGTATTCCGCAGCCACAAGCTCCCACACTCTTTTGTTATAGCCCACCGAGCCGCCGTGAAGAGTGTTGTTTCCGTCATTTTTAAAGAGTGAGTATTTAACTCCGTTTAATGTAAACTCGCCCCCGCCGATACGGTTGGCAAATCTGCCTATCAAAGCGCCTTGGGAGGAGGTACCGTTTATGAATCCCTCTACATTGTCATAACCCAGAACCACATCGGCAAAGTTTCCTTCGCGGTCGGGAACCTTAACGCTCATGATAGCACCGCTGTAATTGGTAAGCTTTACTTCCGTACCCTTGCTGTTGGTGAGGGTAACGACCCAAAGCTTATAGCCGTCGTGAAATCCCGCTGTTTCTTGCTTTATCATTTTAACAACCCCTTTTTTATTTGATGATTACTAAAATTATAGCATTTTTTATTATAGATGTCAATTCATAAAGTCCGAATATCATTTTCTTGACTTTTAAAAGCCTATAAGATATAATTAAAAAAGTATAAAAAAATTCTATCGGAAACGGAAAAAGGGGACTGCTATGGAATATTTAAAAAACCTTATCAAATTCAGCAAGCCCGGAGATTTCGGCAAGTGGGAGCAGGAGTGTCAGCCCATAGGCAACGGCTATATGGGAGCAAGTTTTTTCGGCGGAATATCCAAGGAAAAGATCGTTCTTAACGAAAAAACTCTCTGGACGGGAGGACCTTCCCCCTTGCGCCCGGACTACCGCGGAGGAAACAAGGAAAACCGTTACCCTTATGTCAAGCAGGTTCAGCAGCTTCTGGCAGAGGGCAAGTACAGCGAGGCAAAAGAGCTTTTGTCACAGCTTACAGGCTCGGATCAGGGTTCGGGAGCCTATCAGCTTCTGTGCAATCTCTATTTGGAACAGGATTTTGACGAATCTGCTGTGAAGGATTACTCCCGCTGCCTTGATATGGACAGGGCGGTTTTCACCGCGGAATTCACCTGCCGCGGAGTGCATTACCGCCGCACCGCATTCGCCAATTACCCTTCAAATGTTATCTGCATAAAGCTTGAAGCGGACAAGCCCTCACAGATAAACACCAAAATATATTTGGGAGAAATTCAGGAGGGCGGACAGATTAAGACCGAAAACCAATCCCTGACCTATTTCGGAGCGATAAGTGAAAATCTTTTGCGCTACGGTATGGAAATCGGAGTGGAAACAAGCAACGGAAGCGTTTTCTGCAATGGGGACAGCTTGGTTATATCGGGAGCGGACAGCGCAGTGCTTTACATAACCGCTTCCACCGATTACAGCCCCTCCCTTAAAGATAATTACAGAAACGGCATTGACCCATTGATCCCCGTTTCCCAAAGACTTGATAAGGCAGAAGAAAAAGGCTTTGACAAGCTTTTTGAAGAGCATGAAATGGACTATACCGAGTTATTTGACCGCTGCCGTCTTTCCTTAAACGGAGTAAACGGAGAGCCGGAGGACTCCGACAAGCTGGTTGAAGGCTACAAAAACGGCGATCTGCATTGTAAATCAATGCTGGAGGAGCTGTATTTTCAGTTCGGAAGATATATGCTTATAGGCAGCTCACGAGCAGGCACCCTGCCCGCTAACCTTCAAGGCGTGTGGAATGAAACAAACACGCCTCCATGGAACTGTGACTACCACACAAATATAAATTTACAGATGAACTACTGGGGCGCGTACAACACCAACCTTGCCGAGACCGCTTACCCCTTGGTTGACTTTATAGACGATCTGAGACCCGCAGGAAGAATCACTGCCAAGGAATACTACGGCATCGAATCCACAGATGATAATCCCGAAAACGGCTGGACGGTCCACACGGCGGTAAATGCTTTCGGCTGGACCGCTCCCGGCTGGGACTTTTACTGGGGCTGGTGTACCGCCGCGGCTGCATGGATTATGCAGAATATCTGGGAATACTTTGAATTTACGGGAGACAGAGAGTATTTTGAACGGCGCATTTACCCCATAATGGCGGAAAGTGTAAAATTTTACAGCCGGTGGCTGATTTTTGACGAAAAACAGCAGAGGCTTGTTTCCTCCCCAACCTATTCCCCCGAACACGGACCTGTTACCGTGGGAAACACCTATGAGCAGTCCCTTATAGAACAGCTTTACCGCGATTTTATCAAAGCAAGCGAGCTTTTGGGCAAGGATGAACAGCTGAGAGAAAAGATAAAAAAGGACGTTGAACTGTTAAAGCCCTATCATGTAAGCAAGAGCGGACTTGTGAAGGAGTGGTTCGAGGAGGACGAGGAGGATTTCGACCGCTCACAGATTCAGAAAAACCACCGCCATATAAGCCACCTTATGGGACTGTACCCCGGAAAAATAATTACCGGCTCAGATCCCAAGCTTATGGAAGCGGCAATCAATACCATGAACGATCGAGGAGATCGGTCTACGGGCTGGGCGAGAGCCTACAAGCTCAACCTGTGGGCAAGAACGGGGGACGGAAACCGCGCTTACAGCATTTTCAGCGGACTTCTCTCCGACTGTACCTTTAAAAACCTCTTTGACTTCCACCCTCCCTTCCAGCTTGACGGCAACTTCGGAGGCAGTGCGGGAATTGCGGAAATGCTTCTGCAAAGCCACGAGGGCTATATAAACCCCTTAGCGTCCCTTCCCGATGTATGGAGCGATGGAGAGTTTGAGGGACTTTGCGCAAGAAACGGCTTTGTTGTAAGCACGGCTTGGAAAAATAAAAAAATAGTTTCCCTAAAGGTCTTGTCAAAAAGGGGAGAAAAGCTTATAATAAAGTGTGACCCCGCAAAAATTTCCTGTGAAGGAAAGAATGTTGATTACACGGAAAAAGACGGTTTGGTTATTTTGGACACGCAGAAGGATAAGGAATATATTTTTGGATTTTGATTTGGAGAATAAATTATGATACCGGCTGTAACACCCAACGAACTGAGGACGTCGGTGGCATTTACAG
Organism: uncultured Ruminiclostridium sp.; assembly: GCA_964636555.1. Taxonomy (GTDB): domain Bacteria; phylum Bacillota; class Clostridia; order Oscillospirales; family Ruminococcaceae; genus Ruminiclostridium_E. The sequence continues at coordinate 85,132 of CAZWRZ010000005.1, forward strand.
GCTACCGCCCCTCAAAATTACCCTACCTCAACGATGTAGAGGGACCCGAAGCCAAGGCCTTGTACAAGGCAATCTATGATGAGTTTGAAAGGCTGGTATTCAGAGATTACAGGTTCTTTCTCACAGGGGGCGCACTGGGCTGTGATCTTCTTGCGGCGGAGGCTGTGGTTGCGCTGAAAAAGAAATACCGCAAAAAGCATATCGTTCACGAGCTTTGCATTCCTTGCTACAACCATGACGCAAAGTGGGAGGAAAAGGACAAAAGACGGCTTGAAGAGATCAAAAAAAGCAGTATTGTGACCTATGTCACCGATTCCGATTACGTTAACGGCTGTATGCAGAAGAGAAACAAGTATATGGTGGACACCAGCTCCGTTCTTGTGGCAGTTTATGACGGAGTGAAGGGCGGAACAAAAAATACCGTGGAGTATGCGCAAAAGCTTGGCAAAAAGCTTATTGTAATTCGCCCCAGAGGTATGGTGAGAATGCAGTTTATAAATACTGTTGAGGATATAGAGCAGCTTATTCTTTTGGACGAAAGCAATGATTGGGAATGAAACAAGGATAATACTAATTCACGATTGAAAGCAGACAAATTATTTGCGAGGATATTTTGCGTCTTGCAAGAAAGATGACGACATCAGGCTGACGCCTGCCGAGGATGATGACGCAGCAAGACACAAAACAGACCGCAAAGAATGTCTGCTTTCAATCGGGGATTAGTATGAATTAAGGAGAATATAACTATGTTTAAGGACAGACTTTTTAACGACGGCTGGCAGTTTTTCCTGTGCGGAAATGACGAGTTTACCGCAGAAAATGTAGAAGGGGAAATCTTTACCGATGTGGAGATCCCCCACGACTGGCTTATCGGCGACACCCGCAATTTGTACAAAAGCGGCGACGGCTGGTACAGAAAGACCCTTGCAGTTACCGATGAAATGCTTAAGGGAAGAGTTTTTCTCTCCTTTGACGGCGTGTATATGGACAGCACTCTTTATGTCAACGGAAAAGCCGTTGGAGATTGGAAATACGGCTATTCAAGTTTTTCCTTTGACATTACCGATCATCTCATAAAAGGCGAAAACCGTATACTTGTTGTTGCAAGACATAAATCCCCGAATTCCCGTTGGTACAGCGGTGCGGGAATTTACAGAAATGTTTGGCTGAAGATCAGAAACAGCGAGTATATAAAGGAAAACGGTGTTTACATCTCTCCCCGTCTTGAAAATGGAGAGTGGAAGGTATATATTGATTCCGAAGCCGTGGGAGAAGGTAAAACAGTTCACTCCATAATAGACGAAAAGGGAACGGAAATCGGCAAAGGCGAGGGCAGAAGCTGCGTCATAAATGTAAAAGATCCAAAGCTGTGGGATATTTACCAAGGAAATCTGTATACCCTTCGTACCGATTTATACAGCGGAGATACTGTTGCAGACAGTCAGAAAAACATCTTCGGCTTCCGTACGATTTCACTTGACCCTCAGAAGGGCTTTATCCTCAACGGCAGACACGAGAAAATTCACGGCGTTTGTATGCACCACGATCTTGGCGCTTTGGGTGCGGCAATGAACGAGACCGCCTTAAAACGCCAGCTTGATATTCTGAAAAGCTTCGGCGTAAACGCAGTACGCACAAGCCACAATATGCCCTCTCGGGAGCTGGTGCGTTTATGTAACGAAATGGGTATTCTCCTTGACGATGAAAGCTTTGATATGTGGGAGGGAGCAAAAACCGAGTTTGACTATGCCCGTTTCTTCCCCGAATGGTACAAAACTGACGTTGAGGCGTGGGTAAAGCGCGACAGAAACAATCCCTCCGTCTTTATGTGGTCAATAGGCAACGAGATAGCAGACACCAACAGTTCTTTGAGAGGCCTTGAAGTTGCAAAAATGCTCAAAGAAGAGGTTCTTAAGCACGACCCCAGAGAAAACGCAATAAGCACCATTGCTTCCAATTATATGGCTTGGCAAAATGCTCAGAAGGTTGCGGATTATCTTAAGCAGGGCGGATATAATTATGCCGAGCGCCTTTACGATCAGCAGCATAAGGAGCACCCCGATTGGTTCATCTACGGAAGTGAAACCTCTTCGGCAGTGCGTTCCAGAGGAATATACCACCTTCCCGCCTCGGCGGATATCCTTACCCATGAGGACTTGCAGTGCAGTGATATGGCTAACAGCTGCGTAGGCTGGGGCAGTCCCATGGAAAAGGCATGGATAATGGACAGAGACCGCCCATACTGCGGCGGTCAGTATGTGTGGACAGGCTTTGACTATATCGGAGAGCCCACCCCTTACAGCACGAAAAATTCCTACTTCGGAATAGTGGACACAGCGGGACTTAAAAAGGAAAGCTATTATTTTTACCGCAGCGTCTGGACGGACGGAAAAACCGATCCCTTTGTACATATCCTTCCTGCTTGGGATTTTAACGAGGGTCAGGAAATAGAGGTAAAGACCTACTCCAATTTGGAGGATATTGAGCTGTTTTTCAACGGAAAGTCATTGGGCAGACAGCATATAGATCTGAAAAAAGGCACCGTGCTCCATGGCAGCTGGACAATAAACTACACTAAAGGTGAGCTTACGGCAAAAGCCTATGACGAGCAGGGCAGGGAAGCGGCAGCTGACCGCCTGTCATCCTTCGGCGAAGCGGCAAAGCTCAGAGTTATTGCCGAGAAGGACAACCTCAACGCCAACGGAACCGACCTTACCTTTATTATCATAGAAGCTGCGGACGAAAAGGGAGAGCCTGTTGCCAACGCAAGAAACAGAGTCAATGTAAAGGTTGAAGGCGCAGGAAGGCTTTTGGGCATTGACAGCGGCGACTCCACCGATTATGACAGCTACAAGGGCGGCAGCAAAAGACTGTTCAGCGGAAAGCTGGCGGCAGTCATAGGCACCACACGTGAAAGCGGAGATATAAAGGTAACTGTTTCCTCAAAGGGACTTTCCGATGAAACAATTACACTCAAAGCACTGCCTTGTGAAATAGAAGAAGGCACCTCCGAGCCTCACGGCTTTTATCCTGTTTATGTACAGCCCGAGGACAACAGGATCTCCGCAAGAAAAATCGTCCTTTCGGCAGACAGGATCGATTTGAGCAAGGACAATCCTTCCGCAAAAATCACAGCGAAAATCCTCCCCGAAAACTCCGACTTTAAGGATATAAAATTTAAGTGTGTTATGGAAAACGGCGTTGCAAGCCCCATTGCAGAGGTTGAAGGAGAAGGCGGTACCGCAGCTGTCACCGCTAAGGGAGACGGTAAATTCATTCTGAGAGCAACCTGTAACAACGGCTTCGACCATGCGGAGATAGTCAGCGACATCTGCTTTACCGCAGAGGGCTTGGGTGATGCGCTGACGGACGGATATAAGTTTGTTTCCGCCAGCTATTCCGCATTCTCCAATGTTAAGCTGAGCTTTATTGACAAGGGAGCGGTTTCAAACATTCATGAACGCACCGTTATCGGCTTTGACAATGTCAATATGGGAGAATTCGGCAGCAAAAAGCTTACTCTATACATAGGCACCTGCAGCGGCAAGGGCATAGACGTGGAGATCTGGAACGGCGATCCCGAAAACAGTAAATCAAGGCTTATTGATACGGTAAATTTCCCCAACAACGGCGGCTGGGACAGATATATGCCCGCAGAGTTTGAGCTTGGGGAAAGAGTAAGGGGCATAACCTCTCTTGCCTTTGTTATCAGCCAAAACTGTATCTTCGGCGGATTTGAGTTTGCTGCCGAGGATAAGGCAAAGGCACGGCTGTACGCTTCCGAGTATGACGAGATATACGGCGATGACTACACCGTCAGCGGAAAGGTTATTGAAAAGATAGGCAATAACGTCGTTGTAGGATTCACTGATCTGGATTTCGGAGCAGAGGGCGTTTCCAAGGTAACGATAAGCGGCAGAACCCGCAATACCTCAAATTCCGTTCAAATAAGATATACGCCTGAGGGAGAGAGCCAGATAACACAGGCTGTAAGCTTTGCACACAGCGATGATTATTCACAGCAAAGCTTTGACATTGACAAAATCAGCGGACAGGTTGATAATCTTGCTTTTGTGTTTATGCCGGGATCTGATTTTGATTTTGAGTGGTTCAGGTTTGAATGATCTATTTTCTATATATAATTAAGGGGCTGTAAAAAACTGCCCCTTTATTTTTTGCTAAAATTTTCTGACAGAGCCGTAAAAATCAGCACAACACCTCTAAGAGCGGGTTCCTGCCTGTACAACTGTCTTGATAGCACGAATTTTAAAAATCGACCGAGTTTGGAGTTTTTGCCCAGCTTTTCAAGCAAAAACTCCAAACTCGGTCGGATAGTAAACTTTTTTAAAATTCTTTTTAAATCAGTAAATTACCGCCAACTTTTCTGAGAGAACCATAAATCAGCACAAGTTTATTGGGAGCATAAAATTAGGGACTGTTTTTTTACAGCCCCTAATTTTATTCTACCTCTCATTAGCCACCCCGACAACCTCGCCATTTCTCACAGCCACCTTAGGCACCCGGGCGGAAACATCGCAAACCACCTCATAGTTAATAGTCCCCAGCAGCTCGGCAACATAGTCAACGCTCGTTTCCCGATAATCGCCGCTGTAAAGAATCACCTCGTCGCCGATTTTCGCCTCCGCCTCGGTAACATCGATCATCATCTGATCCATGCATATCCGTCCCCTGACAGGGCAAAGAACGCCGTTGACAGCCACCATGCCTCTGTTGGAAAGCAAACGTGAATATCCGTCCGCATAGCCCACAGGTACTACCGCTATTACCTGCTCCTTATCCGAGGTGTAGGTTCTTCCATAGCTTATATCCGTTCCCTTGGGTATTACCTTCAGCTGATCGATAACGCTTTTCAGAGTCATGACCTGTTTTAATTCCACGGCTTTTTTAACATTGGGATTGGGATACAGCCCGTAAGGCATAATTCCCGGGCGGATATAGTCGGACTGTATTTCGGGATAAAAGCACACTCCGCCGCTGTTTTGGCAGTGTACGGGTAAGCCGTAGTCCTTTGTCAGCTCCAGAAACCTTTTATACTGCCCCAGAGTAAATTCCCTGTTATCGCCGTCAAGCTCATCGGAAACCGCAAAATGGGTGTACATTCCCGTAACCTCTATATTGGGCAGGGCAAGGATTCTGTCCGCCTCCTCCCTTGTGCGGATACCCACCCTTGACATTCCCGTGTCAAAGGCGATATGAGCCTGTATTTTCACATTTTTCCTTTTGGCAAATTCACTTACACTTTCCGCAAACTCCACGCTTCCCAAAGAAACGGTTACATTAAGCTCCAAGATATCGTCAAGGTTTTCTTCCCTTATGTAGCCGAATACCAGCAGGAAACAGTCCTTGTCCCCTATTATCTGCCTCAGTCGGTTAGCCTCGTTGATATTCGAGACCGCAAACCGCCGTATTCCCCCGCGGTACATTTCTTCGCCGCATATTACGTCCGAATGTCCGTAGGCGTTTGCCTTTACCACGCCGATCATCTCTTTGTCGGGACACCAAGCCTTTATAGCTTTGATATTGCTGTCAAGGGCGTCCAGATCTATTTCCGCCCAGCAGCGTCTTAAAAAATCCAAGCTCATTTTATTCTCCTTAAAAAGCTTTTTCCTGTAAAACCTTGTAATTCTTTCAAATATATGTTACAATGTAACTGTATATGATGTGATATTGTTTTTTCGCATTATACAATTATACATCATTAAGGAAAGAATTACAAGCAGAAACTTCAAAACATTTTACAAGGCAGGACAACAATGGCAGTTAAAAGAAGAAAAAGCAACTGGTATATATACCTTATCGCCTTCGCAGCCGCTTCTGTTATTGCGGCAATGATACTCTCCATATTCTGGGATATTATCTTTGTACCCAAGGAGAATAAAACCACAAGCGGAATTAAGAGCGACGTTCCCGATGCCTCAAACAATCTTATCACCCTTTTTATGCTTTCGGAGGAAAAGGCGGCCAATCCCTCGCTGTATATGATAGTCAGCTTTCAGCCCGCCGATGAAGCGGTGTTCTGTATTCCCCTGAAAACAAATATGAGCGTCAAGGTGGGAAACAAAACCGCCACACTTGATGAGTTCTATTCCGAGGGGGGCATAAAGTCCGTTCTTTACGGAATTGAAGGCACGGTGGGGGTAAAGTGCGACCGTTATGTAAAGCTTGACCGCGACAGTCTTGTGGCATTGGCGGATGTTGTGGGAAAAGTCTACATCAACTGCGCCTATGATGTGCTGGCAAATGACGGGGCGGTGGTTTTTGAAGCGGGAAGCCATTCCATGAACGGTACCAACCTGTACACCTATCTGAATTATAATAACCCGCAGTACGGCGATGACTATCAAAGCCTTGCGGTAGGCTCCGCCGCCGTTTCTATCGTCAATTCCAACCTTCACGGACTTTCAGCTACGGTTATACAAAGCTACTTCACCAAGCTGATGAATACCACCGACAATGACCTTACTATTGACGATTACACCAAAAGACAGCAGGCACTATTGTTTGTAAGCACGGAATCTTACCGTCCGGGACAGTATTATATTCCCTACGGCGATACGGAGGACGGCGTATTCATACTTTCGCCCAATTCCAAGACTACTATTTTGGAAAGGCTTAAGATTGAGGATTAGTTTTTGGATAAAAATAAGGGGCTGTAAAAAAATTTCCTGTGAAAAAATAAACCGTTAAAGTTTCCGTCCACCCTTTTCAAAGGGTGGTGGGGAGTCCGGAGGGGCTAGTCCCTCCGGTCGCCCTCCGCAGAGGGCGAAATCTCTTAGACATCAACGCTCCGCAAGGGGTGAATTTCAAAACGCCCCAGTGGGGCGTTTTGAAAGAGGGGACGCCCTGCACGAGAGGGCGTCCCCTGTTTTATTTTAGCAGTATATTGTCCTGCGAGGTTATCCTCGCACGGTAAAGAGTTTTTTTACAGCCCTTTTGATTTTACACCGCCGCATTAGTCCGTATGTTTTTTAAAAATCCGTTCTCTCCGTATATGGGCGAAGCATTCAGCTTATATCCCTTATACTTCATCATTCTGAGCTTAAAATCCAGCAGCTCGGGAGGAATGCTCAAAGCAGATGCGGCAGAGAAAAAGTCGCTGCCCCCTTCTAAAGCTTCCAAAGCCTCCTTATCCGACACCAAAAGCTCGGCGGCAAAGAAATTCGCTTCCTTTTCCGCCTGTGAACGGCTGTCAAAAAGCCCTGTTTCGTGAAACAGTCTTGTGCCCTCAGCTCTGTGCAGCAAAGCGTGACCCAGCTCGTGGGCTGCAATGATCCTTTGCACGTCCTCGGACAGATCCGAATTTATTGTTATGGTTCCGATGCGGCAAGCCTCAAAATAAAAGCCCTTGACCGCCCCGTCACCGCTGCCCATAGACTGAAACAGCATTATTATATCCATATCTCTGCAAAGCCGAAAGGGATCACGCTCATTGTACCTTTTAACAATGCGCTCCGCCTCTTCGGCTATATTTTCGTACAGCAATTTCTCACCGCCTTAGCTTATTTTTGCGTTTTTGTATTTTGGGCAGAATGTCCTCCGGCTTGCGGAAAAACCGACTGACAAAAGGTCTTGCAAGCCGCTGTCCTATTTTTTGCCGAATTTCTCTCTTGCCGCCTCTTTACAGGTGATATACGCTTTCATAACCGCCTCAAAAAAAGCGTCCTTCTGCTCCTGCGACAGCTCTCCTCCTGCAAACAGCGCCATATTTTCATTCAGCAGCGTTTCAGCGTCCCTTGCACCCGCGGCGCCGTAACGCTGTCTTGCCTGCTGGATATAGTTGTCCTTTTCGATGTCCTCCAAGGGATCTTCACATTCATCACAGGTAAGAAACTTAACCGATACCTTCAAAGCCTTGGCAAGCTTTAAAAGCGTACTTTGTCTTGGCATTTTCTCACCCTTTTCATAAGCCAGCACCGACCGCACCGACACACCTGTCAGCTCCGCCACCTTTGGCTGTGACAGTCCCAATGAAGCTCTTGCGTCCTTTACCTTTTCGCCGAACGTTTTCAAGACAGTTTCTCCTTTTTATTTTTTGATTGAGGATTTTTTCTTAGGAAGTTTACAAAATTGGAAAATTCTACAAAGTTCATTGAACTTATTGACATTTTCTCTTGGTAATGCTATACTGTTAATGGAACTTTATTGAACTTATTATACAGGCTTTTGCCTGTTTTGTCAAGAGAAAATATAAAAATGGAACAAAGAAGTTATATTGCAATAGACCTGAAATCATTTTACGCCTCCGTAGAATGCGCCGACAGAGGTCTTGACCCTCTCAATACAAATTTAGTGGTAGCAGATGTATCACGGACGGAAAAAACTATCTGCCTTGCGGTCTCGCCCTCTTTAAAGTCCTATGGGATAAGCGGAAGGGCAAGGCTTTTTGAAGTCGTTCAGCGTGTAAGGGAAGTAAATGCGGCAAGAAAAAATCTTGCTCCCAAGCGCTGTTTTTCGGGAAAATCCTTTATTGACTCCGAGCTAAAGGAAAATCCCGCCTTGGAGCTGGATTATATTGCCGCAGTGCCGAGAATGGCAAAATATATGGAGATAAGCACAAAGATATACAGTATATATTTAAAGTATATTGCCCCCGAGGATATCCATGTTTACTCCATTGACGAGGTTTTTATAGATGTGACCCAGTATCTGCGCACTTATAAGCGTTCCCCTCACGACATTGCGCTTATGCTGGTGCGTGATGTGCTGAGGGAAACCGGAATAACCGCCACGGCTGGGGTGGGGACAAATCTTTACCTTGCCAAAATTGCCATGGATATTCTCGCCAAGCACACCCCGCCCGATAAGGACGGAGTGCGCATTGCGGAGCTTACTGAAGCCTCCTACCGTGAAAAGCTGTGGGATCACACGCCCTTAACGGATTTCTGGCGAATAGGAAGAGGGTACAGAGACAGGCTGGAGGCAAAGGGGCTGTACACCATGGGGGACATTGCCCGCTGTTCCTTGGGAAAGAAAACGGATTTTTACAACGAAGATCTGTTATACAAAATGTTCGGAATCAATGCGGAATTGCTGATAGACCATGCATGGGGCTACGAATCCTGTACTTTAGAGGATATAAAAGCCTATAAGCCAAGCTCCAGCAGTCTGAGTTCGGGTCAGGTGCTGAAAGAACCATACAGCGCCGATAAAGCCAAGCTTATTGTAAAGGAAATGACCGATTCTCTTGTGCTGGATTTGGTGGACAAGAGCTTGATGACAAATCAGATAGTGCTGTCGGTGGGCTATGATGTGGAAAACCTCAAAGACCCGTACAAAAGGGAAAGGTATGGGGGAAAAATAAGCGCTGACGCCTTTGGCAGAGTAAAACCAAAATCCGTAAACGGTTCGGTGAATCTGGGAAAGCACACCTCTTCGTCAAAATCCATTATGGAAAAGGTAAGCGAATTATTCGATCAGATAGTTGACAAAAATCTTACCGTACGCAGAATGACGGTTGCCGCCAACAATCTTATGCCCGAAAGCTTTGAAGAGGAGGAAAACAGCCAGCTTGACCTTTTTAACGACTATGAGGCGCTGCAGGAGAAAACCCAAAGGGAAAGGGAAGCGGCTTTGGAGGAAAACTCTCTTCAAAAAGCGGTAATAGGTATAAAAAAGAAGTACGGCAAAAATGCGGTGCTGAAGGGTATGAACTTTGAAGAGGGAGCCACCGCCATTGAGAGAAACGGACAGGTGGGCGGACATAAAGCCTGAATTTGGCTGACGATAACATGCTTTGGAAAATTATGGGAGAAATAAACAATGGAACAGGCAGTAGGAAAATACAGAGATATAATATTTATGCCCCGCCCTGTGTCACAAAGGCACAGACCCATGTCACAGCTTAACCGAGCGGCGCAGTTTGCCCCTTTTGCAGCACTCACAGGGTATGAGGATGCGGTAAGAGAGGAAGGCAGGCGCACCGAAAGCAGGCTGGAGCTTGACGAGGACAGGCAGAACGGGCTTAACGGCATTATTATGCGGTTGTGTGAATGTGATGAACGTCCGTTTTTGAGTGTGACTTATTTTTGTCCCGATAAAAATAAGAGCGGGGGTGAATATATTACTTTGTCGGGGAATTTCAGGAGGATTGAGGAGGAGAGTATGGAGCTTATTTTTGTTGATGGGCGGAGAGTGCCTGTTTTGGATATTTATGATATTGAGGGGGAGGTGGGGTGAAAGGGTTTTGTTGTACGTTATTCATGTTATAATTTCAAAAATAAAAACCACATTTTTATACAGCATAAAATGCGGTTGACTTTTTATTTAAAATTTATTATAATATGGTAAAATACTTTGACAGACACAACAGGAGAGACAACTATGAAACAATTCTGCCCACGGTGTAACAAGTGGATAGACAGTAACACCCGTAAATGCCCGGAATGTGGAATGATTATGTATGCTGAGAGCGAGTATACTCAAACAGCACAACGTGATAACATATCGGTCGCTACAGACAAAAGCCGGACAGACAGCAATTTAGATCATTCAAACTTAAATTATAATGCCAAACCGTTTGATGAAAAGTCACCCGAAAATCAATCACCAAAAAAAGACGATCAGATTTCAACATTCAAGTCATCAAACGGTGTTTTTACTTCAAGCGCAATAAGCGACCTAAAAATAGATGTAGGAATTCTTGATGTTGCAGAATGTTCCCGTGATGAAAACCGGAAATATACTGAAATGATTACAAATGGTCAATCAATTCCCGACAATCTGATAAAGCGTGAATACGATGACGGAACCTTAAGTTTTCTCCGTACTATCACAAGAGTACCCCCTGATGAAGAGGAGAAGTATATCCTGATGAAAATTTTCAAAGATCTGCATTTCATAAGAATGTTGATTCAAACTCTTCTTATTCTCTCAATTATAGCGGCGGTTCTGGTTCCATTTATCCTCGCAGTATTTAATTGATTAAAATAATCCGTAAAAACACGGCATCGGCACATTCAAGCCGATGTCGTGTTTTTATCGGGCACTGTTATATCACGGTTTCATTAAATGCGGTTGACTTTTTATTTAAAATTCATTATAATATATTAAAACAACTTTGACAGACACAACAGGAGAAACAACTATGAAACAATTCTGTCCAAAATGTGGTAAATGGTATGATGTTTCTGGGAATGTATGCCCGATATGCCGTTCGCAACTATTGGTACCTAACAATAATACTAATCAAATACAACCTAATCTTCAACCCCAACAAGTTCTGCCTCCATCCCCAATACCAAATGAAATTCGCAAGAAAAACACTAAAGGGTGCATAATGCTTGTACTTGGAATCGCAATGCTGTTTTTCTGCTTTGTGTTTTTTGAAGTTTTACAATCCTCAAATTGGTATGGCAACGAAACTAAGGAATACATTTTTATTGCACTTTGTTGGTTATGTTTCGCATCTGGTGGTGTTTTGTTGGCATTTGGAATTAAATTGATAAAAGATTATTCCGACTACATTCAAAAACATCAAAGGTCATATAATTTAAGCCAAATGCAAGATAATCCATTGATAGAATGTCCTTATTGTCATTCTCACAAAGTTATAAAAATAAGTGCAAGCGACAGAGTTGGGTCTGCGATTATTGTAGGAATAGCAAGCAGTAAAATAGGCAAACAATGGCATTGTCATAATTGCAACAGCGATTTCTAATAATCCGTAAAAACAACGGCATCGGCACCTTAAAAGTCGATGCCGTTGTTTTTATCGGGCTAATCGTCATATCACGGTTTCATTTGTTCTCTCAAAATCGTTGTCCTCTCTGTGCTTTTCCTTTTCGCTTCTCTCCTCATCTTTTGGGAGCTGGTCGGAATTTTTGCTGAAATTCCGATTTTTTGAAATTCCTTTAAATCAGTAAATTATACCGCCAAGTTTCTTGAGAGAACCATAAAATTCTCGTCAAGCTTCCTTGGACGGTATTTTTTAAAATTTTTTTCAAAACCCCTTGACATTTCACCTGAAAAGTGATAAAGTAATTTTAGCACTCAGAGAGCAAGAGTGCTAACACACCAAAACCGAGAGTGCCAATTCGTAAAACCCAAGAAAATCAGGAATGAAATTAGGAAAGTGCGGTAAGTAATGGAAAAGAGGACTTTGAAAATACTTGAAACGGTAGTTGACGAGTATATCCGCAGCGGTGAGCCCGTTGGCTCAAAGCTTGTGCAGGAAAAGCTTGATATGAAAGTTTCCTCCGCCACTATCCGCAACGAAATGGCAATGCTCGAACAGCTCGGTTACCTTGAACACCCTCACACCAGCGCAGGCAGAGTTCCCACATTCAGCGGCTATCGGCTTTATATAGAGGCGTTTATGCCCGAGCACAAGCTTTCCGAGGAACAAAAGGCGCAGATAGATAAGCTTTTTGAGGATATTGACGCCGATACCGATGACGAACTTATAGAGGAAGCGGGCAGAGCTTTGGCGGAGGTCACCAAATGCGCCATTGTCACCGCCAACGAAACAAGCAGGTTTTCGGTGATAAGCAAGGTGGAGGTCATTCCCACAGGCAGGCGAATGTACGTTATCCTGCTGATAACCTCGGGAGGAAACATAAAAAACCGTGTCTGCCGATTGCAGTTTGATCTGACACATGAACAGGTTCAGTTTTTCACCAAGTTTGCGGAAGAAAATCTGACGGGAATGAATATCGAAAACGTTTCAGACGAATTCATAGAAAGCATAAGCGCCGCACTGGGCAGCTATATGATGACATTATCTCCCCTTATGAAGGGAATTGCGGAGCTGTCGGCGGAAATGGTGCAGGAGCAGGTAGACGTACAGGGCGAATCCCACCTTATCACCTGCGGGCAGCTGCAAGGCCATGAAATTGCGGCAATGCTGGAAAACAAAAACCGTTTGAGCGGATTTTTAAATAACGCATTTTCGGGCATAAATATAATGTTCGGAAAAGAGGACGAAACCTTTGTCATATCCAATTCAAGCATGATCACCTCAACCTTTGAAAAGGACGGACAAAAGGCGGGCGGCTTCGGAGTTATAGGTCCTATGCGGCTTGACTATAAAAAAATAATTCCTTATCTGGAATATTTTTCAAATAAAGTAACAAATCTTCTGAATTCCGACAGTGAAGATGAGGAGTTGCTGCTTATTGAAAAGGAGGCAGAAGAAAATGAGTAAGAAAAAGGACAGCAAAACGGAGAAAAAAGAAGAAAAGGACTTGGAAAAGGATCTGACGGAATCGGAGGAGCAGACAGAAAACGCTGATAATTCCGATAATCCCGAAAAATCCGAAACCGAAAAAGGCGGTATTTCCGAGGAGCTTAAGAAAAAGGACGATGAGATAGCAAGCTTAAAGGATCAGCTTATGCGGAATATGGCGGAATATGATAATTACCGCAAGAGAACAAGCCGTGAGCGCATAGAGCTGGAGCCCGAAATTAGCGCAAAGATCGTCACCGAATTTCTCACCGTGGCGGACAGCCTTGAAAGGGCGCTGGCGGTGGAATGTGCCGATGAAAACTTCAAAAAGGGCGTTCAGATGATATATGACAGCTTTATGGAAACACTGAACAAGCTTGGTGTGGAGCAAATTCCCACTGAGGGCGATTTTGATCCTTCCGTTCATCAGGCGGTGCAGCAGGTTCCCGCAGCAGAAGGACAGGAAAGCGGACAGATAGCCTCCACCTTCCAGAAGGGCTATAAAATAGGAAACAGGGTTTTGCGGTTTGCTATGGTTGCAGTGGTTGCATAAGCATTGTAAAAGTCTACACATTAAATTAAAATAAACGAAAAACGTATTTAACTGAAAGGATTGATCTATTATGGGAAAAATTATAGGAATCGACTTAGGTACAACAAACTCCTGCGTAGCAGTAATCGAAGGCGGCGAGCCTAACGTAATCACCAACTCCGAGGGAAGCAGAACAACACCTTCCGTAGTTGCATTCACCAAGGACGGCGAGCGTCTTGTAGGACAGCTGGCAAAGAACCAGGCAGTTACCAACCCCGATAAGACCGTTATCTCCATTAAGCGTGAAATGGGCAGCGATTACAAGGTTGACATTGACGGAAAGAAGTACACTCCTCAGGAAATCTCCGCAATGATTCTTCAAAAGCTGAAAACCGAGGCTGAAAGCTATCTGGGAGAAAAGGTAAGCGATGCGGTAATTACCGTTCCCGCATACTTCACCGACTCCCAGAGACAGGCCACCAAGGACGCGGGACAGATTGCGGGTCTTAACGTTCACAGAATCATCAACGAGCCTACCGCAGCCGCTCTTGCTTACGGTGTAGACAAGGGCGAGGAGCAGAAGGTAGTTGTATATGACCTTGGCGGCGGTACCTTCGACGTATCTATCATTGATATCGGTGACGGCGTTCAGGAAGTTCTTGCAACAGCGGGCAACAACCATTTGGGCGGCGATGACTTTGACCAGAGAGTAATTGACTTTTTGGTAGAGGAGTTTAAGAAGTCCGACGGAACAGATCTGAGAAACGATAAATTTGCAATGCAGCGTCTGAAGGACGAGGCGGAAAAGGCGAAAATTGCTCTTTCCAATTCTACCTCCGTAAATGTCAATATCCCTTATATCACCGCAGACGCCAACGGCCCCAAGCACTTGAACGTAACACTTTCAAGAGCAAAGTTCAACGATCTTACCGCAGATTTGGTAAAGGCTACAATGGGACCTTTGGAGCAGGCTATCAAGGACAGCGGACTTAAGATCTCCGAAATTGACAAGGTATTGCTGGTAGGCGGTTCCACACGTATTCCCGCAGTACAGGAGGCAGTTAAGAATTACACAGGCAAGGATCCCTTCAAGGGCATCAACCCCGATGAGTGCGTAGCTGTTGGCGCTGCAATTCAGGGCGGCGTTCTTAACAAGGAAGTCAGCGGATTGCTTCTGCTTGACGTCACTCCTCTTTCCTTGGGCGTAGAGACCGCAGGCGGTATCTGCACCAAGATGATCACAAGAAACACCACAATTCCCACAAAGAAATCACAGATATTCTCCACCTATGCGGATAATCAGCCCTCTGTTGATATCAATGTATTGCAGGGCGAGCGTGATTTCGCAAAGGATAACAAGTCACTGGGAACCTTCAGACTTGACGGTATTGCTCCCGCACCCCGCGGAATCCCTCAGATCGAAGTTACCTTCGATATTGACGCCAACGGTATCGTAAATGTTTCCGCAAAGGATCTGGGAACAGGCAAGGAGCAGCACATCTCCATTACTGCCTCAACCAATATGAGCAAGGACGATATCGACAAGGCTGTCAAGGAAGCAGAGGCTTATGCCGAAGAGGACAAGAAGCGCCGCGAGGAGGTTGACCTTCGCAACGAGGCCGACTCTATGGTTTACCAGACCGAAAAATCCCTTAATGAATTCGGCGATAAGGTAACCGCAGAGGAAAAGGGTCAGGTTCAGCCCAAGATCGACGCTTTGAAGGAAGCTTTAAAGGGCGAGGATATCGAGAAGATCAAGTCCGCCAAGGAAGAGCTCCAGACCGCTTTCTATGCAGTTGCTGAGAGAGTTTACAAGGAGCAGGGCGCACAGGCTCAGGCAGGTCAGCCCGATGTAAGCGGCGCAGCTCCCGATAGCGGTAATAACGGCGGAGACAATGTTGTTGACGTGGATTACAAGGACGCAGACTAAAACAAACAAGGCTCATTAAAGAGCAGACTTTAAGGCAACACCAATGTTGGGCGTTGCCTTGAAGTGTCTACATAAAGGCACCTTTAAAATACAGCACACCACCTCTAAGAGCGGATCATCACTCGCACAGCTGGCTTGATAGCACGGATTTCAAAAATCGACTGAGTTTGGATTTTCTGCACAGCTTTTCAAGCAGAAAAGCCAAACTCAGTCGGATAGCAAACATTTTAAAATTACCCAGTTTTTCAAGTAATTTTAAAATGTTTGCGGTTTTGAAATCCTTTTTAAATCAGTAAATTATCACCAGCTTTCTTGAAAGCACTAAACAGGAGATAGCTATGTCAGAAAAAAGAGATTACTACGAGGTATTAGGCATACAGAAGGGAGCAAGCGAGGCGGAAATAAAGTCCGCATACCGCAAGCTTGCAAAAAAATACCACCCCGATCTTAACCCCGACAATCCCGAAGCAGAGGCAAAATTCAAGGAGGTCAACGAGGCCAACGACGTTTTGTCCGACCCTCAGAAAAGAGCAAGATACGATCAGTTCGGTCATGCGGGAGTTGATCCCTCCTATGCGGGCGGAGCAGGAGGTTACAGCTACGGCGGAGGTTTTGGCGGCTTTGACGGCGGCATAGATTTAGGGGATATTTTCGACAGCATTTTCGGCGGAGGAGGTTCCACCCGCAGAGCCAACCCTAACGCGCCTGTGAGAGGTGCAGATATTACTGTAAGCCTTGAAATAAGCTTTATGGAAGCCTGCAAGGGTGTTGCTCACGATATAGAAATAACACGCTCAGAAACCTGCGATAGCTGCAACGGCAGCGGCGCAAAGGCAGGCACTACCGCAAAGACCTGCCCCGACTGTCACGGCACAGGCTATGTGAAGATTACCCAGCGCACCATGTTAGGCTCCATGAGTACTCAAAGACCCTGTACCAAGTGCGGAGGAAAGGGCAAGATCATAGACAGTCCCTGTCCTTCATGCAATGGCGGCGGAAAAGTGCAGAAGCGCAAGAAGATAACCGTCAACGTTCCCGCAGGAATTGCGGGAGGTCAGACTCTTACCATAAGGGGAGAGGGTCATGCGGGCTCCAACGGCGGTTCCAGAGGTGACCTTAACATCAGGATCAGTGTGAGAAAGGACAATCTTTTCGAGCGCAAGGGCGACGATATCTGGGTAGAGCTGCCCATTTCCTATACACAGGCTGCTTTAGGCGATGAAGTAACGGTGCCCACCATAGACGGAAACGTTACCTACCGCATTCCCGAAGGCACTCAGCCCGGCGACATTCTCCGCCTGAGGGGAAAGGGAGTTCAGCACTGTCAAAGAGACGGCAGAGGCGATATGCTGGTAAGGGTAATTATCGAGGTGCCCAAAAAGCTTACCAAAGCGCAGAAGGAGCTTTTGCAGAAGCTCGACAGTGAATTGACCGAGAAGAATTTTGAAAAGAAGTCGAGCTTCAGAGACAAGCTTAAAAAATTGGGCGAAGATCTGAAGAAGAATATGGGTATCTGATTTGTATAAATATTTACGCCCCTCACCATAAACCGTGAGGGGCGTTATTTTTATGTGTTTATCTCATTTGCAGGCAGTTTATTTTTGCCAAGTTACTTTTTAAAATAATACATCAGATTCAGGCAGTCGGGAACATCATCATCAATATATCCCGTATCAACAAAGCCTGTTTTTTCATAGACATGAATGGCGGCAGCGTCAGTCATTTTAACACATACTTCCGCACAGCCGTACTTTCCTTCTTTTTCAAGCACCGAAAGAATCATTTTAAGCGCCTGTGTGCCATAGCCCTTGTTCTGATACCGTTCATCAATCATAAATTGCTGAAGATCATAGCAGGCGGGCTCCTCGTCCATATCCTTCACAAGAGCAAGTCCCACAAGGTTTTCATCGTCCGCTATGCCTATTACTTTTGGGTTATAATCCCGATAAGCGTAGCCCCTTGCAATTATTCCGAGGGCACAGTCAAGAAAGCCCCTTTGATCGTCCCTTACTTTAAGGGAAGCAGCTTTGAGCCAGTTATTTTCGTTGATTTCGATCAGTTTGATCATATTTGATCCTCCTTATATTCTTGGAGGGTTAAATATTACAAACCCTCCTTGTGTGTTTTCTGTTCATAAAAATGATTCCCCCTTTCAATTACTGCTCTGCTAATGAGAACGGTTTTATTTTAACATATTCTTAAAACAGTGTCAATTATTTTATTCAACCCGAATAAAAATCCTTGCAATTTCCTTTTTTGTGTGGTAAAATATAAAGGTATTGAAAATCTGCCCGTAGCACAATGGATAATGCGTTGGACTCCGACTCCAAAGACTGCCGGTTCGACCCCGGCCGGGCAGGCCAGAAAATTTTGGGGCGAGGAACGTCTCGCCCCTCAATTTTCGTCCAACACCGCACTTTTTGCTGCGCTAAAAAGTGCAGTGTTGGACACGTACTGCGCCTACGCGGCGTTGTGATTGAGCGGTGTTTTTTGATTGTAATTGAAAAGACGGCGCTTTATTAGTTTTGGGTTGGAATAGTTAAATACGCTCTTAAAGAGGTTAGGGCGTATTTTTGTTAATTTGCGGGCTTCTGTCAAAATTCCCCTGTTTTTTCTTGCAGTGTGCTTTTAATTGTGTTAAAATATATGCGGAGATTAAAAAAGAAAGGAAAACTGCTATGGCTACCTATTGCATGAGCGACATTCACGGAGATTATGACAAATATATTCAGATGCTGCGGAAAATCAATCTTAAGGATAAGGACAGCCTTTACGTCTTGGGCGATGTGGTGGACAGGGGCAACGGCTCCTTGAAGATTTTGCAGGATATGATGATGAGAATAAACGTGTTTCCTATAATAGGAAATCACGAGTATATGGCGATAAACTGCCTGAAATTCCTTTTAAAGCCCATTACCGAAGAGGAAGTCAAAAAATTGGACAAGGGAATTATACAGGGTCTTACGGAATGGCAGAATGTGGGAGGTCAGACCACTATCGATGAGTTTCACAGATTGGATAATGAGGAAAAGGAGGACATAATCGATTATCTGGAGGAATTTTCTCTTTACGAGGAAATCACCGTTAAGGGAAAGGATTATGTGCTGGTTCATGCGGGTCTTGACAACTTTTCTCCCGATCGAGAGCTTGACGATTATCACTTGTCCGAAACGGTGTTTAAGTGTCCCGATTACTCTCAGGTCTATTTTAAGGACAAGATTTTAGTCACGGGGCATTTACCCACTGCCTATATAGAAGAAAATCTCAATCCAAACCGTATTTTTAAAGCCAACAACCATATAGCCATAGACTGCGGCTGTTCAATGGGTCTTGAAGACAGCAGACTTGGGGCGATTTGCTTGGATACGGGCGAGGAGTTTTATGAGTGATTGAAAGTTCACCTGTCTAATACGGCTGTGTATTTCCGCTTGAAAAATCGGGCAGAAATATGCAGCTGTATTTTTTTATATATGCAGCTTTCGGTAAATACGGTTAAATTTACCTTAATTTGTCCTTTCCTTGACATTTCCCCGTTAATGTAGTAAAATAAACATAGCTGTAAATCAGTTGATATCAATATATTAAAAAGTACTTTTACCGAAAGGATATATTATGGAAAACGGTGCTGTTGCCTATAAATGCCCAAGCTGCAATGCGGGGCTTATATTTAATCCAAAAAGCGGCGGTTTTGACTGCGAATACTGCGGAGGACATTACTCTCAGGAACAGCTGGATTCTATTTTTGCCGCCTCCGAGGTCATTCCGGACGCTTATTCCGAGGAGGAACTCAGAAAAATCGAGGCGGATGCTCAGAAAATAGCCAATACACAGCTTTCCGATAAAGAAAAATACAGCGATCACCCTAAAAACGAGGCGGAAACCCAGCGTTTTGCGGAAAAGAACAGACTTTACAGCTGTCCTACCTGCGGAGCGGAGATAATAACCGAATCGGAGCTTTCCGCCACCGCAATATGCCACTACTGCCACAGTCCCGTTGTGCTTTCGGGAAGGCTTGAAGGGGAATACTGCCCCGATATGCTCATTCCCTTTAAGAAAACCAAAGAAGATGCATTACAGGGCTTTGAGGAGTGGACTAAGAAGTATAAATTCTTTTTGGCAAAGGGTTTCGGAGCACCCGAGAGCCTCGAAAAGATTCAGGGCATTTATGTTCCTTTCTGGCTTACCGACTGCATAACCGAAGGTACGCTTGTGGCGGAATGCTATAAAAGCGTCAGCTCGGTGCGCAGCGGAGATTACATAGTTAATACCGAAAAGAAATATACCGTGGTAAGACAGGGTACTCTTGAATTTTCAAAGATACCCGCCGACGGCTCTTTAAAAGCGGACGACGCGCTAATGGAAAGCATTGAGCCTTTTAATTACAACGATCTGGTGGATTTCAGAATGTCATATTTGTCCGGTCACAATGCGGAAAAATTCGATGTTTCCAAAGAACAGGTTTACCCACGTATAGATTTAAGGGCGTTACAGCAGACAAAAGCAGAGTTTAACGCTTCCGTAAAGGGTTACAACCGTAAGATCGTAAAATCCGAGGGCTATCGTGTCAAGGGTGTAAGGTGGAAATACGTTATGCTGCCGCTGTGGTTTTTGTCCTATAAGTACAAGGATAAATACTACTATTACGCCATGAACGGACAGACGGGAAAATTCGGCGGAACACTGCCCATAAATAAGCCCAAGCTGGCGTTTATGAGCTTTGGGATTCCCGCCTTGGTTGCTTTGGGAATTTCCCTTTTGGCGATATTCATGTGATAAGGGGTGAATTGGCATGAAAAAAATAATTAGCTTTGGCGCAGCGTTGATGCTGTTCGTTTTTGCTTTGTCCGTCAATGTCAGCGCAGCGGACTATTTCGGCGGCGTGCTCGATAATGGAGGATATCTTACCGACGAGGAAACCCTCAGTATTGTCGAAAAGGCTCATGACGCCGCACAGGAAGCACAAATGAACATAGTCATATATGTTTGCGACAATGTGGGCAAGGACAAAAGCGACCGAGGGGTGGTTGACCATGCCGATGTTACCTATGAAAAACTATGCGGCATTAACACCGACGGTATTCTATTTCTGATAAATCTTGACACCAAATACGATTATATTTCTACCAGCGGAGTTGCAATAAACTATTTCAGCGATTACCGAATAGACAAGATGTTTGATTGGTTTTACAGCGATTTGGTTAAGGAGAATTATGCCCGTGCTGCTTCCAGCTTTATAGACTCGCTTTTGTATTATTATCATCAGGGAAAGGCAAACAATCAGACGGAAATTGCGGGAAAATGGATCGACCCCGATGAGCTTTTCTCCATGATGTTTGTCACATTGATCATTGCGCTTATTATCGGAGCAATTATTTATTCGGCGAACAAAAACCGATATAAGCTGCAAAGACCCAATACAAGAGAATATATGGTAAACGGCTCTTTGCTGCTGAACCAAAGCACGGATACCTACATAGGAACGATAGTGAACAGGGTATATTCTCCCCGCAGCTCTGGCAGCAGCGGAGGAGGCGGAGGAAGCTCCCACAGCTCCACCCACCGGTCCAGCGGCGGAGGAAGCCACGGCGGAGGCGGACGGCACAGGTAGAAATTCAGAACAAACGCCAAAAACCGGCACAGATAAAAGTCCGACACATGACAATAGAGTTTTAGAAACCGTAAATCTGCATATGTAAGCTTTTGACGGAGGTTATTATGAAAATCAAACGCACTCTATCAATAATTATAGCTGCGGTACTTGCCTTGACGGGCTGTTCTTCAAATGAGCCCTCAGTGGTATTGCCGCCCGATGAATCGGCTGCAACTACTCCTTTTGAGGAAACCGGTGTGACCGATATTACCGAAAGCATTACCGTTACCGTTGCCACAACGGTTACGGAGGGGGAGCAGTCAACTGTCAGCGAAAGCAAGGAGCCTGAAACCTCCGATACAGAGGGTGAAGCGGCAAACGATCCACCCTCGGGCGGTTCAAATAACGGTTCGGGCAATGGCTCGGGCAACAACTCCGGCGGTTCAAACGGAGGCTCTTCCGGAAATAACGGCGGTTCCTCGGGAAATAGCGGCGGTTCGGGCAATTCCGGCGGAAATTCAGGCGGCTCCTTTGAGGCAGGCTGGGTGAACGGAAACACATGGGAGAGCAACGGCAAATACTGCGGAACTATCGAGCTAAAAATAACCAACAATACCGGTTCCTCTTTAAGCAGCTGGACGGTTTCTTTCGCAGTGCCCAACGGCTTGGCGATAGATAACGGCTGGAACGGGATCTTTTCCGTAAGCGGTACGACTGTAACTGTAAAAAACGAAAGCTATAACGGAGATTTTGCCAACGGTGCAAGCATTACCATAGGTTTTCAGTACAACAGCCCTTCGCCCTTCAACCCGCCTTCAAATATTACCATTAACGGCAATTCGGCAGGCGGAAGCAGCGGCGGAAACAACCCTCCCGCCGTTACCACAAGCGCCGAGCCTATCAAGCCTTTGCCTGCTCCTGCGGAAAACGGATTGGTTAAGGAGCACGGAAAACTGTCTGTTAAGGGTGCACAACTGGTAGACAAAAACGGAAAAAATTTCCAGCTGAAGGGTATGAGTACCCACGGTATTGCATGGTTCCCAGATTTTATCAACGAAAACGCATTTAAGACGCTCCGTGACGATTGGAACACCAATGTTGTACGTCTTGCAATGTATACCGCAGAATACGGAGGTTATTGCAGCGGAGGAGATAAGACCTATCTGAAAAATCTTATCGACAAGGGTGTTCAGGCGGCGACAAATCTTGGAATGTATGTAATAATCGACTGGCATATTCTGTCGGACAGCAATCCTCAGACCAACAAAGGCGAAGCAAAGGTGTTTTTTGAGGAAATGTCGTCAAAGTACAAGAATTATGACAATGTGCTTTATGAGATCTGCAACGAGCCCAACGGCGGCACTTCATGGAGTACGATCAAATCCTATGCGGAGGAAATAATTCCCATTATAAGAAAAAATTCTCCCGATTCCGTCGTGATCGTTGGCACTCCTACATGGAGTCAAGATATTGATCAGGCAGAATCTAACCGTTTAAAGGAAAAAAATGTGATGTATGCGCTGCATTTTTATGCCGCAACACACACCGATTGGTTAAGAAACAGGGTATCGGACTGCTATAAAAAGGGTCTGCCCATATTTGTGACCGAATTTGGCTGTTGTGACGCTTCGGGCAACGGAGCAAACGATTTTAACCAAACAAAACAGTGGCTGAGCCTTTTGGACAGCTGCGGAATCAGCTATTGCAACTGGAATCTGGCTAATAAGAACGAATCCTCGTCAGCGTTTAAAGAGAGCGCCTCGGCTAACGGAAATTGGAAGGAGTCCGATATGTCGGAGTCCGGAAAGTGGATTCGGAAGTGGTTCAGGGGAGAGATTTCCTGATTTGTAATAGTTTAATTAAAAAAGGGACTGTGTAATGCAGTTCCTTTTTATATCTTGACAACCTGTAAAAACCATGCTATAATATTGAATATAAATTCAATGAATTGTAATTCAACAAGAAACGGAGGAAAAATGACCGCAAGAGACGAGCAAAAAGAACAGCGCCGACAGCTTATCATAGACAAAGCTATTGAGCTGTTCGCCAAAAAGGGCTATGCCGAAACAAAGGTCGGCGATATCGCCGCAGCAGCGGATATGAGCGTTGGACTGATGTTCCATTATTTCGAGTCAAAGGAAAAGCTTTTGGAGGAAATAGTCCGCTATGGTGCTATGTGTACAAACTATCCCAAAGAAATGAATTATGAAAATCCCCTCGATTATTTTGAGGGATTTTTAAAAATGCTGTTTCAATACTCCATAGAGCAGCCCCGTGTAATGTACCTTTTTGTGATTATGGGGCAGCTTGGCTATTCCGAAAGCATTCCCCAAAGCATAAGGGATATTTTTTCGGATATAAATCAGGTGGAACAGTCGGCGGAGATAATAGCGGCAGGGCAGAAGTATGGCTATTTCAGAGAGGGTGATCCCCATTCGCTGGCTTTTGCATTCTGGAGCAGTGTGCAGGGCATAATAGAACAGCTGGCGGCATTCCCCGAAATGAGGAATGAGGAGAAAATACCCGATTACAGGTGGATAATAGATATAATAAGAGGTAAAAATCATGATTAAAGCAGAAAATATTCACAAATACTACGGTATCGGCGACAGCAAAGCCGAAATTCTTAAGGGCATTTCCTTGGAAATAGAAAAGGGCGGATTTACCGTTATCCTTGGAGCATCGGGTTCGGGAAAATCCACGCTGTTAAACGTTCTTTCGGGGCTGGAACGCGCAGAGAGCGGTTCTGTGCTGTACGAGGGAGAAGATATCCAGCGCTTTACCGATGAACAGCTTACCGAGTTCCGCAAAAAAAGAATAGGCTTTATTTTTCAGCAGTATTATTTGCTCCCAAACCTCAATGTGGACAAAAATGTGAAAATGGGGGCGCAGTTGGCGAATAACAAAGACTACGATGAGATAATAAAGGCTCTCGGTCTTTCAGAGAAGAAAAACAAATACCCTCATCAGCTGAGCGGAGGAGAACAGCAGCGTGTGTCGGTGGCAAGAGCCTTGGCGAAAAAGCCCGACGTGCTGTTCCTTGACGAGCCTACGGGAGCATTGGACGAGGAAACCGGACGGCTGGTTCTGGACTATATTTCAAAATTACAGAAAGAATTGGGCTTTACCGTGATAATGGTTACACATAACGCAAATATTGCGGAAATGGCGCAAAAGGTAATAAAAATGAACAGCGGAAGAATTGCCGAGCAGTACGAAAATACCGCTCAGAAAACCGCTTATGAGATCGGGTGGTAAATTATGGTTGTCGGTATCAAGGATATTTTTAAGCTTATAGGAATAATCATTGTTGCGGCTTGTGCAGTGTTTGTATGCACGCTGTTTCTGAATTACAACATAGATTTACAAGGTATTGAGGGACAGATAGAAGGGGAGCAGATGAAAATTCTCTATGATGCGGTGGTTATGACGGGAAAAGTGGTTATCTCGGTAAGCGGAGGCTGTCTGCTGATAACTGCGGCGGTTATGCTTGGCTTTTACATCAAGCACTATATTGACACACACCGCAAGGAGCTTGGCATATTAAAAGCGCTGGGCTATTCAAATATCAGAATAGCGTCGGGCTTTTGGGTTTTCGGATTTAGTGTGCTTATGGGTGCATTGCTGGGCTTTATCGGCGCATACTGCTTTATGCCCGAGTTTTACTCGGTACAGAACGATGACAAAATGCTGCCGAGTTTTGAGGCGGAATTTCATATTGAATTATTATTGCTTTTTGTAATACTTCCTACTGCGGTTTTCGCCCTTCTGTCGGTGCTTTACAGCCTTATAAAAATAAAAACCCCCGTTATGGAGCTGTTGAAGGGAAAGAGCATTGTAAAAACAAAGGAAGTAAAGTTCAAGGGGGAAGCTCCTTTTCTCAAAGATATGAAAAACGCCGTAATAAGGGGAAGAAAGTCCCTTGTGTTTTTTATCGGCTTTGCCGCCTTTTGCTATTCTTCTATGGTGCAGATGTTTTTCGGCATGGATACCTTGGGCAATGAGGCGACTTCGGTCATGATACTGATGATCGGCATTACCTTAGCCTTCACCACACTTTTTATTGCTGTTACCTCGGTAGTAAAAGCTAATGGGAAAAATGCGGCAATAATGCGGGCTTTTGGATATTCTTCAAGGGAATGCCGTCAGGCGGTGATAAACGGTTACCGCCCCGCAGCCTTGGTTGGGTTTGTTATAGGAACCTTTTATCAGTACATTTTGCTTAAAACTATGGTGACTGTGGTATTTAAGGACGTGGAGAACGTTCCCGAATACGGTTTTGATTTTAAGGCGCTGATTATTACCATTATCACCTTTGTTATCGTTTATGAGTTTGTGATGTATCTGTACGGGAGGAAAATCGGAAGACTTTCTCTTAAGGAGGTTATGCTGGACTCGGAATAATACACATTATCACATAATTTTTAAAGCCGCATAGAATAAAACAGCGTACACTTATTACATAGCGTAAAAACACGCTGAAAGGAAGGATATTATGTGCGGCATTGCAGGCTGGATAGATTTTAAGAACGATATCAAAGACAAATACGAGATAATGGAAAATATGAGCAGAACCCTTGTTCCCAGAGGACCCGATGAAAAGGGCTGCTTTTACAGCGAACACTGTAACCTTGTTCACCGCCGTCTGGTGGTAATAGACCCCGAAAACGGCAAACAGCCCCTGTGCAAGGAAAACTACACTATCTGCTACAACGGGGAACTGTACAACACAAAGGAACTGCAAAGAGAGCTGGAGGAATCGGGCTACACCTTCAAGGGACATTCCGACACAGAGGTACTGCTCACCGCCTATATGAAGTGGGGTGAAAGCTGTCTTGACAGGCTTAACGGCATTTACGCCTTCGGAATATGGGATAACGCCAAACAGCAGTTTTTTATGGCAAGGGACAGGGCGGGAGTTAAACCCCTTTATTACTCGATTGCCGACAGCGGAATGCTTTTCGCCTCCGAGCCCAAGGCAATTCTTGCTCACCCCTCGGTAAAGCCCGTCATCGACAGCGAGGGTATTGCCCAGATCATGCTGCTGGGACCCAGCGTAAAGGGAGACAGCGGTATTTTCAGAGATATAAAGCAGGTTCCTCCCGGCTGCTTTGTGCGGCTTTCAAAGGGAGTGTTCTCAATGGAATGCTACTGGAAGCCCAAAGCCAAGCCTCATACCGAAACAGTGGAGGAAACGGCAGAGCATCTGGCGTATCTCATAAGGGACAGCGTTACAAGACAGCTTGTCAGTGATGTGCCCCTGTGTACTTTCCTGTCGGGAGGACTTGACAGCAGTATAATAAGCGCCATTGTCGCCGAGGAGTATAAGAAAAATGGCAATGTTCTCAACACCTACTCGGTGGACTACAAGGGCAACCGGGAAAATTTCAGGGCGTCAATGTTCCAGCCCGATGAGGACGCTCCTTGGATAGTTAAAATGAGTGAATTTATCGGCAGCAAGCATACGAATGTTGTAATAGACACTCCCGAGCTGGCACAGGCACTTTTGCCCTCAACCCTTGCAAGGGACGCAGCCGGAATGGCTGATGTGGACAGCTCGCTGTATCTTTTCTGCGGAGAGGTCAAGAAACGTTTTACCGTGGCGGTCAGCGGTGAATGCGCCGATGAAATTTTCGGCGGCTATCCTTGGTTCAGAAACGAGGAAATGCTGAATCGAAAGGGCTTTCCTTGGGCTGCCTCTACGGAAGAACGTTACGGGCTTTTGCGGAAGGATCTGCTCCGTGATATATCCCCTGTGGACTATGTGGAGGGCTTGGCGGAAGCTACTGTTAACAAAGCCGATTATCTTGACAGCGACAGCTCTGTACAGCGGAAAATGCGGGGAATGTTTATGCTGAATTTTTATTGGTTTATGCAGACCCTGCTTACCCGAAAGGACCGCTGTTCCATGGCTCACGGGTTAGAGGTGAGAGTGCCCTTCTGCGATCACAGAATTGCGGAATACGCCTACAACATTCCTCCCGAAATCAAGTTTTACCGTGAGAGGGAAAAGGGCGTGGTTCGTCTTGCCTCCGAGAAAATTCTGCCTGCCGATGTGGCTTGGAGAAAGAAATCCCCTTATCCCAAGACACACAATCCCGATTATACCAAGCTTATGCTTGATAATTTCAGAAAGGTGCTCGGGGACAGTGATTGCAGACTTTATGAAATAATGGACAGAGAGATGCTGAAGGAATTGGAGCAAAGCGAGGGAGCTGCCTTTAAAAAGAACTGGTACGGTCAGCTTATGACTACTCCCCAGATGTTTGCTTATCTTATTCAGCTGGATCATTGGCTCAGAAGCTATGATGTGATTGTTGAGAAATAAAGAAATTGCCGAAAAGACGTTTTGTCCTTTCGGCATTATTTTTATTCTGATTTATAGTAAGGCTTATCCTCATAAAACAAAAGCCCTGTTATGTTTAAGCTTACAGAATACTTCGTACCATCATCAAAACTGAATTTAAACCCTAAGTTGCCGTTGACGAATGTTGTGACCCGGGTGATATGCTTTATATCATCTTCAGTAACGGTTATTGTTTGGGTGTCGTCATATAATTTGACCCAATTTCCCTTCATAAGCTCTTTGATCTCCTCCGAAAGAGTACCGTTGTATGATTTGATAACAGGATATGTGCCTATGGCATAGTTCTTTGGATCGGAAGCGTGCCAATTTTCATACACATTATCTGTGACGCCGTCAATTATTCCCCACTCGCTGGTTACTCCCGCCATATATACAGCCGAGCAAAGGTCATGAATATCATCAATATCGCTGAAGCTTGCTCCCACGACTTTATTGTCATATATATAGAGAATCAGATACCCGTCCTCGATTTCCGGGACGTTTTCCTTTAAATATTTATGCAAGGCCTCTGTTTCAAAGGGATTTTTAAAATATCTCGGTATAAGGTGATCATCATATTTTTCCAACCATTCTCCCGATTGGATCATAAATTTGATAGGTAAAGGGACATAGTTATCGGGATAGATAAGAGAATTGCCTGTGTCGTTTAAATAGCTGTTAAATGCCTCAAAGCCCCTCTGCGCATACTCGTTATACCTGTCAACCTCCTCGGAAAGAAAAACTATATTATCCGCATCGTTGGGGTCGATCCTTTTCAGATCGGGATAAGTTCCTACAACATAAGGATCTATGTAATTGAAATCATTTCCCCAAGGATATATTTGGTAGGTGTAGTTAAAAACAGTTGGAAGATTTTCGGGAATACTGTCCATACTGTTGGTGAGAACAAGGTTAATGCCCACGGGAGCATATTGATCTGTTTCATAACAGAAAATTATTTCAGCATAGCATTTATACAGATGTAAATTTTTTATGGTCTTTAACAGGCTTTCGTCCTCTCCCGCCAAATCTATTATGTTCATTCGTCCTGCACTGTCATAATAGATCTTTACAGTAACAGGCTCCTTGCTTTTTAAATTCAGAGGCTTATTTAATATGGTAAGATTCCTATACACATCTTGTGCGTAGATCCGTGAAAGCCATGTGGACTTATTTTCATCGTAATTGCTGTAAACCGCTTTATATTTGAGGTTGTTTTCCAGCTTTTCGATCTCTTCGTCAATGCCTTCAATATAGCTTTTTCCCAAAGCGTATTCAAAGCAGACCTTCAACAGTTCATTCTTATCCCAAAGATCTCTGTAATGTTTTAACAAGCCTGTTTTTGCTTCAAGGGTTTTGGTGTTGTCCCATTTCATTATAACAGCTTCATCTAAAGTCATACTCCTTCTGTCGAAAACATGCTCCTTGTTTTCGCCGATTTCCGCGGTAACGGTGACATTGCCGTAGGATTCGTTTTTTATCTCTATTCCGTATTCGATGCCCTTCATGCTGTCCTTGGCGGAAATTGTAAAACCACTTTTTTCGGCAAGAGTGCCGTAATCCACAGCGTCACTGCGCAAGGAAAGCTCGTCCAGCAGGCTTCCGCTGACATCAATATTGAAAATGCCCAAAAGCTGATTTTTGCCAAAGACCTTTTTATGTCCTAAATCGCTGTATTTTACGGCTATATCTAAATTCCGATCCTCGTCTCTTTTGGAATTTTTTGGGAGATTTATGCCGATATTCAGTGCTCCCGACTTATCGGAGGACTTTGCGCCTTCTATTTTGATATATGTGTTATCTCCCGCTGTAACCTCTGCGTAAATATCCGTTTTGGTGTTTATATACTTGATTTGTGTGGAATAGCTGTCATCACCGTTTACCGAGCTTGATCTTATTGATAAGCCCGCAAAGCTGTTGTCGGTGTTGATGTAAAATTCCAAGGTAAGGCTTAGCTTGTCGGTAAGGGTCATTAGACCGTCAAGACTTTCTCCAGCCCTTTCCTTTAAGCCGTCAATATCAATACTGCCGGGAACAGTGCCGTCAAAGACCGCTTTCATAATGTCGGTAAAATAATCGCTGTCATAAAAGGCGTTGGTTATGTCCCTGAAAAGCTCGATAAGTGTATCGTCCTCAAAGGTGACAGCCATAGACTTGCCCTTGAACTCGCCCTTTCCCGCAGCTTCAACCGTATCGGAATAATATGTTCTGGCATTTTGGAGGTGCTTGAAATAAATATCGGAAAGCTGTTTGATAAGGGCTTTTCTTTCCTTTTCGGTTTTTGAATTGTCAATTTTATATTTATTGTTTTCGCTGTCTATGTTCAGAGCTTGTACTTCGGTACGCAGAGCAGAGCCGTACACGGAGGGGTCAAGATAGTACAGACTGCCTTCCTTGGTGTTGTAATACAAATCACCGCTGTCCAGCTGTTCTTCCTTTTGGGAAATAAGATAGCTTAAATCCAAGCCGTCCTCTTTTACGGAAAGATACCCCTCAACTGCTGTGAGGTCAAGAGCTGCAAAAGCTTTTTCTATTTCCTCTCTGTCAATATGCAGCGTTTCGGCTGCAAGCTTATAGAGCTTTTCTTCGGGTTCCGCTTTAATTCCCGTTTTTATGTAAATGCCATTTTCGGGCAGCAGCTGTTGGAGAGAGGAAAGAAATTTGACTTTGTATAGAATTTCTTCATAATCATGGTAAGAAAGCTTGTTGTCGGGGTGATCCTTGACGTATTGCTCGTATTTTTCGTACTGTTCATTGCCGGTTGAAAAAGAAGAGGACAATGCGGAGATCAGCACGGAATCCGCATAACCGTTGTCGGCTATGGCTGTTATTGTGCCCTTGGCAAAAGCCACCGCATATCTTGTATTGCCCAGAAAGAAGCGTATAAGATCCGCTCTGGCAAAGACCCAGCCGCAGAACACAGCCACAGCCGCCGCCAAAAATACTCCTGCTACAATGGTGAGAGGCTTTATAAATTTCTTTTTCGGTTTGGGCTGACCCGAAGCGGCAAGCTCCTTTTGGGACTGCGGAGCATTCTGACTGTTCAGCGTATCCTCCGACAACCTTTGACCGCAGCCGGCGCAATATATTGAATCATCTGCAATTTCTTTTTTACAGTTTGGACAAATCATCTTTATTACCTTTCGTATAGGTTGTATGGAAGTACTGTCTGCTATTATACTATCATAAACGCGGGCTTTTTTCTATTGCTATTTTGTACAAATAATATAAAATAAAAAAGGGGCTGCCATTTGACAGCCCCCTGTGATTCAGGTGAATTGCCCGAAAAAGACTATGATGCCTTTTTCATAGCTTTCTCCGCTTTTTTCTGCTCCATCTCCCTTTCCTTTTCCTTTTCCGCCCTGACGGTTTCATTGTACTGAGCGGTGATACTCCGGTACAGCCTGTTGTTTTCGATATTATACCTTGTGGTATATATCGGTTTCTGTCCGCGGCGGAAAACGAACATTTTGCCCACGGGCATGTACAGAATATCTTCCAGCGGGAGATTGAGCCTTTCGCTCATGGAACGTCCCGTTTTAAGATCCATACCGCCCATGTAAAGACAGGTGTCGCAGTTGTTGATTATGGTAATTGCGTTGCTGTATCCGTACATGGCGTCAAGCTGTGATTCCGACTGCAAAAGGAGGGTAACGGATATCTGCTTTTCGCGGAAAATGCTGATGTATTCCGGGAAGTTAAGTATCTGTCCTCCTGTCGCGAAGTCGTCACAGAGGACGTGAACGGGGACAGGGAGCATTCCGTCGGGAAGCTTCTCCGCATATTCAAACAGCTGTTTAAAAAGCTGTGCGTAGAACATATTGATAAAGCTGTTCAGGGCGGGGTTTACGGCGGAGGTGGTGACGAAAAGCACCGTTTTCTCACTGCCCAGCTTGGTGAAGTCCAATTTTTTATCAAGCTTCATCATTTTTCTGATGTCCTGAGTGAAAATTGTGTCAAGAGTGGTGTTCAGGGTGCTGAAAATGCAGCTGGCAGTTCTGAAAGGCACCTGCTTGAAGGTTTTCCAGCAGTTGTAGGCGTGAGCGCCTCTCTTTGTGTTTTTGTATTTTTCAAAAAGATCGTCTATATTTGTGCTTACTCCGTCGTTTGATTCGGAGAATGTGATGCTGTCGTGCATATCAAGCACGTCTGCAAGGGTGGCTCTTGATCCTGACGATTTTGCAAGGCAAAGGGCTATCTCCGCCGTCAGCATGGAAATTGCGCATTGCTCCCAGTAGGGGTCGGCGCTTGAATTGATGTTTTTACCGTAGGTGATGCCCACTATTGATTTTGCCAGAAAGGACATATCGGAAAAGGTGCGTACGTATTCTAAGGGGTCAAAGGAAACGGTGCTGTCGTCGGGATTTGTAAAGTTAAGATCCAGCACCTTGTAGCAGCGTTTTTTAAACAGCGGCGTGTATTTTTTCACAAGCCTTCTCTTGGTGACCGTGACAACAAGGTTGGTGTTGTAGGTTTGCAGCAGCAGCGGTTCAGCCACCGACATGGTCTTTCCGCAGCCGCTTGTGCCGTACACCAGCACGTTGTTGTTCAGTCCCGTTTCCTTGCAGTTGGTGGAAAAGCTTACGTTTTCGCCGACAATTCTCTTATCACTTCTCATATTAACTACCTCTCTTTCAATCGAAGGTAACGCAGCTTGACGGTGTACAAACCGTGTTGTTATCTGCGCAGCCTTATGTCCTGTTTCATTCGTTTTACTGTTTAAAAAGCGTTACTTTTTTATTTTTGCCCTCCCATGATCTCATCAAAGCCCACGATCTTGTCGCAAAGCCCGAATTCCAGGCTATCCTCGGGGCTGAAGTAGTGGTCGAAGCTGGTGGCTTCTTCCATTTCCTCCTCCGTTTTGCCTGTGTGCTTGGCAAGAATTTTGTTCATCTTGCTTTTGATCTCGATAAGGCTTTCGGAAATTGACTTGATGGAGGAGCTGTTTCCCGAAATGCGGTTGCCCAGCAGAGGTTCATGAAGCATCAGTTCGCTGTGGGGCAGCATATATCTGCCGTTGTTTCCGCAGGCGAAAAGCACCGCGCCCATACTGTAGCACTTGCCTATACAGTAGGTTTTTACGGGAGCCTTGCTTGACTGTATTGCGTCGTACATCAAAAGACCCGAGTTTATCTCTCCGCCGGGGGAGTTGATAAGGACATTGATAGGTTCGCTGCTGTCCTCGCTGTTGAGCCATAAAAGCTGCTTAACGAAAAGACAGGCGGATTCAGCCGTTATCTCTCCTTCAACAAATACCGTTCTTTGCGCCAGAAGGCGGGTTTCCATGGGAACTAAGGTAATACCGTTGCTGGATTTTACTTGAACATTCATTATGTATGACCTCCTTTTTACACTTTTACATAAGCGCATTTTTCCGATCATAACGTTGGCGCTGCCCCGAATATCTTCAGCCGTATGCGGTCGCTGCTGCGGAACTCTACGCCCCCTCAGCCGGGCGGGTTTGCTTTATTTTGTTTTCAAAGAGCGGAATGTTTTTATTTTACCAAAACAGGAATTTTTTTGCAACAGCCAATCCGAAAAAAAAGTCGAAAGCTGAAAAATTATGGATTTTTTATACTATTTCTTTATCATACTGTATAAAAAGTCCAAACTTTTTTTTTCGGAAAAAAGTGGTTACCCCTAAATTGCGATAACAGCCTTGTTTAAAACCCGGTTGAAAACATCCTCAAATGTGCCATTATCTTTATTGTAAAATTTTAAAGTTTATTGTGGTTCACCAATATAAACTCTTGTCTCATTTCTATCCGATTCGGAGGCATCGTGTGGCAGCTTTGCACCTTCTGTCATATTGATTATTGTTATGCATGATATGCCCAATTTTTTAGGCTCTTTATCATTTGTTAAGTAACCGTGAAAGATAATCCTATACTCCGTATCCTTGTCCGTTATAATATTTCTTGTATCACCTCCATAATATTTTTCGTCTAAACTGCCGAGTACACTCGAAAATGGTTCGTCATAAGAAATTATTTCGCCGTCAAGAAAATCAAATGCTGTTTTTATTTGTGCATCGATATCGGAATAATTCTCAATTATATATTCGCTGAAAAAGCTTTTAAGAGTTTCTTCGTCCTCGTTGATAAAGCATTCCATAATTTCATTTTGACGTTCTTTCGCAAGATTGCCGGGAGATTTGTACTCTTTAGAACCTGAACAACCTGATGACAAAACAATCATAATTGCAAACAATATCGATATCAGAAAAAGTCTTTTCATTTTACAGCTCCATTTTTTTATTTTTTATCCTTATCCTTTTCGCAAATTGCCTTTTGCAGCAAAAGCCTTTTTCTTATCTCACAATAAATCGGGTGGCGTGTGTCCTTTATCGATATTTCATTGCCGTACCCCATAAGTCTTATCACCATTTCCAGCTCGTCATCTCTTTGGTAGAATACAGTAAGGGTGTACAGTTTGGTTTCGGGATTGTAGCTGCATATCTTTTCGAAGGGAGAAAGCTCAGACAAAATTCTGTCCGCTAAATTCCTGTGGTCGTAAAATTCGATTATCACCGATTTTCTGTTATGTTCAAGGTTTTTTTCAAGCTCCTCCGCCGCCTGTGCAATGTCGTAATCGGTATCGGTAATGATTATCTCCTCAATATTGTCCAAAACCATGGTGAAAACAGTATTGTTCACAGAGGATCTTAAAATGACTCTGAACACATCGTCACGCTTTGAGTATTCCACCGCCAAGGGATTGAATTCGCCGCTCACAACGTTTCCGTGCAGGGAGAGGTAGCGAATTTTGACTGTTCTTGCTGCATTCATAGCTTTGATTATTGTTTTAAGCTTAATTCCCTCGATTTCAAAATCGCAATATCTATAGTAGCGGTCAAAGTAAACTATTGATTCTGTTTTGAAGGGGGAAATTTCCTTCTTTTCTTCAAGAATCGCGTTTCTTACAGCCTCTTTTTCTTTGCCGCAGAAAAACATTTTTGCCTTATCGTCGTTGAGCAAGGTCAGCAGCCATTTGGCTTCCAAGTCTGTCAGGGGGCATATGTCTCTTCCGAATGAAAGCTGTTCAGTGCTGTATTTGGGTCTGAAAGCTTCTTTACAGTTTACTGTTTTTCCTTCAAGCCATTTGGGAAGAGCCTTGACCCATTTGACCTCCTCTTCGCTGCATCTGACCGCCGTTCCCGTGGGTACAATGCCCTTTCTCATAAACTGTGAGGTTTCCGATTTTAAAAGCTCCCTGACTTCCTTCCGCAGATTGGCATCCGTCCATATTCCGATCTCGCTTTTATGTGATTTTAGCACTTGCGAGATTATGTCGTCAAGCTCCTTGCCCGAAAAATATACATCGGATTTTTGGGGGCATTTGTCGGAATAGATTTTTATCAGTATTTCTCCTATAAGCTGATAGTAGATGCCGAAGATCTCATTGAAAATCAGGCTGTATGCGGGTTTCTTTTCGGTTTTGCAGGTGCAGTTTTCGGGTATTCCCCATACGTTGGCGGATTTTTTGGGGATTTTTTCAAGCTGCGGTCTTTCATATTCGCTTTGTGTAAGAATTTCTTCTATGTCGTTTTTGACGGAAAAGCCCTCGGAATCGGAAAATTCGGCTATTCTTGAATAAAAGCTGCGTATCCAAGGCTGCATTTCTCTGCTGCCCAGAACATCTGCTTCAAAATGTGCTTTGCCTTCCTTTATTTCTACCGTTCCTATACGCTTTTCTCTTTCTGCTCTTGCGGGAATAAACTGTTCGGTTTTGGGGTCATAAATTATTTCAAAGCTGACATGGGACAGGGTCGGGTCATCGTCCAAGCTGTTGATATCCGCCGCTGCCGCTCCCCAAGTCCTGTCGATAAGCTTAAGGGCTTTGGCTATATCCTTCTGCACTGTGCTGTCCTCAAGGGAAATAATTTTTCCGCCCTCATTGATGCTGTTGTCCGCAATAAACTCCACGGTGTCCACAAATTCAAGTCTCAGGTGGGAGTAATTGCGCTTAAATGGCTCATAAAAGGTCACATATTCTCTGCCGTTTGTGGAGCTTATGCGTATTCCCAAGGGATAGCAGATAAGCGTTGTTTCCACTCCCGAAAGGGAATTGCGGTAGCTTATTCGGCACCATTTTTTATTTTCCAAGGCGTACAGGAAGTCAAGGAGATTGCAGTCGTTCAGCGACTGAGCGAAATATTCGTGTTTTACCCTGAACAAGGGCTTATGGGGTGTGCCGAGACGGGCAAGGATATAGGTTCCGATTTCTCCCATAAAAAAATATTTGGAAAAAAATTCTAAAGCGGCAGAAAAATGCTCTAAAAAATCGGGATCGGCTTTTTCGCCTGCCGCTATAATGTTTTTTATGTACATAGAGGACAGGCTCCAGCGGTGATTTTTTCTTTTTGAGCCCGCTTTTTCTCCCTTGTCCTTCACCAAGCCCATTTGCTCCAATTCCTTCAGTTTGGAATTTACGGTATTGTTGTCGCCGCCGAAAAGACGCTCCTTGTTTTCGGAAAAGAAGCATTGGAGCTGTGAGGAGGAAAGAGGCTGTTTTTCCCTGATATCCTCTTCCAGTTTAATAAAATTCTCCGCATAAATATCGGGCAGCTCCAAGCTGTCCGCTCCGTCCCTGAGGCTTACTTCGGGATTCAGGGCAAGTACGGTGTTGAAAAAGAAAATCGGGTCGTGTGAATTATATCGGCAAAAGCGGTATACACGGTGAAAGGGGTTTTCGCAAAGTCTGCGGGAGTCGGTGCTGGCAAAGAGGGCGGTGCTTTTATCCGATGACCAGCTGAAATAATCCCCAAGAATATTGGTGAGTCTTGTCCAGTCCTCATTTAAGGTGGTGGAGGAGGCTTTTTTTGCCGCCGTTTTTGAGGTGGAAACGCTGATTTGTCCGTAATTCATAAAGCCGTAGCTGTAATAATCTCTAAGGGTGTTTTTGAATTTGGCGTTGAATGAGCCTGATTTTATCAGTTCGCCGTGATTTGACATTGTGATGCCTCCGTTGTTGGTTTTTACAGTATAAATTATAGCACAAATGGTAAGTAAAAACAAGTTGCGGCAGAACCTGCAAAAACTTCACCGTTGACAACTTCACAATAATATAGTATAATATAAACAATAATGTTAAAAGATAGACAAAGTATGAACTTATCGGTTCATTCAGGCATTATCGTTTTTTAAAAAAGCAGGTATTATGATCATTTAAATCAGGAGGCAGAATAATGGGACTTACACTAACCGAAAAAATCATCAAAAGCCACATTGTTGACGGAGAGATGAAAAAGGGAACGGAGATCGGCTTAAAGATCGATCAGACACTTACTCAGGACGCCACAGGCACAATGGCTTATTTACAGTTTGAGGCTATGGGAGTGGATCAGGTAAAGACCGAGCGTTCCGTGGCTTATATCGACCATAATACCTTGCAGTCGGGCTTTGAAAATGCGGACGATCACCGCTTTATCGGCAGTATCGCAAAAAAACACGGTATCTGGTTCTCACGCCCCGGAAACGGAATTTGTCATCAGGTGCATCTGGAGAGATACGGAAAGCCGGGAAAGACCCTTATAGGCTCCGATTCCCACACTCCCACGGGCGGCGGTATCGGTATGCTTGCACTTGGCGCAGGCGGACTTGACGTAGCTGTGGCTATGGGCGGCGGAGCATACTACATAACTATGCCCCAAGTGGTGAAGATTAACCTTACGGGAAAGCTTAAGGATTGGGTTTCCGCCAAGGACGTCATTTTAAAGGTTTTGCAGATTTTGTCCGTCAAGGGCGGAGTTGGCAAGGTAATGGAATACACAGGCGAGGGCGTTAAAGCTCTTTCCGTTCCCGAAAGAGCTACCATAACCAATATGGGTGCGGAGCTGGGTGCTACAACTTCGATTTTCCCCTCGGACGAGGTAACAAGAGCCTTTTTGAAGGCGCAGGGCAGAGAAGAAGACTGGACAGAGCTTAAGGCGGACGAGGACGCGGTTTACGATCAGGAGGTAAACATAGATCTTTCCGAATTGGTTCCCTTGGCGGCTTGCCCTCACAGTCCCGACAATGTCAAGACTGTTGAAGAGATCGGCAATATCAAGATAGATCAGGTATGTATAGGCTCCTGCACCAACTCTTCCTTGCAGGATTTGCTGAAGGTGGCTCACATTTTAAAGGGAAAGACTGTTCACCCCGACGTGAGCCTTGCAATCGCTCCCGGCTCAAAGCAGGTGTACAATATGATGGCACAGTGCGGAGCATTGTCAGACCTTATTGACGCAGGAGCGAGAGTTTTGGAGTGTGCCTGCGGTCCCTGCATCGGAATGGGACAGTCCCCCAACTCAAAGGGAATTTCACTTCGTACCTTTAACAGAAACTTTGAGGGCAGAAGCGGTACAAGAGACGGTCAGATATACCTTGTTTCCCCCGAGACGGCTGCAGCTTCGGCTGTTGCGGGAGTATTTACCGATCCGAGAGGACTTGGGGAAATGCCTCCTTATGTAATGCCCGAGCGTTTTTATATCAATGACAATATGGTCGTTGCTCCGGCTTCTCCCGAAGATGCGGCAAAGGTTGAGGTGCTGAGAGGTCCCAACATCAAGCCTTTCCCCATAAACACCCCTCTTGCCGAAGATATCGAGGCGGCTGTCACCCTTAAGGTAGGGGACAATATCACCACGGATCACATTATGCCCGCGGGCGCAAAGATCCTGCCCCTGCGTTCCAATATTCCCGAAATTTCAAAGCACTGCTTTGCGGTATGTGACGAAACCTTTTCCTCACGCGCGCTGGAGGCGGGGAAGAGCATTGTCGTGGGCGGTGTGAATTACGGTCAGGGCTCTTCAAGAGAGCATGCGGCTCTTGCTCCTCTTTATCTGGGAGTTAAGGCTATTATCTGCAAGTCTTTTGCGAGAATCCACCGTCAGAATCTTATAAACAACGGTATTTTGCCCTTGGAATTTGTAAACGAAGGCGATTATGACAGGATAGACCAAGGTGACGAGCTGATTTTGGAAAATATCAGGGACATTATAGAAAACGGCAAGGATATCAAGGTCAAGAATAAAACCAAGGGAACAGAGATTCCCGTAAAATGTGAGCTTTCCGAAAGAGGAAAGGGCATGATACTGGCGGGCGGTCTGCTGAACTATACCAAAAACCACTGATTTGAAAGAAAAGCAATACCGAATAATCCAAATAATAAACAAAGTAAAAAAATATCGGAGGTCACTATGAAAAAGATTTATGTATTTATTGCGGTTATTTCGTTTATTTTAGGCTTGGCAAGCGGAATTATTTTTGCTATCGTCAAAATCTCCAAGAAGTTTGAATATGAACTGGAAACCATGTTTGCAAACAGAGAGCATGACGATCCCGATATTGAGGAGCTGTATGCCCTCGACGGATATCAGGGCTACGGCGATCTGGAGGACGAAGGGGAGCTTGACTTTTTCGACGAGGAAGAGGCTTAAGCTTTTTCAAAAAGACATTATCGGTTTGTAATTGTAACAATTATAGTGACCCTGTAATTTTTTAATTTTTACACAGGGGTTTATAGCTGTGTCCTCAGGCACACGAAGGGCTGAGACGGCAGAAACCGCATATTTTTAAACGCAGACAAACACCCGATGAAGAAAGGAATTTCCATGGAAAAAATAAAAATGCCCACACCGCTGGTTGAAATGGACGGCGACGAGATGACACGTGTTATATGGAAGATGATAAAGGACACACTGCTTACTCCTTACATTGACATTAATACCGAATATTACGATTTGGGCTTGGTGCACAGAAACGAAACCAACGACCAAGTAACCGTTGACAGCGCAAATGCTGCCAAAAAATACGGCGTGGCTGTAAAGTGCGCCACCATAACGCCCAACGCACAGCGCATGACCGAGTATGATCTGAAGGAAATGTGGAAATCTCCCAACGGCACTATCAGAGCCATTCTTGACGGAACGGTGTTCAGAGCGCCCATTATTGTAAAGGGGATAACTCCGCTTATTCCTACATGGAAAAAGCCTATTACTATTGCCCGCCACGCTTACGGCGATGTTTACAAGAATACCGAAATGAGAGTTCCCGACGGAGCTAAGGCGGAGCTTGTTGTTACCGATAAGGACGGCAATGAGACCCGTGAGCTGATACACAGCTTCAAGGGCTCCGACGGAATTATTCAGGGACTCCATAACATTGACGAAAGCATTGGCAGCTTTGCGCGTTCCTGTTTTAACTTTGCTCTGGATATCAAACAGGATCTGTGGTTTGCTTCCAAGGACACAATTTCAAAAAAATACGACCACCGCTTTAAGGACATATTCCAAGAGATATACGATAAGGAGTATGACGAAAAATTCAAGGCGGCGGGGATCGAATATTTTTACACTCTTATAGACGACGCAGTTGCCCGTGTGGTTCGCTCCGAGGGCGGATACATCTGGGCATGCAAGAACTATGACGGCGACGTTATGTCGGATATGGTGGCTACTGCCTTCGGAAGTCTCGGTATGATGACCTCCGTGCTTGTTTCTCCCGACGGGATTTATGAGTACGAGGCGGCGCACGGCACCGTTACGCGCCATTACTACAAGCATTTGAAAGGCGAGGAGACCTCCACCAACAGTGTTGCCACCATTTTTGCATGGAGCGGCGCGCTTAAAAAGAGAGGACAGCTTGACAATGTGAAGGAGCTTTCCGACTTTGCGGAAAAATTGGAGCAGGCTACCGTTGAGACTATTGAGGACGGAGTTATGACGGGTGATCTGTATGTGCTTTCTAACCTTGAAAACAAGAAAAAGGTCAACACCGAGGACTTTTTGAAGGCGATAAGGGTGAGATTGGACGGGAAGATGTGCTAAGCCGCTTTCATAACTGCAAAAAAGAGGGTGATTCTTATGTCTAAGGACGGAAAAATTTCCGATTCGGTTATTCGCCGCTTACCTCGGTATTACCGTTTTTTAGGCGAGCTGCTGGAGGAAAATACTGCAAAGATTTCCTCAGCGGAGCTGTCAAAGCGGATGAAGCTTACGGCGTCCCAGATAAGGCAGGATCTGAACTGCTTCGGCGGTTTCGGACAGCAGGGCTACGGCTATAACGTTGCGGAGCTGAGGGAAGAGATCGGAAAGATTCTGGGGCTTGACAAGTGCAGAAAGGCAATACTTATCGGAGCGGGAAATTTGGGAACCGCTTTGGCTTTGCACATAAATTTTCATAAAAGCGGCTGTGTGCTTTTGGGTATATTTGATTCCAATAAAAAAATAGTTGGGCAGGATTTAGGCGGACTGAAAATTACCGACATAGGTCAGCTTGGAGACTTCTGCAAGGAGTACAGTCCTGAAATAGCGATCCTATGCACTCCGAAATCCTCTGCGAAGGAATTGTGCGACAAGCTTATTGATTTGGGTGTAAAGTCCTTTTGGAATTTTTCTCACTATGATCTGAACTTAGAGTATGAGGGCAAGGATATTGTGGTGGAGAATGTGCATTTGGGCGACAGCTTGCTTACGCTTACATATAGGACTAATAACAGGTAGCGGCAGGCTTTGTAACTGCCTGTGTAATAAACCGCTTGCTGTTGCCGGCTTTCATAAGCCGGAACAACAGCGGCGGTTAAATTTTATCGGAAAGGCGTTTCGGCTTGACGGAAAGGGGTCGTGTGATGACTAAGCATATAGACAGCATACTGTACGCTTTAACATTGATATATTGCTTTGTGATAACAGGCTCAGGCATGGGGGATTCAAGCGATATTATATTTTATTTAGGTCAAAGGGCTTTATTTTATCTGGCTGAGTCTGTGCTGCTTATTATAGTTATGATACGGTGTGAGAAATTGTGTTCCGATTATGATTGGGATTACTTTAAGACCACCGAAAAGATTCTTGAAGCCGCAGACTGCTGTTTTGTCATGATAGGAATGGTGGTGCTGTTTTCCGTTGCGGAGATGATCCTGATTTTCATTTTTCTGCCTGAAAATGTGTTTAAGTACGGTGCCGCAAACGGTTTTTTTGTTATGCTGGGGGTTACTGCCCTTGTGTTTCTGCTCCATTCCTTTGCGGCGAAAAAGTTCGGCGCGGTGAAAAAGAAAAAGGACGAAATGATGTACCCGCTTGGGGAAAAGACGGAGGATTTCTTTGCTTTTATCAACTCTCCCGACGAAGAGCGGGAGGAAGAGCCTGATGTTGGTATGTCCGATGTTTCTTATCTTCTTGGGGAAACGGTTTCCGATGAGGAGGAAACGGAAGGTAATGTTAGTCAAGTGGCTGTCACAAACCCTTTGCGCGAGCCCAAGCAGCTTTGGGAATGTCCTTGCTGCGGTTCGCTGAATAGTGTTGACAGTCAGAAATGTGATTTTTGCGGTGCGGAGTCTAAACAGTAAGCAGCCGTAAATAAAAGAATAAGAATAATTGACTTATAGAAAAAATAAGGGGCTGTTTTTACAGTCCCTTAATTTTTTGCTGTTATTAAATAACCGCTTCCTTATGCCGTGTAACATGACATCCGATATTAACTGCCACAGGCAGCCCCGCAATATGGGTGGGGAACTGCTCAATGTTTACATAAAGGCAGGTCTGAGTGCCGCCGAAGCCCTGTGCGCCGATACCGAGGGCATTTATTCCCTCCAGCGCCTTTTCTTCCATTTCCTTGTACAACGGGTCGCTGTTTCTGATCCTGAAATCACGGCAAAGAGCTTTTTTCGCCAAGAATGCCGCATACTCAAAATCGCCGCCTATGCCTACGCCTACTGTGATCGGGGGACAAGGATTGCTTCCTGCCTTGTCGGCTGCGGAAACTATGTAGTTTATAATATCCTCCTCCGTTGCCGAGGGCGTGAACATTTTCATACCGCTCATATTTTCGCTGCCGAAGCCTTTGGGGGCAACCGTGATATGAACTTTATCTCCGCTGACTATTTTTGTGTGGATTATGGCGGGGGTGTTGGTGTTGGTGTTTACCCTTTTCAGCGGGTCGGCAACTACCGACAAACGGAGCTTGCCCTCTACATAACCCTGTTCAACACCCTTGTTTATGTACTCGTACAGATCGCCGCCGACAAAATGCACGTCCTGACCTATTTCAAGAAAGATAACTGCCATTCCCGTATCCTGACAGATAGGCACGTTTAACTCCTTGGCGCAGTCCGCATTGGCGCAGATGTCCTTTAAAACGCTTTTGCAGAGGGGGCTTTCCTCCTTTTCCGCTGCGGCGGCTATAAGCTCCTGCATTTGGTCGGGGAGAAAAAGGTTAGCCTCCTCGCAAAGCTTGGCAACTGTGTTTTTTACTTCTTCAACATTGATTTCTCGCATTATTACTCACTTTCCTGCGTATAGCTTTCTTGATTGTGAACGTCGTTCAATTATCCGTTTTGAACAGTGTTCGGTTTTTATCTTCGCTCTTCTTCCTCTAATTCTTCTCCCAAAACGTCGGAGTTTTGGGCGGCGGTAAAGTCTCTTAAGTATTCGTTTATGGCTTTAATCCGCTTTTTATCAAACATCAGCAGATTTACCTCGATAAAAGCCACGGGAACCAATACCACCAAAAAAACCGGTATCATTCCAAGCTCGGGCTCATCCGACAGAAAAACGGAAAGAAAAAACGCCAAAGCTATAATAAAAGCTATTCCGATAATCGTCCAGAAAACGCCCCATACTCCTGCGGGTTTTTTAAAAAAGCCTTCA
Organism: uncultured Ruminiclostridium sp.; assembly: GCA_964636555.1. Lineage (GTDB taxonomy): Bacteria > Bacillota > Clostridia > Oscillospirales > Ruminococcaceae > Ruminiclostridium_E. The sequence goes on from CAZWRZ010000005.1 coordinate 128,344, forward strand.
AGGCGGCTTCCTTCCAAGCCTTTGTTGATAATACCGTGGAAGGAAGTGTCGCACATATCGTTTTTATAGCTGTGGAAGAAGCGCAGGCGGTATTCTCCTTGATTTTCCTCCCAGAAGAAATACTGTCTGCCCTTTTCGGGGAGGTTGTCTTCAAGCTGCTGTTCCTCTATTGCCGTTGATATTTTTTCTTTAAGCTCGTTTTCGGATAGGGGACATTCGAACTCGGCGGGTATTCTTGCTATTTTTTTCATTGATGACCTCTTTTAATTACTTTACTTCCTTACCGTCAACCAAAACCAGCACAGGCTTGGTAAGTACATCGTAAAACTCTCCGTCCATAACCGACAGGTCTGCGTCCTTGCCCACCTCGATGCTGCCTACTCTGTGGTCTATTTCGGCAATTTTGGCGGGATTTATGGTGATAGCCTTCAGCGCTTCTTCCTTATCCAAGCCGCCTTTTATGCAGACGCCCGCGGAAAGGGGCAGGTACTGAATGGGAATTACGGGGTGATCGGTGCAGATCGCTATTTCTATTCCCGCCTTGTGAAGCCTTGCGGCGTTTTCTATAGATTGGCGGCTTAATTCGGGCTTGCTTCTGTCGCTGATAACGGGGCCGACAACGGCTTTGGTACAGCCCGCTTCTTTAAGCTCATCGGCGACCAGACCTCCCTCTGTGCAATGCACCAGAACATAGCCCAAATCAAACTCATTGGCTATTCTTACAGCGGTAAAGATATCGTCTGCGCGGTGGCAGTGGATATGCGCTTTCAGCTTGTTTTTCATAAGAGGAACCAAAGCCTCGCACTTTGCGTCATAGTCGGGCTTTGAGCTTTCGTTATCCGTGCCTTTGGTGGCTTCGTATTTTTCGCAGTCGGCAATGTAGCGGTTCGCCTTGTTAAGCTGTTCTCTGATGACGCCCGCTGTTGCCATTCGGGTGGTGGGAGCTTCCTCGCGGTCGTTGTAGCATCTTTTTGGGTTTTCTCCGAAGGCAAACTTCATGGCTGCGGGGGATTTTACAATTCTCTTGTCAATACGGGGGCTGCCGAAGGTTTTCATGGCGATAAATTCTCCGCCGATAGGGTTTGCGCTCCCTACGCCTGTAAGCACGGTGGTAACGCCTGCCGCTGCCCCCTCAAAGAAACAGCGGTCGGTGGGGTTGGCTGAGTCAATGGCACGCAGCTGAGGGGTGGAGGGGTCGGAGATTTCATTGCCGTCCGAGCCTTCAAAACCAAGGCTGTCGTTGAACATACCAACGTGGCTGTGGCAGTCGATAAAGCCGGGGTAAAGGTTTTTTCCCTCTGCGTCAAAAGAATTTTCATCGGTGGACTTAAGCTCGTTCATACTGCCCACTTCGGTGATTTTTCCGTTGTCGGTGCGGACATAGCCCTTTTCGATTATTCCTTTTTCGGACATGGTGTGGATTTTTGCGTTGATGATTAACATTTGTTGTTTTTCCTTTCAAATACGTTTATATTGAAGCTTTGACCTGTTCAATTATTAAATTTGCAATATCGTTTCCGGTGCCCTCCGCCTTTACGGTGATTTTGGAATGGGCTCTGTAAATCTTTCTGCGGGTAAGGAAAATCTGATACAGCTGTTCTCTTGTGTTGTTCACCACAAGGGGGCGGTTTTGATCGTCCTTTATTCTGCCGTAGCAGACGGGGAACCGAGCGTCAATGAAGACGGTTATGCCCTGTGTATTGGCGTAGGCGGCAGTTTCGGCGTTGATAAGGGTGCCTCCGCCCGTTGCCACTACACAGCCTTCCCCCAGCTCTTTAAGGCATTTTCCTTCAAGCTCTCTGAAATAGGGCTCTCCCGACTGTTCAAATATTTCGGGAATGGTACGGTTTTCTTTATTTACAATATAATCGTCCAGATCTGTAAAGGGAATTTCCAGCTTTTTTGATATCAGCTTTCCTGTGTGAGATTTTCCGCAGCCCATAAAGCCGCATAGGAATATACTTTTCATTGGTCTTATGCCCTTTCGCAATGTTTACACAAGCTTTTCCATATCTTTTATAAGTGTATCTATGTCGCTCTGCTTATATTCCGAGCCGTTCCAGATTTCGTGGGCGGCAACAGCCTGAAGTACCAGCATCGCCATTCCTGTGGAAGTCTTAGCCCCCATTTCCTCCGCATATCCCGAAAGGGCTGTGCGGGTGGGATTGTATATTGCGTCAAAGAAAAAGCTTACATTTTTTAATTGCTCCTTGTTTAAAGGAGAAAACTCGGTTTTGGGGTACATTCCCACGGGCGTGGCGTTAACGACCAAATCAAAGCCGCCCGCCGCTTCCGATAAGTGAATTACCTTGACACTATTATCGGGCAGCTGTTTTTCAATTTCAGCCTTTATCCCTTCCGCAACAGGAATATCCTCGGTTCGGACTGCTATTGTCAGATCTGCGCCCTGATATGCGGATTCTATTGCCATCATTCTGCCCACGCCTCCGCAGCCTAAAAGGCATACCTTGGAATTAAGGGAAGCATCCATCTGCTCTATTGATTTGACAAAGCCCAGAACATCGGTGTTATAGCCTGTACTTTTGCCGTTTTCGTTTTTAATGCAGTTCACCGAACCGTATCTTTTTGCTCCCTCGGACAAATCGTCACAGAAATCGATAATTGCGATCTTATGGGGAATTGTGATGTTAAAGCCTTTAAGGGACTTTAAATAAGTATATCTGTCTTTAAGCTCCTCGGGCTTTATTTCGGTCAGATCGTACTGAAAATCTATTCCTGCCAGCTCAAAAAGCCTTGTGTGGATCTGAGGGGAAAGGGAGTGACCCAAGGGGCAGCCTATTAAAGCGTAGTTTTCCGTCATTTTTTGCGCCTTTCTTTAAGTAATTTTTAAAACGTAGTTTTTTGATTTTTTTATATCTTTGTTTATTCGGCAAGGGCGGCGTTTAAGGTTTCGGTATTTTCAATATTAACTGCTCTGACCTCTTTCAGGGTCTTGCCTACAAGTCCTGTCAACACCTTTCCAGGTCCCAGCTCTATGTAGGTGTCAAAGCCGTCCTCCTTCATAGCGTTCAGCTCGTCAGTGAATTTTACGGGGGAGCAGATATGCTTTGCCATAAGCTCAGGCATATTTGAAAAATCGGTCAGTTCTTTTCCTATGACATTGGAGTAGAATTTGACTTTTGGCTGATTGAACTTTATATCCTTGACCTTTTCTTTAAATTCCTCGGCAGCTGATTTCATCAAATCAGAGTGGAAGGCGGCAGATACCGCAAGGGGCATTGCTCTTCTTGCTCCCGCTTCCTTTGCTTTTTCGGACGCCAAGGCTATGCCCTCTTTGGTGCCTGCGATAACTGTCTGTACGGGGGAGTTGAAGTTTACGGCAGTGACATAATTGCCGCCTTTTTTGACCTCCTCGCAGACCTCAACAACTTTATCGGCAGAAAGTCCGATAACAGCTGCCATTGCACCGGGATTTTCCTTTGCTGCCTTGTCCATAGCTTCGGAACGGTATTTTATCGCCTTGCAGCCGTCCTCAAGGGACAGAACGCCGGAGGCAACCATTGCCGCATATTCGCCCAAGGAGTGACCTGCCACTCCTTCAAAGGCTATGCCTTTTTCCTCCGCAGCAGCAAGGGCGAGTAGGGAAACGGTGAAGATAGCGGGCTGTGACACCCTCGTCTGTGCCAGCTCTTCGGCGGTGCCTTCGCCGATTATCTTCCATAAGTCGAAATCAAAGGTGCTTTCTGCCGCCTCCAAGATTTTCTTTGCTTGGGCTGGAAACTGCTCTGCAAGCTCCCTGCCCATTCCCGAATACTGTGAACCTTGTCCCGAAAATAAAAAAGCTGTTTTCATAGGTTGAATTTATCCTTTCTGACATTTTTTACATTGCTTTTAAATATAAAAAATAAAAATTTTGCTTTTATGACCGCTTTTGCAGAGTATAAATGTTAAAATTAGGAAAAATTGCTGTTGACAAAAGCAATGTGTTTGAGGTAAAATAGAGTGAATAGTATTTTTATTTTTTCCTTTGTGAACATTATATACTATTTTTACTTTAAAATCAAGATATGTTTGTTTTATTTCAAAAAACAAAACAAAAACATAAATAATCAATTAAACAGAAAGAAGAAAAGTTATGCAGGGTATTAAAATTACAGGCACAGGAAGCTATATTCCCGACAGAGTTGTGACCAACGACGATTTTGCGAAATTTCTCGACACCTCCGACGAATGGATCTACACAAGGACAGGGATCAAAAGACGCTATTACAACACGGACAAGATGAATTTCCAGATGGGTGCCGTTGCTGCGGAAAATGCTCTGAAAAGCGCAGGGGTTTCCGCAAAGGATATAGATCTGATCATTCTTTCCTGTTGTACTCCAGATTTCTTTTACCCTAACACCGCTTGTCTTATCCAGGGACTTATCGGAGCGGACAATGCGGCTTGCGTTGACATAAACACCGCCTGCACAGGCTTTATCACTGCCCTTGATATGGCGAGAAGATACCTTTGCACAGGGGATCACACAAGAGTGCTGGTAGTAGCCAGCGAGTTTCTGACAAGACAGCAGGACTTTACCGACAGAACAAGCTGTTTCCTTTTCGGCGACGGAGCGGGGGCGGTTGTCGTTGAAGCGGCGGACAAACCCTTTTACAGCGTTATGGGAGCGAAAAGCGACCTTTTGGACTCTCTATACTGCAAGGTTGAATATGTGAGCAATATGCCCTTAGAGGGTTTTACCGACTATGAGGGATATCTGAAAGATAAAAACTTTAAAACCGTTGAGCAGAACCGTCATCTTCAAATGGACGGAAAGGCGGTTTACCGCTTTGCTGTTGACGCTATGGCGGAAAGTTTCGCAAAGGTTTGCGAAAAGGCGGGAGTCAGCAGCTCGGATATTGACATTGTTATCCCTCACCAAGCCAATCTGAGGATAATAAACTCCGCGCTGAAATCCATGGACATTCCCAAGGAAAGAGTTTATGTGAATTTGGAAGAACACGGAAACACATCAAGCGCCTGCATTCCTACCATACTTGACGAAATAAACGGAAAGGGAATCCTGACCGAGGGAAAGAAAATGGCATTGGTGGGCTTTGGCGGCGGTCTTACCTACGGTTCTGTTTATATGGAGCTGTAAGTGGCATCACGGATCATGCACCTTTGTTTAGCGGAAGAGCTGGAAAAGGTCATTGAGATAGAAAATAGGAATAATTTCCGTATAGGTCATATTTTGCCCGACGCGGTCATAACTGCCGATAAAAAGCAGGTCAATACACATTTTATCAGGAATTTTGAAGAAAAGGGCAGATATTACAAGATTTTCGATTATTACGGATTTTATGACAGGTTTAAGGCGTTTTTGCATGATGAGATATTTTTGGGCTATTATTTTCATCTGATCGAGGACAATATTTTTCGGAGAATTTTGTACACGGATTTGAAAATGATGAACAGACGCGGCGACAGTGATTTTTTAAAGGAGCTGTATTCCGATTACGGGATTTTAAACGGTGTGCTTATTGAAAAATATTGTTTGAAAAATGATTTGGATCCTCCAAAAATATTTACAAATTGTAAAATAAATGAGATATATAACTTTGAGTTGACAGATTTTTTGAAGGACATGGAGCGGGATTTTCGGGAAGGTTTCTATTATAAAGGCGGCAATCCAAAAATATTTACGGAAAGAATAACAGAACAGTATATTAAACAATGCGTAGATATTTGCAGAGCGGAATATGAAGGTATGCTTCAAGGAAAACGGTTTTTATCGGAAAAACAGCTTGCCTTTGAGATAAACGGAATAGACTGATCAAACACATACATTTGTTTAATGGCGGAAAGCTCGGAGCTTTTACAGAACGTATAATGAAATATATTATAAACAATATGTAAATATTTGTAGATTTGTAAAGGCACAAATTGAAAAATACGGACAAAGCTAAAGGGCAAAAACAATTATTAAGGAGAAGATTATGACAACTCTCGACACAAGAATCACAAGACTTTTGGGCTGCAAGTACCCCATTATTCAGGGCGGTATGGCTTGGGTAGCGGAAAGCACCCTCGCAAGCGCTGTTACAAACGCAGGCGGCGTGGGACTTATTGCAGGCGGTTCTGCTCCCATTGACTATCTCCGTGAGCAGATAAGAAAGGCCAAGGCAGCAGTGGGCGATAAGCCCTTTGGCGTAAACATTATGCTGATGAGCCCCAACGCAGATGATCTGGCACAGCTTGTTATTGATGAGGGAGTGCCCGTTGTCACCACAGGTGCGGGAAATCCCGGAAAGTTTATGGAGAACTGGAAAAAGGCGGGAATCAAGGTTATCCCCGTTGTTCCCTCCGTTGCTCTTGCAAAGCGTATGGAAAGGGCGGGAGCGGACGCAGTTGTTGCCGAGGGTACGGAAAGCGGCGGTCATATCGGCGAAAACACTACAATGTGCCTTGTTCCTCAGGTGGCTGACGCTTTGGAGATACCCGTTATTGCCGCAGGAGGAATTGCCGACGGCAGAGGAATTGCCGCAAGCTTTATGTTAGGTGCGGAGGGCGTTCAGCTGGGTACAAGATTTTTGGCGGCTGAGGAATGTCAGGTACACCCCACCTACAAGCAGCTCGTTGTTGACGCAAAGGACACCGACAGTGTTGTTACGGGAAGATACACGGGTCACCCCTGCCGCAACGTCAAGACAAAGTTTTCAAAGAAGCTGGCAACAGGAGAGCGCGACGGTTCTCTTACACCCGAACAGTTTGAGGAGATCACTCTCGGTTCTTTGAGAAAAGCGGTTCAGGACGGCAATCTTGATGAAGGTTCCTTCCTTTGCGGTGCCATTGCGGGACTTGTCAAAAAGGTTGAGCCTGCAAAGGATATGATAGAGGAGATGTTCAGAGAAGCGGAGGAGCTGCTGAACAAGTGATAAAATGAAAAAAGCACTTTTGGTTATTGATGTTCAGGAGATTTTCTTAGGCGAAAGCCATCCCGATTTTTTTGATTATGACAGGGAGCTGGTTAATAATATCAACGGCATAATCGAGGAAAACAAAGAAAATACGGTGGTGTACATCTATAATTATATGAAGCGAAATTTTATCAATAAATTTGCTCCGTATCATGTGTATGAGAATACCCCTCAGGCAGAGCCGGTCAAGTCTCTGAATATAATTTCGGGACATAAATTTGCAAAGTATGTTGGCAATGCCTTTTCCAATTCCGAGCTGGACAAGTTTTTGAAGGAAAAGGGCATAGATACGATGGAGGTTGTCGGTGTTGACGGCGGAGGATGCGTTGCCTTGACTGCTTTGGGGGCTGTTAAAAAGGAATATGCGGTAATAGTCAACGACAAGGGGATAGGAACTGTTAAGGCAAATCTCGGCAAAAAGAAAAAATATGACGAAGAATTAAAGCGGCTTGGCGCTGAATTCAAATAATTCTTTTGAACAAAAAGAGTATGAAAGGAAAAATGAAAATGGCAGTTGCAGTAATAACAGGTTCGGCAAGAGGTATCGGAGCAGCTATCGCATTAAGGCTGGCAAAGGACGGATTTGATATCGCGCTGAATGACGTAAGCGAAAAATCCTTTGAAAATAACGATATTATGGATCAGATAAAGGCGGTTGGCGTCAAGTGCGAAAAGTTTATCGCCGACGTTTCAAAGGCCGATCAGGTTGAAGCTATGGTCAAGGCTGTAAAGGAGCAGTTTGGCAGTATCGACGTGCTTGTGAACAACGCGGGAATCACCCGCGACGGCTTGCTGGCGAGAATGAGCGAGGAAAATTACGATCTGGTTATTGCCGTAAATCAGAAAAGCGTGTATAATATGATGAGATATGTTGCTCCCATTATGATGAAGCAGAGAAGCGGCAGGATTATCAATATGTCCTCCGTGGCAGGTCTTCACGGAAATGCGGGACAGTTCAACTACAGCGCGTCAAAGGCGGCAATTATCGGTATGACAAAGTCTTCGGCTAAGGAGCTTGGCAGCAGAGGAATAAACGTTAATGCCATTGCGCCAGGATTTATCAGCACGCCTATGACCGATCAGCTGACCGAGGAGCAGAAAAAGGCAATCTTGGAGATGATAGCCATGAAGCGTTACGGAAACGTGGAGGAAATTGCGGGAGTTGCGTCCTTCCTTGCGGGCAAGGATTCCTCTTATGTGACGGGACAGGTTATCGAGATCAGCGGCGGTCTTTCAATGTGAGCAGCGGTCTTTCTATGAAATTTATATAAAAAGCATTACGTGTGGATTTGGTTCTTGGAGGATTACTCCGAACAAAAAGAAAGGATACTTATGAGAAGAGCGGTTATAACAGGAATGGGCGTTGTAAGCCCTATCGGAAATACCCTTGATGAATTCTGGAGGAATATTGAGGAGGGCAACCACGGTTTTTCCCTCGGTCAGTGGTTCCCCGGTCAAAGCGAGGAGCTGAACGTTTTCGCCGATGTTAAGGATTTTGACCCTTCCGAGTATATCGACAAAAAGGAAAGACGCAGAACAGATCTTATGGCTCAGTATGCGGTTTATGCTTCTAAAAAGGCTTTGGAGGACGCAGGCAGTGATTTTGAGGATATCGACCCTTACAGAAGAGGCGTTATTATCGGAAGCGGAATCGGCGGAATACACACCAGCGACGAGCAGATACAGACCTACCACGGCAAGGGCAACCAAAAGGTCAGCGTTTTCACCATTCCTATGATGATCGGCAATATGGCGGCGGGAACAGTTGCCATAAAGACAGGCTTCAAGGGAGTCAACTACTGCCCCGTTTCTGCTTGCTCCAGCGGTGCTCATGCTGTTGGCGAGGCGTTCAGAGCTGTTAAATACGGAAATGCGGACGTTGTGCTTGCGGGCGGTTCCGAAGCTTGCCGTTTGGGATTTGCCTTTGCGGGCTTTAACAATATGCACGCCATAACCAAAAGCACCGATGTGAACAGAGCCTCTATACCCTTTGACAAGGAAAGAAGCGGATTTGTTTTGGGCGACGGCGCAGGTATTCTTGTTATAGAGGAATACGAGCACGCCAAGGCAAGAGGCGCAAAAATATATGCGGAGATTGCGGGCTACGGCGCAACCTGCGACGCTTACCACGAAACCTCACCCAATCCCGACGGAGAAGGCGGCGCAAAGGCTATGGAGTTTGCGGTCAAGGAAGCGGGCGTACCCTTTGAAACCATAAATTATGTAAACGCTCACGGCACATCTACTGCCATAAATGACAGAACGGAAACGGCAGCGGTTAAGAAAGCCTTTGGCGAGCATGCCAATAAGCTTGTTATGAACAGCACCAAATCTCTTACGGGTCACCTTTTGGGCGCCGCGGGCGGTGTTGAGTCTATTGCCGTTTGCCTGCAGATGCAGCACGGACTTGTTCACGCTACAAGAGGACTTGAAGTGGATGACCCCGAATGCGATCTGGATAACTGCAAGGGCGAGAACCGCAAAATGGAAATTACGGGAGCGGTAAGCAACTCTCTCGGATTTGGCGGACACAATGTAAGTCTTTGCTTTTTGCCCGTTGACAGATAACGGATAACGAAGTCAAGACGACAGATAAAAAGCTGAATAGCTTTGCTGAAAGGAAAGACGATTTATGAACAAAAAAGAACTTCTTGAAACGGTGGAAGCGTTAAGCGAGCAGATCAACAAGGCTCAGCTGGACGAGGTTGATGTAGAGACAGAGGAATTCCGTATCAGGCTCTCCAAAAGACCGCCTATGCCCCCTGCACCTCCAATGGCTGCACCTGTTTTTGCTCCCGCAGCTGCTGCGGTAAATCCTTCTGCTGCCGAAAATGCCGTAAAGAATGAAAATACAGCTTCGGCGGAGGTACCGCAGAACGGGAAAATCATTAAATCTCCCATTATAGGCACGTTTTATGCGTCCGCTGCTCCCGGAAAGCCCGCTTTTGTAAGCGTAGGCTCAAAGGTAAAGAAGGGCAGCGTGGTTTGCATAGTTGAAAGCATGAAGCTGATGAACGAGATCACCAGCGAGTTTGACGGCACTGTGGCGGAGGTTTATGTAAGTGATGCACAGGCTGTTGAGTATGACCAGCCCTTGTTCAGATTGGACTGATAAAAGCAGACAAACGGTTAAATCAGGCGGTAAAACGGCTTTAGCACGGAAAGTGTTCCGATAGGATCGGAACATGCTTTAAAAATGCCGTTTTGGAAAGGATATAAGTTATGCCTTTAATGACACAAGAGGAAATCAAGGAAATAATACCCCACAGAGATCCGTTTTTGCTGATAGATACCATTGAGGAAATGGAAGTAGGCAAAAAGGTCGTTGCCACAAAATATATGAAGCCCGACGAGTTCTGGTTCAAGGGACATTTTCCCGACTACCCTGTTGTTCCCGGAGTGCTTATGCTGGAAATGATGGCGCAGGCGGGCGCGGTGGCAATGCTCGCCATGCCCGAAAACAAAGGAAAGCTGGGATTTTTCGGCGGCGTGAAGGAAGCCAAGTTCCGCAGACAGGTAAAGCCCGGGGATACTCTTAGGATTGAGGTTGAAATCGTTAAGATAAAGGGTCCCGTAGGCGTTGGAAAGGGAATCTGCACAGTTGAGGGCGAGAAGGCGGTTTCGGGAGAAATCAGTTTCGCTATTAAGTAAAGAATAGCACAACACTTCTAAAAGCGGGTGTCGATTAGCACAGCTGTTTTGACAGCACGAATTTCAAAAATCGACTGAGTTTGGAGTTTTTGCCCAGCTTTTTCAAGCAAAAAATCTAAACTCGGTCGGATAGTAAGTATTTTAAAATTACCCATTTTTCCAAGTAATTTTAAAATATTTACGGTTTTGAAATTCTTTTCAAATCAGTAAATTACCGCCAAGTTCCTTGAGAGAACCAAAATCAGCACGGACTTTCTTAAGAGAACCAAAAATCACCACCGACTTTCTTAAGAACAAAAACAAGGAATTGTTTTATAATAAAAAATAACAGAGGTTCTTAATGTTCACAAAAATACTTATTGCTAACCGAGGGGAAATTGCTCTTCGCATAATCAGAGCATGCCGTGAAATGGGGATAAAGACCGTTGCGGTCTATTCCACCGCCGACAAAAACGCTCTTCATGCGCAGATAGCGGACGAGGCTGTTTGCATAGGCTCTGCCGCAACCAAGGACAGCTACATCAATACGAAGGCAATTATTGCCGCCTGCGAGGTGACAGGCTCAAAGGCGATTCACCCCGGCTTTGGTTTTTTGTCGGAAAGCAGCGCTTTTGTGCGACTTTGCGACAAGTGCGGAATAAAATGGATAGGACCTACCGCCAAGGCTATTGACGCTATGGGGGATAAGGCCAATGCAAAAAGCACCATGAAAAATGCGGGAGTGCCTGTTGTTCCCGGCTCCGAAGGAATTATCATGAGTATGGAGCAGGCAAAAAAAATTGCGTCTGAAATAGGCTATCCCGTAATGGTAAAGGCTTCTGCGGGCGGCGGCGGAAGAGGCATACGCAACATAGAGGACGAATCCGAGCTTGAAGAAAAGATACTTGAAGCAAAGCAGGAAGCAAGGCAGTTTTTCGGCAACGACGACGTGTATCTTGAAAAGCTTATTATAAATCCCAAGCATATTGAAATACAGCTCCTTGCAGACGAACACGGAAATGTGGTATATCTGGGAGAGCGTGACTGCTCCTGTCAGAGAAGAAACCAGAAGCTGCTGGAGGAAAGTCCTGCGGTTATTATGACCGATGAGCTGCGCAAAAAAATGGGCGAGGCTGCGGTTAAGGCGGCAAAGGCTTGCGGTTACACAAATGCAGGTACGGTGGAATTTCTTGTGGATAAGGACAAGAACTTCTACTTTATGGAAATGAACACCCGTATTCAGGTGGAACACCCTGTCACTGAAATGGTAACGGGAATTGACCTTATAAAGGAGCAGATAAAGATTGCGGCAGGGGAACCATTAAGCTTTGCACAGGAAGACGTTCATATTGACGGACACGCCATAGAGTGCAGAGTTAATGCGGAGGATCCCTCCAAGGGCTTCCGTCCCTGTCCAGGAAAGATAAAGTCCATTCATCTGCCGGGCGGATTCGGCGTGAGAATAGATACGGCGGTTTATCAGGGCTATGAAATTCCGCCCTATTATGACAGCATGATCGCCAAGGTCATAGTTAAGGGCAAGGACAGAAACGAGGCTATTCAGAAGATGAAGGTAGCTTTGTCGGAATTTCTTATTGAGGGAATCACCACAAATGTAGATTTTCAGCTTAATTTGCTGAGAGATCCCGATTTTGAGAAGGGTGATTTTGATATAGGCTTTCTTAACAGGAAGGATTTGACCAAGAAGCATTAAAACAGGGGTTTCGACAGATTCGGTAACAGGTCGGTTCGGCTGAATGGGCGGACTGCGGGTTTTCGATAGGTCAATACACTAAAATACTTTGATAAGGTGGGATCAGATTGCTTGAAGATCTTTTTAAAGTTGTAAGAGCAAGATTTAATGATGACAGCCCGGAGGAAAAAAACGACAAGCCCTCCGACGATGTGAATATTCCGAAAAATCTGCTTTTTAAATGTCCCCGCTGCGGCACCGTAGCGTATATGGAGGATTTTGAAAAAAACCGCAAGGTGTGCGCCAACTGTAACTATCACGCCAGACTGACTTGGCAGGAGAGATTACAGCTTACCGCAGACCCCGATACCTTCAAGGAATTTGACGCAAATATGATCGGCAAAAATCCCATTGATTTTCCGGATTACGAAAAGAAGATCAAGGAAATGCAGCAGAAGTGCGGAACAAAGGAAGCTGTGGTAACGGGTGAATGTGAAATTCACGGTTATAAATGCGTAATAGGCATAATGGACAGCAATTTCCTTATGGCAAGCATGGGAAGCGTTGTAGGTGAAAAAATAACCCGCGCTTTTGAGTATGCTGCGGAAAACAAGCTGCCTGTGATTCTCTTTACTGCCAGCGGCGGAGCAAGAATGCAGGAGGGCATAGTTTCTCTTATGCAAATGGCGAAAACCAGCGGAGCCATTGCCAGACATAATCAGGCTGGACAGCTGTATATCACCGTTCTGACTGATCCCACTACGGGAGGAGTAAACGCTTCATTTGCAAGCCTTGGCGATATTATTATTGCCGAGCCTAAGGTGCTGGTGGGCTTTGCGGGACGAAGGGTAATTCAGGATACCATAAAACAGCAGCTGCCCGACGATTTCCAGACCGCGGAATTTATGCTGGAGAACGGCTTTGCAGATATGATCGTTGAAAGAACCATGATGAGAAGAACTTTGGCGAGAATTATGAAACTGCATAATTATACAAGAAACAGAGATTGACGTTCTGATAGGAAGCTTTTTTGCACAGTCTTTTTGCACAATTATAAGTGCGAGGAAAAAATACATAAGTATGGAAGGTCAGAATATGAACAAGCTTACCGCTACCGAAAGGCTGTCCTTGATACGGCATAAGAACCGCCCCACGGTAAACGATTATATTCCCGAAATTTTCAATAATTTTCTTGAGCTGCACGGCGACCGCTATTTCGGCGACGATCACGCCGTTCTGGGGGGAATTGCCACTCTCAACAGCATACCCGTAACGGTTCTGGCACAGGTCAAGGGCAGAAATATTGAGGAAAACAAGCGCACCAACTTTTCCATGCCCCACCCCGAGGGCTACCGCAAGGCGTTAAGGCTTGCCAAGGAGGCGGAGAAGTTTCACCGTCCCGTTATCTGCTTTGTGGATACTCCCGGCGCATTCTGCGGAGTTGAGGCGGAAAAAAGAGGACAGGGCGAGGCCATTGCGCGGAACTTAATGGAGTTTATGACGCTGCGTACTCCCGTAGTTACGGTTATTCTGGGCGAAGGAGGAAGCGGGGGAGCTTTGGCGCTTGCTGTCTGCGATGAATTGGCAATGCTGGAAAACGCTCTGTACTCGGTTATTTCTCCAAGAGGCTTTGCTTCTATTCTGTGGAAGGATCCCGGAAGAGAGAAAGAGGCTTGCGAGCTTATGAAAATTACTGCGGAGGATCTGATGAATTTCGGCGTATGCGACCGCATTATTTCCGAAGCCATGGGGGGCGCGCAGAACGATATGAAGCTTACCGCTTCAAATATCAGCGAATATTTATCGGAAGCAGTTGCAAGATTTTCCAAAACTGATATTGACATACTGCTTGAAAATAGGTATAATAGGTTCAGGAAAATCGGAATGTTTGAGGAATAAAAACCCGCATTCTGTTTTAATCCCGAAAAAGGGCGGTTCTCAAAGAGAATACGGTTCTCTTTGCGAAAGGTCTTTATCGGATTCATAAAAGGAGCAATGCTCCGAGCAAAAAAAATCAAAAATTTGGAGGAGATTCTATCATGGTATTTGAAAAGGTAAAGTCCATTATTATGGATCAGCTTGACGTTGAAGAGGACAAGGTAACACTTGACGCCGTTATTCAGGACGATCTGGGCGCAGACAGCCTTGACATCGTTGACTTGGTTATGAGCTTCGAGGAAGAGTTTGACACCGAGATCCCCGATGATCAGGTTGAGAACATCAAGACCGTAGGCGATGTTGTTAAGTATATTGAGGATCATATTGACTAAAAAAATTTCAGTGACAATAAATTATTGTTATAAAACCGCTTGGTGTAAATCATCAGGCGGTTTTTCCGTATCGGTTACAAAAATCGGTTGCAGAAATTTCTAATTGCTCAAATTGGATTTAGTAAAATGCACATAAAAATATCTTGAAATTTGGTTACATATATGTAGAAAATAACAAAAATCACCTTGATTTAAAGCTCATCTTATGATAAAATTATAAAGATAATGGGAATAAATGTTCCGCGGTTTTTGACCGCCGAATTATAATTATATAATGCTGATTCTTGATCATACAATGTACAAAGTCTGCGGTATGATAAAGAAATAGTACAAACGACCGATTGGTTTACATTTTTGTATGCGTTTTCAATCTGTGAAAGGAGTAAAGGCTGATAGATCCTTGTCTGCCGATAAAAATAAAATGGAAATAGCTGTAATTGTTTTATCCTCGCTTTTGTTGATATGCTGTATAGTGAGCGGATCGATTCTTCTTTCTCTGTGCAGCAGTCTGAAAAACGAGAAAACCCGTTTTGACAATCTGACCGACAGTATTTTTGACTACAAAATGGTATGGAGCGAGGATCTTTCCTATATTGAGTTCAGCAAGAAGCTTGTAAACCTGTTGGCAAACTGCGGATTGGCTCCGGATAAGAATTACATAAAGAGCGTTTTTGGCGACAGCGCTTTGAGCAGTGACGGAGAGCTTTCTCTTTGCGTCAATGCTTTAAGGAGAAGCGGTACTGTGTCGGAGTATTACTCATCGGACGGAGTAAGCGGACTTATCCATTGGAAGAGCGTTTCCTTTACGCAGAAGGACGGCAGTCTTAAAATCTGTTCTTTGGGCAGAGACATCAGCGGGGAAACCATTTCCAGAAAGGTCAATGAGGAGCTTAGGGCGGAGCTTTTGGGAGAGTTCGACAATCTCAAAAGAGCAGAGGAAAACGCACAGGCAAGCATTTTTTCCTTTATTTCAGAGGGGGAAAATCTTTTTGTAAAAACTTCTCCGCGTCTTTGCGGTTTGTGGGGCTTTGAAAATACGGACACTATTCCGCTGGACAGCCTTTATGCTTTGATGAAGCCCGAAAATATTTTAGAGGTGCAGAGGGACGTTGCGCGCTTTCTGTCGGGGGTAAGCGAGGAAATATACACCGACGCGTTTATAAAGACCACATCGGGTACGTATCGCAATTACACGATACAGTGCCGATATAATAAGGGAATTACCGATTACCGTTATTTAAGAACGGGACTTGTTTTAGATACCACATCGGGCAGATTGAGCCGTGAGGATGCCTTCAAGGACAGGCAGAAGGATCTGATCACAGGGCTTTATAACCGTACGGGCTTTATGCTGGAGGGCAAGATCCTGTTGGAGAAATTACATTCGGAAAACCGCTCCGCCGTTCTGGTTTGTATTCATGTTACAAGATTGAGAAAAATATCCCTGCTGTTCGGAATAGAGATCAGCGATGTTCTTTCCAAGCTGTATGCGGAAACTCTTACAAGGCTCGCTGATAAGGACGCCGTTATCGGAAAGGTGGGCGCGGAGGATTACGCTCTTATCTACGAATGCAAGGATAAGGAAGAAGTGGAGAGGCTGATGAAGAAGATCAGCATAGTTGTGGAGAACCACTGCGACAACAACACTTTGCCTTCCGTATTGAAGGAGCAGTCCACATTTTTGGCGGGAGCTTGCTTTTATGACGGAATTGACGATATTTCTTCCATTTATAATAAAGCCAGTGTAACTCTTTTCAGCGGAAGCCGCGAACCGGGAAAAATATGCTGTTATTTCGATCCCGAGGTAGAAAAGAAGGTTTCGGGAAGAGATATTGTTGAAAACGAGATAGGCGAGGCGCTGAAGCACGGCGAGCTGGAGCTGTACTATCAACCCAAGATAAGCATAAAGACAGGCGAGATAGTGGGCGCAGAGGCTTTGATGCGTTGGAATCACAAGACGCAGGGTCTGATAATGCCAAACGAATTTATTCACATTGCAGAGGAAATGGGCATTATTTCAAAGATAGACGAATGGGGCTTGCTTCAGGCCTGCAAGCAGAATAAAATATGGCAGGATAAGGGATATCCGCCTGTAACTATCAGCGTAAATATGTCACAGGCGCAGCTGTATCAGACCGATGTTGTTGCTTCTGTGAAAAATGCTCTGGAGGAGTCCAAAATCGCGCCCGAATATATTGAGGTTGAGCTCACCGAAACAATGGCTATGGTGGATATTGACCGCACTATCAGCGTACTTAATTCCCTTAAGGAATTGGGCGTGTCTATTTCCATGGACGACTTCGGCACGGGCTATTCTTCTCTTTCTTCTCTGAAAATACTGCCCATAGATCTGCTGAAAATTGACAGAAGCTTAGTTTATGATATTGAAACTAATATGACCGCGCGTCATATCACCAAGGCAATTTGCGAGCTTGGCAAGGCTATGAATCTGACCCTGCTGGCAGAGGGCGTTGAAAATACCGCTCAAAGGGATATTTTAGAGGAATTGGGCTGCGATATCATTCAGGGATTTTTGTACAGCAAGCCCCAGCCCGCCGCAGTTGTGGAAAGGAATTTTCTTATTCCCGCTCTTGAAAGGGGAAAGACGGCTGAGACGGAGAAAACGGCTTTGTAAGCATGCTTGCCGACAGCAGAATATTTTTGGAGGCTGTTAAAAAAGTACATCTGTATAAAAAATCAGTGCAGCTTTTTAAAAGCAAAAATCAGTAAAGCTTTTTTAATAACATGAATTTCAAAAATCGAACACCTCTGTATATTTCTGCCCGATTATTCAAGCAGTAATGTACAGAGGTGTTCGGATAGACAAGATTTTATAATTGTCCGTTTTATCAGGCATTTTTAAATTCTTGTCGGTTTTGAAATTCTATTCAAATAAGGAGAAGATATGATCAATCGTCAACAAATGAGAGTTGCCGCAATACACGACTTGTCGGGCTTTGGACGCTGTTCATTGGCGGTCATTATGCCCGTTCTCAGCACTATGGGCATCCAGTGCTGTCCTGTGCCGACTGCGGTGCTGTCCACTCATACGGGAGGGTTTGAGGATATCGCCATAAAGGATTTGACCGATTATATAAGCCCGACGCTTGCTCAATACAAAAAGTTAGATATAGGATTTGATGCGGTTTACAGCGGATTTTTGGCTTCCGCTGAGCAGATAGATCACTGCCTTGAATTTTTTTCCGCATATAAGGACAGTCTGAAGGTTGTGGATCCTGTAATGGGAGATCACGGTAAGCCTTACCGCACCTATACTCCCGAATTGTGCAAAAGAATGGGAGAATTGGTAAATGTGGCAGACGTAATTACCCCAAATCTTACGGAGGCGGCTATTCTTTTGGGCGAAAAATATCCCCCTCAGCTTACCGCGTCGGCGGTGAGAAGCTGGCTGGCGCGGCTTTGCGAAAGGGTCAAGGTGGCGGTGATAACAGGAGTTCCCTTGGCAGAAGGAGTTATTGCGAACGTGGGCTGCGACAGGGAAAAGGGAGGCTTTTGGCGGGTGGACTGCGACTATGTTCCCGCAAGCTATCCCGGTACGGGAGACATTTTTGCAAGTGTGCTTACGGGAGGATTGCTTTCGGGAGACAGCCTTCCTATTGCTATGGACAGAGCCACTATGTTTACGCAGATAGCAATAAAGAATACTTACAGCTATGGGCTTGAACCGAGAAACGGAGTTTTGTTCGAGCCGTCCCTTGGCTGGCTTATCAGCGGGAATGCGCCCTGCGGATTTAAAAAGCTGTGATTGGAGATTTTATGTTTGAATTTACAGACAAGTTTGACGTTATTGAGGGCGATGAGCTTGTATTGAGGGTAATTGAAAAGAATTCGGGCGACGATAAGATGATTCCTTTTTATTATTACGATATTTTTCGGAAGTCGGATATGCAGGCAGTGGGAAAAATCAGCGTAAGAATAGGAAATAATTTTCATTCATACTATAACGGACATATCGGGTATGAAATTTTTGAGGAGTTCAGAGGAAAGGGACTTGCCTGCAAGGCCTGCAGAGAGGTGCTTTCTGTGGCGAGGTTTCACGGTATGAAGTTTGTTTATCTTACTTGTGATGAGAGTAATGGGGCTTCTCGGAAAACTATTGAAAGGCTTGGAGCGGAGTTAGCGGAATGTGCTGAGGTTCCGAGGGAGTATTTTGCATGGCAGGAGGGTATGGAGAGGCAGTTGATTTATAAACTGAAACTGTAATTCAAAACACTCTCATTGTATATCAACTGCGATATGCTATTCTTTAAAGATGTGCTAAATATTCTGCAAAATCGAATCTGCCGCTAAAGGCGGCTGAAATATTTTGTTTAATGCTTTTTTATAACTGAAAAGAAGAGTAGGTATGGTTAACGGGAAAAGGATTTAACAAGCTGTGATTTGATAAAGGTGTGGATATGTTTCAATTTACGGATAAGTTCGATATTATTGAAAACGATGAATTGATATTGCAGATAACGAAAAAATTCTCCGCCGATGATAGGTTGATTCATTTTTATCATTATGACATAATCAGAAAATCGGATATGAAAAGGGTTGGAAATATCAGAGTCAGAATAGGCAACAATTTTCATTCGTATTATAACGGGCACATAGGATATGAGATTTTTGAGGAGTATCGGGGAAACGGGCTTGCATACAAGTCTTGCAGAGAGGTGCTTTGTGTTGAGCGGTTTCACGGTATGGATTATGTTTATTTTGCTTGCGGCGAAAGCAACATTCCTTCCCAAAAAACTATTGAAAAACTCGGAGCGGAATTTATTGAGGCTGCCGAGGTTCCCAAGGAATATTTCGTATGGCGTGAGGGAATGGAGAGGCGGTTGATCTATAAGCTGAAATTGTAATAAAAAAACAAACACTCTCATTGCATAATTAACTGTGATGTGTTAAAATGCTTTTTGAAAAACATAAAAGGAGAACCGATATGGCTAATGAGGACAAAAAGGATTTTAACGCAATGCTGAACGACAGCAAGGATATGCCGAAAATTCAGATTATTACCGATCAAGGCAGCATTGAAAAGTACGGCGGGGACAAAATGTACTTTGCTCCGCCCATAGATTATGACAGGGTCATGAAAACGGTGCCTTACGGTAAACTTACCACTGTTGGAGAAATACGGGAGTACTTTGCAAAGAAAAACAAGGCGGATTTTACCGAGCCGATAACGGCGGGCATTTTCGTTTCCATTGCCGCATGGGCAAGTTATCAGCGGAAGGAGGACAAAACTCCCTTTTGGAGAACCCTGAAGGCAGGAGGGGAGCTTAATCCTAAATATCCCGGCGGTGTTGAAGACCAGAAGAAAAAGCTTGAGGAAGAGGGACATACCGTGATCAAAAAGGGAAGAACCAATATCAGGTATTATGTTAAAGACTTTGAAGGGAGTTTGTGCAAGCTTATTTGAAAAGAGCATTTTTAAGTTTTTGAATTATATATTTATACAAATTGCAAAAAATATATTATATTATGAGGAAAATACTGAATATAAACAACAAAATGAAAGAAATTATTTAAAAACTTGCAAAAATCTCTTGACATAGTCGCCTTAAATGAATATAATATTAAATGTAGAGCAAAGGAGCTTAAACATACCGAGCAAATCGGTGTGTTTAAGCTCCTTTAGTTTTATACTAAATCTCAATAAAAATCAGACAAATCCACCGACCGTGGCGTCCCTGCTCTGCGTCAGCCCGACTTGAAATATCCGCATATTCCCGCGTCGGGACTTCTTTGATCAGGAACGCCCCGCCCGCCGGCTTTGTCTTATTTTTATCGAGAATTACTATTAGAAAAAGAAAGGGGCATTTAATATGACATTAACTGCTATGAGGCTAATGGCAGAAGCTTCCGAAGCGACAAATATCACGGAGGCGGTAAACGAGGCGTTAGGTTCGGCGATTTTCGGAACGACGGGCGTTTGGTTTTTAATAGGCGCTGCTTTGGTATTCTTTATGCAATGCGGCTTTGCAATGGTGGAAAGCGGCTTTACAAGGGCGAAGAATGCGGGCAACATTATTATGAAAAATCTTATGGATTTTTGTATCGGTACGGTTACCTTTACGCTTTTGGGTTTCGGTTTGCTGTGCGGTGAGGACGCATTTTTCGGACTCGTGGGTATTCCGGATTTAAGGATTTTTACCGATTATGCAAATTTCCCTTGGCACAATTTTGTTTTTAATCTGATTTTCTGCGCTACCACAGCAACAATAGTGTCGGGGGCTATGGCGGAAAGAACGAAATTCTCCTCCTACTGCATCTATTCCGCAATTATCAGCCTTGTGATCTATCCTATTGAGGCTCACTGGATCTGGGGCGGCGGCTGGCTTTCGCAGCTTGGTTTTGTGGACTTTGCGGGTTCTACCGCCATTCACATGGTGGGCGGTATTGCGGCTCTTATCGGGGCGGCTATGGAAGGTCCCCGTATAGGAAAATTCACCAAGGACGGCAAGCCCAAAGCTATTTTGGGTCACTCTATGACATTGGGTGCGCTTGGTGTGTTTATTCTTTGGTTTGGTTGGTACGGTTTTAACGGCGCTGCGGCGGGAAATACAGACTTTTTGGGACAGATTTTTCTTACGACCACCATTTCTCCTGCTATTGCAACCTGTACAACAATGCTGTTCACATGGATAAAGAACGGCAAGCCCGATGTTTCAATGTGCTTGAACGGTTCATTGGCGGGTTTGGTGGCAATAACGGCGCCTTGTGCAGATGTTGACTGTTTGGGTGCGGCGGTTATCGGTATTGTGGCAGGACTTTTGGTGTGCTTTGGCGTTTGGCTGCTGGATTATAAGCTTAAGGTGGACGACCCTGTGGGCGCGGTTCCCGTACACTGTCTGAACGGTATCTGGGGTACTGTTGCGGTGGGCCTTTTTGCAACAGGCAAGGGTCAGGACGGTATTACGGGCTTGTTCTACGGAGGCGGCTTTGATCAGCTCGGCATCCAGCTTCTGGGTCTCGTTTCCGTTGCAGGCTGGGCGGCGCTCACCTGCTTTATACTCTTCCTTGTAATCAAAAAGACGATAGGTCTGCGTGTTTCTCATCATGAGGAGGTTGTAGGCTTGGATATCACCGAGCACGGTCTTATTTCCTCCTATGCGGACTTTATTCCCACGATGCACATTGAAGGCTCAATAGATCACGAGCGTGAGGTCAGCAATCTCGAAACCTCAAATGTTTCCGTTTCTATTGAACATAAATCCGCCGATAAGGCTAATGTTCCCGCCGGCGATGTTAAGATGACAAAGGTAGAGATCATTACCAAGCTTGAAAGATTTGAGCAGCTTAAAAACGCTCTTTATGGAATCGGAATCACGGGTATGACCGTAACAAACACTATGGGCTGCGGTATGCAGAAGGGCTCTACCGAGTTTTACCGCGGAGTTCCGTTAGAGCCGAGGCTTCTGCCCAAGGTCAAGGTCGAGGTGGTGGTGTGCAAGGTGCCTGTTGAAAAGGTTGTCGAAACCGCCAAGAACGCTCTGTATACGGGAAGAATCGGCGACGGAAAGATCTTCGTTTACGATGTTGAAAATGTTATGAAAATAAGAACGGGCGAGGAAGGCTATGATGCTTTGCAGGATAATGAGTAGGTTTGTTTTGATGCTTGCATTTGCGGGTGAATAGGGGTTGTATTTGAGCTGATGTGCGGCGAAACCGCCGATTTTTCGCTTGCGAAAAATTGAGGGGATGTAAAAACCCACAGCACTTTATAAATGCTGTGAAAAATCAACACGGCTTTTCCTGACAGCACGAATTTCAAAAATCAAACAGGGTTGCATTTTCTGCCCATTTTTCAAGCAGAAAATGCAACCCTGTTTAGATAGACAAGATTTAAAAATTTCCCATTTTTTCAAGAAATTTTTAAATCTTGTCGGTTTTGAAATTCTTTTTAAATCAGCTAATTACCGTCAGCTTTCCTTGGGAGAACCATAATCAGGTGTGAATAAAGTTTTATTTTCTCACAAGTGACTTTTAAAAATATTTTGCAGAATTGTTGCAATTACAGACAAAATATGGTACAATACTATGATGAAAACACAATATAGTTGCTTTTTATAAGGAGGCATTATGTCCAAGAACTACAACAGCTATGAAAGCCCCTTTTGCACACGGTATGCAAGCGAGGAAATGCAGTATGTTTTTTCTGCGCAGAAGAAATTCAGCACATTTCGCCGTTTGTGGGTGGCACTTGCCCGCGCGGAAATGAAATTGGGACTTAATATTACACAGGAACAGGTTGATCAGCTTGAAAAAAATGTCGATAATATAGATTTTGCAGTTGCCGAGGAACGTGAGAAAGAGGTAAGGCATGATGTAATGTCTCATGTATACGCGTATGGTCAGGTTTGTCCCGACGCGGCGGGAATCATTCATCTGGGCGCAACCTCCTGCTATGTCGGAGACAATACCGATATAATAGTTATGCGGGACGCTATGAAGATAGTTCACAGAAAGCTTGTGAATGTTATCGCTAATTTGTCCGCCTTTGCAAAAAAATACAAGGCTTTGCCCTGTCTTGCTTATACCCATTTACAGCCTGCGCAGCTCACCACTGTGGGAAAGAGAGCTGCTCTTTGGACAAATGAGCTGCTTATGGATCTGGAGGACTTGAAGTACCGTATGGGCAAGCTTCAGCTTCTGGGTCAGAAGGGAACTACGGGAACTCAGGCAAGCTTTGTGGAGCTTTTCCACGGCGACGGCGAAAAGATAGATAAGCTTGAAAAAATGATCGCGGAGGAAATGGGCTTTGAAAAGTGCGTTCCTGTCAGCGGTCAGACCTATTCCCGCAAGATAGATACACAAATCGTCAACGTTTTGGCGGGAATTGCCGCCAGCTGCTCAAAATTCAGCAACGATTTGAGAATTTTGGCTAACTTCAAGGAAATGGAGGAACCCTTTGAGGTTCATCAGATCGGCTCCTCCGCTATGCCCTACAAGCGCAATCCCATGAGAGCGGAGAGAATAACCTCTCTTGCCCGTTATGTTATGATAGATTCCCTCAATCCCGAATTTACAAGCGCTACACAGTGGTTTGAGAGAACTCTCGACGACAGCGCCAACAAGAGAATTGCCGTTGCCGAGGCTTTTCTTGCCACAGACGCTATTTTGAATATTATGCTGAACATCACTGACGGCTTGGTGGTTTATGAAAAATCCATAAGGGCGAGAGTTATGAAGGAGCTGCCCTTTATGGCTACCGAAAATATAATGATGCGTGAGGTTGAAATGGGCGGCGACCGTCAGGTATTGCACGAGGAACTGCGTCAGCACAGCATTGCCGCAGCCAAGGTGGTAAAGGAGGATGCAGGAGAAAACGACCTTGCGGACAGAATTGCCGCCGACCCCAAGTTTAGGATAACAAAGGAAGAGATAATGGCGGTATTAGAGCCCGAAAACTTTATCGGCAGATGTCCCGAACAGGTGGACAGATTTATTGCGGAGTGTGTGGAACCTGTTTTGAAAGCCAATAAGGATGTTCTTGGAGAAAAGGCTGAATTAAGCGTGTGAGAATGTTTTTTGTGATGAAAATGGAAAAATTTTCAAGAAACACATTTAAAAATTGCAAAATATATTGACTTATTGCGAAAAATTTAATATAATAGATAAGGTTATTTTTAAAATGCAGCGTTTTTGTGTACCTGTGAGAAGGACAGGTCCTTAAAGAAATAACGTCTGCTGCCGAAAATCACGCTTTGCATCAAGCCGCAGGGCGAAAAAGTGTGTTTTCGGTATATATATTATGTTAAAAGTGCTTTTTGCGGCTTAGGTACGCAAAAATGCTCCAAAAAATAAGAAACGGAGTGAAAAGTGAATTGAAGAGAGTAAAAAAGCCCGTTTTCTTTGTAGTGACAGGCATAATCATCGCTTTTGCCATATTGGCGACTATGGGTATTCATACCTATTACGGCGATATTACCACTACATGGATTCGCGGATTGACGGATATCCGCTGGGGTATCGATATCAGAGGCGGCGTTGACGTAACCTTTGCCCCTCCCGAGGGAACAGACGCGTCCAACGACGATATGGACGCTGCGCGCTCTATCATCGAGACCCGTATGCTGAACAACAACATTACCGACTACGACATCTATGTCGATTATTCGGCACATCAGATCATCGTTCGTTTCCCCTGGCAGTCCGATGACACCGACTTTGATCCCGAGGCGGCTGTTAAGGAGCTGGGTGAAACCGCCATGCTGTCCTTCCGTGAGGGCAGATCCTCCGATATTGAGGAAGGAAAGACCTATGAAGATCTCCCCTTGGTGCTTAACGGTAACGATGTAAAGAAAGCAACTGCATATTACAACACACAAAACAAGGACTATGAGATTTCTCTTGAGCTTGAGGACAGCGGAGTTGAAGCATTCAGCAATTCCACAAAAAAGCTTGCTGGAAAAGGATATATCTCTATCTGGATGGACGATAACCTGATAACCGAGCCTAAGGTAAGTGTTCATATTGCCGATGGTTCAGCTACCATAAGCGGTAACTATACGGCAGAATCCGCTAAGGCGATGGCTGATAAGATCAACGGCGGTGCATTGCCCTTTAAGCTTGAAACCTCCAATTTCAGCACCATAAGCCCCACTCTCGGCGAGGGCGCAAGAGACGCTATGGCTTTGGCGGGACTTATTGGCTTTGCATTTATCGTTATCTTTATGATCATAAAGTACCGTTTGCCGGGTTTTGTGGCATCAATTGCCCTTCTCGGTCAGGCGGCTGCAACCTTTGCGGCAATTACGGGATTCTTCTCCTTTAACGAAAGCTTTACTCTCACTATCCCGGGTATTGCGGGTATTATTCTTGCTCTCGGTATGGGCGTTGACGCCAACGTTATTACCGCCGAGCGTATCAAAGAAGAGATTTATGCGGGAAAATCCGTCAACGGTGCAATTCGGACGGGCTATAAGCGCGCCTTTGCAGCTATCTTTGACGGAAACATCACTATGATAATCATAGCCATGATTCTTATGGGCGCGTTCGGCACCAGCGACAGCTTCTGCGGAATACTGTTTACCCCTGTATTTGTATGGTTCGGCGCATCTACGGAAGGTACTATTTACTCCTTCGGTTATACTTTGGCTGTGGGCGTTATTTTGAACTTCCTGTTCGGAATCTTGCTGTCCAGACTGATGACCATGTCTTTGTCTGAATTCAAGACGTTCAGAAAGCCCGCTCTTTACGGAGGTGTTAGAAATGAAAAGTAATAAGGTATTAGACATCTACGGAAAGAGAAAGGTATTCTTTATTATACCCATAGTTATAGCTGTTGCTGCTCTTATTGTAGCTCTTGTGGCAGGTCTTGAAGTGGCTATCGAGTTCAGAGGCGGTACCCTTATGAATTACAGCTATACAGGTGATATTGATACCGACGCTATTAAAACCGCCGCTGAGGGACTTGGTCATGGCTCGGTTACAGTAAGTACGGGTTCTTCCTTAAGCTCATCTACCAATACGGTTACTGTGTCCTTTGCTTCCAACAGCGGACTTACGGCTGATGTTTTAAAGGAAATTTCCGATAAGCTGGAGGATCAGTTTAAGGATAATGAGCTTGTAGGCTTAAACAGCCAAGACGTTAAGCCTTCTTCAGGTATGAAATTCTTTGTAAAGTGCCTTGTGGCTGTGCTTTTTTCCTTTGTTCTTCTGGTTGTTTATATCGCCTTCAGATTTAAAAAGATCGGCGGTCTTTCGGCAGGTGTGTTTGCTTTGGTTGCACTTATTCACGATATTATTATAGTGTTTGCTTCCTTTATCTTCTTCCGTCTGCCTATTGACGCCAACTTTATGGCGGTTATACTGACAATTTTAGGTTACTCTATCAACAACACTATCGTAACCTATGACCGTATCCGTGAAAACAGAACGCTTTACGGAAAGAAAATGGGCTTGGTCGAGCTGATGAACACCAGCGTTACCCAGACTATGACCCGTTCTATAAACACAACCGTTACCACGGCATTTGCAGCTCTTGCAATATGTATTGTGGCTTGGATCTGCGGAGTTAATTCAATAATCAGCTTTGCATTCCCGCTTTTGATAGGACTTGTGGCAGGTTTCTA
This sequence comes from uncultured Ruminiclostridium sp., assembly GCA_964636555.1. Classification (GTDB taxonomy): domain Bacteria; phylum Bacillota; class Clostridia; order Oscillospirales; family Ruminococcaceae; genus Ruminiclostridium_E. The sequence goes on from CAZWRZ010000005.1 coordinate 154,943, forward strand.
CTCATCGGTATTTATGTCGGGTTCTATGTGGGTTATGTGGCGCTTGTACAGAGATAAACCCGCGGCTGTAAAGAAATAATTTTTTTCAGAGCCCGACTGTCCTTGGTTGGGTTCTGTTTATTTATAGGATTTATTTATATTGTGCGAGTTTCGGAATTTCTGTGGATTGCATTGGAATGATTTTTGAGCGGATTATTGGGAAGGCGGTGTGATTGAATGAAGATCGGGGCTTCGACAGCTTGTTTTTATCCCTTGGAAACGGAAAAATCTCTTTTGATATTGGCAGAGGCGGGGATTACCAACGCTGAAATCTTTTTTAACGCTGATTGTGAGTTGTCAGGGAGTATATTGGACGAAATAAAAGACATTGTGTATAAATATAAGATGACAATTCTTTCCGTTCACCCCTTTACAAGCGCTGTGGAAACAATGTCGCTCTTCGGCGACTATCCAAGGCGATTTGATGCAATGATGGATACCTATAAGAGATATTTTGAGGTAATGAATTATTTCGGAGCGAGGATTTTTGTTTTGCACGGAGCGCTGAAAAGTGCGGTTGTGGAGGACGAGGTTTATTTTGGGCGGTATCTTAAATTGTTTGAGGAAGGCAAGAGGTTTGGAGTAACGGTAGCGCAGGAAAATGTAAGCTACTGCAAAAGCGGCAGCAGACAGTTTATTGCCATGATGAAGAAAACTTTGGGAGATAACTGCAAATTTGTTTTAGACGTGAAGCAAGCTCTCAGAAGCGGAACCACAGCTTTTGACCTTCTTGATGTTTTGGGAGACAGTCTTGTTCATTGTCATCTCAGCGACAATAACGAAAGCTCGGACTGCATTCCCGTAGGCAAGGGAAAATTTGATTTTGAGGGATTTGTACAAAAGCTGAATGAAATAAAATACAGCGGAAATATTATTCTGGAGCTGTACAAAAACGGATATGAAAATGTCCGTGAAATAAAGGAAAGCATTGAGTATATGGAGAAATATTTTTAGGAGGTGTCGAAATGAAATGTCCCGAATGTGGATATGAAGACAGCAAGGTAATAGATTCACGCCCCACCGAGGATAAGATCCGCAGGCGCAGAGAGTGCTTAAAGTGCAAGGCGAGATTTACGACCTATGAGGTGATCGAAAATATCCCTCTTATGGTAATCAAGAAGGATAATTCTATCGAGCCCTTCAACCGTCAGAAGCTTATTGACAGAGTTTTAAGGGCGACTGTAAAAAGACCCGTAAAGCTTGAAACTGTGGAAAAAATGGTGGACGAGATTGTCAACGATCTCAAAAATAAGCTTCAAAGAGAGGTCACCAGTGATAAAATAGGAGAAGCGGTGCTGCATAAGCTGAAGGAAGTGGACGATGTGGCATATATCAGATTCGCATCGGTATATAGGGAGTTTGATGACGCTGAGAGCTTTATGAGGGTTATCGGAGAGATGAGCGAAGAGAATTGAAAAGCAAAAGCTTTTGGCTTGTTTGAAAAACCGAAAGCGCCGACTTTTTGCCTCAAAACGGTCATCTTCTAAGTCGAAAATCCCCGACAAACGTCGGTTTGCCTCGCGCTTTTTCTTTGAAGCTAATCATTTTGTATAAAAAATCCGTCATTTCATTTATTTTTGAACAAGAACGATGCGAATTTTTTATAAAAATAGTTGAAATTTTTGAAATATGTAGTATAATGTAAATATCCGATTTTGTAATTTATTTGTGAGGGAGAAAAAATGAAAGTTAAGCAGAAAACCATTCGCAGCCATATACGCAGCGGTACAAGAAAGATATTGTTCGGAGCATTTTTTCTGGCATTTGTTTATTCTCTTTGTCTGGTATTTATTTATGTATGTCAGCAAAGCTGCGTAAGGTACGGGGACAATCAGGCATTGGCATCGGACTCTATAATTGAAGCTAACAGCATATTCAGAGCTGTTGATAATGCTGTCTATGAAAATAATCCCTCACTGATGACGACAATGGACACCTCGAATTTCAACAAGCTCTATGAAGCGTCCCTCACCGAGAGCGGAGCGATAGTTGAGAACATCAGGGAATCCAAGGAGCTTTATGACAGCTTTTTAGAGTCCTGCACAGAGGTTCTTGAATTAAGCAAGAGCGATAATGAGGCTGCAAAGGAGATGTGCGACGATGAAACTTACAGAGCTCTTAATACTCTTACCGAATCGCTGCATACCGTATCTTCGGATTTTGTAAGAATGAACTCTACCGCCAGCAGCATTGTTGTTTCGGTTATCACCTTCAGCGTTATAGGCGGATTATTTGTCCTTATAATAATGACGATCTACTATTTCATTGTTTCTAACAAGATGACCAACAGCATTTCCGTTCCCGTAGTGGAGGTTGCCGAGTGGGCGGAGAAGCTGTCAATGGGCTCGGACGATATAGGTGCGGCGGATATACATGAAAATCCCCTTATGATCTCAATTTCGGAGATACATCGTATGATACTTGCCTTTACGGCGATGTCGAAGAGTATAAAGGAGAATGTGGATATTGTCCGCAGGGTTTCCGAGGGTGATATGACTGCTTATGTCAATATTCGTTCAAGCGAGGACAGCCTTGGAAAGAGCCTCTATAAAATGGTACAGAGCAATGACATAATGTTTGCGCAGATAACGCAGATCGCGGATTCGGTTACCGATGGTACAAATGCAATATCTGAGGCAGCACAGGATCTTGCGGAGAGCTGCACCAAACAGGCTGAGGCGATACATACATTCCGAGAGGATATAGCTGTTACAAACCAGCTTGTCAGGGAGAATGCCAAGGATGCGGAGAATGCCAACAAGATTTCCGATGCAATACGAAATGAAGTAATTGTCAGCAAGGAGAAGATGAAAGACCTTGTGGAAGCTATGAAAGCCATATTTGACGCTTCCAAGAGGGTGTCGGGAGTTATCGGCGAAATTGAATCTATTGCGGATCAGACGAATCTTCTTGCTATCAACGCAGCTATCGAGGCATCAAGAGCGGGTCAGGCGGGTAAGAGCTTTGCAGTAGTTGCTTCATCAGTGAAGCAGCTTGCAGAGAAGAGTACAGAGTCGGCAAAGCACAGCAAGGAGCTTATTGACGATACCGTTACAAAGGCAAGCCACGGCAGCCAGCTGTCCGATGAGACCTTTGCGGCTTTTGAAAGCATTATGGAATCCCTTGAAGAAATAATCGGCGTTTCAAAGAAAATAGCGTCTTCGGGCTTTAATCAGCAGAAGAATATGGAGGAGATAGAGAAGAGCATTACGGAGATATCCGATATCGTATCAGCTAACGCCGCTTCCAGCGAGGAAACTGCGGCTATGACCAATGAGATAACAACGAATGCCAATGTACTTAAGGAGTCTATGAAGCAGTTCAATCTTCGTGACCGTAAGCCCGGCAAGCCCTACATTCCGCCCGAGAAGGCAAACGATATTGACTTTGTGAGAGTGGCAACGGAAAACTATGAAAGATTTGCGAAGTCTCCCGAAGGCAAGAAGATGCTTAGAGAGATGAACGTGAACTGATGGCAAGTCGACGGCGAAAAGATGCGGCGTTGTCCGCATCTGAGCATCTGAGGTTTGCTTTGCCGGATGTTCTGATATATTCGGAGGGATAACCTCACAGAAAACGCACAACGGCAACGTTTAAATACTCATAGGCTGAGAGAAAAATAGAAAAAAAGAAAAAACAGAAAAATTTTTGAAAAATTTTAAAAAACCTATTGACATTTCAGAATCAGAGTGATATAATAATTAAGCACTCGAAAAAAGGGGAAAAGAAATACAAAATTTGAAAAAAATTCAAAAAAGGTATTGACAAGACCCAAAAGATGTGCTACAATGTATAAGCTGTCCCGAAAGGGGAGCTGCTCCTTGAAAATTGAACAGTATTGATAAGAATTATGTAACCTGAAAATTCAAGTAATAATTCTGGACGAACAAAAACGAAGCAGAAATGCAGAAGTTAGCGTTTGAAAAGAGCTAAAAAGATTTGAGAGCCGAAAGGCTTTTAAATACAAACTTTAAAGAGTTTGATCCTGGCTCAGGACGAACGCTGGCGGCGCGCCTAACACATGCAAGTCGAACGGTGAAGGAGAGCTTGCTCTCCGGATCAGTGGCGGACGGGTGAGTAACACGTGAGCAACCTGCCTTTCAGTGGGGGACAACAGTTGGAAACGACTGCTAATACCGCATAACGTGCCTAGGGGGCATCCTTTGGGTACCAAAGATTTATCGCTGAAAGATGGGCTCGCGTCTGATTAGATAGTTGGTGAGGTAACGGCCCACCAAGTCGACGATCAGTAGCCGGACTGAGAGGTTGAACGGCCACATTGGGACTGAGACACGGCCCAGACTCCTACGGGAGGCAGCAGTGGGGAATATTGGACAATGGGGGAAACCCTTATCCAGCGACGCCGCGTGAGGGAAGAAGGTTTTCGGATTGTAAACCTCTGTCAGCGGGGACGATAATGACGGTACCCGCGGAGGAAGCCACGGCTAACTACGTGCCAGCAGCCGCGGTAATACGTAGGTGGCAAGCGTTGTCCGGAATTACTGGGTGTAAAGGGAGCGTAGGCGGGGTATCAAGTCAGAAGTGAAAATTACGGGCTCAACTCGTAACCTGCTTTTGAAACTGATACTCTTGAGTGAAGTAGAGGCAAGCGGAATTCCTAGTGTAGCGGTGAAATGCATAGATATTAGGAGGAACACCAGTGGCGAAGGCGGCTTGCTGGGCTTTTACTGACGCTGAGGCTCGAAAGCGTGGGGAGCAAACAGGATTAGATACCCTGGTAGTCCACGCCGTAAACGATGATTACTAGGTGTGGGGGGATTGAACCCTTCCGTGCCGGAGTTAACACAATAAGTAATCCACCTGGGGAGTACGACCGCAAGGTTGAAACTCAA
>CAZWRZ010000006.1:0-138267 GCA_964636555.1 uncultured Ruminiclostridium sp.
GATGTGTATACTCTGATATATAAAAAGACAACAGCTGGATTTTTCTGTTGCCTTTTATATTTTTTAATACACTATAACAGATTACTCATATTTTTCACAAGATTTCAAGTCAATTAGACGAGTTTTTGCTTTTTAATGCAGGAATAACAGGTATTAAACAAAATTTCACAAGATAAAATAAAAAGCATTCACTGTCTGTAGTGAATATTCATATTTTTCACTTGACAAAAGTGAATGTATAGTGTATAATAAAGAAAAACAATCATGATATGGTGAAAATATGAATTTTGAAAGTGAAAATATCGAATACAAAAGCATACTTGTTGACGACATTTGCAAAAGCGTTATTGCCTTTGCAAACACAAGCGGCGGAATAATTTATGTCGGATATGACGATAACGGTAATGCTATTGGTTTGGATAATATTGACAGCACATATACAGCACTGACAAATATGATTCGGGACAGCATTGCTCCGGACATTACAATGTTTATAAAATACACTCTGCATGATAATAAAACCATTTCAATTGAAGTATCAGAAGGAACGGCAAAGCCTTATTATATTAAATCAAAAGGATTGAAACCGTCGGGAGTTTATGTGAGACAAGGCGCGTCGTCTGTACAGGCTCCTCCCGAACAAATACGCATGATGATCAAGCTGTCGGACGGAGATGTTTTTGAAACAGCACGTTCGCTTAATCAAAATCTAACATTTACCTCGGCACAAGCCACATTTGCCAATCTCAAAGTTGATTTTTCCGAAGAGAAATTTTCGGCATTGGGCATTAAAAATATTTCCGACAAAATGTATACAAATCTTGCGCTTATCGTATCAGATCAGTGCGAACACACTATAAAAATCGCTGTTTTTTCCGATGATTCAAATACTGTTTTCAAGGCTCACAAAGAGTTTGACGGATCGGTATTTAAACAAATTGACGAAGCGTTTGAATATCTTATGCTTTGCAATCAAAACAGGTCTGTATTTGTGGGAGTAAATCGTGTGGATAATTGGGATTACCCCTCCGAGGCAATCAGAGAGGCACTGCTTAATGCGGTTGTACACAGAGATTACAGCTTTAGCGGTAGCATAATAATAAATGTAAACGATAAAAATATGGAGTTTGTTTCACTGGGAGGCTTGCTGCCCGGGTTATCTACCGATGACATTAAAAGCGGAATTTCACAGCCTCGTAATCGCAATATGGCTGATATTTTTCACCGTTTGAATTATATCGAATCTTACGGAACGGGAATACGCAGAATTTTCGCCTTATATAAAGATTGCCCTAAACAGCCTGTTATTGAAATTACTTCCAACACATTTAAAATCATTCTTCCGAATACAAATAACAGTATAGAAAATCCTAAATCTGCTCCAACATTTAGAAAACAATGGCAAAAAGTTATTGACTATTTGATAGAATATGGTGAAATGAATGAAGAAAAAATACAAGAGTTGCTTAATGTAAAAAGGACAAGAACTTATACTATTGCAAAACAAATGGAAGAGGCAGGTATTATTTCTATTATCGGTCGTGGAGAAAGAAAAATAATCAAATTAAAATAACATCAAAAATAAATGCACTGTCGTGACGCTGTCCTCAGGTGCCAGTCCTCGCAAGGGGGTATGGGTTCAAGTCCCTTCATCCGCACCAGCTAAAGACGTCACGTTTGATACAAAAGCGACAAGAAGAAAGCCCCTATTTATAGGGGTTTTCTTCTGTTTTGGGTATTTTGAGCGCTGTTTATGCCGGATTAAGTGATAATAAATTTGGGGATGAGTAAGTCTGCTTTTACACGTTTTATTCGATTTGCACCAATTTGCACCAATTTGCACCAATAACATTAGCGGTTTACCGTAATAAACTATACGCCTACTTTCCTCCTCCCCCTACTGTATTATTAACTAGACAGCGGAGGGGAGGGGATGTGATAGCTCAAAATTAGATGACGACGAAGGGATGACGGTATTAGAGCTATACCCATAATCTCGACTAGTGTCTTGGCTGATAGCTATACTTGCCCAGTAATCACCCGCAAAGCCCAAGTTGAATAACGCCGATATACCTCCGTGCAAAACACCATATCCCGCGCGACCAAAAAACAAAGCCCTTTACTTCCTCCTCCCCCTAATGCGTTTTAGCGACGATTAGTCCAAATCCTCGTAGAGTCTTCTTTGTTCCTCGATAAACTTCTGTCTCTTGGCGCGTTCCTCTCCAGCTGCCCGTTTTCTCTGTTCCTCTGCTTCTATGGCATATTCCAACAGCTCCTGCATACGCCTATCTCGCTCCGCCTTATCATATTCGCCAAGCTTATAATCCCGATGAATCACGCGACGTTTCTGCCAAATTATCATTTTGTAGGTAGATTCATCGTAACCCTCCGGGTAGCCCTTTTGAGCCACATCACGCCTAAACAGCTCGCAACAATTGGTACAATACGGGTCATCTTTCCGAACGTTTGCGTGACAGACTGGGCAGTAATTGAAAAAAGGACGATCCTTAATAAGTGCGATATCGCTAAAATCAATTTTACTCATTCTTTCCACCTCATTTCTAAAGTTCGCGCCTCGAAGGAAGATGTCTTCTTCCTATGTTGTGAGTTAGAGCGTATTATACCCCCTTGATTTCTAGAAGGTAAGCATAAAACGAGCATTACTTGCTTACTTATCACTTCCATTCCATTAAAAAACAGAAGCTACCTTTTTCGTTAAGTGATATGGATACATCATCAGGTCTGGTTTCTATTTTACCCATTCTGCGATGAACTGAAATTCCTTCGCATATTTTTACAGGGTCACCGCCTTCGGTTGACACATAATAAACGGATGCATCCCCCGTATTATGCGGCGCGGACAAAAAAGCGATCTTTTCTCCTTTCTAAGCCTGCCAGCCGCATTTTGAACAGGTTTTGTTGTCAAAATTATTGGCTTCTCCGCATATGGGACAAACCCAAACCTGATTATCACAGCGTTTGCAGACGAAATCGTCCAAATTGTTGAATTCCCCACAGGCGGGACATACCCAGGAATCATTTTTTTCGTATGCAACCGGCTTTTGCGGAGTCGACGGCGCTTTTTGCATAGATTGCTTAAAACATGCCGAATCGGAGTCTACGGAATTGTCTCCAAGAAGCGAATAAGGGTCGTCGCTTTCCGCTTCTTTGGAAGAGCTCCCCGCGGAGCCGTTACGGAACATAGCATAAGGATCGTTGGGATCTGCCGCGAAATTACCTTCTCTTAAGTTTTCCGTTTCAAGCCGCTTAGCTGTGTTTTCGGATATTTCGATAAGCGTACCGATCCCCGACGCCGAAAAAAACGTAGCTATCCAACCTACCAGAGCTATCCACCATGTGCGAGTGATTATAGCATCGATAAGAAAACCGATCGCACCGCCTATTAAAAAGAGCACCAATATGACCTTCAGTATTTTGGTCCAGAATTGCTTTGGCAGCATTGTAATGTTCCTCCTTAAGCTTATGTGGTGCTAATCTTCTGTCAATTTGTGGTTATTATGAAACATGATAATAACCATCATCCCAAAAGTAATCATCATCATGATAAATGTTATAGAATTGCTTTTGCTGCACATCTCCAAATACTTGTTCCGTTAGATATTCACCATTCGAGTTGATGATATGATATGTTTCCGAAGCGGTTGCAATGACTGCGTATCCATCATCGTAAAAATCGGTGGCGTTATAGTATTTAATATCAATTACCGTTTCCCCATTTCTGTTTATGTATCCAAAAGGTGTTTTACCTAAGTTGGTTCCGTTCATCTCGCCAATGTAGCTTGTTCCTTCGGGAAAATATCTTACCCGAGCGAGGCCATTAACGGCAAAATCTCCTATAGCCCAACTTTGCGGCTGAATTACAAAATTGTACTGATTATCGATGACGCCCCAACCGTTTTCATTTGCGGCTTGAGCATAGCCGTTCTCATCGAAATATTTGAGGTTTGAAAATACCGGTTCGGTCAAAATTTCACCCGTTTCACTTATATATCCCATTTTATAATCAAGTGAAGTATACATAGCGATACCGTTTTTAAATTCACCAATAGATAAATACTGCGCTTCAATAGCAATATTGCCGTGTTTATCTATAAGACCGACTCTATTGTTTAAAATAAAACCGGCAGCCCCATCGTAATCTAAAAAAATCAGATTATCATAAATTGGTTCTATCATAATATTTTCTTCTAAATTTATATATCCGTATTTTTCGTTCATCTTTACAATTGCTCTTCCGTTTCTCACTTTAGCAATTTCATCATATTTTGGCTCAATAACAAAATTGCCCTGCTCGTCAATGAAACCCCATTTGCCTAAAGAAAGCGGCTGCATATCAGTCATAGGGTCATAATTCGGTTCAAATCCAATATTTACTGCTGCAAACCCGCTGCTGTCAAAATCCTTAGCTTTATCGAACTTTGGCGGGATCACATAATTTTCATTCTCGTCAATATACCCAAATTTACTATCAAAATCTTTTTTAGCATAGGCTAAACCGTTTGAGGCAAAATTTCCCAGGTCGTGGTAATTATATTCAAATATGTAGTTTCCGTCAGTGTCTATATAGTTGCTTGTGTAATATTCGTTAATCTTCGCCCAACCGTTTTTATTGAAGTTCTTCGCACCGGTAATCGCACGCATCTCTTCAAACATTAATTTTCCTTCGGCATTGACATAATTGTATAGTCCGCCGCCGCCTCTTTGAACCACAGCCCAGCCGTTGGAAAATTGATATATTCTTGAAAACTGAGGTTCCAGAATGCACTCGCCATTTTCATTTATCAGACCCCAGTCAAATACCCTTTCGTTGCCGACTATGCGAGAATTACAAGCCACCTTTGCTATGCCGTTGCTGTCAAATTCCTCAATAATATTATAATAGATAGGCTCAAGAATGTAATTTCCGTTTTTATCTATAAGACCGAGACCGCTTCCGTCTCCTGCAATCGCGAGACCGTTAGGCATAAAGTTATATGCAATGTAAAACTGCGGCTCAATCACATAAGCCCCGCTTTCATCAATATATCCCCAACCGCTCTCTGTTTTGACCGCCAGAAGACCCTCGCGAAACAGCGTGTTTTTCGGTTCTTCATTAACCGATTCAATGGGCTGCCCGCTTTCATCGGTAGAAGCTGTTTTGTCGCTTTCTGATTGATTTCCACTGTTCGTAATTTGGTTGGCATTATCCGTGTTTTGCGCGGAATCACCTGCCATTTCCGTTGTAGGGTCTTTAGATGTCACTCCTGTTGTTTCACACCCCGAGAACAATAAGCATACTGCCATAGTGGCACTCATGATCCGCCTTTTAACTTTTGTCATTTTTTAAAGCCGTCCCTTCTAAAAAGTATACATTCAAATAAAGCCTAAAATAGTGCCGCACAGCTCAGCCAAGCTTTATTGAAACCGTCATTTGTGCAGCATATCCTAAGCTTGTTATATTCTTACAACCCAATGCGATAGTCCACTTGAATGTTTGTGCAATCTGACTATGTCGGAATATAACCAAGATGATGTAACATAATATTTACTACGTTACATTACTAAGCCGAGAGTATCCCATATTTAGCTGTCCATTCCCCCAGTTGCCACAAATTGCCCCTCAAAAATCAGAAAAATTTGCCGGATTCCCGAAAACCCCCTTGACTTGTGCCTGTATTTGTGCTAAAATAAGTAACAGTATAAATATTATGTTACATTATCTTGGCTATATTCCGATATAGCAAAATTGCATAAATATTCACGTGTAGTTTCTGCTGATTTATGCAATAAGACAAACAAGTTAAAGATCATAGTAGTTTACGCGGCTATGACCGCGCGCTTTTTAACGAAAGGATGGTTAATTATGGTAAAGGCAAAAAATGGAATTATAGGAACTGCTTTGGCAATGTGCCTGTTGCTTTCGGGGTGCGCTGCCGACCAGCCCGATCATACTAATGACAGCACAACTAACCAAAATATTTCTGACAGCAACAACTCGGCGCCATCAACAAGTTCAGATGAGAATGCGAATGAAGGGGGTTGGGGCGATTCCAGCAAGAACGGTCTTCGCGAGACCTACACTGTCGACGATATCAATGGCGGCGTTCTTGGCAACAAGATCGTTTTTAACTCAATCACTGACAGCGAACCCATCGGCGGTGATGAACGCAACTTTGTCGCGGCTCGTGAGAATACTGAAAATCCAACTGCTGAAACCAACTGGTGGAATGCCAACGATATCACTGTTGAAGACGGTAAAGAATACGTCATTCGCGCTTATGTTCACAACAACAGCCCGCTTGGTAATGATGCTGTCGCGACTAACACTAAGGTTGCCTTCAGCATCCCCAGTGCCAGTGCGAAGCAGATTGCGGTTAATGGCTTCATCAAGGCAGATAATGCTGAACCGGACGAATATTGGGATTCTGTTAGATTTAACGCTGAACAGAATTTCCACCTTGAATATGTTTATGATTCGGCATTGCTCGAGAATAACGGTATTGGCAAAGGCGGTATGAAACTCAGCGACGAGATTGTTACTGAGGCTACTAAAGGCGGCGTGTTGATCGGGTATGATGCCCTCGACGGCAATATTCCGGGCTGCTATGAATACGCTAGCTACGTTACTATCCGTGTTAAGGCTGTTTTCAATAACGATTAACAGATTGCTAAAAATTGGTTTGCTAGTTATTTTGACAAGCACTGTTCAGGAAACAGGCAGCAACGAGAACTTTTGGAATAACTTTATGCTTTGCTTTCTATTTTGAGAAGAGTATAATTCGTCATAACGCTAGAAGAGGGGAAGACAGGCTTTCTCTAAAAAGCGCGGACTTTAGAAATGAGGTAAAAAATGGACTGGACAATATGGATATGGATCGTTGTGTGCGTAGTTTCAATCATATTAACTATAAAACTCGCCAAGTTCATTATTGATGAAATAGTTATAATGTATGAGATGCACAACGAAATTGGGCCGTGCTGCCCGTATTACAATAGACTGTGCGGGAAATGCATTAGAAAACCTTTTTCGAGGAAAGGCAAGAAAGAATGCGAAGAGAAGAAAGCTATGTTCCAGAACGCCATAAAAAGCAGGCGCGTAGCCCATCATGATGACAGGCCTCCCTGTCCCGAATGCCATGGAACTGGTCGCTATAACGGCGTCTGTTGCGATCGGTGCGGAGGCACAGGAAAATTACTCGTTTAGGTTTTGTTGTCGGATTCGCGATCTTCGAGCTTGTATGGAAATAAAAATCAGTTAGTGGCTTTGGTTGCGCATTTTACAGAGAGGGCGATTGTATAAAAATGGTAAAAATAAAAAGCAGAATCATAGGAGTTGTTTTAGCGGCGTGTTTGCTGCTTCCCGGGTGTGCGGTTGGAACATCCGATTATACAATAAATCAGACTGTTTCAGATGGCAGCGGTGTCGTATCCTCTACCTCTACTGCTCTCAATGACAACAGCAATCTCATAAAGCAGGAATTTCAAGGTGCTTCAGAAAGACTTACTGACGCAAAATCCTTGCTCTTGAGTAATATAACGGAAGCTCAAAACATCATTAGCTCAATATCGCCGGATATGCTTGACGATCCTATGTCATTAGAAATGCTTCAAAACTTGCTGGAAGAAGCTGTCGGATTTTATGATACAGAGATTCCTCCCATAGCAGAAACAAATGATGAAATCCGTGCGCAGATACAGAGCATTGGGTTGATTACTGAAAATATTCAGGATATTACCAACAAAATAAATAATCAATTGGATTATGTAAATGAGAGCAAAAAACGCTATGAAGAAGAGCACAAATCCGGGATCATTATGGGAGAATGGGGTTTTGATGGGCAAAATCGTTTTAATATCAAATCAATCGACCCAGAGAGCGGTAATGCGACCGATATTTCGACATTTTCTTTTCGCAGCACCTCATACACCGAGAATGCAACAGGCAATAACTTCTGGTATCTTTATCCGCAAATATTTATAATGGGTAAAGCTTCATTGAAAGGCACTTTTTCACAGGATTATAAGTATATGGCATTAACTAAGCGCTATGGAACGTGGGAGGAACATGCGGGCTTTATTGATGAAAGCGGAACCTTTTACGATGTAACGAAGGCTACCAATTCTGTGAGAAGCGAATTTGAAGAGCCGATAAAACAGGTAGCTATTGGTTTTACTGATGATAATCGCTTTATTTTTGCAGAAGGTTCGGAAACAGCTAACCAAATCACAGATTATTCTAAATTCGATATATATGAATTCAAGGTCGAAATGACATCGGATGGAAAAATGCGCAATAATGAAAAGAAGCCTTTTAGCGGTCTGAACAATCTTTTGGGTAACGATTGGACTTGGCTTGATAGAAACTGCGCGGTAACCGACTGGGTAGACAGCGACATGTGCGTAATTGATTATCCAGCAGATAACTCTAAATACACAATACACAGAAACTTAATCAAGTGGGAAATACACTTATTAAATACAGAAACCGACGATGACACTATGCTTGTTTCGGGTCAAGCCAGAACAAACTGGAGTGGAGTTGTCAGCCCAGACGGAGAAAAGATCGCTTTTTTGTCCGCACCGTATAATACGGGGGATGCATCCGTTTATTATGTGTCAACCGAAGGCGGTGACCCTGTAAAAATATGTGAAGGAATTTCAGTACATCGCGGAATGGGTAAAATAGAAACCAGACCACATGATGTCTCCATATCACTTGGCGAAAAAGGCAGTTTTTGTTTTTTAATGGAATGGAAGTGATAGCAAGCAGGTAATGCTCGTTTTATGCTTACCTTTCTATCCTGAGAAGAGTATAATCCATCATAACGCTAAAAGGGAAAAGACAGGCTTTTCTCTAGAGACGCGAACTTTAGAAATGAGGTGGAAAGAATGAAGGAAATTGACTTTAGCGATATTGCGATTATTCGTGGACACGAAATTTTTTATTCGTGCCCTGTCTGTGGCGGTAATGTTCCGCGAGACGATCCGGATTGCCCCCATTGCCGTAATATGTTCAACCGTGCCATTAATCAGAACGGGTACCCGGAAGGTTATGATGAATATACCTACAAACTGGAAATTTGGCAAAAGCGTCGCGTGATCCATCGAGACTACAAGCTCGGAAAGTATGATAAGGCGGAGCGAGATAAGCGTATGCAGGAGCTGCTGGAATATGCAGTCGAAAAAGAGGAACAAAGGAAAAAGGTGTGCCGAGAGGAATATGCCAGAAAACAGAAGCATTTAGAAGAGCAGAGAAGGATCTACGAGGATTTGGACTAACTGTCGCTAAAACGCATTAGGGGGAGGAGGAAGTAAAGGGCTTTGTTCTTTGGTCGCGCGGGGTTCATTGGTGCGACATTTGCATACCCATATTCAAATGGGGTCAGCACAGAGTCGAGCCGGTGGTCGTCTGTTGCCTCTACGACTGCGAATGGTTACCGCCTCAACTTCAATGCGGCAGGGGTGAATCCGTCCTACTCCAATTTTCGCGCCTACCCCTTTCCCCTCCGCTGTCTAGTTAATAGTCCAGTAGGGGGAGGAGGAAGTAAATGCAAGCTCATTGCACTAAATCAATAAACTACACCACGCTAAAATGTCCACCAAACAGAATCTTACACCAAAGAAGTCTCCACTTCTCGGGGGATAATTCAGAGGAATATAGAGTTAATGCTATTGGTGCAAAAATTGGTGCGTTTTGGTGCAAATTGGTGCAAATTGGTGCAAATCAAATAAACCGTGTAAAAGCAGACCCACTCATCACTAAGCTTTTTATCTCTCAATTCGGCATAAGCAGCGCTCAAAACACCCCAAAACAGAAGAAAACCCCTATAAATAGGGGCTTTCTTCTTGTCACTTTTGTATCAAACGTGACGTCTTTAGTTGGTGCGGATGAAGGGACTTGAACCCATACCCCCTCGCGAGGACTGGCACCTGAAGCCAGCGCGTCTGCCGATTCCGCCACATCCGCAATATAATGATCTGAAACTTTTACACGGCTCAAATCCAAAACCGAGGTGGACTTTTTTACAAATTACTCCAAATATATCAAAACGGAAACACGTTTCAACCACTTTTAAATTTTAAATGCACTGTCGTGACGCAACCCGAAGCCAGTGCGTCTGCCGATTCCGCCACATCCGCATATTTAATAGTAATTTTAGTCCACCTGAAATTACAATATATAAATTATACCATATCATTTGCAATTTGTCAACACACAGATAAAAAATTTTTCAAAAAACTTACAAAAAATGTGAAAATATACATTTATCATTTGAAAACCTAAAAATTCATAATTTATAGATTTCATTTTCAAATTTATAATCGTTATTCAAATGTTCTGTTTTATCAATGGTGCCGCACCCTCATCAGTGTACAAGTGAAAATGCATCCATAGATACGAATGAATAATTATGATGGATTTTGGACACAATACTAATTTCTTTGCTCATACGGAGGAAGGGCAATGCTGGGGGAACGACCCGAGCACCGTATAAGATTTGTGGGAAGCAGTGTGGCTGCATTGCTTTCTTTTTTGTTAAACCGCTTCCCGGAAACAAAAGCGAAAAACCCATCAGCCGCCTTACAAATTAGCGTGATGCCATTTATTCTATAATTCATATGGTGTAAGTTCAGATCGGCTTACCATTTGGTACATATTTGTACAATCTTCGACAGCGAATAAACTGATACCTCAATTTTCTTAAATGCAACACATGGTTTCATTTTATTCTGTTCGCAAAACTAGGAGCAATCACAACCCTCATTTTTGTCTGTCTTTTTTCATGGGTGCAGGTTTTACAGTTTCATTTTCATGTGCCTTTTATTTTGGGGGCTGTACCTTCATTAAAATTCAGCATGGGTCAAGACTATCAGTTATCGCAAACGAGAAATTTACCGCATAGCGTTCAAATTTCTCACTGCTGAGAATTCTCACTCTATGCGATTCGGCGGAACGCATTATCAGTACGCTTCCTGTTTTAAGCGGATAACGCGCACCCTCTACAAGATATTCCGCATTGCCTGATACAAAACAGTATATCTCGCACTTCTCGTGAATGTGCATTGTAAAGCCTCTGTCATCCGGAGTTTCGTCGACGACATATCGAAAATACAGTTCCTCAGCATTGAATTCCTCAAGAATATCCATGTTCATTTCCCCCCTTAAATTAAGTATACCACATTATGCGCGAATTTGCAATATATTTTGCTTAAAATAGCAATTGTAATGCAAATTACATTCTGATATACTTGAATCAAACAAAACCATGTTTGGGAAGTCATGATATGAAATTCTGACTTGCGGCATTCGCGGATGAAGCTGATAGCTGCCTCGACGGTCAGATATCGGCAATGATGGAGAACGGTGTTGAACATCTCGAAATTCGCGGCGTTTACGGAGAAAATATTTCGGATATAACGACTGACAAGGCACGTGATATCCGTGCAAGGCTTGATGTGGCAGGAATATCTGTGTGGTCGTTGGGATCGCCGTTTGGAAAGATTGGCATAACGGAGGATTTTGAACCGCATTTAGAGAAATTCAAACGCGGACTTGAGCTTGCAGATATTCTCGGTGCCGAGCATATCCGCATTTTCAGCTTTTATGTTCCGCACGATAACACAGGGCGTTATTCGGATGAGGTAATGCGGAGGCTGGAAAAAAATGCTTGCAGCAGCAAAGGGCAGCGGCATAATACTCTGCCATGAAACCGAAAAGGGCATATACGGCGATAATGCCGAACGCTGTGCGGAAATACATAAAACATTTCCCGAGCTGCGTGCGGTATTCGACCCTGCAAATTTCGTCCAGTGCAGACAGGAAACACAATCGGCATGGGAGCTGCTTTCACCGTATGTTGAGTATCTGCATATCAAGGACGCTCTCACAGACGGTTCTGTCGTGCTGGCGGGAAAGGGCATAGGCAATATACCGTACATTCTCAAAAAAAATTGCGGCGAAGTACTGACCGTTGAGCCGCATTTGTCGGTGTTCAATGGGCTTGACAAGCTCGAGCAAGGCAAAACCGAAGTGCGTAAATATTGCTATCCCGATCCGCGCACGGCATTCGGCGCAGCGGTAAACGCACTAAAAGAGATAATGGAGGAATTTTAATGGACAAGGTAAGACTTGGAATAATCGATGTTGGCAATATGGGAAGCTGACATCTGCGCAATGTAACTGAGGGAAAATGTCCGAAGGTCGAGGTGACCGCGGTTGCCGATATAAATCACGAAAAATTGGACAACGCGCTGAAGATCTGCCCATCTGTCCGCTGTTTTGACAGTGCGGAAAAACTGCTCGACAGCAGACTTATTGACGCGGCACTTATTGCGGTGCCGCATTATGGACACCTTATGCAATGGAATGTTTTAAGCGTGGTATTCATGTTTTGACAGAGAAACCCGCGGGAGTTACTGCGCGGAGTGTTCGTGAAATGAACGAAGCGGCGGAGCGTTCGGGAGTTAAGTTTGCGATAATGTTCAATCAGCGCACTATCCTCTTTACCGCAGGGCGCGGGAGATAGTAGCCGGTGGTGCTCTCGGGCAGCCAAAACGTCTTGTATGGATAATCACTAATTGGTACCGCACTCAGGCATACTACGATTCGGGCAGTTGTCGTGCCACATGGAACGGCGAGGGAGGAGGCGTGCTGTTAAATCAGGCGCCGCATAATCTCGACCTTTGGCAGTGGATATTCGGTATGCCCAAAAGAGTTCGCGCGTTCTGTGCTGAGGGAAAGTATCACAATATCGGAGTGGAGGACGATGTAACGATCTATGGCGAATATGAAAACGGAGCGACTGCGGTATTTATATCATCGACAGGCGAAGCTCCCGGAACAAACCGCCTTGAGATCACCGGAGATCTCGGAAAGCTGGTGCTTGAGGACGGGAAGCTTAAATGGTGGTGCTTGAAAACCTCCGAGCGTGAATTTTGCTTCACTGAAAAAAACGGATTTGCTTGGCCTCCCTCTGATTATGAGGAATATTCAGAAAAAGCTGCCGAGGGACACCCTATAATATTGGAAAATTTTGCAGAAGCGATTCTCGAAGGTGCGGAACTTATAGCGGACGGACGGGAGGGACTTAATTCTCTTTCAATATCAAATGCTGCGTATCTGTCATCATGGACTGACGATTGGGCAAAACTGCCAACAAATGAGGAATTGTTTGAAGAACATCTGAAACGGCTTTGTCAGCAGGAGAATGTCCGTAAAAGCGGCGTTTCCGAAAGCAATGGGGAATTGCTCAGCGAACGCTGGAAGGTGAGATGGTAAACAAGTGACCGTATTTTTATTGATGCTTATTGGCGATGCCTGCCTTCTCATCGGAGGTGTTTTCCATTACCATGTAATTGGTATTGTTTTGGTTCAGACCGTTTTCCCTGTCGTCCACAGTAACAACGGCGTTTAACGCGCCTACATCGCTCCATGCGTGCTTTTCATTACCTTGAGCAAGACTTGTAAACTCAAAGGAGCGGTTTTGAATCAGCTCCGCATACAGTCCGCCATCTGCGGCAAAGTTGATATCCTCAATGAAAATCCCGAACAGAAGATCGCTGATCCCATGAACCTCATTTGCCGCATCCACAGTGAGAGCATAGTTGCTGTTTGCCGTGTCATAAGCCGATATTTCCCCCGAAGTCCCGAAAATCCCTTCGTTCTTCGTATCTGACGCTTCGCCGCCGAACTGCTCCGGTGTTGTATCAGGATCGTCTTCTTTCTTAGAGCATGAGCTGAAAAGCGATACCATAAGGCTCACACACAGAAGAAGACTCAGCAGCTTTGATAAATGATGTTTCATTATAAATTCCTCCGTACAAAACAAAAACGGAAAACTACCAATCCGGTAACTTCCCGTTAAAAATACGCTTCATATTCAAGTATCCCTACGTTGGTATTATCCAAATCAGGTTATCGGTCGAAGGCCGTACCTTCCCCTCAGCCTGTAATACAAACTCCCGTCTATGAAATTATCTATATTATTGTACACTATTTAAGAAGAATTTGCAAGTGATTTGAGAAAATAATTGTAAAAGGTTCCTATTCAACTTTATGCATAGGTAAATATAAAAAAAGCTAAAGCTTTTTCGGCTTTTTGCAGGCTATTCGCCATGTCATCGACAAAATCTTGCTATGTAAACTGCCGGAACGTATCAACAACTCCATCATGAGTTATATCAAAGGCTTCAGTTAAAACGGGGCGTGCTTTGAGCGGAGGCTATTACCGCCGCTATTTTCTTAATGTCCATAGCTTTCTCCTACTTGCCATTCGGCATTGGGTATTTTTCCGTAAATTAAAAAGTGAGCGATTGTAGGAGCGTTTCCGGGGAAATTGAGAAACAGTACGAAGAACAAGAAAGCTTCGATTTTTCGGACTATTTTGACAGCGAGAGCGAAGATCAAGACGAATCCGAAGATATGGAGATGTCTTTTGGGATGTGAAACCAATATATAATGCGTTGCTTATCAAGGTTCGGTTAAATCTTAAATATGTGAATTTCATTAGGCGGTTAAGAAAGTTCTTGACATTTGTGTTGCGATATATTATAGTATAAATAGAAAATAGATGCTTTTTGTTTGTAAAAGGAAAAACATTTTGTCATTGTTTCACCATGCAATCAAGCGATACGCACTCATGAAAGGATCTGTACATGACAATATTAGTAATTGATGCACAGGGCGGCGGCATAGGAAAGCAGCTTGTCACGGCAATTAAACAAAATATACCCGCTGCTTCCGTAATTGCAGTAGGTACCAATACTGCTGCAACGACTGCTATGCTAAAGGCGGGAGCTGACGAAGCAGCAACAGGAGAAAATTCTGTCATAGTCGGATGCCGCAGGGCAGATATCATTGTAGGACCGATTGGAATTGTAATTGCAGATTCATTGCTTGGCGAAATAACCCCAAGAATTGCTCTTGCTGTTGCGCAGAGCAATTCAAAGCGTATTCTGATTCCCTTTAATCATTGTGATAACATTATCGCAGGTATTTCGGATTTCAGTACTAGTGCTTTGATCCAAAGTGCTGTTGATGAAATAAAAAAAATGCAAATCAAAGACCAAACCTCTTGACAAAGCGAAAAAAGTGTGGCAAAATATAAATGTTGGTATGAAGCCGGCTCACGAACACAGAAGTGTTTGTTTACAAAATTTATTGGAATTGCTTATTGTATATTAGGTATATTATGAAGGTATGCGTTTTCTCTGAAGAGATAATGTGTGCCTTTTTTGGTATATGGTTTATAAAACCTATTTTATTTTTAGTTCTTTAAATTTTGGAGAAAATGGATGAAAAGTGAAGCAAAACAAATTTTGGAGGCTGTGCAAAACGGTTCTCTATCAGTGGACGATGCGCTTTTGAAATTGAAAACAGAGCCTTACGAAGATATCGGCTTTGCAAAGGTCGATCTTCACCGCAAGGTACGGCAAGGCGCATCCGAAGTCATTTACGGCGCGGGTAAAACAGCAGAGCAGATAATCGGCATCATTGACACAATGAAGAAAAACGGACAGGAACGCATTTTGATTACCCGTCTTTCCTCCGAAGCAGCCGAAAAAATAACACAGGTACATTCGATCACTTACCATGCCAATGCCAAAATAGGGATCATAGGTTCTTTTCCCGTTCCGGACGGCATCGGAAAGATCGTAGTGGCAACGGGCGGAACAAGTGATATACCCGTTGCGGAAGAAGCGGCTCTTACTGCAGAAGCTCTCGGCAACGAAACAACAAGGCTTTATGATGTGGGTGTTGCGGGTCTGCACCGGCTTTTGTCGCATAAAGAAGATATTATGAGTGCAAGCGTCATCATTGCCATAGCCGGCATGGAGGGAGCGCTTGCCAGCGTGATCGGCGGACTTGCGGATTGTCCCGTGATCGCCGTGCCGACAAGCGTTGGTTACGGTGCTTCATTTAACGGTTTATCCGCTTTGTTGTCTATGCTGAATTCCTGTGCAAGCGGGGTTTCCGTTGTCAATATCGACAACGGTTTCGGGGCGGGATATCTTGCAAGTATGATCAACCACATGGAGGTAAGAAAATGAAAACATTGTATTTGGATTGCGGAATGGGCGCTGCGGGCGATATGCTTACCGCAGCTCTTGTGGAACTATTGCCGAACCCCGATGCGTTTATTGAAAAACTGAATGCTCTTGCTATTCCGGGAGTGCGAATCAAAAAGGAAAAAGCAGTAAAATGCGGGATCACAGGCACTCATATTTCCGTTTCTGTTCATGGCATGGAGGAAAGCGAGGAAATGCACGATCATACTCACGAGCATGATCATCACCACGATCATCACGACCACGAACATGACCACGATCACGACCATGATCACGAACACGACCATGATCATGACCACGAACACGACCATGATCATGACCACAATTATGACCATACTCATGATCACCACCATGATCATGCACATCACCACCACAGCTGTATGCATGAGATCGAGCATATCATTTCCGATCTGCATCTTCCGCAGAAAGTGCAGGATGATGTTCTTGCGGTTTACGGGCTGATTGCAGAAGCAGAGAGTCACGCTCACGGTGTGCCAGTAACGGATATCCATTTTCACGAGGTCGGAACAATGGACGCTGTGGCTGACATCACCGCCGTATGTCTGCTGATGAATGAGCTGTCTCCCGATGAAGTTGTTGTATCTCCCGTCCATGTGGGAAGCGGTCATGTGAAGTGCGCGCATGGGATATTGCCTGTTCCCGCCCCCGCAACCGCCTATATTTTGAAAGACATACCAATTTACAGCGGCAGCGTTCAAGGAGAACTTTGCACGCCTACCGGCGCTGCGCTTCTGAAACATTTTGCCGCTCGTTTCGGAGATATGCCTATGATGAAAACGCAGGCTATCGGATACGGCATGGGAAAGAAGGACTTCCAAACGGCGAACTGTGTACGTGCCATGTTGGGTGAAACAACGGATAAAACAGATGCGGTTTTGGAACTTTCCTGCAATGTGGACGATATGACAGCGGAAGCGATCGGCTTTGCAATGGAGCGTTTATTTGAAGTTGGCGCGCTCGAGGTTTACACCGTACCGATCGGTATGAAAAAATCCCGCCCTGGAACATTGGTCCGTGTGATGTGCGAGGAACAGGATAAGGAAAAAATTATCGGCTCATTGTTCAAATACACCACGACTATCGGTGTGCGGGAATACATAACACATCGGCATATTTTGGACCGAAAAACGGAAACCGTACAAACTCCTTATGGGGAGGTTCGCCGTAAGATATCCTCAGGTTACGGCATCAGCCGTTCAAAGTACGAGTATAACGATCTTGCGCGCATTGCAAAGGAACAGAATATCAGCCTCGATGAAGTAAAGAAGCGCCTTGGAGATCTGCAATGAATAACAAGGCAAGTCTTAAAAAAGGAGTCTTTATATGGACGAATTGCATGAGAAAAAACAGCATTTAGAATCTTTTCTGCGGGAGCTTGGCAGTGTTGTTGTCGCCTTTTCATCGGGGGTCGACTCTACCTTTCTCTTAAAAACAGCTCATAATATTTTGGGTGAAAAAGCAGTCGCCGTAACCGCACGGTCATGTTCTTTTCCTGTACGGGAACTCAACGAGGCGAAGGCTTTTTGTGAAAGCGAGGGTATCGAGCAGATTTTTGTGGAATCGGAAGAACTTTCTATCGAAGGGTTCAGGCAAAATCCAAAGGATCGCTGCTATCTCTGCAAGCGCCAGTTGTTCACAAAAATCCGCCGCATTGCCGAGGAGCGTGGTATTCCGTACATTGTTGAAGGTTCCAATGTGGACGATACCGGAGATTATCGTCCCGGACTGATTGCTGTTGCGGAATTAGAGGTCAAAAGTCCGCTGCGGGAAGCCGGACTGACAAAAGCGGAGATCCGCCGGCTCTCCAAAGAAATGGGACTTCCTACATGGGATAAGCCGTCATTTGCTTGCCTGTCCTCAAGGTTTGTTTACGGAGAAACGATCACCGAGGAAAAGTTGTTTATGGTAGATCGGGCGGAGCAGAAACTGCTTGATCTTGGATTCCATCAGGTGCGTGTGCGTATTCACGGGAATATTGCACGAATCGAGATCGAACGTTCGGAGTTTGACAGAATCATTCAGCCTGAGATTGCGGAAGCCTTGAATCAATATCTTCATGAGCTGGGATTTTTCTATGTGACCTTAGATCTCAGCGGTTATCAAATGGGAAGCATGAATAAGACGTTGGAAACGCAAAAAGTGAAATAACTTAAAGCTATCGTCTTATCAAAATCATAGAATCAAATCTGAAATTACTGAAAATATTGACTGTAACTCCACTATATAATGTGTTGTCTTCCGGAGTTTTGGGGGATCTTCAACAGGTGATTTTCATCAGATGGTTAAGGAGATCTTGATATTTGTGTGGTAATATGGTAATATATTATAATGTAAATAGGAATTACTATAATTGAGGGAAGATAATGGAAAATATTACAGAACTGGTGCGTCATCGGAAGAGTGTCCGGACATTTGACGGTAAAGAAGTCACTGAGGATGACAGGAAAAAGTTAGCCTTGTTTATGGAAAACATAGAAAATCCGTATGAGGTACCTGTCAGCTTCAAATTTTTGGATGGAAAAAAACAGAGTCTGCCTTGTCCTGTTGTTATAGGTACGGATCTCTATGTAGGGGCAAAGGTTCCCCGTATGCCGCATATGGAGGAGGCTTTCGGATATTCATTTGAGAGATTCGTGCTATATGCACAATCTATTGGAATCGGCACAGTTTGGATTGGTGGTACTATGAACCGTTCCGCTTTTGAGCGCGCAATGGAATTGGGACAGAATGAAATAATGCCATGTGTAAGCCCCTTAGGATATCCTGCAGAAAAAAAGTCCGTTCGTGAGAAGATGATGCGGAAAGCCATCAGCGCAGACAGCAGGAATCCTTTTGAAACGCTTTTCTTTGACGGCACATTTGATGTACCTTTGACGGAGAAAGCGGCGGGCAGGCTGGCGGGGGTCTTAGAAACGGTTCGCTGGGCTCCGTCGGCAGTCAATAAGCAGCCATGGCGCGTTGTATTGGATAAAAGCGGCGTCCATTTTTATTTGAAGAGAACAAAGGACTATATCAGTGAAGCAACAGGTAATTTACAGAAGATAGATTTGGGAATAGCCCTGTGCCATTTCGCTCTTGCGGCAAAAGAAAGCGACATAAGCATTAGTTTTAGCGTGAGTGACCCGGGAATTATGACAGATGCCGATACAGAATATATTGCATCATATCTGCTCCTATAGCGGATATATCGTTGAGAATATGAGGATTTGTCAATAATGTTCAGTTTCGGTCGTCATTCACAATGTCAGCTTCATGGGCGGATGTAATAGAAATCTGAGAGCAATCCTTATTCTTACTGAGGGCGGACACCAGAGCAGATCGGAGGCAGATATGAAATACAGACCTGATCGATATGGCAGTCAAATTTCCCAGTTGGGTTACGGCTGCATGAGATTCAGCAAAAAAGGAAATGCAATAGACTACGGAAAAGCGGAGAAGGAAGTCCTTCTGGCTATTGAAAAGGGCGTCAATTATTTTGATACTGCTTACATTTACTCCGGCAGCGAGGAATGCCTCGGTCGGATACTTGACGAAAACAAATGCCGTGACAGGGTCTATATTGCCACCAAGCTTCCGCAGTATATCGTGCGTTCTGCTGCGGCAATCGATAAGATCTTTAATGAAGAGATTTCACGTCTCCGCACAGAATACATTGACTACTATCTGATGCATATGTTCACAGATTATGCGGAATGGGAGCATTTGAAGGCTTTGGGCATTGAGGACTGGATCAAACGTCAGAAAACAGAAGGCCGTATTCGCAATATCGGTTTTTCCTACCACGGTGAAACGGAAATGTTCCTGAGAATTCTGGATGCTTATGACTGGGACTTCTGTCAGATACAATATAACTATCTGGACGAGCATACCCAGGCAGGAAAGAAAGGTCTTCAGGCAGCAACAAAGAAAGGTATTCCGGTTATTATTATGGAACCTCTTCGCGGCGGTAAGCTGGTCAATCTTCCTGATAAAGCAAAGGAAAAGCTTGCCTCCGACCCCAAAGGCTATACGCCGGCAGAACTGGGTCTGCGCTGGCTGTGGAACCAGCCGGAAGTTACCTGTGTGCTTTCCGGTATGAATTCTGAGGATATGGTGAATGAGAACATCCGAATCGCATCGGATGCTGAGCCGCTGCATCTTACAGAAGAAGATATGGAGATCGTTGAGCAGATCAAGCAGATCATCCGCGAGCGGGAAAAGGTAGGCTGCACGGGCTGCAGGTACTGTATGCCTTGTCCAAAGGGAGTGGATATTCCGGGCAATTTCTATTATTATAATTTAATGTATATGGAGAAAAAGTCCTCCGCTCGCTTTGAATTTGCCCAGAACATGGGATTGCGTAAGGAACCCGGTTTTGCATCACAGTGCATTGGCTGCGGTAAATGTGAAAAACACTGCCCACAGCATATAAATATTCGTGAAAAACTAAAGGAAGCCGATCGCGAACTCAGACCCCTGCCCTATAAGATCGGTATCAATGCAGCACGCAAAATCCTGATTAAATAAACGACGAATCTTAATAGCGAAATATTATTAGTTTGACAGTGCAATTCCGACAAAATATAACCTTGTAAGGTGATGGATTATCTGTTTGTTTAGATTTGAAATACAGATAATCTATACAGTGATAAGAGCTGTTGGTGAAATGTACGCTGAAAATTTCGGGGCGAGGAACTTCTCGCCCCTCAATTTTCGTCCAACAATGCTTTGCGGACTCAGTCCGCAATTTTGTTCCGCAAAACCGCATTATTGGACATGTGCTGCGCCTACGGAGCGTTTATTTTTAAGAAATCTTTGGGCTATGAATTTTCCTCCTTTGTGATAATGATCTCAATGATCTTTGCGTTCTCGGCTATATTCTCGGTAGAAGCCTTTACGGGAACGGATAAAATAATAAATTCGGGCGGTCGGGCTAAAAGCAACTTCTGGGCAAAGCAGTTCACCATGTACGCCTTTGCGGCAATACTGACTTTCTTTTTCTCCTTGATAGATATTTTGAGCTTTGGCAGCTATTACGGCTTGAGCTTTTTGCAACAGCCACTTTATACCATTCCGGATTATAGGTTTGCCCCTTACAGCTTTACAATTATCGGCGCAATTATGCTGTCCTGCTTATTCAAAACCATTGCCCTTATTTTTGCGGGCGAGGTGTTTTTTACCGTCTCCTCTCTTACCAAAAATTTGGGGGCGGCAATGACTTTATGCTTTGGGGCAATAGGAGTGCTGATCTTTATTAACGGGTATATTCCGGAGTGGCTGTCCCCATTCACCCTGTTCAGCACTGAAAAAATGATAGGTGAATTCAAGTGCCTGAATGTTTTCGGCTGCCCCGTTCTCGAACCTATTGTCACCCTGCTTTCAACAGTGATATATATTGTGCTTCTGCACATTATCTGTTACATCAGAACGGCGAAAAGGATACGGTTTATCACGGAGGTGAGCGCAAGATGAATTTGTTTAAATATGAGGCTAAAAAAATACTGATAAAACAATATGCGCTTTTTCTTTTTGCCGCAGTTATTTTGATAAAGCTTATTTCCCTCCCCGGGCAGCTTAACACAAATTACGGCTTTAATACCTCCAGCGAAAAAAATACATATCTTGAAATGCTGAAGCCTCTTTCGGGAATGCTGACAGAAGAAAATGAGGCAATCATAACAGATATGAAAGAACAGCTTATAGAAGCGCAGTCCCTTAGCTCACAGCTTTTTGACGCATATCAGAGCGAAGATGCGGAAATGATCGAAGAGTTGAATAAAAGGCTTGAAGAGTACAGGGACGTTCTCAAAAACGAAAATGCCATCTGGTACTTGGAGCTTATGGATGCGGTGTAATCCGAAATGATCCCAAAAAGATAGCAAACTGGTGGAGAGAACTTCTGGAGGAAGGAATGGGGCAGTATTTTGATTCCGTGTTCCATGCCGTTTTGGACCGCTCCAAAGATAGACGCTGTATAAAGGCATTTCAAGAGTAATCGATAATCCCCACATTGGATGGAAAGATATACAAAAAACACGAAAGCGAATTGGAAAAATATATAAACGGGGCTGTAAAAAACTATCACAACACTTCTAAAAAAGTATAAAAACCGACACTGTTTTTCTAACAGCACGAACTTCAAAAAATAGAAACTGTATTTTTCTGTACAGCTTTAAAAAGCAGAAAAATACAGTCTTGTTTAGGTTGTGATAGTTTTTCAGCCCCATTTTTATTCTAAAAAGTTTTAAAGCAAATTCCACAAAAAAATCCCAAAACCTATTGACAACAGAAAAAAATAGGCTATAATATATGTGTATTAACTGTACTAATTGACGCGCACACGGTAGAACAGTTTCCTGATCCTAAAAAAGGAGTTTACAGATAAAATGAACATCTCCGAAAAAAAACAAAATAAACCTAAAACAGCTTTAAAGGAGATTTTCCCCTCCTATATCACCGCCTTTGCTCTCTGCTTTATGCTGTTTGTTTACGAGCCTCTTTTGATGTACTGTACACATCAGCTGGACTTCTGGTTCGATATTCCCCTTATGGTGCTGCCTATGCTTTTGGGATTCTTTCTTTTCTTTTTGGGCATTTCTGCTGTGCTCACAGCGTTGTATTTTGTCCTTAAGGCTCTGGCTAAAGAAAGATCCGCCTTTATTTTTCAAATAATTGATATCACATTTTTCGGAATATTTTTTGTAACCTTTTTGCAGGGCAATATTCTCTCTATGAATCTGCCTGCCCTTGACGGCTCGGAAATAGACTGGAAAGGGCTTTACAGCAGTGATATTATAACACTTGCCGCAATACTGATCACAGCGGGATTATTGGTGTTTTTGACGGTCAAGAAAGGAATACAGTCTGTACTGAAATATATAAAGCCCGCTGCAATAGGTATATGTGTGTTTTTAACCTTATTCTTGATTGCAGAAATGATCGGCTGGAACGCATATAAGCGCAAGGATAGCATTATTGCCACAGATAAGAATTTCAGCACGCTTTCCGAGGACAAAAACTTTGTGATACTTCTTTGTGACGCAGTCGGTTCTTCCGAATTCAAAAAAGTTTTGGAAGAAAATCCCGAATATAAAGATGTTTTCGAGGATTTCACCTACTGTCCCGATACTCTCAGCGGCTACCCCTGCACCCGCGACAATATACCCCTTATATTGGGCGGACAGTTTAATAAAAACGAAAAGACCTTTCACGTTTTTTCTTCCGAGACCCTTAACGGCTCACCCTTTTTCAAAGAGTTAAACGACAGCGGCTATGATATAAATCTGTACGAATCGGAGCTGATATGGTACGGAAACCGCAATTATGAAATCAAAAACGGAGAAGTTTTTAAGGATTATAAGCTGCCTTTTGGTTTGTTTATGAGCGAGGAACTGAAATATGTGAGCTATAAATACCTTCCTTATTTATTAAAGGAACGTTCACAAATCGAAGATATGAACTTTAACGGCTTGGTGGATATGTATCTGTGGGACGACCACACAATTTACAAAAATATAAAGAACCGATCCGAGCTGACAAAAGTCCCTCAAAAGGTATTCAGCTATATTCACACCGAGGGCGCTCATCTTCCCTTTGGATATGACAAAGACCTGAACATAATAGAAAACGGCACCTACCAGCAGAAAATCGAGGCAGTGGTTACAATGCTGAACGCCTACATCGAAAGGCTTAAAGCCAACAACGTATATGACAATACGGTAATTATAATTATGGCGGATCACGGAAATACCGCCCTTATCGGCGCTGACGATATGCTTGCAAGAGCAAACCCCATGTTTATGATAAAGGGTATAAATGAACACCATGACTTTACAGAATCTCAAAAACCAGTTTCCTATGCGGATCTGATGGACATTTACAGCAATCTGCTTGACGGACAAACCGCCGAAGAGGCTCTGTCCTATATACCCGACAACCGCCAACGCATATATATGTGGTACAGAAATTTCCAGCTTGAAAATCATATAGTGGAATATGCCGTTACCGGCAAGGCTTGGGAATGGGAGGATTTTGAAAAAACCGGAAATGTATACGATTTATATTGATTATTGGGAGTGAATTATATGCTTTTAAGAAAGATAAAAGCAGTGGGCTTTGATGTAGGACATACCCTTATTAAATATAACAATCCACTGAACTGGCGGAGCCTTTATCGTGCAGGCTTGGAGCATGCCGCTTCTGCCGCAGATATTGCTTTATCTGAGGATATGGTGATTTCAGCAGAGGAAATTCTTCTGAAATACAACACAAGAGTAAATTATCGTGAATGGGAAACTGACTCCGACTGTATCTTTAGTGAAATATTAAAAGGCTGGGGACTGCAAACAGAACTGTATACTTTAAAGAAAGGCTTTTACTCCTTTTTTAAAGCAGACGCAGAACCTTTCCCCGAAGCTGTTGAAGTAATGGAAAAATTAAAGCGCCATGGGATAAAAACAGGAGTTTTAACCGATGTCGCTTATGGTATGGATAATGAATTTTCCTTGGAAGATATCTCCGCGCTTTCCGATTTGATAGATGTCGTCTTTACCTCTGTTGATGTGGGTTACAGAAAACCCAACTCTGCGGGATTTTTAAAGCTGCTTGATTCTTTTAAGGTCAGCCCACATGAGATGATATTTGTGGGAGATGAGGAAAAGGATATTGTTGGTGCAAAAAAGCTGGGCATAGTCTCCGCCCTTATTAACAGGAGAGAAGAGCCGAAGGATTTTGGACAGGACTATACATTCCATTCCCTGAATGAAATCTTTTCGGCTTTGGATTTATAAATCAATAAAGGAATTTTCCGTATTTAAAGCTTTATTCAAATTTTATCCTTTGCCCGAATTTTAACAGTATTTTTGAATACAGCTCCTTGGAAATTCTGCGGTACTCTCCCCCGAAGGTTTTTCGGTCGTTTTCAAAAAGCTCAAATCTCATTATTATATCCGAATAATCCTCGGTAAAGAAAAATATGCACTGAAAAAAGCGGTTCTTTTCCGCATAGTAGTTGACATGCTCCAGACTTAAAACCGTTTCAATATTCTCGGTAAGCTGCTGTTCCAGCTCCTTTGGCTTCATATAGCAAAACTGCACCTTTTTTGTATATGGAAGCGCCTTTGCTTCTTTTGCAAGTCCTTTTTCTTCTTCCTTGGGTTTTCTTTTAAACAGCATATTTTGTTCCTCTCTTTTAACCATTTTATATATTGTAGCACATTCGGTTATAAATGTCTATAATATGCAAAATCGAATATTGGGTTACAAAGTTTCAGAATTGTTTATTTTAAATAGTAAACTATGTGTAATCGACAAAATTTTTAGAAAGTATCAGTATTAAAAACTCCTTGACTATACAGCGAATTTATGGTAAACTTTAAAAGTTACATATAAGTTACATAAAATCGTGAGGTTTTTATGAATATACTTGATTTAAATATTAAAAGCTCCTTTAAATTTCAGCTGATATTTTTTCTGAGCTGTGCTATTCATATAACTTTCTTAGTTGTTTTTATGATATATGAAATCTATGTTTTGGCAGCGGTAAATATTTTCAGTGTTTTGTTCTATCTTTCGGCGGGAATTGCCACCAGAGCAAAAAAATTTGAGCCTTACAGCATGGCTTGGATATTGGCAACGTACATAGAAATTACTGCTCATGCCGTACTGGCTACTCTGTGGCTGGACTTCGGGACATGTTTCTTTCTGTATGGTATAATTGCACTTGTGGTTTCGTCCTATGTGGTTTACCTTTCCTTTGACAAATATACTTTTGTAAAGGTTATGGCGCCTCTTACCGTAACAAGCTTTGCCACACTTATTTTCTGCTTTGTTTTTCTCACCATAAAGCCGCCCCTCATCACTCTTGTTTTTAACCGTACCGTCACACGTAACCAGTTGGAAGTTATGCGGGGAATCAATGTTTTTCTTAATTTTTCCATTATCTTCTTTTTCACTCTTATGTTTATTGCGGAAATGCATCATCTTATGGGACAGCTGGAAGATATCAACCATAAGCTGAACTATACCGCAAACCATGACGCTCTTACCGATCTGTACAACAGACACAGTCTTAAAGAGCTGTTTGAGCAGTTCAAGAAAAATTTCCGCACTAACGAGGTTGTGGGCATTGAGAACGAAAAAGCGGAACAGGACGACAACCTGTGCTACTGCGTAATGATGGGAGATGTGGACAATTTTAAGTCCATAAACGACACCTACGGTCACTCCTGCGGAGATCAGGTGCTGAAGGGAGTAGCCTCCGCCATAAAAAATGCGGTTGCCGAAAATGAGATAGCCTGCCGCTGGGGCGGTGAGGAATTTCTCGTTCTTATGCACGGCAGCAAGGAAGAGTGTGTAAAACGTGCGGATCGGATAAGACAAAAGGTATCAGAGATAAAGATAGAGGAGGAAGAAGATCTTTCCGTCACCATGACCTTGGGACTTGTTTACTGCACCGAGAAAAAGGACGCCGCCATGCAGTCCAAAAGGCTGACAAGGATCGACGAATTGGTTCAGATCGCCGACGACAGACTTTATGTGGGTAAGGGCAGCGGAAAGAATGTTGTGATTTATCAGTAGTCTGTAAAAATATTACAGCATTATAAAAGCACGAATTTCAAAAATCAAACAGGACTGTATTTTCTGCTTGAAAAAAGCGGGCAGAAAATGCAGCCCTTCTTATATTATTATGGGTTTTGAAATTCTTTTAAATAAGTAAATTACCTCCAAGTTTTGGGTAAACATTAAAGGATAATTTTTCTTTTTCGACTTTTTTCTCGGATAGACAGTTGAATAAAAGCATACGATATGATATACTTTCAAATTGAGGACAGCCGTTTTCCATTTAAGCCTTTTGACGGCGAGGGGCGGCGGACTGCACCGGCTTGCATTTTCGGAATGTTTTTGCCCTTGTATCGTTTATCCTCTCACAGTATGACACTGTGTTATCGTAGGTTCGAATCCTACCTCTGTTTTTTGCAGAGCCAAGTGGTTTTGGTATTTCGGGAGTTCAGCTCAAAACTGTATTTCCACCATTGCCCGAAAGGGCGCAGAATTTGGGATTCTGATTTAACAGCGTACTTTACAGTACAACAAAAAGTCCTTATCCCCGCCAAGATAATTCCCTTCCCTTTTGGGTCGGCGATTATCGGGGCAGTATCCGAAAAGCCCTGTCGATTTAAGGATACCGCCGTTTTCCGATCCTTGCCATACCGATTTCTTATGAAAAAGGTACCGCACCGAAAGGACACGGCTCAATTATTTCGCCGCTTCAGGATATGGGATAGGATTTCGCATATTCTCTCCTCCAAGAGTAATTATAAATAAAGAAAAAGAAAAATCGGTTTACGGAAAGGAATGAGTTAGTATGAAAGTAATCATTAACGAAAGAGAAAGAGGACTTCTTTACAAAAACGGAAAGCTGACAAAGCTGCTTGAACCGGGAAAGTATCATATAGGCGCTAATTCAAGTATTGAAAAGCTCCCTGTCAACAATTACATAGAAAATCCCGCCTGCACCTTTGAAGCCTTAATGGCGTTAAACGGCGCTTCTGACGCTCTTGTTCCCCTTGAGGTAGCGGATAATGAGTATTGTCTCCACTACATTGACGGCAATTTTATGTCCATTTTGGGCAGAGGAAGATATGCGTTCTGGAAAGCACAGGGAAAACACGAGTTCAAAAAGATCAACAGAGAAGAGCCTGAGATAACGGATCAGGTCACTCCCTTTGAGCTGACAAGAATGCCCGTTTCCCTCTACCGTGTTATCAATGTGGGCAATTATCAGAAAGCAAGACTGTACTACGACAACAAGCTTGTGAAAATGCTTGACCCCGGCAAGTATCTTTTCTGGACTGGCAAGACAAACGTAACTGCCGAGCTTGAAGATATGAGAGAAAGACAACTTGACATCAACGGACAAGAAATTCTCACCGCCGATAAAGTGGGACTGCGCATTAACTTCGTTATTGTGTACAAGGTCACCGATGCGGAGAAGATCGCCACAGTTGCCGAAAACATCACAGGCTATCTGTACACCGCCGCGCAGCTTGTATTAAGAGAGTATGTGAGCAAGTACAAAACCGATGAGATTTTGGAAAACCGCGACAAGATATCCGACGAGGTGATCAATGTTCTGCGTGAAAGAACCAAAAATGCCTACATAGAAATAGTCAGTGCGGGAATAAAGGATATTATTCTTCCCGGAGAGATCAGCGCCATTATGAACTCCGTACTTGCTGCCGAGAAAAGGGCGCAGGCAAACGTTATCACCCGCAGAGAAGAGGTGGCCTCCACAAGGTCGCTGCTGAACACCGCAAAGCTGCTGGATGAAAACGAAACCTTAAGACGGCTTAAGGAATTGGAATATTTGGAGAGAATTTGCGAGCATGTAGGCGAGATCAACGTCAACGGAGGAGGAGACGTTTTGAGCAGGCTTACCGAGCTTTTGGGAAACGGAAATAAAGATAAATAAAAAAACATTTGCGCTGTAAAAAGTTAACGCTTTTTACAGCACTTTTTTGCAAAAAATTTATGTAACCCTCCGAACCTTTTCAAAAAAACTGCGACTATATAAGTGAAAGCTTTCAACCGAGGTGTTCTTTATGGACGAAATGAACAAAAATAATTTGTGGTCATACACAGACTATCTGCTGAAAATTGCCGTTTATAAGGCGGGAAATATTATTGATGCCGAAGATATTGTACAGGAGACGCTTTTGGTGGCGCTGACCTTTCTCGAAAAGGGCGGAAGTGCCGAAAACCCAAAAGCGTGGCTTGCTTCGGTGCTTAACCGAAAACATTATGACTTTCTCAGAAGGAAGTACCGCAAGCCTACCGTTTGCATAGATGTTATAAGCGAACAGGCGGAGGATAACGAGATTTTTGAGGAGATTGAAAAGTCGCAAGAGGCGGAAAATATTCGGCGGTGTCTTGCCATGCTGACAGAAAACTACCGCGAGGTGGTGGTAAGGCATTATATGAAGGGACAAAAGCTTTCGGACATCGCCAAAGAGCTTGATATTCCTTTGAGTACCGTCAAATCACGGCTTTACACAGGCAGAGGTCTTATGGAAAAGGAGTTTGAAATGTGCAGTAACAGTTATGCAAAGCAAAGCTATGAGCCCGAAATGCTCTGGATCGGGTGTACAGGTCGGACAGGACTTAACGGCGAGCCCTACTTCCTTGTTGGCAACGATAAGATCAAAATGAACCTTCTTATTTTAGCTTATGAAAAGCCGCTGACGGTTCCGGAGCTTTCCAGCGCTATCGGCATTCCCACGGCTTACGTTGAGCCCATTGTGAACGAGCTGGTCAAGGGCGAACTTATGGGGCGCATTTCCGATAAGGTTTATACCGATTTTATCATTTTTTCCGAAAAGGACAGAATGGAGTATTTTGACGCTCAGAAAAAGGTTGCCGAAAAGAATTACAGAGAGATATGGAAAATGGTGGACAAGGGTTTGGCTGAGCTGAGAGAACAGGAATATTATATATCACAAAGGAAATCCGCTCAGCAAAAATTGGAAAGCCATTTTGTGATCCGAACCATGGAGCGCGCAGTAGACAGTGTCAGGAATGAAGCCTGCGGCGGACTTGAACCCTTTTCGGACTATGCCGAACGCCCCAACGGAGGAAAATGGTATGCAATGGGAAACCGTTACAGCAAGGACTATGACTATGAAAGATCCTATCATGTTCCTTATGGTATAAACGGAGAATGGGGCAGCGGCATTTCCGGTTTTCTGAATACCGGATATATTTCATTAAACGATTATGATACATCACTTTGTAATGCTCACAGTCTTTTTGAGAAATTGCCCGGCAAGGAACCTGCTATCAAAATGCTCTATTCCGTTTATACGGACAACAAGGACGCTTTTTCCGCAGTGGATAAATGCTGTATCGATAAGATAGATAATTTTATCGATATGGGATTTCTTTCAAGAGACGAGGAAGGTAAGCTGATATGCGAGGTACCCGTTATTTCACCCGAGGAAAGAGAAAGGCATTATGAGCTGTGCAAAAAGTACTTTACAGAAATAGCCAAAAATTTTCATGACAGTTTTATGACTCTTATGGAAAAGCCCCTTGATATACCGTCTCACGTTAAAGGATATTTAAAATGGCTGAGATATGACAAATGCTGCTGTTACCTTCCTATGATGATCGTTTTGAAGGCTAAGGAGGAGGGCATTTATCTTAACGGTGTGAAGAAGCCTGAGGCGGCGGTTTATATGTGTGTTGAGTAAACAGTTTTCATATTTTTGTTATAGGAGAACATGTTCTAAGTAAAGGTCTATCGGTTTTGGGCAGCCTTTTATGTATTGACCGAATATAGATTTAAAAGTGTTGACATATCCCACCAAATATGCTACAATAAAATAGTATCGGGGACGGCACCCATAGCAAAAAACAGCATACATACAAACCGCAGTAGACCTGCGCATATCAAAGTTACAAGGGGGCAGACACCCATCGAAAAAAACGTAATTGTAACAGACGAATTCGGAAAAATGCTAACCTGCACTTACCCTAAAAGGGCAAAAGGCTTAATTAAAAAAGGGCGTGCTGAGCAAGTCGGTGAGAACGAAATTCGTCTGAAAGGCTGTTCGGTTACGCCTTGTTTGGAGGATAATATGAACAACACTAATTTCACTGACAATACAAACGACATCGGCAATATCACCATTGACGCCGAAACAGGCGAGGTTATCGAAAAGGCACAGCAAGCCTATGCTGAGGATAATTACACCATTCACGGCTATGAACCAAAAATTGCTGAGATTTCCGAGGGCAATACTTCGGACAAGCCAAAACAGCTTTTCTTCAACGCAAGAGAATGGACGCCCAGCAAGGAATGCGACAAAACCGTTTTCACCCGTTCCTTTATTTCCGATCCTTTTGGAAATCTTACCGAAGCGTATACAATAGGCGACTGGAATTATAACTGGTCGCAGATCGAAACCAAGGATCTGATTCTGGAAAAGAATACCGACTATGAGTTTGTCTTTTGGCTCAACGGCGGAGAAAATGACCGCAACAACGAGGTTTGCCGCTTCGAGATCATGTTTGACAACGACTATGACGGTCGGTATGTGTACAACCTTAACCGCCACTATATCAAGTATCTGAAGCATTACAAGGGTTGGTATCTGTACAGTATTCCCTTTAACACGGGAGACGCTTGCTATACGAAGCTGCGTTTCATTTCACAAGCCTCCTACACCACAATTATCAAGGCTAATTCTGTGGAAAGCTACGACAACCTTCCCGAGGATATTCCTCCGCAGGGGCTTCCCCAAAGGCATAATATCTGGTTTAGCGAGGGGTTTCCGCGCAACGCTTGGTGGTCAAGCAAGGCATTTCCCGATATGCAGAATAACGATTCGGAACAGGAAAGGGAAACTCATTTTGACGAAGCGGATTTTTCCGGAGTGAACGGTTTTGCGGACATGGGTGCAAGAATTTCCAAGATCATGCAGGAAAAATTCGGCAATAACAGCAAGTACAGCAAGCTTGCCCAGACGGTAAGAGAACGGATAGAGGAAGAACTGGAGGACGAGCTTGACCCAGATGACTTGGCTGATGAGCTGATGGACGAAATTGATGTTGATTCGATCAGAGAGCAGATTATTCAACAAATCAAGGACAGTTTATAATAATTTATAGCAATAAGGGACTGCGAAAAGGCAGTCCCTTAATTGTTTTTCAAAAACTAAATTTCATAAAATCCCGCAAAGCAGGGCGGAACAATAATTTTGCCGTCGCTTTCCCTGATATCTCCTCCAAAGGAGTACAGCTTTTCCTTGACCGTATATCCGCACTCAAAGGAAACCTCTCTGTCGGCGGGGTTTATTATTACAAGGATCTTCTCTTCCCCGCTGCTCCTTATATAGGCAAATGGGTATTGATTCCTTTCGGCATACACAAAATCTATCTCACCCTTACTCTGCAAGGCAGTGTGTGACTGTCTGACAGCGATAAGCCTCTTTATTTCGTTTAAGAGAGAGCTTTCGTCTGCAAGCTGTCCCTTGGCGGTGGGTCGGTCGGGGCTTTCGTCCTGTCTGATGTAAAGCTTTTCCTTGGGGGCAGTGCTGAATCCCGCATTAACAGTGCCGTCCCACTGCATTGGTGAGCGTGAACCCGTTCTGCCGTATCCGCCTTCAACGGAGATCAAGCCATCCACATATCTCATACCTATCTCATCACCGTAATAAATAAAAGGAGCGCCGGGCATTGACAGCAAAAAGGCAAAGGCAATTTTCAGATTATCGCCGTGAATACCTCTTGCAAGCCTGTCCATATCGTGATTTCCCGAGGGTATGCAGATAAGTCCTTTCTTTTCGGACTTTTCGTAGTTCTCCTTGTACTTTTTCACAAACTCGGAAATATCGCCCTTTCCTCTGCTTGAAAAATAAGGCTCTTCACAGCGGAACAAATCGTTGTAGTGAGAGGGACCGAAGTGCAGAAGGAAATCCATGTGGAAACCGCCCTGAAGTGACTTGTCTGGCTCTCCCCACTCGGACACCATTGCAGCATCGGGAAATTCCCTGTCCAAAAAACTGCGGACATTCTGCCACAGCTTGATCGTTCCCTTTCCGTCCTCGTCATGTTTTACCAATGATCCAGCCATATCCACGCGGAAACCGTCACAGCCCATTCCGAGCCAGAAGCGCATAATATTTTTCAGCTCTTCAAGGGTTGCTTTAGCTCCATCGCTGTCGGTGGACTGCTGCCAAGGACGGTCGCACTTGTAAAAACCGTAATTCAATGCTGGTTGATGTGAGAAAAAGTTCACCGCACAGGAACCGTCCCTGTCGGAAATGCCCCTTATGCTTCCCATTCCCTGAGGCTCTTCCCATATACTGTCAGTCCACACATAACGGTCGGTGTATTGGTTTTTCTCCGCTTTCATGGATTCCTTGAACCACTTATGTTCCACAGAGGTATGCCCCGGAACAAGGTCAAGAAGTATGTGCATACCCCTT
Source organism: uncultured Ruminiclostridium sp. (assembly GCA_964636555.1). Classification (GTDB taxonomy): domain Bacteria; phylum Bacillota; class Clostridia; order Oscillospirales; family Ruminococcaceae; genus Ruminiclostridium_E. The sequence continues at coordinate 33,057 of CAZWRZ010000006.1, forward strand.
TTGTGCACCTCATCAAAGAGCCGCTTTAAATCCTCGTTTGTGCCGTATCTTGGAGCTGCGGTGTAATAGTCGGAAACGTCATAGCCTGCGTCACCGAAGGGTGATTCAAAGCAGGGATTCATCCAAATTGCATTGCAGCCCAAATCTTTTATATAGTCGAGCTTGCTTATTATGCCGTTAAAATCGCCGATTCCGTCTCCGTTGCTGTCACAGAAGGATTGAGGGTATATTTCGTAAAAAATTGCGTTGTCAAGCCACGCAGGCTGTTTGGTTTTATTCATAACAAATCCTTTCTCGGTAATATTTTCGCAAGTACACATAAAGCCGAAATAATTGATACGACTTGCATCTTTGTACGTTTTATGATATAATTTAAGAAATTACGACAAAATCTTTCAAAAAGGCGGAAGCTCTTATGCTCACAAAGGATATTGAAGAAGAACTCTGTAAATCGACGGATTTCAGCGAAGCTTTGATTGAAGACAATACACCGCCGAAGCTTCATGAGCTGCTGAACAATTACATAAACGAGAAGCAAATGACCAAGGCGGAGGTTATACGGAAGCTGAATATCGACCGCAATTACGGATATTGGATACTCAACGGGTCACGCATTCCCACAAGAAACTGTCTTATCCGTCTGTCGCTGCTGCTTGAGCTTGATGTGGAGCAAATCAATTATCTGCTGCGTTTGGCAGGGAAATCTCCTCTTTACGTTCGCAACGCCGTTGACGCAAAGGTGTTTTATGCGATCAAGCACAAAATGGATTACTCAAAGGCGATAGGGTTTATATGGAACGGAGCCGTTTAAAAGTTTACATATACAAAACAAGCCGAGAAAAAACTTGGCTTGTTTTATTATTTATTCCGTATTCACAGTTATACCCTTTAAGGTTATGCCTACCGTATTGGGAGAGTATTGCAGATAAAAGCTGGAGATCTCAATACCGTACTCCTTAAGATCGTCAATAAAACGGCTGTACATCAGGTCATACATTCCGTCCATTAAAAATGGACCCATATAGCAGGCAAAACTTGTGTCCTCTCCTTTTTGGATCTTATCAACAACATAACTAAGATAAAATTTGTACATATTTTCCGAACTGCTGACAAAATAATAGTGATAGTTCCTCTGGAAATAATAATTTCCCTTAGGTCCCGCTGCCGCATACTCGCTTTCCGGAAGAAATTCAAATTCCTTTGACAAGGTATAGCCCAATTCATCGATAATATGGCTGTCATTGGTAAGGAAATAGGTCTTGAAATATGTGCCGTCCTCGGTTATCTTAAGCCTGGTGACAACATCGCCCGCAAAAGCATCGCCGTAAACGTCCGCATTGTACCAAATATTATCGCTCATCTTGAATCTGACCCAGGCACGGGGCTGTCCCTGAAATTCTCCTTCTACCACATAACAGGGAAATCCCGCCTGCTGAACATAATAACAGTAAGCCTTTGCAAAACCGAGATCATCTGCAGAACGGCTGATCATGCCGCCGTAAGCCGAGGAGCCGAGAGAGTCTGAACCGCGTTCAACCGTCTTGACATTGGCGAGCATATAATCGTGTATAGCGGCAAGGGTATTTATCTCAGAGTCCATTGTGCAGTCCCGAACCACATTGACCGCCTCTGTTTCCACAGCTTTTCTGTCCTGCCTGTTCAAATCTGCATAGGCTGGCTTAATACTGCCGATACTGTCTCCCTCGGCTTTGTCAAGAGTGTAGCTTTCGGCGTAGTAAAACTGTGGATTGTCATAAAGAACCCTTTTGTAAACAGCGTCAACTGTGTCTCTGCTGTAAGTCTGAGAAGAAATATCCACAGATTCATCGCTGTTGGCAACGCAATTAAAAATAAGCTCATAAAGCCCCTTAAAACCATCGTCAAGGGTGGAATAAAGCACCTTATTTTTGTCGCTTTCGGAAAACTCCACTCTCGGCAGCGGGACTTCAGGTTCCTCGGCTTCTGTTTTTGCGCCTTCTGCTGCGTCCGTACCGTCCTCCTGTATTGTGGTCATATCAGAAGCAGGATCGCCGTTATTTGATGAGGGAACTTTGTTGGAACTGGCGACAAATATTACTGTGGCAGCTATCACTGCCAAGCCTGCCGCTGAGGCGATGAACACGCGTCCATATTTAGCAAAAAAACCTTTTTTCTTTGAATCGGGAGAAAATGTAATATGTTGTTTGTAATTGTAAGAAACCGCGTCCGAAGAAACAGCTCTGTCATTTTCACCCTTTGGAGCGTTTATGCTTGGAATAACGGGCTGAGGTTCAATCTGAATTTTGTTCAGATTGCCGAGCATTTCCTCTGCGCTCTTGTATCTGTCCTCGTTTTTCAGGCTTGTAGCTTTTAAAATTACGCTCCACAGCTCGGGATCAATGCCGAACTGATTATCCCTGAAGGTATCGTCGTCGTCAAAGCGCGCCATTGGATCTTCGGGGATATCGCCTGTCAGTGCAAAGTAAAGTGTTGCGCCCAAGGCATAAATATCCGTCCAAGGTCCTTGGTTGCCCTTTTTTTTGTACTGTTCGGGAGGAGCAAAGCCCGGCTTTAAAATAACCGAAAAGTTTTGCGAATATTCGGCAATTACCTGCCTTGCCGCTCCGAAGTCTATCAGCTTAACATTTCCGTCACTGCACAAAATAATGTTGTCAGGGGTGATGTCTCTGTGAAGAACCGCCGATTTATGCGCCGCCGCAAGGGCGTTTCCGACACTTTTGGCAATATACAGAGCCTGCGGTGCGGTGAGTATTCCCACATCACGGATATATTCCTTCAGGGTTTGTCCATATAGATATTCCATTGCCAGATAAACCGTATCGTTCTCATAGAAATACTCGTAAACCTCTACAATGTTGGGATTTCCGTTAAAGCCGGAAATTAATTTTGCTTCCTCGTAGAATTTTTCTGCACCTAACTCAAACGCTTTTCTGCCGTCCTCAGAGGCAGCCGTCACCGCGGCGCTTCCCACAGCTCGCCGAGCAGCCACATAAGGAAAATACTCTTTTATTGCTACCTTCTTTTCCGAAGCGGTATCAAAAGCAAGATATGTAACGCCGAAACCGCCCTTTCCGATTACTGTTCCTATAACATACTTTCCTAAAAGAACAGTTCTGGGAGCGAGCAATGTGGGGTCGTCCGCACTGCTGCCGCTGTCATAGCCGCAAACGGAGCAAACGGCTTCTGCTGTTTCCGAAAAACAGTTCTCACAGAATTTTCTGCCTTTTATTTCGATCATTTTCTTTACCTTCCGAGTTAGTTATTAAATGTGACAATGAATATATTATACACTTTTTCGACATTGCTGTCAATAAAACAGCCCCGATCTGCGAAATCGGGGTTTTTACAAATCGGAGCAGGGTGGCACCGAAGTTTGTAATGTTAATAATTATAGCATGTTTTTAACATGTTGTGGTATACATTTTTGTAATATAATTATTTTTAACCTTGTTAATAAGAAAACTATCCCTCAAACCCTGTCATAAACCCGTTAAGCTCAGTGCTGCAAATATCTCCGCCTATAACCTTTCCGCCGTAGGTCAGCACATGAGCTTCCACATTATTATAGTCCTTATAGTTTGTAACAGTAAAGGTATATTTCAAAACCTTTTCACCCTTGTATTTGGTAAGGTCATAGCCCTGTTTAAGCTGGATCGCGTTGTATCTTTCGTAGACCTCGCTGAAATTTGAGGGAATATGTACTTCCTCCGCCGAAACGGTTCCCTTTTCGGTTTTCCAGCCGTGCTTCAGGAGAAACTCCGCAGCCTGTTCTTCAGTAACTGTCCCTGTGACAGCGGAAATATAGCCTATAACCGATTTAAGGACTATTATAGTTAAAATTATACCTATTAAGAGCAGACCGATTTTTTTCAGAGAAAGTTGTTTTGTTTTTTGCATTTTACTTTTTCCTTTCGTTATAATTTAACCGTTTGCACATTTACCCAAAAAACTGTGCTTTTTAGCTTATTCACAGGAGTGTTTACGGCATTTTTACCATATTTGAAGTGTTTACAATAATGTATATGCCGAAGAATTAAAAACATTTCACAAAAACAGATTGTTAAAATTATATAAATGTACGAAAATTGCTGTTGAAACCGCCATTTATGGGGCTGTAGAGCCTTTTTTTTGTGCAACTTGTCAACAAAAATACGGCTTTTTTCAATTTCCTTTGGAGTGGTTAGTCAATTTTCATAAAGCATTCAAAAATTTTTTAGTAAATTAGGTACTACCATATTTTGTGCTTTTCTGTTATTATATTATCAAGCGATAATGTTATATATTATCGGACAATAATGTTATTAAACTTTAGGAGGTCACATACATGGCAAGTTTATCACTCAGAGGCATCTACAAGCGTTACCCCGGCGGCGTAACCGCAGTTTCCGACTTCACTATGAACATTAAGGACAAAGAGTTCATAATCTTCGTAGGACCTTCAGGCTGCGGCAAGTCCACCACACTGCGTATGATCGCCGGCTTGGAAGAAATTTCCGAAGGCGAACTGTTCATCGGCGACAGACTGGTAAATGACGTTGCCCCCAAGGACAGAGATATCGCAATGGTGTTCCAGAGCTACGCACTTTATCCTCACATGACTGTATTTGAGAATATGGCATTCGGTCTTAAGCTCCGCAAGGTTCCTAAAGACGAAATCAAGAGACTGGTTGAAGAAGCAGCTAAGAGCCTTGATATCAGCCACCTTCTCGACAGAAAGCCTAAGGCTTTGTCAGGCGGTCAGAGACAGCGTGTTGCTTTGGGTCGTGCGATCGTTCGTGATCCTCAGGTATTCCTTCTCGACGAGCCTTTGTCAAACTTGGACGCTAAGCTCCGTGCACAGATGAGAACCGAGCTTTCCAAGCTTCATAAGAGACTGGGTACAACATTTATCTACGTAACCCACGATCAGGTTGAGGCTATGACCATGGGCGACAGAATCGTTGTTATGAAGGATGGCTTCATTCAGCAGGTTGACTCCCCTATCAATCTTTACGAGAATCCTGTTAACAAGTTTGTTGCAGGCTTTATGGGATCTCCTCAGATGAACTTCATCAATGCTAAGCTGATTCTCCAGAACGGCAAGTACACCGTTGAATTCGGTTCCGAAGATACAAAGAGCAGCAGAGGAAGAAAGTTCTATGTTGAACTGCCTAACAGCAAGACCGCTGACTGCGAAGCTCTTAAGTATTATGTTGATAAGGAAGTTACCTTGGGTATCCGTCCCGAAAACATTCACGATGAGGAAATGTACCTCTCCGCAGCTACCACAGGCGTAATTGAGGCTACCGTAGACGTAACCGAAATGTTGGGCGCTCAGTCCTACCTGTACCTGACCTGTGAAGGAATCTCCCTGACAGCAAGTGTAAGCCCTCGCTGCACCGCTCGTCCTCAGGATGTTGTTAAGCTGGCTCTTGATCCTAACAAGGTACATCTCTTCGATGTAAACGACGAACACTCCATTCTTTCTTAATTGATTTTTAAAACATAATAATAAAAAATGACCTCCCGATTTATGTCGGGGGGTTATTTTATTGACAAAGTCCAATATAATTGCTATAATAAAAGGCAATCAGAGAAAAATATATATAAATAATAATGTGTGGAGATATTACATCTAAAGGACAAAAGAAAAAATGAGCAACAGATCCAAGAAAATAAATCTCATTATATGCGGAATTGCTTTTGTAATAATGATCGGTTTTTTGTTTTTTGTAGATGATCCTAATGACATAATGCAAGCGCTGCGCAGCGCCGATCCCGGTTTTATGCTTCTGGCAGTTCTGTGTATTCTTATGTATTGGTTTTTTGAAGCATTGACGCTTCACGCCGTTGCTAAGGAGGTACACCCAAAGCAGAAATTCAAAAACAGCCTATCCGTTTCCATGATAGGTCTGTATTTTAACTGCATTACCCCCTTTGCTACGGGAGGACAGCCAATACAGGCGTATTATCTTGTAAAATTCAGCGTTCCCTTAGGCTCGGCACTGACGGCGCTGTTAAGCAAGTCTATCGCATATCAGGCTGTGCTTACCGTATATTCGGCGGTAATTCTGATATTCAAGCTGCAATATGTGGTTGACACAAATCCCCTTATGATGCCCTTGATTATTGTGGGCTTTATCGTTAACACTGCGGTAATAACAGCGCTTTTAATGCTGGCATTTTTCCGCAAGCCCACCGAGAAATTCGCACATTTTCTTATAAGACTTTTGGGAAAAATACACATTATAAAAGATGTGGACGGAAAACTGAAATATATTGACAACGAAATGGAAATGTACCACAAAAATTTTCAGTTTATAAAAAAACGTCCTCTGTTGATTTTAAAAATGTGCTTTTATACCATTATTCAGCTTATTGTGTATTTGAGCATTTCTTTTATGATATACCTTGCCTTCGGGCTTGAGGGAACGGACTATCTTACGGTAATTTCCTGCCAAGCCTTTGTCCTTTTGATCTCTACCTTTGTACCGCTGCCGGGAGCATTGGGAGCGGCTGAGGGCAGCTATGTGCTTTTTTTCAAAAGCATTTTCGGAAGCTATGTACACCTTTCCACCGTTATATGGCGGTTTTTGACCTTTTATATGGCAATTATAGCGGGAATGATATTTACCCTTTTAGTGAACAAAAAGGGCAGCTTTGCCCCCGAGGAAATCCAACCCGTATCAGCCCTCGGAAAGAAGGAGGAGGAGGAGGAGGAGGAGGACAGAGATGAACTTCAATAACGCAAAATTTTTGACCTCTTACGGAAAATTCAGTCAGATTCCCAAATCCGACCGCACCGAGATCGCATTTGCGGGGCGTTCAAATGTAGGAAAATCCTCTCTTATTAACAAGATATTCAACAGGAAAGCTTTGGCAAGAGTAAGCGCCACTCCCGGAAAAACCGCAACAATAAATTTCTACGAGCTTGAAAATGTTCATTTTGTAGATCTGCCGGGCTACGGCTATGCAAAGGTTTCCAAAACGGAAAAACAGCGCTGGTCGTCACTTATCGAAGGATATCTGCAATCGGACAGAGAGCTTGACTTGGTTTTTCAGCTGGTGGATTTCCGTCACCCGCCCACCGCAGACGACATTTTGATGATCAATTTTCTGATAGACGCCGAAATACCCTTTGTAATTGTCCTTACTAAGGCGGACAAGCTGAAAAAGACGCAAAGGGCGGAACGCTTGGAAAAGCTGAAAACGGAGCTGCCCTGTGCCGATCAGATAACAATAATTCCCTTCTCTTCCGAAACGGGAGAGGGCGTTGAGGATATCAGAGAGATAATTGAAGAAATCGCTGACGATCAGGAACAGACAGAGGAGATTACAAACGATCAAGTATAAACAAATAATTAAATCAGAAAAACCATTGATTGACATAATAAAAATACCAAATGGGTCCCGCTTCTTTACAGCCCTGCTCCAAAACTTTGTTAATACACCGCGGGTCAGGATTTTAAGGAAACATCAGCCCGCAAAAATACATATAAATTAAATCAGAAAAAGACAGATTGAAAGAAAAGGAACAACAAAAATGCCAATTAAAATTCCAAACGACCTTCCCGCATTTACCACTCTTTCACGGGAAAACATCTTCGTTATGCAAAGCGACCGCGCCACAGGTCAGGACATCAGACCGCTGAAAATAGGTATAGTGAACCTTATGCCCACTAAGATAGAAACAGAAACACAGCTTTTAAGGCTGCTCAGCAACACTCCGCTGCAGGTGGACATAACGCTCATCTACACCGAGACCCACCTTTCCAAAAATACTGCCCATGAGCATCTTCAGAACTTTTACACCACCTTTGACAAAGTAAAGGATCAGTTTTTTGACGGTATATTCATAACAGGCGCCCCTGTGGAAAAGCTGGAGTTTGAAGAGGTGAACTACTGGAACGAGCTTTGTCACATTATGGAGTGGACGAAAACACACGCTTTCTGCACAGTACATATTTGCTGGGGCGCATTTGCGGGGCTTTATTATCACTACGGCATACAGAAAAAGCTTCTGGATAAAAAGCTTTTCGGCGTTTTTCCTCATAAAGTTATTGTCCGCAATCATCCGCTTCTTAACGGCTTTGACGATGTGTTTTTTGTGCCTCATTCAAGATACACAGAGGTCAGCATAGGCGATATAGAGGCAGTGCCGCAGCTTGAAATGCTGGCATACTCCGATGAGGCAGGGGCGTATATCATTGCCGACCGCACCGACCGCCAGATTTTCATAACAGGTCATGCAGAATACGACAGAGATACCCTAAAAAATGAGTATCTGAGAGATGTTGACAAAGGGATCGAGATCGAGGTTCCGAAGAATTACTTCCCCGACAATGACCCAAGCCGTCCCCCCCTTATCAGCTGGCACGGACACGCAAGCCTTATGTACAGCAACTGGCTCAACTTCTGTGTTTATCAGGAAACGCCTTATGATCTGAAAGATCTTGCTAAGCTTTCGTGAAAAATTTAAAAATAATTCGTTTAGGGCGTATCTGAAAACAGAGCAATTTAGTAAAAATTGTGCAAATTGCGACTTTTCAGATAGCCCATAATAAGGAGATAAAAATGGGATTAAATGAAACGCCCTCCGCCAACCGCATACACATCGGATTTTTCGGCAGAAGAAACGCAGGAAAATCCAGTCTTGTCAACGCTGTTACCTCACAGGAGCTTTCGGTAGTGTCGGACGTTCCCGGAACCACCACCGACCCTGTGTTCAAGTCAATGGAGCTGCTGCCCTTGGGTCCCGTTATGATAATCGACACGGCAGGACTTGACGATCAAGGCGAATTGGGGGAGCTTAGGGTAAAAAAAACCAATCAGGTGCTTAACAAAACCGACATAGCCGTGTTGGTGGTATCTGCCACAGAGGGCTTGTCCGATTTTGACCGTGATTTGGTGAAAAAATTTGAGAAAAAACAGATACCCTATATCGTTGCTTACAACAAATCGGATATGAGCATTACCGATCATTCCAACGAGGAGGTTGACTCTATCTATGTCAGCGCAAAGACAGGGGAAAATATCAGCCGATTAAAGGAAAGATTGGGCGAAATGGCGGTGACGGAGGACACAAGGCTCAGATTGGTTGGCGATATGCTTACGCCCTCAGATATTGCCATTCTGGTAGTGCCCATTGATTCCGCCGCACCAAAGGGCAGGCTTATTCTTCCCCAGCAGCAGACTATAAGGGATATTCTGGAGGCAAATGCCACCGTAATTGTCATAAAAGAGGACAAGATAAAGGAAACTCTTGCAACGCTCAACAAAAAGCCTGCTATGGTAATTACCGACAGTCAGGCTTTTGAGCGGGTTGCAAAGGACACCCCCTCGGACATACCTCTTACCTCTTTTTCAATTCTTATGGCGAGGTTTAAGGGATTTCTGAGTATCGCCGTCAAAGGTGCTGCTGCCATATCAAGGCTTAAGGACGGCGACACCGTTTTGATAAGCGAGGGCTGCACTCACCACAGGCAGTGCGAGGATATTGGTACGGTAAAGCTTCCCAAGTGGCTGAAGGAATATACCAAAAATGAGCTTGTTATAAAGACCTCCTCGGGAACGGAATTTCCCGAAGAGCTGTCGGAATATTCGCTTATAATCCACTGCGGCGGTTGTATGCTTAACGAAAGAGAAATGAAATACCGTATGCAGTGTGCAGTTGACGCAGGTGTGCCTTTTACCAATTACGGAACGGCTATTGCTCAAATGCACGGGATTTTAAAAAGAAGTCTTGAATTGTTTCCAGATCTTCAAAAAGAAGTTGATTAAGAATATGTTTTTCCTATCTTCAAAAAAATTAAAAGCTGTTTTCACAAAAAAACCTTGTCAGGCACATACCCGACAAGGTTTTTTATATATAAGCAGGTAAGCCCCAATTCCTTGGGTGGCTGTGGCTATTCAAGAACGCCGAGCGTTACCCCTCGCCCTCACCTACGGGTTTCCCTGCCATAATTTATTATATGAAACAGGCTTGCCCGTGGTGATAGGATAATCCGAAAATTCAATGTATCATTTTATGTCCACTAAAAATTTACTGTCCTTACTATGAAACACTAAAAGACGTATAATAATGTCATAAGATAAATTTAAGGAAGGGCTTATATTGCTTTAATGCGGATTTTTAAAAGCGATATGGCAGAAAGGACAGAAAAATGAGTACAATTATAATCGTAACCGTATTTTTATTGGGCTGGAAAATATTCACAGGAGATCTCGACCGAAAAATGGAAAGCCATGACCTGTCAAAGGTGGATCTTGCAAAGCTCCACAAGGACAAAACAGGCAACTTTTTGTCAATGTATGATGTAAAGCAGAATATTATCAGAGGGAAATATGACAGAAGCTGAAAACGGATTATTAAGCTGTGATTTTTTTCATCGGACAGTTGACAAAACAGAAAAAAGGAGTATAATATAAACATAATCTGTTTCGGGGCGGAGTGCAATTCTCCACCGGCGGTAAAGTCCGCGAGCCGTTTTGAGGTCGGAAAGCCTAAACGGTTGAATCGGTGAAATTCCGATACCGACGGTATAGTCCGGATGAAAGAATCAGAATGTTTTTATTATGAAACATTTCCGCCCCCGCTTTATGTGGGGGTGCTTTATTTTGTGCAAAGGCTTTAGCTTGTAAAACGCCGATAATAAAGCACCCTTAGATAATCGGGGACGTTTTTTACCCAAAAGCAAAAACAGATTAAAAAGTTTCAGAAAGGTGATTTTTTATGACTGTTACAACAAGAAACCGCGCCAACACAAACATACGCAAAATCGCTGTTACTGCTGTTTTGGCGGCGCTGGCAGCTGTAATTCAGCTGCTTGAAATTCCCGTACCTATGCTTATTCCGTCCTTTGTAAAGCTGGATTTTTCCGAACTGCCCGCTTTGATCGCTTCCTTTGTGGTTTCTCCTTGGGCGGGTATTCCCGTGTGCCTAGTTAAAAACCTTATAAAGCTTACCACAACACAGTCTGCGGGAGTGGGAGAGCTGTGCAACTTCCTTTTGGGCGTTTGTATGGTTGTTCCCGCAGGACTTATCTACCACCGCAAAAAAACAAGAAAACGCGCTTTGATAGGCTGTATTGCGGGCTGTGTTATAGCTTCGATTCTCAGCATATTTGTGAACTACTACATCAGCTACCCCGCTTTCTATCAATTCATTGCACCCGAGGAAGCAGTTCTTGGTGCATATCAGGCAATTCTGCCCAAGGTTAAAAATATTTTTCAGTGCCTTTTGATATTCAATATGCCCTTTACATTTGTTAAGTTCCTGTTGGATTCTGTTTTTACATTTATAATTTATAAGCCGCTTTCAAACGCTTTAAAGAAAATCTGGTAAATAATCTGTAAAATAATTAAAAAACGTTTCAGAAATTTTACTTTTTTGAAACGTTTTTTGTTTTTGATGTGTTATGATAGACAAGAAACCGGTTTTTAAAAACAAAGGAGCTGGTAAAATGGCTGAAATATCTGCCGAATTTTTTTTACGGCAATAAGCTAAGCAAAGGAGGAGAAAGACTTTTGACAGAAGATAATCTGATAAAAGAGCTGAAACAAGGAAGTATGGCAGCCTTTTCCTCCCTGATCGACAAATACACTCCTTATGTCAGCACGGTGATTTTCAGGATAATAGGGTTCCGGCATGAGGACTGCAAAGAGCTTGTTTCCGACGTGTTTTTTGCTGTATGGAACAATCGGCATAAGCTGAGAGCGGGAAAAGAAAAAGCCTATATCGGAGAAATCGCGCGCAACAAGGCCTTTAACTTTATCCGAAGCAAAAAAGAGGAGCTGCCCTTGGACGAGGAAATACTTTTCAGCGGAGAAAGCCCCGAAAGCTATGCGGAAAACAAGGCTTTGTCCGCAATAGTTAAAAAGGCTCTATCCCAGCTTTCCGCCCCCAAAAAAGAGCTTATTTTAAGGCATTTTTACTACGGTCAGAAAATCGTCGATGCAGCCAAGGAAATGGAGATCAACAGCTCCACGGCTCGTATATGGCTGAAAAGAGCCAAGGAGGAATTAGGCGAAATTTTAAGAAAGGAAGATATTGAGCTATGAGAGATAAGGATATAAAAAAGCTTATTGACATTGCTTCGGACGGTGAGGAGCAAAGCGTAGATTCCGAGGAAATCAAAAAAGACCTTATGGATAAAATAAGCAAAAACAGCATTACAAGGGAATATAGTGAGGACGAAACGGTCAAGCCCAAATATGTGACCGCTGTTCCTAAAGCAAAAAAATATTCTTTTGCCAAAATCACGGCAGGAGCTGCGGCGGCTTGTCTCATAATCGGAGCAATAGGCACGGCAGCTTACAAAAACAGCTACGGTTCGAAGCAATTACTGCCTTTTGAATCCGATAATATATCCGATACCGTACAGTATACTTTATCGGAATCAACGTCAGATTTACAACCGGGAGTCAGTGAAAACGAACCTCAAACTTTCACCGAAGATTTTGACGGCATTGTTATGACGGTAACAACGGATAAAACCAGATATATTTTTGATGAAATAATAAAGGTAACAGCTTCTGTCAAAAATAACCGAAATGAAACCGTGAAGCTGTATGTTCCAACCACAACTCCCGCACATCAGGAAATAAATACAAAAATCACCCGTAACGGCAGATATCTTTGCGATCCTGTTACAGAGACATTTATAGATTGTGCTGTTAACAATATCTACATCGAGCCGGGCGAAGAATATGTTCAAGAAATGAATTATGAAACATATTTTACATCCGATTCCAAAAAAACCGGCGAACGGGCAGAGGAAGGCTTGTATTCGGGAAAATGCACAATATTGCTGTACGTTGATCCTTACGATACTTCGGAACACAGTCTTAAAGATTATTCATTGGATTTTTCGCTTATCTTGGGTTCGGAAACAGATCCACAGCGCGAGATATGCGAGAACGAGCCCCAAATCTTCACAAGAGATTATGACGGCATTCTTATGACAGTAAAAACGGATAAAAGAAGATATGAATTAGACGAACTGATCCATGTTGAGGCTTCGCTTAAAAACACCACTGATAAAGCGATCCGCTTATTTGTTCCCTGCTTAGGCGATTCTCATAAACAAATTGATACAATAATACACAACAGTTATGAGCATCTGATTGATATTGATACTTTTATGCAATCTTTTGATCAGATGATAGATGTAGTGACTATTGAACCCAACGAGGAATACACTCAAAGCATGACTTATGAAACCTACACAGGAAATGATATGTCAAGCAGAAAACAGGCAGAAGAGGGCTTGTATTTCGGAAAAAGCGTGATAATATTGATCGATGATTCCGTTCAATCCCTTTCTGACGGAAACTATAAATATTGTTCATTGGACTTTTCGCTTATCATTGGCTCTCCGTCATTTGCTGAACCCCAACAGCCACAACAGCCCGAGGTTATCAAAAACGATCCCCAGACTTTCACAGAAGATTTTGACGGGATAGTTATGACGGTAAAAACGGACAAAAGCATATACCAATCAGACGAGCTGATCTATGTTAAAGCTTCGGTTAAAAACACCACTAATGAGAAAGTCTACTTATTTGCTTCCTGTTTGGATCTGCATTCTCATGCTCAAATCTGCACAAGTATATTTACAAATGACAAATTTTACGAACCGTTGATTGGTGTTGAAACTTTTGTGGACGGCTTTGATGATGCAATGAAAATTGTGACCCTTAACCCCAACGAGGAGTATACACAGAGCATGGTATTTGAAACCTACACCGAAGATGATACCTCAAATCGAAATCCTGCAGAAGCGGGTTTGTATTGTGGAAAAAGCACAATAACACTGCTTTCCGATCCCGATAATACTTCTCCCGCTGATTTTATAGTAAACACTTTAGTTTTTTCACTGACCTTGGATTGACAAAACCATTTCAGAATACAAATAAACAGGGCGTCCTATAAAAAGGAACGCCCTGTTTGTATATGTTTATCAATACAAATCGCTGACCTGTGAAGCATCAACGATCTCATACTCGGCAGTCATACTTCCGTCTGCCGCGGTGTTGACGGTTATGTATATCTGAATAAGCTGATCTTCAAGAACAGTGTGGTTAAACAATCCGTCTGTGGGTCTTATGGAGTATTTATACTGAACCATAATCGTTCCCGAACCGCCTTCAACAGTGATGTTATAACCTCCGGAACGTCCGACACGGGCAGCCAAGCCGCTTCCGTCCTCGGCGATCAGGGGCGTTATCTTCTCAACCTCTGCTCCTATCTTGTCCTCTGCGCCGAACATGATTATACCTTCGGAGTTAATAGACAAATTTTCACAGGTCATCTCCATTTGCAGGTCGGTAATGGTAAACCTTGAGGTTTTCTGGTCGTCAAATAGAGTTTGTCCGAATTTTCCCTCTAAAAACAAGGTGTTTTCTTCGGGCTTTTTCTTTAATTCAAAGGAAAACCAAGGATAAAATTCGGGTTTTCCGCTTTTGAGCGTTGCCTCCAAAAGCTCTTCCTCGGTAAAGGAGGTGGTAAGTAAGCTTTGTGACAGTTCGTCCATTTTCTTCTCGTCTATACCGCTGCTGTACAGTCTTTTTGCCACCATTGAGGAGGCATAGGCGGAGGATTTGGTTTCCTTATAATCGCACACATATGTTAGCTCGCCGCTTGAATACGCCAGCACAAGCACTCCCGCCAATATTCCGATTACAAGAAGGATAAGCAAAATAATGGTTATTTTCTTCATAGCAGCTCCTTAGTTTTCAAATACAGTAGAAATTAGTGTCCCAAGCGGGAATATAGGGGTGATGTCTGAGATAAAGCCTATATCCGCTGTTCATTTCCTTTATCAGCAGCGGAAGTTCTATCAGATCCTCTGTACGATGATAGGCGGAAAGAATGAGTTTCGGCTTATGCTGTGAAATTGATTTTCTAGCGCCCTCAAGGGCTTCCCTTTCGCAGCCCTCCACATCAAGCTTTATAAGAGTGGGAATTTTCTCTCCAAGCATAATGTCGGTGGAAATCCCGTTGACCTTTACTATTGTTCCTCTGCCGTACTTGGTGCTGACAGAGCTGTTTCTTCCGCCGCTTCTGCGGAATTCAAGCTCGGTGTTCTCGCTCCATGCCGCAGCATTTATCGGGTGGAAAATTCCCCTGCCCAAAGCATAATTTCTTCTTACCATTCGCCCGAAATTCCTGAAATCCGGCTCAACAGCGTAAATTTCGTTAAATTTCTTACCTGTAAGGCGCAGAAACTTTTCAACAGTATCCCCGTTATATGCCCCCAGATCTACATAGGTTTCGTTAAAACCGATGTCTAAAAGGGAGAAGGCTTCGTCCTCCGGGGTCTCGCATTCTTTCAGAAAATCTATGTTTCCCGAAACCTTATAGTTGATTATGCTGTCAAAAACCTCTGCGGATTTTTCGTCCGCCAAAAGCTTGCGAACCTTGTTTATATTCTTTTCATTGGCAATTACATAGTCTTTATCGAAAAGTCCTTCTCCCACCACGGGAACATCGGGAGCATACAGTTCATACCTTTCCGCAAGGTCATAAAGCTTGTTTGTCACATCGGGCAAGCTGCTGCCAAAACAAACTACTATTATAAAATCCCTGTACTTTTCCTCTATCTCCGACAGCTTTTTTACCTGATAACCCAAAAAGCTGTGACCTCTCACAAACTCGTCGCTTGCCATAAACTCAGCGGGTTTTATGCCGAGCTGTTCAAATACGGTCATGATCTTTTCGGCACCGTCGCCCATACCGTACATCACTATGGGTTTATCCGCCGTTTTGAGCCGCTGCCAGACGCTTTGGGGCAAATTTTCAACTTCCATATATAACCTCTGAATTGATTTATCCTTAATGCAACACCTTTTATTCCACAGTAACCGACTTGGCGAGATTTCTCGGCTTGTCGATAGAACACTGTCTGTCCAGAGCCGTGTAATAAGCCAAAAGCTGCAATGGCACCGCTGCCACCAATGGCATAAGTATATCATCGGTTTCGGGCAGTCTTATGATATAATCGGCTATTTCGTCGTGAACGGTGGTGCTGTCACGGCATATCACAATGACCTTTGCGCCTCTTGACTTGACCTCTTCTACGTTTGCGGCGGTCTTGGGGAAAAGCCTTGTTTGGGTTGCTACGGCAATTACGGGCATTTCCTCATCTATAAGAGAAATTGTGCCATGCTTTAATTCACCGCCTGCATAGCTTTCCGAGTGAATGTAGCTGATTTCCTTAAGCTTTAAGCTGCCCTCCATACTTAAGGCGTAATCAAGTCCTCTGCCGATATAGAGCAGGCTTGACGCATTCATCAGCTTAGAGGCTACTCTCTGATACTGCGCTTTTCTGTCAATGCAGATCTGAATCAGATCGGGAATCTGCAAAAGTTTGTCAGTGTATTCCCTGCATTGCTCCAAGGTTATCTTATTTCTTGCATAAGAGAGCCTTAATGCAAACATATACATAAAAGCGCACTGAACCATATACGCCTTGGTGGAGCAAACGCTTATTTCAGGTCCTGCCAAGGTTTTCATGGACATTTTTGCTTCGCGGTCGATATGGCTTCCCGCCACATTAACTGCCGCCAAGGTGTCCGCGCCTATCTCGTTGCCGTATTTGAGGGCAGCAAGGGTGTCGGCGGTTTCTCCAGACTGTGATATTACTATCATCAGGTCGTCCTTGGTGATAAGGGGATTTCTATATCTGAATTCGGAAGCAATATCCACAATTACGGGAGTACGCGCCATTTCCTCAATAACGTATTTTCCCACCATTCCTGCGTGCATTGCCGAACCGCAGCCGACTATATAAATGTTTTTATATCCGCGGAGCATTTCGTCCGTAAGTCCGCATTCGTCAAAGGAAGGGATTCCCTGTTCGTTGATTCGGGGGGAAAGGGTGTTTTTCAGTGCTGTGGGCTGTTCATGTATCTCCTTAAGCATAAAATGCTCATAGCCGCCCTTTTGCGCTGCCGTTTTATCCCATTCTGCAGTTTGAAGCTCTTTTGTTATGGTATTACGGTGAATATCGTAAAACTTAACGCCGTTTTTGTCGATCTCCGCAATTTCTCCTGCCCCAGGCAAGTAATACTGATTTGTGTATTCGAGAATTGCGGTGATATCGGAGGCAATGAACATTTCGTCCTTGCCTTTGCCAACTACCAGAGGGCTTTCCTTGCGGACAGCGTAGATCTTATTTTTATGCTCACGGAAAATTATTCCCAAAGAGTAAGCGCCTTCAAGCTGAGCCACAGTCATAGCTATGGTAGCAATGGGGTCGCCGTTATAGTTGTAATCCAGCAGCTTCGCCACAGATTCCGTGTCTGTCTGGCTTTCAAAGGAATAGCCCTGTGAAATAAGGAATTCCTTTATTTTACGGTAGTTTTCGATTATTCCGTTATGTACAATGGTTATGCGGGCGTTTCCGATCGGGTGAGCGTTTACATCCGAGGGTTCGCCGTGAGTAGCCCAGCGGGTGTGACCTATTCCCACAGTGCCTTTTAATGGTCCTTCTGCGTCAAGACAAGGAATAAGACCTTTGTTAATCTCGCCCTTTGCCTTTACTGTTTTTATTTTATCGCCCTCGAAAACGGCTATTCCTGCCGAATCGTAACCGCGGTATTCCAAATTTTTTAAACCTGTTACCAGAATGTTTTCACAGGCTTTGTCGCCGACGTAACCGACTATTCCGCACATAAGTTTTCCCTTTCTGAAAAATAGGCTGATTTATGTTAAATTAAGTGTCATTAAAATATTATTAAAACACATAATACAGTATACCACAAAACTACATTTTTTGCAATACGGAGAGAAGAAATTATATGGGGCAGTAATATCACTGTGTCTTATTTTTCAAAGGTTTCCGCAAGATCCAAAACCATTTTTACCGCTTCCTGATTCTCCTCAGCCTTGATAAAGTCAGTATTTCCACAGTATATCAAGGGAATTTCTCCCTCCGCGCCCATAATTTTCAGAAGAATTTTTCCGGATCTTTCCGCAAGGTCAAACTCGCCGTCACCTCCGCCTGTCAGCAGAATTGCGCCTTTTTTATTTTTTGTCACAGGCTCAATGCCCAAAAATCTTCGGGAGCAATAAAAGGCTTGAAAACGGCTTAAAACGCCTAAAATCGGCGGGGTAAGCTCAGAAAAATAAACGGGGGAAACTATGAGAATGTTGTCGCAGTCCGCCGTATAGCTGTAAACCTCCTCCATACCGTCTTTTTTGCAGCATTTACCGTGTTTTTGACAGTATCGGCAGTCGATACAGGGGGAAATTTGGGCTTGATAGGCGTTTATCGTTTTATGTTCGCCTGTGAGGTGTTCTGTGAAAAGGTTTAAAAGGGCTTGTGTGCTGCCGTTTTTTCGGGGTGAGCCGTTTAGGATTAGGGTTTTCATTAAATTTCTCCGTTCCGTTTAAACAAAACGCAACATTTTGCTTATGATAATCTCTATTTGGATTTTTCAAACCGCCGATTTTTTCTTTACAACTGCAAAATGGTACACATTAAAACCAAAAAAACCTCCCGTTTGGGAGGTTTTCTATGTGGTGGGAGCGGGTGGATTCGGACCACCGAAGCCGAAGCAACAGATTTACAGTCTGCCCCATTTGACCGCTCTGGAACGCTCCCACATTATGTACATCGTTAAAAACTGGAGCTGGTGGACGGACTCGAACCCCCGACCTGCTGATTACAAATCAGCTGCTCTACCAACTGAGCTACACCAGCGTTTTTCCTAACGCTTGATTATTTTATCATATTGTCGAAAAAAAGTCAAGGGGTTTTTTAAAAAAATTTTTATTTTTTTATTTTTTCTTATATCACGACGAAAAAATGCTGACTAATACCGTTTACTTACCGACTGTATCGTTTTTTGATAAGATGTTGTTATTCATTTGTATCATGGGCTTCTTTCAAGCAATCCACCATATTAAGTATGACCTGCTGTTCCTTTGGAGCAAGATCGCTGATATTAACAACTATCTGCTTTGAAGAGCTTAATAGGCTGTCAACTGTTGTATTGAAGATTTTTGACATCTCTATAATATGTTTTAACTGCGGAACAGACAGACCCATTTCCCATGAGTTTACAGCACTGCGTGTCACTCCCAACTTTTTTCCGAGCTGTGCCTGTGTCATTCCGATACCGTTTCTGAGCTCGGTGATTCGTTCGCATAGTTCATATAATATCGTCATACCACACCTCCTATGACATTTATTATATCATTTATGATAACCGTTTACACGTCAATAAAGATGTTATTACTTTACAGTTCTTCCTTTGATAAATGTTTATATCTTAAATGATAGTTATACTTGACATTCTAAAAAAAGCATGCTATAATGTCAAAAGGGCGCAAAAAATACGCCAAATTTTAAACTACAAAGGAGATTATTTATGGGCATTTTTAAGAGAGCTGCCGCTATAGGTATCGCATCGGCATTGACAGCAAGCATGAGCATAGCTGCTTATGCGCAGGACATTACAGATACGGAAAAGCCGTTTAACATCACGGTTGAAAACAGCGGTTCGGCGGAAGGCTATGAGGACGAGGCAAAGGCTTATTTAAATTACTATGGAGGCACTGATACTGTATTCTATGATAATGCGATCGATGGAATATTGACCGACGATACAATGATCACAGTCAACAGCGGCAGCGTTGATCTAAGTGCAGCGCAATACGGCTACTTTGAACTGTTCAAGTTTTCCGAGGATAAAACAACTCTCGTTTTGGAAAAAACATTCAAATATCATTCTCACATGGGAATAGTTTGCTACTGTTGGAGTATTGATGGAACAAAGCCAATTGATGATGGCTTTTATGAAGTAATCGACGAAATTGATGGCTGCGAAGTTGCAACAAATTTATGTGACGACTTAATTGTTGTCGGAAATAAAATAAGCGGTAATCTTATTCGTCAATTAGTAGATCAGAGTTATGATTATGATTTTACTTCATACACTGAGATCCCCTACAATTTGAACGATTATGATCTGATAAATGTACGCTTGCATTACGAAAAAGAAGAAGGTGATGGTTGGTATGGCAAAGCATTCCTCACAGAAAGCTATGCAAAGGCTGATCCCGCAAAGCCCAAGCCCGATGATACAAATGACCCCGCCGAGGAAACATACAAGGTAACTTCGGACAAGCCTTTCACCGATGAGGAATTTGCAGCGATCCTTGAAGAGAACAAGACAAAGGACGTTGAAATTACCGTAGACGGCGTTACATACACCTTCAAAAAGGGCGAAATGGAAGCCGTAGACGGTGCTGAGTATGATTTTGGAGCTACAATAACAACCGATCTTTCCAAGCTTGAAGATGCCGACAAGCTGCTAACCGAGGAAAACTTTGTTCTTCATATCGATTACAACTATTCGGGTAAGCTGCCTGCAACCGCTTCAATAAAGCTTTATGTTGGCAAGGAGTATGCGGGAAAAACACTTTATTACAGCCAGATCTTAGAGAACGGCATCAAATTTGTTCAAAGTGCGGTGGTTGACAGCGACGGATATATAACCGTTACCCAAGACCATTGCTCCGAGTATGTTCTTACCACTGAGGAACTTAAAAACGATGAGGAAACTCCCAATAACACAACAACCACTCCTACAAATCCCGACAAGGAAGAAAACCCCAACACGGGTGTAGGCTCTGTTGCTGTTGTTACAGGAATTGCTGTTGTTGCAGCAGGTGCGGTTATGATACTTGGCAGAAAGAGAAAGTAAAATATTAGTTTATTGTGACCTCCATAGAGCGCACCTCGTGTTTTGCGGGGTGCGTTTGTTTTATCACGAATTCGTGTGCTGTTAAAAGCTATAATACTAATACCCATTTAAAAAGTAGCCAAGCTACTCTACTTTTTAAATGCTCTGCCGCATAGCGGCAGAGTGAGGGAGCAAAGCTCCCTCAGGTATTGTATTGAACGTACATACCCACCGCCGTTGGCGGTCCTTCGGCAAAGCCGAAGGATTTTGACAGTAGATTTTATCTACTGTCAAAATGGGTATTAGTATAAAAATGCACCTCGGATTTTTATTTCCGAAGTGCTTTTTTCTATTTTTCAGAAGTTTTCACCAGTTCAAAAATGCCATGCACCACAGGCGCCGTAAAAGCCAGTCCCACGCTTGCCCAGAACACGCCTTTCCCAAGCGCCACAGTATTAAATATTCCGCATAAAACAGGCATATACACAACAGCCATAGTGACGGCAAGGCTTATCAGCACTGCAAAAATCAACTTTGGGTTGGACAGATAGCGGGCGTTGAAGATTCCCCTGTTTTCGTTCTTGCATTCAAATACAAATATAAGCTGGGAAAGACTTAATGTTACCATTGCCGCAGTTCTTGCCCCCTCAATTCCCATGCTCTTGTCCGCAAATACAAAGCTCAGCAATGAAACCGCGCCTATCATCAATCCCCTTATCACTATCTTAAACAGCATTCCTCCCGCAAATATGCTTTCGTCTCCCGACCTTGGCGGAATTTCCATTATTTTCTCGCTTGCAGGCTCCATTCCGAGAGCAATGGCGGGCAAACCGTCCGTCACAAGATTTATCAGAAGCAGCTGTATGGGCACCAGCACCACAGGCAGTCCGAAAATCATGGCAAAAAGCATGGTGAAAACCTCGCCGATGTTACATGCCAGCATATATCTTACAAATTTACGAATATTAGAGTATATCGTTCTGCCCTGCTCCACTGCATTCACCAAGGTGGCGAAATTATCGTCCAGAAGCACCAGCTTTGCCGCTTCTTTGGTTACGTCTGTACCTGTCTTGCCCATAGCAACGCCGATCGCCGCCTCTTTTACGGCGGGAGCGTCGTTCACTCCGTCTCCCGTCATTGCCGCAATATTACCCTGTGCCTTTATCGCTTTAACTATCCTAAGCTTATCGGCGGGGCTTACACGGGCGAACACTGAAGCTGTCTTTACTGCCTCTCCAAGCTCTTGGTCGTTCATCAGGGAGATTTCAGCCCCCGTAAAGGCTTTCCCGCCGTTTTTCATAATTCCCGCCTGTTTGGCGATATTTACAGCCGTATTTTTATGGTCGCCTGTCAGCATTATTATGCGGATTCCTGCCTTTTCGCATTTTTTAACCGCCGACCTTATTTCGGGACGCAAGGGATCCTCCATTCCCTGAAGTCCCACAAACACAAAGGAGTTGTCTCCCGCTTTTTTATAAGCAAAGGCGAGTGTGCGCAATGCTCTTGACGCCATATCGTCCACAGCAAGGTTTATTTTTTTCTTTTCAGCGTAAGACAAGGGCAAAATTCCCCCTTCGGTAAGTACAAAGCCGCATTTTTCAAGAACAACGTCAGCGGCTCCTTTTAAAAAGCTTACCCTTTCGCCTCTTGCAGAACTAACCTCCACCTCCATAAATCTTGTCAGGCTATCAAAGGGTATCTCCTTTGTCCGTGTGTAGCCCGAAACGTTTACCCCCGCTTTTTTTGCGGAATTTATGAGAGCGATTTCGGTGGGATCGCCGTTTACACCGTCGGAGTTGTTGCACAGCGCGCCGCAGGTAAACAGCATTTTTTCAGCCGTATTTTTTGAGGATATTTCCCTTGAACCTGCAAAATCAGCGTAGATCTCGGTAACAGTCATTTTGTTGGCGGTAAGTGTGCCTGTTTTATCGGTGCAGATCACATTTGCACAGCCTAAGGTTTCCACCGAATGAAGCTTGTTCACCAAAGCCTTTTGCTTGTATATTCTTCTCACCGCAAGGGCAAGGGCTATGGTGACTGTGGCGGGAAGTCCTTCGGGGATTGCTGCCACAGCCAGAGTTATTCCCACAAAAAGCATATCGAAAATCTCGTTTCCCCGAAATATCCCTATAAGGCTTACAAGAATACAGACCGCCAGACAGCCTATTCCAATTATTTTTCCCAATTCGCCAAGCCTTTTTTGAAGCGGTGTTTTCTCCTCCTCAATGCTCCCCAGCATATCAGAAACCTTGCCCATCTGGGTTCTTTTTCCCGCGGCGAAAACCTCCGCCGTACACCGGCCTTTTGTGACCGCCGTTCCCATATAAACTGCGCCATTTTGATTCAGCTCATCTTCTTTTATGGGACAGGGGTATTTTGATACGGGAACGCTTTCGCCTGTTAAAGCCGATTCGTCACATTCCAAGGACATGGCTTGTAAAATGCGGCAGTCAGCGGGTATCTTATCTCCCGCCTCCAACAATACTACATCGCCCTTTACGGTTTCCTCGGCGGGTATCGTTATCTGTTTTCCGTCGCGGATTACCTTTGCGGTAGGGGCGGCAATGGCTTTTATGGATTCCAGGGTCTTTTCGGTGCGGTACTCCTGTATAAAGCCCAAAAGGGCGTTAATTACCACAATAATTATAATCGTGAGAGCGTCGTATATTTCGCCCATAACCACGGAAACCACAGTGGCAGCCAATAAGATCATGACCATTACGTCCTTGAACTGACCCATAAACATTTTTAAACCGCTGTTTTTCTTTTTTTGCTCAAAGCTGTTGGGTCCGTCTGTCAAAAGCCGCTTTTTCGCCTGCTCGGAGGTCAGTCCCCTATATATACCCGCTTCATTGGCGGCTTTTGGGGAAATAACCGGCCTTTCTCCGCTGTTTTTGTTTCTCCACTTGACATCTCCCATTATTTTTCTCGTTTTATTCAATTCCCTTGCCTCCTTGTCCTTTTTTGTACATAAATATGAGACTGTAAGGGAATTTAGACTTGTACAAAGCAGATTGAAAAAAAGGGACAAATTGATTAGTAATCATTGAGCCAACCCCTGCATATATTGTTACAGAAATAAGGTAAATGTACTGCATTACCTTAAAATAAAGCATAAAGGGGCGAAACAATGTCAGCGAAAGCAGTTACACCAAAAGTTCAAGATTTCGGAACAAAACAAGAGAGATGCGTAAGCCTCGGAAAGTACATAATTGATAACGGCGCTACCGTAAGAAGTGCAGCAAAGGTTTTCGGAATAAGTAAAAGTACGGTTCATCAGGATATAACCTCAAGACTTGAAAAAATCAATCCCGCTTTGCAGAAGCAGGTGAAGGAGGTTCTGGAAAAGAACAAGCAGGAAAGACATATCAGAGGAGGCCTTGCAACTAAGAAAAAGTACAGTGAGCTGAAGGAAAAGGGGGAATAAAAAATAATGGGGCTGTAAAAATCAGCCCCGTTTTTATTTTATTCACCCTTAGTTACTGTATAGTCCTCACCCGAAGTCGCTTTTTTAAGAGCATCGGTAAGTCCTTTTACATTCCATTCAAGAGTTCTGCGGTTAAGGTTTCCGCCGTTGTCCCAAAGGAAACAGCAGGCGCCCATATCGTAGCAAAGCTTTGTGAGATACTCACTGAAATAAATAAATTCCTTTGCGGAACCGCCGCCCGAATATTCGCCGATAATAAAGGGAATACCCTTATCAACAAAGGTGGATTTCATAAGATTCATCTTGCTTTCCATAAGCTTGACATCGGAATCACTGCCCCAAGTCTTTTGAGAACCTAAAATACAGAATTCATAGGGGGTGTAGTAATGTACCGATACTATAAGGCGGTTTTCTATTGTATCCGTGGGCATTTTATAGGAAGATTTGCAGGTTTCGGCTACATCTGTCCAGTATCCTGCTATCAAAAGGTGGCGTTTTGCATTGTTTCCGCCGCTTTCACGGATAATATTCACAAAATCCTGATTGATTTTATTCAGCAGCTCAAAGCCTTTATCGCCGCCCATGCCGTCAAAGCCTACCTCATTCATTGACTCAAAAACAAGATGATCGGAATAGTCCTTGAATCTTTCCGCTATCTGTTTCCACATTTTGCTGTAACGGGCATAAAAAGCATCATAGTCGGATTTTGCGGTTTCGATTATCCATGCACCGAACTTAGGATCTCCGCCGCCGTCATGGTGCATATTGATTATTACGTAAAAATTGCGTTCTATAGCATAATCGACTATCTCTTGAACGCGGTTCAGCCAGCTTTCTTTAATGCTGTCGTCCTCGTTGAGGTGATCTCTCCAAGTGACCGGAATGCGCACTGCGTTTATTCCGTCGGCTTTCAGTTTGTCAAAGAGCTCGGGAGTAGTCATAACGTTTCCCCACAGGGTCTCGTCAACCTCTTCTCCTTCCTCCGCATGTTCGTCAAGCTTTCCGTCTCCGTTTCTGTCTGCTTGGCATACGTCAAGGGTGTTGCCCAGGTTCCAGCCTATCTTCATTTCTTTAACCAATTCGGCTGAGGTAATATCGCGCATTTCTCCCGCCGTTGGTTTCTCCGAACCGCCTTGTGTTGTAACAGCGGATTCTGCCGGTGTTGTTTCATTAGGCTGATTTGCTGTATCACAGCCTGTTAAAAACAAGGCTACTGCTGTAACAAGCCCCACTGCGCCCACAAAAAATTTTTTTGATGACATTTTGTACTCCCTTCTGTTCATGTTAAGATGATATAATATGTAGGTTGAGTAATCGATTACATTTTGTATTTCTATTATAATGAAATCGTTTTCAAAAGTCAATATTTTATGTGAGATTTGTGGAATATTTTAATTTTTTGTTCTTGATTTTGTTGGTACTGCACAACACGATAGTCGAAACTTGTTTTTTACAACACAAAACAGGGCTGTAATACTAATTCTCCATAAAAATCAGACAAAGCCGGCGGGCGGGGCGTTCCTGATCAAGGAAGTCCCGACGCAGGAATATGCGGATATTTCAAGTCGGGCTGACGCAGAGCAGGGACGCCCCGGTCGCCCAATTTGTCTGATTTTTATTGAGATTTAGTATAAATAACAGTCCCTGATTTTATGTTCCCAAAAAAGTTGTGCATTTTTACAGTCACTTTTTTGCCGTAATAAAATCACAGCACGGCGGAATAACTCTTATTTTTCAGCTCCAGCCTGAGTTTATCGGAAATCAGCGCTATAAACTCCGAATTGGTGGGCTTGCCCTTGGAGCTTCTTATAGTGTAGCCGAAATAGGAATCTATAATATCGGTATCACCTCTGTCCCATGCCAATTCAATAGCATGTCTTATGGCGCGTTCAACTCTTGACGAGGTAGTTTTAAATTTTGCAGCGACAGTGGGATACAAAAGCTTGGTTATGCTGTTTATCATATCGCTGTTTTCCACGCAAAGCATTATTGCATAGCGGATAAAGTGATAGCCCTTTATATGTGCCGGAATGCCGATCTGATGTATCACATCTGTCACAAGACATTCCAGATCCTTTGTGTTGGCATCAAGGGCAGCTGAAAATTCCACATTATAATTATTCCCGCTTGCTATTTCGGTTTTGGCAAGTCCTCCGTCGCCTACCGCCTTTAAAACGTCTGAGGTAGAAAACGGCTTCACCAAAAACGCTTTCACTCCTAAATACATCAGCTCTTCCTTAAGCATGGGCATATTGTAATCTGCCGTAACCACTACTGTGGGGAATTTAGGGAGGGCTTTGATCTCCTTTATTAAGGAAACCGCGTCGGTTCCCGCCATTTTTGCGTCGATAATAAGTACATCGGGAACGCCATAATCTCTTATGTACTGAAGAATAAGAGAGCCGTTTGCCTTTCTGGTAACCGCAAACGCTCCTGCCTCTTTGAAAGCGTTTGCCCAAGAAATGCCTTGTTCTGGAACATCATTTCCGATCAGAATTTTTGTACAATCCATTTTTAACAATCCTTCCTTCAAGGAGAGCATACGGCTCAGAAGGCTGTCAGGTTAAAACAAAAGTCCAACCGATAACTTTGCTCCGTATTTCCCCAAATATTGTTGTTACATCTGCGCTAAATAAATAATATCATTTATTTTAGATAAATGCAATACTTTCGGATAAATTATTCAAAATTTAATTGTATTATGCTAAAAACCGCATTTATAAAGGAAATAAAGGCGGTTTTTAAATTCTTTTTGATTTTCTTTTATTATCAAATTTACTAAATTATTTTCGCAATATATCTATTATTCCAATATATTTAATATTTTTGTTGATTTTTGTCGAAATTTATACAAATATTACAGAAAATATCACAATATATCTGCTTTTGTTATTTTTCTACTCAAAATATTGTGAAAAACTATGCAGAAAGCCTGTTCAGTTCGTCTTCTCCGCCGTCGAGCATTGATGACAGCTCATACATGTTTTCGGCAAATATGCCGTAGCCTCTTGTTACATCGTTGACGAAGACATGGGTTACAGCGCCCACTATTCTGCCGTTTTGTATTATGGGACTGCCGCTCATGCCCTGTACGATCCCTCCTGTTTTTGACAGCAGATCTTTGTCCGTTATTCTTATTACCATGTTTTTAACGCTGCTTTCGCTGTTATAATTTACTTTCTCAATAGTTATGCTGTAGCTTTTGGGGGTCATTCCTTCTACGGTGGTCATTATTTCCGCCTCACCGATTTCTATATCCTGCTTAAAGCCCAAGGGGATCGACGAGTTTTTGGGCAGTTTGTCGGAAAAGCCGAAAACACCGCATTCCGTATTAAGCAAAATGCTCCCGCTGGAGGAAGATGACATAAAGGTTCCGCAAAGCTCTCCGGGGCTGCCGTTTACTCCTTTAACAACGCTGTTGATACATACGGGGACCTTTTCTCCCGACAGCAGCGGCAAGAGCTCGCCCGTGTCTCCGTCGCACACGGAATGACCCAAACCTCCGTAGCTGTTGTTGGAGGGGTCGTAGTATGTCAGCGTTCCTATGCCTGCGCAGCTGTCACGGGTCCATATTCCCAGCTTATAAAGTCCGTCTGTTTTGGACTGCTTGGGAGCAACGGTCATGGTCAATGTTTCTCCTTTTCTTATAACAGTCAGCCGTACCTCTTTGCCTCCCTGCTGTACGTTTTCGGTAAGCTGATTTCCCGTACTTACCTCCTTGCCGTTGACCTTGACGATAATGTCTCCTACCTGCACGCCGCTTTCCTTAGCAGGTGAAATGGAGCCGAGAGCTGTTTCAACACTGCCGTAATCGGTAACGATGACACCGTCCGTCAGCATTTTTAATCCAAAAGGTTCACCCGAAGGAATAAGGCTTGGGGCTTCTACCTTGCTTACCGTAATATCCTTTATGGGAAAAATTCCGTAAAGCATTAAGGTCATTTTTTCTGTTTGTTCATTTTCCGAAACTGCCGCCATGGCTTCCCCGCTGTTTTTTACGGTAACCGAGGGATATGGGTTGATTGAAAAGCCTTCCCCATGTAATTTTTCCCGGAAGAAATTGTCGGGCAAGGCTGTGCAATAAAAATTTATTTGCAGAAATAATATAACTATAAGCCATATAATCGCTATATATAAAATTTTGAAAATTTTATTTGCTCTTTTCATTTTAGTTTTCCTTTCTTAATATTTTATTCTAAACGGACACAGCCGATGAAATTTCAATGTACAAATAATATCTGCAAAAGCGGGTTCATTATAATAGGAAGTTTTTAATTTTTTATATTGCCTTTTTTGAAAATTTATGCTATCATACAATAGCAACATTATTAAAAAGGAATATATAAAAATGAAAATAGCAATAAATATTTTAAAGGCTCTTGAAATAATAATAACCGCTATCTGGGGAATTATCATAGGTATTTTCGGTCCAATTTCCATTATGTACTATGAATCGGTGCCGAAGCTCGCAGATCATTATATTATCCGCGTTTGGCTTATAAACTCAATAGTTTGCTATATTGTGGGAACAATTATCGTGATGCTGAAATTCTATAAGGTGGCTTTGTGCTTTCACGGCGTGGGGCTTATTGTGTCCCTTTATATATATTCGGTTTTTAACGGCATTTATGAGGGTATAGAAGCCCAAAGCCCTGCGCAGCTTTATATGCCTATTATTTTTGTTACAATTCTGACCTTGATAATAACGGTTTTGGCTAACTACAAAAAGATTTCCGAAAGACTTGAAACCAAGAAGGAAAAAACCTTTGAGCCTGCGCCCTCCGTACTTGGAGGGGAATATCAGGCTGATAAGCCCGAAAAGAAGAAAAAATAAAGGAAACAAGGATAGAAACGGAAAAAGAAAATGCCCAAAAATATCAAATACATATTTTTCGACATGGACGGAACGCTGACAGAGCCCTTTGAGGGAATCAGCAAATCCATAATTTACGCCGCCCAAAGTATGGGGATTACGGTTGACGACCCCGATTCATTAAAATGCTTTATCGGTCCTCCCCTTTTCAGCCAGTTTAAGGAATTTTTCGGCTTTGACGACAAGCAGGCGGAAAACGCCGTAAAGGAATACAGAAAGAGATACAGTGAGATAGGCTGGAAGGAATGCAGCCTGACAGAAGGGACGGAAAAGCTTTTGTCCGATCTGAATGAAAAGGGTTACGTTCTGGCGCTGGCTACATCAAAGCCTGAGATTTTTGCTGTGAAAATTCTTGACTATTTCAATTTGAGCAAATATTTTGACTTTGTGGGCGGTGCACAGCTTGAACACACAGGCAGAAACGAAAAAGCCGATATTATCGCTTATGTGTTGGAAAAGCTCGGTATTGCGGACAAATCATCCGTTATAATGGTAGGTGACAGATACCACGATATAGATGGCGCCAAAGCTAACGGAATAAGATCTCTTGCGGTTTTATGCGGATATGGAAGCGCGGAGGAATTTAAAGAACATGGGGCGGATTTTATCGCCGAAAATATGGAGGAAGCGGGAAAAATTATTGTTAAAAACGATAATTTAAATTAGGATTATGAAAAAGTGCTTTATTATTGCGGCGGGAGACAGAGAATGTTATATCCCGCCTATTTTTGAAAATGACTATGTTATCGCCGCTGACAGGGGCTTTGAACTATGTAAGGAAATGGGAATAAAGCCCGATCTGGCGGTGGGTGACTGGGATTCGCTGAATCGTCCGCCCGAAAGCTGTCCTGTGGTAAATCTGCCTGTGGAAAAAGATGATACCGATACCCTTGCAGCTATAAAGATAGGCTTGGATAAAGGGTATGAGGAGTTTCACATTCTCTTTGGAGCGGGCGGAAAAAGAGTTGATCATACTTTTGCCAATATACAGTGCCTGCTGTATTTGTCCAAAAGGGGAAAGAAGGGGTATCTTTATTTCAAGGAGTCGGTTATAACCTCTGTTACCAACGGTTTCCTGCGTTTTTTGAACAGCGTTCACGGAGATGTTGCGGTATTTGCCGCTGACGGAACGGCTCACGGCGTTTTTGAAAAGGGGCTGAAATATTACTTGGACAATGCCGATGTAAGCTGTGATTTTCCCATTGGCGTCAGCAACTCATTTACGGGACAGGCAAGCGAAATATCCGTAAGGGACGGAAGTCTTTACGTGGTTTTCCCGAAGGAGGTGTTCCCTTGTGATCGGTCTTAACTATAAGGCATGCATTTTTGATCTGGACGGCACACTTCTTGATTCTATGGGAGTGTGGAGGTATGTGGACGAGGTCTTTTTGGGAAAAAGAGGACTTCCCTTCACCGAAGAGTATGCAAGGGCGGTTTCATTTATGAAATTAAATCTGGCGGCGGATTACACCGTTAAGCTTTTTGGGCTTGACGAAAATCCCAAGGATATTATAAAGGAATGGCTTGATTTGGCAAGACATGAATTTACATACAATATTCAGCCAAAGCCTTACGGAGTGGAGTATATCAGACTTTTAAAAGAAAAAAATATCCCAATAGCCGTTGCTACCAGCAGCCAAAAAGAGCTGTACATGCCTGCACTGCAGCGGATAGGGATATTTGATTTGTTTGATGTTATAATGGATTCAGATAAAACCGACTGCGGAAAGGATAAGCCCGATATTTTCATTAAAACCGCCCAAGCTCTTAATGCCAAGCCCGAGGACTGTCTGGTTTTTGAGGACACTGTTAACGGGATTTTATCCGCCAAGAGCGCAGGATTTATGACAGTTGGATTTTTGGATGATTATCAGCCGGATTACAGGGAGGATCTAATAAAGAATGCAGACTATACTGCAGTGGATTTTAAGGAGTTTTATGAAGAATTAGCCGCAAGGGCTTGTATCTGACATGAAAATTAATACTAATTCACGATTGAAAGTAGACAAATTATTTGCGAGGATATTTTGCGCCCTGCAAGGAAGAGGATGGGACGATGACGCAGCAGGGCACAAAATAGACCGCAAAGAATGTCTACTTTAAGTCGGGATAGTATGAGGGGCGAAGAACATCTCGCCCCTCAATTTTTGTCCAAAGCTGATTGTTGATCATAAAGCGCCGTTTTTGCTGCACTAATATGTAATTTCGGACAAGCTCTGCGCCTGCGGAACGTTTGTTCACACACCCTCGCAAAATCTGTACAGCTCGGAATTTCCTCTTTTGCCGAATTTTTCAATTATGCCGAGATAGCCCAATATTTCTGCCGTTATGCTTGCGTTGGTGGGCTTTATAACAGCTTGCAGCTCCTTTAAGGTGAATTCCTTGCCGAGCATTTCTTTTATAACCTCGGGCAGCAGGGTAAGGTAATCCTTTGGGTTTTCAAGATAAATTTCCCTGTTCAGGGCAATGGGCGTTTTGGTGTATTTTCCCTTTCCCCTCCTTCTTCCCGTCTTTTCGGACACATAGTTCACTTTTTCTATGTCCAGCTCCGCAATGCAGATCGTAAGGTTGGGATCGGTGAGAAAGCTTTTTATGCGGTAAAGCTCAAGAAAGAAATCCGAAAGGCTGTTGTTTTTTCTGAAGCCGCTTTTCCGCAGCATTTCTCCGCTTATATCACTTACGGCGATTGTTTTTGTACGTTGTTCAAAAGGATATACCACTGTAACATGACAGACTTCAAGCATTATCTCTAACTTTTTATTAAGCTTGCCCCAGTTTGCGGTCTGTATCTCATAAATTCCGTTTTCGGTGACGATGTCCGCATAAAAACCTCCTATTTTCGCTTCCTGATCAAAATCCTCCGAATAGTAATTTTTTAGGGCTGCGTGAATGTTTTTTTCGTTTAAGGTCCCTATTCCCGCCTTTTTCCTTGAGATTGCTTTGGTAACGGCGCTGCTGAACCGTTCCGAATCGGGCTGTACCGTAACGGTTTCGTGGGGAGTGTAGGCAAATTTTCCCTTGGTTTCTCTTTCAACAAACACAGGAACGCTGATATTTTCGTTGCTTCCGATTATAGCTGTTGCCGCTTCTTTCAGCTTTGGGACTGCGTTTGACACTGCATAACAGCGGTCGCTTACATCAAACATGGGCAAATCGTTCATATTGTCGCCAAAGACAACGATTTCGTCTGCATTCAGCATTTCTTTCAGCTGAACAACCGCATTTGATTTGCTTGCTTTAGAAGAAAAAATTTCAAGCCATAGGTCCTCTTTATAATAAACGTCATAGTATTGGTTGAAGGCAAAGCCCTTTTCTTTTGAAAAAAAGCGGTCTCTTGTTTCCTCAGCCATAATGGGATTTATCAGTGTAATATAGTGAACATCACCCTCAAAAAGCTCCCCGTAGCTTTTGCAGGGGCGGAGGGTCTTATCTCCCTTTTTGCTTTTAAGATAGTTTTTTATCCTTTTTGTATCCTGTCCGAGATAGCTTACCCATTGCCTGCCGTCTATAAAGGAGTATACCAGTGGTGTTTCGCATTGCTCCTCTATGACAGCTCTTGCCTGCTCCTGTTGGGCTTTATCCAAACCGTTGAGCTTTATTATATCACCGCTTTTGCCGTCAGCTATTATGACACCGTTCATGGTGATCACAGGCAGGGTGATATTTGCCTTTTCCATAATAAAGCCCGCACTTTGAAATCTTCTGGCGGTGGCGTAGGTGAATAGTATACCCTTTTCCCTGAAGCGCTTTATCATTTCTGCCGCTCTGTCCTTCAATCCGCCCTTGTTGGTGAGCAAGGTGCCGTCTAAGTCTGTTATGTATAGTGTTTTCATATAGTGTATCTCCCCCTCATCTTTATTTTATCACATTTTTTGATTTGTGGCAATTATGTTCGCATGAATTTTATATATATGCTCTAAAGATAAAAATGGCACATTACACTTGAAAAAATTCCCTTATATTGATATAATGTAATAAAAGTAATAATATAAGGAATCAAAAATATGAAAACGACGGAATTTTTCAAAACAAAAACCACTCTTTCCTTCGAGATGTTCCCTCCGAAGCCCACCTCTGACGAATCGGTTATTTATAAGGCTTTGGACGGTATGTCGAACCTTAACCCCGACTTCATAAGCGTTACCTACGGCGCAGGAGGCGGCGCAAACTGCGGAAAATCCGTTCAGATAGCGTCGGATATAAAAAACAAATACCATATAGAAAGCGTTGCGCATTTGCCTTGTATTGCTTTAAGCGAGGAAGATGCTTTGACCGTTCTTGAAAGCCTGAAACAGGTGGGTGTGGAAAATGTTTTAGCTTTAAGAGGCGATATTACCCCCGAAATCGTGCCAAACGGACGGTTTAAGCACGCCAATGATCTTATAGCCTTTATCCGTGAAAGATTCGATTTTAATATAATCGCCGCCTGCTATCCCGAAGGACATTCCGAAAGCAAGAGCCTTGAAGATGATATCAAATATGTTAAGAAAAAGGTGGACAGCGGAGCTTCTCAGCTTATTACCCAGCTTTTTCTTGATAACGATTACTTTCTTTCCTTCCGCGAAAAAGCGCGCGGTGCGGGAATTTCCGTTCCTATTGAGGCAGGCATTATGCCTGTAACGAACAAAGCGCAGATCGAAAGAATGGTCAAGCTGTGCGGAGTGCAAATGCCTAAAAAGTTTTTGAAAGCTATTGAAAGATATGAGCACAGCCCCGAGGCTTTGAGAGACGCAGGAATTGCCTATGCAGTGGATCAAATTGTGGGGCTTTTATCCGAAAGTGTTGACGGAGTGCATTTGTACACCATGAACAACCCTTATGTTGCAAGGCGAATCTGCGAATCCGTCAAAAGTCTGTTTGAGGTTTAATCCGCCGCCTGAATTTTGAAATTTTTGCGAAGAACCGTTACCGAAAGACAAGGAACAGCTCCGCAGAAATATGCTTTATTTCAAGAAATTGCTGCGCAGTATTTCGGCGATGATACCGGCAAAAGATTCAAGAGTGGTGTTGGGGAGAAAATAATTAAGTTGAGGGAAAAGTATGAACGATAAAACAAAAAATTCAAATCAACGTTTAAAAATACTTTATCTGTATAAAATACTTTTTGAAAAAACCGACGAAGATCACGGCTTAACCATGCCGAAGATTATTTCCGAATTGGATAAATACGGAATTTCCGCTGCAAGAAAGGCTTTATATGAAGATATTGAGGCATTGAAGGTCTTTGACGCGGATATTTTATTTGAAAGCGGAAAAAATGCGGGCTATAAGCTGGTAAGCCGTAAGTTTGAATTGCCCGAATTAAAGCTTTTGGCGGACGCGGTTTCCTCTTCCCGTTTTCTTACCGAAAAAAAATCCACGGAGCTTATTAAAAAGCTTGAAACTCTCACAAGCGTTCATCAGGGAAAACAGATAGAAAGACAGATTTATGTTTCCAACCGTGTAAAGGCCTTTAACGAACATATTTATGTGAATGTTGACACAATCAGCAGAGCGATTTCGGAGCACAGGAAAATCGCCTTTAAATATTTTGACTATGACGTCAAGAAAAACAAAAAGTACAGAGACGGCATAAGAATATGTTCCCCTTATGCTTTGGCGTGGGAGGACGAGAGATATTACCTGATCGGCTTTTATGAAAAATATAACAGTATATCGAATTTCCGCGTTGACAGAATGGAAAAACCCGAGGTTCTGGAGGAAAGATGCGAAAAACTGCCCAAGGACTTTGATCTCACAAAATATCTCAGCTCCACTTTCTCCATGTTCAGCGGAAAGTCCGAATCGGTCAAGCTGAATTTCCACAGCTCCCTTGCCAATGCGGTTATAGATCGGTTCGGAAAGGATATAACTTTTTATCCCGATGATGAGGAGCATTTTAATATTACCGTGCAAATCAAAACGGAAAATCCCGAGCCATTTTTCAGCTGGCTGTTTCAGTTCGGAACGAAGGTACATATTGTTTCGCCCGAGGATTTGAGGGAGAAATACAGAAAAATGCTGAGCAAGGTGCTTTCGGATATCTGAGTGCCAAGTCATTGCCACATATTGCATATATTTTTAAAAATTTCCTCACATAATGAAAATTCACTGTGCAATAATATTAGCACAGGGGCAAAAGTCCTTGTAGAATAATTCGTATAATTACGTTTAATTTATTTAAATGGAGGAATTGCAAAATGGCAAGCAATAAGAATAGAAGCGCAGCTCTTTCTTCTATCAAGATGCAGGCTGCTAACGAAGTAGGAGTACCTCTTAAGGACAAAGGCTACAACGGCGACCTTACCGCTAAGCAGGCAGGTTCTGTAGGCGGACAGATGGTCAAGAAGATGATCGAATCCTACGAAAACGGCGCTAAGTAACTGTTGATACAATAGCTGCTTATACAATAAACGTCCCTGTTAAAGCGTTCTGCTTTAACAGGGACGTTTGTTCTTTTGTTTTACGTACCAAATAACAATCACTTATTCTCTTCATGCGCCTTTTTCATACAGTTTACCAGATTGAAAATCACCCTGCGCTCCTCATCATTGAGATCAGAAATATTGATCACGGCTTCGTCTCCCGAAGGATTAAGCAAACCGTCAACAGAGGTGCTGAATATTTTCGCCATTGCAATAACATGCTTCAGCTGAGGTGTAGCATAGCCCATTTCCCACGCGTTGACCGAGCTGCGTGAAACGTCCAGCATTCTCGCCAATGCTGCTTGTGACAAGCCGAATTCAAAACGTTTATCACAAATTCTTTCTCCTAAATTAGCTGCCATAGACAAATCTCCTTTCCTTTTCGGAATTCCGACAACGAATGTTAAAAAGCTTCTTATCAAACTTTTTCTCTGAACTTAACTCTGTAAATCCATTCTGAAAAAGGATTTACGCAGCCAAGAAAAAATTTGTTGGATTTGTACATCCAATGTAAAGTTTAGCATACACACCTTGTAAACTTTCTTGCACACATAGTACAACTTTTTTCTAACCTTAGTAAGTTTATTGTGCATCCACTGATAATATTATAACCAAGGTTGTTGGTAACTTTGTACACCAATTTACGCAATACGACTTACAAAATTGATAATTTTACTTGACTTTTTTGTTTGATAGAGCTATAATATTGTTGGCAGAAAAACGGTCTCCAAAATTTTGGGAATGTCCCGGCTGCTGAGAAGTTAACGGCAGAAATTCCGCTATTTGCAAGGACTGCGAAAGAAATAAGCAATTAAGGCAGAACCTTACAAAGCACTAAAATGGTCTGTGTTTGGCGTTAAAGGTATTATACAAAGGAAAGGATATCTATCATGAAAAATCTTATTTCAGTTTTAGTTGTCTGTACTATGCTTGCGGGCTGTTCCCAGCAAGGTACTTTAGACGAAATTGCCGATATAACGGCTGACACCGAGGTCACAACGGCTGTAACAGCAAATGGGGTTACAACCGAGCCTGTTATAACGACCGCGGCAGCAGCAACGACAGCCGAAAAAACCACAGCAACGGAGAAAGTCACAACAACCGAAGAGATTACAACTGCTCCTGTTACTACGACTACTACTCAGGCACCTGCACCTGCCCCCGTTATTACAACTACCACTCCTGCACCTGCTCCTGTGGTTACCACTACGGCTGCACCCACTTCCACAGTAACTCCCTCTTCCGATATTGAGTCGTTGTTGAATGGGGCTAAGCTGAACCCGATGAAGACTGGCGACGAGAATGTTGGCAGGGCTGTGGACGAGATACTTGCTAAGGTAACTACAAGTGGTATGTCTACATACCAAAAGATTAAGGCGGTGTATGATTATATCATAAGCAATTATACTTATGGCAGTTTCGGCTATGATAAGGCTTACACGTCAGAGGTGTATTTTCGTTGTATGCTTGATAACATAATTTGTTCTCAAGCGTATTCATTGGTAAAAAACAAAATGGGTGTATGCGATAACTATTCGGCGTTGTTCGTAGTGTTGACAAGGAGAATAGGTTTAGAGAGTTACCTTGTATCAGGTCAGGTGTCAAAAAAAGGAGGGGGAACAACAGGTCATACTTGGGTGATTATAAAGGTAGGCAGTGAGTATTATACTTTTGACCCGCAGGTAGAGCAGGATAACTTAAACAATGGCAGAATAACATACAGGTACTTTGGTAGGTTGGAGTCAGATATGGTAAACACTTATGAGTATTCTGCAAGAGGTGGCTACTGGGATATTTGTGCTATGTTTTATGACGACGGAGAAGAGCATTTCTTTGACAATGCGAGAGATTACGAGATTTTCCTGTTTGGTAATTTTGAGATATTGGAAGGAGAAAGACCCTATGCAGGTTGGATAGTTTGGTAACTTCGAGATATTGGAAGAAGAAAGACACTACAAGGGTCAGATGATTACTTAAAGTAATTTTGCTGCTTGTTACATATATTTTAAGAACGCTTGTATACAATCCGGGGGCTGTAAAAAACAGCCCTCTTTGTTTTTTATCAATATTTATATAATCTCAATATTGAAAGCTTTATGTTATCACGCTTTTTCCTTACATCAAAGCACTATATCTATTGACATTTTAAAAATTTTTGGTATAATAGCATAAGGATAATATTCAATTTAAATCATTAAAGCGAAAAGTAATATACGGAAACAATAAAGTAAGGAGACATAAAAATGCTGCAAAGAAAAGGCAACTTAATGACCGTCAGAACCGACGTCAAGGTGGTAGACGCCACTATAAGAGACGGCGGACTGTGCAACAACTTTGAGTTTACCGATGAGTTTGTGAAGGAGCTGTACAAAACCAATGTCAAATGCGGAATAGACTATATGGAGTTTGGATATAAGGCAAGCAAAAACCTTTTCAAAACCTCCGATTACGGCAAATGGAAATTCTGCGATGAGGAGGATATAAGGAACATTGTAGGCGAAAATATTTCGGATATGAAAATAGCGGTAATGGCGGACGTGGGCAGATGCGACTATAAAACCGACTTTTTGCCAAGGAATGAAAGTGTTATTGACCTTATTCGGGTTGCCTGCTATATTCATCAAATTCCCGCTGCGGTTGAGATGATAAACTATCTCCACGATCTGGGCTATGAGACCTCCTGCAATATTATGGCAATTTCTCAGGCTAACTCAAATCAGGTGGAGTCCGCCTTGGAAATGATCGGTGAATCTAAAGCCGATGTAATCTACCTTGTGGACAGCTACGGCTCTCTCTATCCAGAAAACGCCGCCGATCTTGCACTTACTTATCTTAATTCGGCGGAAAAATACGGCAAAAAGGTTGGCTTCCATGGACACAACAACCAGAACTTAGCCTTTGCCAACACCATTGAAACCTTGTCCTACGGCGTTTCCTACCTTGACGCCACAGCCATGGGCATGGGCAGAGGCGCGGGAAACTGTGCTATGGAGCTTTTGCTTGGATTTTTGAAAAACCCCAAATATAGCATTTACAGCCTTTTGGAGTTCATCGAAAAATATATGATTCCTCTGAAGGAAAGCGGTGTAGTATGGGGTTATGATCTGCAGTACCTTTTTACAGGACAGCTTAACCGCCACCCTCGTGAGGCTATGACCTTTACTTCTGAGGGCAGACAGGATTACTGCGAGTTTTATAAATCACTGTTGGAGAATTTCTGATTTGATTGCCAAAATCTGCATAGATTAAAAGGGGTTGTAAAAAACAACCCATTTTTTATCCGAAAATATTTCGCAAAACCCCAAACACAACCAATATCCCGATAAGAATATAGTAAAAAAGCTGATTCATTGGCTTTCCGTCAGACAGACTTTTTGGCTGAAATATCAGCCTTATTCCGATAAAAACAAGCCAGACAGGCATCAGTATGAAAATACATGGATTGGCGTCAAAGGCTATTTTTAAATTTCCGCCTATTATATTCACAAACATTGTGCTTATACCGCAGCCTGGACAAAGTATTTTTCCGCCTGTAATCAGCCTTACAGGACAAGGTATATTAAGACCCGTAAGCTTCAGCCACAAAAAATATGTCAATCCCAAAACAAAAAATATCAGCAGCCTTTTAAGCACGATTTTCCTGTCGCTCAACTTTTCCTTTACCTTTCGAAAGTATAATATTAAAAAATTGCCCGCTTGTTGAATAAGCAGGCAATTTTAATTATGTAACTTTATAAAATTACATTGTCTGTGTGGGAGGTGCCATTTCGTTAAGCTGGCTCTGCATCATAGCCCAAGCAACAATACCCAATCCGAAAAGCTCAAGAACCAGGTAAATAACGCTTTGACTTGAGGTAGCCATACCTCTTGAAGCCTTTGCATTATCCAACTTTTCACCCTGCTTATATGCCCAATACAAGCCGTAAACGTTACAGGTAACGATCATCAGAAGCAATGCGATACCGCCCGAAGTATAAGGCTTTCCTGCAGGATTGGGAGGTGTTACAGCATTGGTATCATCGGTAAGCTTTATGAACCAGATAAGACCGTAAATACCGCAGGTAACGATGGACAAAATAATGCACAGCGCAATATTCTTTTGTTGAATCATTTTCGCTCTCCTTATAATTTAAAACTTAGTAGGTCAGTACCAAATTTTATTTATACAACACCTAAAACAAAAGTGAAACAGAGCTTGAATCAACAGTATTAAGATGCTGCAAAAAATTTCTACATAACCCTCGAATATTATAGCAAATTTACTATAAATCGTCAACTGTGATATTGTATAAAATTACAATGCAATATTTTATATTATACACAGCCCTGTGACTTCATAGCCTCTGCAACCTTTAAGAAGCCCGCAATATTTGCGCCTGCCATATAATTTCCGGGAAGTCCGTACTCCTTGGCAGCCTCGTCGCAGCTCTTGAAGATAGACTGCATAATACCCTTAAGCTTTGCGTCAACCTCTTCAAAAGTCCAGCTGTAACGCATGGAGTTCTGGCTCATTTCAAGACCCGAGGTAGCTACGCCGCCTGCGTTTGCAGCCTTGGCAGGTCCGTAAAGTACGCCGTTTTTGAGATATACTTCGATCGCTTCGGGAGTGGAAGGCATATTTGCGCCCTCTGCAACCGCAAAGCAGCCGTTGTCAACAAGCTTTTGTGCACTTGCACCGTCGATTTCGTTCTGTGTAGCGCAGGGGAGAGCGATGTCGCACTTAATGCTCCAGATGCCGCTGCAGCCCTCTGTATAGGTAACGTTCTTATGAGAGGTTCTTGCGGTGTACTCTTTAATTCTGCCGCGCTCAACCTCCTTGATCTGCTGAACCAGTTCAAGCTCGATTCCGTCGGGATCGTGGATATAACCGTTGGAGTCGGAAAGAGCAACTACCTTTGCGCCAAGCTCGGTTGCCTTCTGAGTAGCGTAGATAGCAACGTTGCCCGAGCCCGAGATAACAACGGTCTTGCCCTCAAAACTCTTGCCGTTTGCCTTTAACATTTCATCGGTGAAGTAGCAAAGACCGTAGCCGGTTGCTTCGGTTCTTGCAAGAGAACCGCCGTAGGTAAGTCCCTTGCCTGTGAGAACGCCGCTGAACTCGTTGCGGATCCTCTTGTACTGACCGAACATATAGCCTATCTCTCTTGCGCCCGTTCCGATATCGCCTGCGGGAACATCGCAGTCGGGACCGATATGCTTGCACAGCTCTGTCATAAAGCTCTGGCAGAAGCGCATAACCTCTCCGTCGCTCTTGCCCTTGGGGTCAAAGTCGGAGCCGCCCTTGCCACCGCCCATGGGGAGAGTGGTAAGACTGTTTTTGAACACTTGTTCAAATCCCAAAAACTTTATAATACCCAAATATACGGAAGGGTGCAGACGCAAGCCGCCCTTGTAAGGACCGATAGCGCTGTTATACTGAACGCGGAAGCCTCTGTTCACCTGAACCTTGCCGTTGTCGTCAACCCAAGGAACTCTGAAGATGATCTGCCTTTCGGGCTCTACAAGGCGGTCGATAACTCCTGCCTCTACCAAGTCGGGACGTCTTTCAACTACGGGCTGGAGAGATTCAAAAACCTCTGTTACCGCCTGAATGAACTCGGGCTCTCCCGAATTTCTTTTCTTAACTGTTTCCAAAAGGTCGATGAGATATTGGTTAGTTAAAGCCATTGTGAAAATTCCTCCTAAAAAATATTCATTTTTGCTTTGACGCAACTTTGCCGAACCTACAATGCACAAAATGGCAGCAGACAATGAAGCAGTCTGCAAACCGTTCGTCCTATCGACTTTGGCACAGCTTTCATTACATCATCGTAATACATTTTTATTTTAACATATATTTCTTAGATTTGCAATAGTTTTTGCAAGATTTTTTTCCGAACTTGCAAATTTGTTTATTTCACCAAACTGTAACTCTTTTGTAATTGCTTTTTTTCTGAAATATGGTACAATGTAGATAACAACAAAGGAGAATTCTTATGAGAAAAAAATTATTGTCTTTTATTACAGCCTTTATTGCTGCGGTAAGCTTTAGTTTTACTTGCAGCGCAGAAAGCTTAAACTACAATTATAATGATGAAATTTTCGGTTTCGGAGGTGTAGGAGAAGTTGATTACGATCCTTCATGGGACGATTACAATCCTTCGTGGGACGACTATGATCCCGCTTGGGATATGGATTTCGGCTATCTGGGTTCCTTCCATGACAGGGAAAGCGGTTTCAGCGCCGAAATGTTTCAGGGAGGTGCTGTTATTTCGGGATATGAAAAAAACGATGCTCATATTGTCATTCCCGAAAGAATCGGAGATAAGACCGTAATTGCTGTAAATGAATACGCTTTTCAGGGGAATCAGTTTATCACAGAGGTTACACTGCCTAAGGGACTGAAATACATAGGTCAGGGTGCTTTTGGCAACTGCGTAAATCTTAAAAGCATTGATCTGCCCGAGGGGCTTTTGTCCATAGAGCAAGGGGCATTTTATAAGTGCGGATTGGAAGCTGTCCAATTCCCCGACAGTCTTACTTCTATCGGAAAGGAGGCTTTTTTGTCGTGTGGGGATCTGAAATCAGCCGATTTTTCACACAGTATAGAGAGTATAGGTTCTTTTGCCTTTAAGGAGAGCGGAATTGTGCAGGCTTATCTTCCCGAAAAGCTGAATTATCTTGGCAAGGGCGCTTTTGAGAATTGTTCGGAGCTGGAAACCATCAACTTTACCGAGTGTCCCGAAATAATCAGGGGATATACCTTTTCAAACTGTAAAAAGCTGAAAACGGTCACCTTGGCAAAAGGGCTTACAGCTATTGAGCAAAACGCTTTTTACGGCTGTGGAATTACCGATATTGAATTTTATGAGGGGCTTATAAGAATTGAAAGTCAGGCTTTTATGGACTGCAAACAGCTTGGCAGGATTCAGTTCCCCGAAAGGCTGATAACCGTGGGGGACAGCGCGTTCGAGGGGTGCGAGTCGCTGGCTTATGTCAATATGACCGATGATATTTCCGATTTGGGGGAGTTTGCTTTTTCAAAATGCAGTTCGCTGAAAAGCATAAGGTTTTCCTCAAAGCTGAGGGAAATTCCCGACTCCGCTTTTTCCTATTGTTCGGAGCTTAAATCGGTTGTTATTCCCGAGGGAGTCAGAATGATAAAGCAGGAGGCCTTTGCTTGGTGTGAAGGACTTGAGGAGATCTATATACCCGATTCCGTGACGAATATCAGCTCAACTGCTTTTCTTATGGAGGACACTTCCAAAATTACAATAATCGGAAGCTATGATTCTTATGCAAGAAGATTTGCGAGCAGAAACGGTATAAGCTTTAAGGTTGACGCGGACGAGGGACAGATGAAGGTCATGGTGACGGTTATGATCTCGGTGTGGTCGGCAGTTATGGTTGTTTGTCTTATTATGCTTATCAAAGCGGGCATAAGAAAAAAAGATAACAATAACAGCAAAGGGGACATTTAATTTTATTTATGGTAAATATTATTGACATTTATGTAACATTATAGTAAAATAGGCGTAGGTCAAATTTGTGAAGGAGAAAAAGCTATGAATAGAAAAACTAAAATTTTCGTGGCTGTTTTGATTTCGCTGTCAGCATTATTTACCTTATCTTTACTTACCTCTTGCAGCGTTGACAATACAAATCCAAAAGAAAGCGAAACAACCCCTGAAAGCAGCAAGAAACTGCTTACCCACCCCGGACAGAATTTAAAGGATAAGGTAAACTCCTTTAAATTAGGGGACAGGGAATTTGACCTTTCACTTGATTTTGACGGTTTTAAGAAGGTTTTGGGCGATGAAATGACAGTGTGGTATTCTAAGGAAACCGTAGATAACTTTAATGAAGAAATCAGTGAATATATTGATTTTAAGTATGAATATGATGGTCAACTTGCAACATACATTGTACAGAACGAAACTTATTGCGGAGATTTAATATTTGTATATAATGATAATTCGGATAAATACGAATTTTTCTCATTGAAGACTACTTTTGACTATGGCGATAAGGAAAAATTTGATACAGCCAAAGACATCTCTTACACAGAAAACGGTGAGATCAAGGAGAAGGATTTCCCCATAGAAGTTGACAAGATATGTTTTTCTATTGATAATTTAGCCACAGGCACAACCACAAGAGAACAGCTTGAACAGTATCTCGGAAATGGGGAATACACTTCAGACACAGCCTATTCGATTGAAATATTTGCTTTTGAAGATTATTACTTTGCGGCTCATTTTGATACCAATGAAGTTTTTAAAGCCGCATTTATTTTCCCCACTAATTTTGGCGATTACTTATAATAATCACCTTAAGGGAACCTCTAAATGATTTATAATTAAGGACGGCGATTATTATAATCGCCGTTTTTTGGTAAAAAAATGCAAATTTCCTCTTGATAGAGAGCAATAAATATAGTATAATAAATGTTAATTTCATAAGAACAGAAAGAGGAGCATTAATGGCTGAAAATATAAAAACCATAGCGGAAAACCGACAAGCCCGCCACGAATACTTTATTTTGGAGAGCTTGGAGGCAGGAATTGCGCTGACAGGCACGGAGGTCAAGTCCATAAGACAAGGGGGCGTTAGTCTTAAAGAGGCGTGGATCTCCATAGAAAACGGCGAGGCTTGGGTAAAGCAGATGCATATTGCGCCTTACGAAAAGGGGAATATCTTTAACAGAGATCCTTTGAGAGAAAGAAAGCTGCTTATGCACAAGCGGGAAATTCTTCGGCTTTACGGACAGGTGAAGCAGGGAGGACTTACACTTATCCCCATTTCAATGTACTTCAAGGGCAGCAACGTTAAGGTTCAGGTGGGCTTGTGCAAGGGCAAGAAGCTGTACGACAAGAGAGAGGACGCCGCCAACCGCGACGCCAAAAGACTTATTCAAAGGACTATCAAGGA
The DNA here is from genome assembly GCA_964636555.1 of uncultured Ruminiclostridium sp. Taxonomy (GTDB): domain Bacteria; phylum Bacillota; class Clostridia; order Oscillospirales; family Ruminococcaceae; genus Ruminiclostridium_E. Next base: position 77,344 of record CAZWRZ010000006.1, read on the forward strand.
GAGAAACAGCTGATGTGGAGAAAAATAATTTCTTTCCTTCTGTTTTTTCCTCTTGTCTTTTTGTTAAACGCTTCCGTCAATGCAGATGCTCCCAATGTTCTTTCCGATTACATTAATCTGGATTGGGAGGGAGATCCGCTTTATCTTGACAAAGAAAGCAACTCTATATATTTTAAGAGGAGTGACGATAAAAACGCACAGGAAGCTACTGTAACGCTTGATATCGAACAAGGTTCAACGGGCTTTTTATTCTATATGGACGCAGGAAACGGAAATAACAGAGGTGACAGCGGGTATTGCATTATCCGTTTCTTAGATGAAAACAACAGAGATGTTTTATCACGCTCCACAGGTTTGATAGCGCATTCCACCAATTATGTCAGATACTACTTCGGCGAGGACGAGAAATTCTATCCTTTGCCCAAGAACGCAAAAAAAGTTAAAATACAGTTGAATGTTGATGAAAACAGCAGCGGTGAAAGAGTTAATGTTTATTTTCGGAATTTCTCCCTTTTTTTCTCAAACGAAATGCCGTTATGTGAGGAAGAGGATAATGTGAATACCGTATTGATGAAGAATAGCACTTCCCTTTCCAAGGTAGAGATAGGACTTACTCCCTATACCCGCTGGATCTGGGTGGGGATTGTGTTTTTGGTGGCTATGGCGTTTTACTTGATAAGAGTGTGGAGGCAGAAGTATAGTACACCTAAGCTGAATAACAAGAAATAAATTACTTTAAGGGCTTGAAAAAAAGCCCTTTTTTTGTACGAATTTATAATAATGGTAATTTATCTTTGTTTAAAAAATCAAAAACACAATATTCTATTGAAAATTCTTTATTGATTTGTTATAATATAAGGGATAATAAACTGTACTCTCCATTAAATCATTTTAGGGGGAAATTTTTATGAGAACTCTTATTTCCGCAATTCTGACAGCAACAGTAGCTTTTGGATCCTTATGCCTTAACGGCTGCTCCGTTAAAAATGAAAATTGTCTTGTTATGGCTACCAATGCCACCTTGCCTCCTTATGAATATAAAGACGAAAACGGCGAATTGGCAGGTATTGATATTGAGATCGGTCAGGCTATTGCCGAAAAGCTTGGAAAAGAGCTTGAAATAAAGAATCTATCTCATTTTGACGACGTTCTGGACGGTGTAGAGGATAACAAATACGATTTCGGCATGGCTGCCCTAACCGTCAATGAGGAAAGAATGACAAGAGTCAGCTTTTCAAATACCTACGCAAAAGGAATCCAAGTCGTAATAGTAAAAAGCGGCAGCGAGTTTTCCTCTTTTAAGGAGTTTTACAACGAGTTCGACAGCGAGGGCATTCCCACCAGCATTAAGCCTGAAATAAAAATAGGTGTGCAGAAAGATACCACCGGTGACAGCTATTCCTCCGACACCTTCATTAACTGGGGCTTTGGGGAGGAAAATGTCAAGCGGTACGATTCGGGAGATGACGCGGTAAAGGCACTGCTTGCCGACGAGGTCACCGCCGTTATAATAGATAACGAACCTGCAAAGACTTTTATGAACAGCTATGAGGGACTGAGAATTCTTGACGGAGCTTATGCAGATGAGGATTATGCGGTAATTGTTTCCAAGGAAAACACTGAGCTGCTTGGAAAGATCAACAACGCTATTGCCGAATTGGAAAAAGACGGAACATTGAAGAAAATTATTGATAAGTACATAAAGTGAGATTTTAAGGCTGTTTGCAGGTCTTTGCACAACGTTCAAAAACAAGAAATGGTGTCATTCCCTGCTATTATATTGATAATGCACAAAAAAATCCGAAATCGGTAATATTTTTTTAATATATTACTATGTATCTTTTTATATAACCATATACCAATTATATATTTTACAACGGCGAAAAATTATGTTAAAATTTTAACAACCAAGTAAATCTTATGTCGAAATATGGGTTTGCAGGTTTTATATTACCGCTTTATAATTATAATTGTTGTACTATAAAACGTATCCCTGTTTTGACTGAGTGATAAATTACTAACAAGGAACGGAGAGAAACACAATGAGAAAACAAACCGCAGTACCGGCTATTGTTGACAGCGTTGAGGCTCTTGAGGCAAAAATCGCTCAGGTAAGAGCTGCTCAGGAAAAGTTTGCCACCTACACACAGGAACAGGTAGACGCAATTTTCAAGGCAGCCGCAACAGCAGCCAACACCCAAAGAATCCCTCTTGCTAAAATGGCTGTTGAAGAAACGGGCATGGGCATTGCAGAGGACAAGGTTATCAAGAACCACTATGCAGCAGAGTATATTTACAACGCTTACAAAAATACCAAGACAGTTGGCGTTATCGAAAGAGACGACAGCCAAGGCATCAAGAAGGTTGCAGAGCCTATTGGTCTTGTGGCTGCGGTTATTCCTACCACCAACCCTACTTCTACCGCTATCTTTAAGACACTGCTGGCTCTTAAGACCCGCAACGGTATCATCATAAGCCCTCACCCCCGTGCAAAGGGCTGTACCATTGCTGCCGCTAAAATTGTTCTGGAGGCTGCCGTTAAGGCTGGCGCTCCTGAGGGCATTATCGGCTGGATAGATGTTCCCTCCCTTGAGCTTACCAATACTATTATGAAGGAAGCCGACATTATCCTTGCAACAGGCGGTCCCGGAATGGTCAAGTCCGCTTATTCTTCCGGAAAGCCCGCACTCGGCGTAGGCGCAGGCAATACTCCTGCCATTATCGACGAAACCGCTGACATTCTGGTAGCAGTCAACTCCATTATCCATTCCAAGACCTTTGATAACGGTATGATCTGCGCTTCCGAACAGTCCGTTATCGTTGACAGCAAGATCTATGACAAGGTTAAGGCTGAGTTCAAGTACAGAGGCTGCCATATCCTCACCAAGAAAGAGCTTGATATGGTTCGCAAGACCATTATCATCAACGGCGCTCTTAATGCAAGAATAGTAGGTCAGAAGGCTGCCAAGATCGCAGAGCTTTGCGGCTTTGATGTTCCCGCAGATACAAAGATACTTATCGGCGAGGTTGACAGCGTTGAGCTTTCCGAGCCTTTCGCTCACGAAAAGCTGTCCCCTGTTCTTGCCATGTACAAGGCTAAAAACTTTGAGGACGCTGTTCAGAAGGCTGAACACCTTATCGCCGACGGCGGCTACGGTCACACCGCTTCCCTTTACATAAACCAGGTAACCGAAACCGAGAAAATGGCTGACTACTTTGAGAGAATGAAGACCTGCCGTATTCTTATAAATACTCCTTCTTCACAGGGCGGTATCGGCGACCTTTACAACTTCAAGCTTGCTCCCTCTCTTACCTTGGGCTGCGGCTCATGGGGCGGCAACTCGGTATCCGACAACGTAGGAGTTAAGCATTTGCTTAACATTAAAACAGTAGCTGAGAGGAGAGAAAATATGCTTTGGTTCAGAGCGCCTGAAAAGGTATACTTCAAGAAGGGCTGTCTGCCTGTTGCCCTTGACGAATTAGGCAGTGTTATGGGCAAGAAGAAGGCCTTCGTTGTTACCGACTCTTTCCTGTTCAACAACGGCTATACCAAGCCTATTACAGATAAACTGGACGAAATGGGCATTGCTTATGCTACCTTCTCCGATGTTGCTCCCGATCCTACCCTTGAATGTGCTATTGCGGGAACAAAGGTTGCCAACTCCTTCCAGCCCGATGTTATTATTGCTGTGGGCGGCGGTTCAGCTATGGACGCAGCAAAGATTATGTGGGTAATGTACGAGCATCCCGAAGCTGATTTTATGGATATGGCTATGCGCTTTGTGGATATCAGAAAGCGTATCTACAACTTCCCCAAAATGGGTGAAAAAGCGTACTTTGTTGCAGTTCCTACCTCCGCAGGTACAGGCTCCGAGGTTACTCCTTTCGCAGTTATCACAGACGAAAAGACAGGTATCAAGTATCCTTTGGCTGACTACGAGCTGCTGCCTAATATGGCTATCGTTGATGCTGACCTTATGATGAACGCTCCTAAGGGACTTACCTCCGCTTCGGGTATTGACTCTCTTACACATGCTCTCGAGGCTTATGTTGCTATGCTGGCTACTCCCTTCACAGACGGTCTTGCCGTTGAAGCGGGCAAGCTGATATTCAAGTATCTGCCTTCCTGCTACGAAAACGGTGCAAATGACCCCAAGGCAAGAGAGGAACAGGCTCACGCCTCCACACTTGCAGGTATGGCTTTTGCCAACGCATTCCTTGGCATTTGTCACTCTATGGCTCATAAGCTGGGCGCATTCCACCATATTCCTCATGGTATCGCAAATGCTCTTATGATAGAAGAAGTTATCCGCTTCAACTGTGCTGAGGTTCCCACAAAAATGGGTACGTTCTCACAGTACGCTTACCCCAACACCAAGGCTAAGTATGCCGCTTATGCGGACGCTATGGGCTTCGGCGGAAAGAATGAGGACGAAAAGGTTGAAAACCTTATCAAGGAAATTGCCAAGCTGAAGGAAAAGATCGGTATAAAGAGAACTATCGCAGAATACGGCGTTGACGAGAAATACTTCCTTGACAACCTTGACGAAATGACCGAGCAGGCATTTGACGACCAGTGCACAGGCGCTAACCCTCGCTATCCCCTTATGTCGGAAATCAAGGAAATGTATCTTAAAGCATACTACGGAAAGTAATGGAGGAAAGCTGATATGAAATTAGATAAAGTTATTGCAGAAAGAAAAAACAAGACCATTTACCGTGACGGCGACGTTGTCATCAAGGTATTTAACGAAAACTACTCAAAGGCGGATATTCTCAACGAGGCTCTTAACCTTGCGAGAGTTGAGGAAACAGGCTTGAACGTTCCCAAAATTCAGGAAGTCGGAATGGTTGACGGCAAGTGGTGTATCGTTACCGATTTTATTGACGGTAAGACCCTTGCTCAGGCTTCCATTGACAATCCCTCCATGGAAGACGAGTATATGAAGCTTTTCGTTGAAGTTCAGCTTAAGATCCACAATCAGAGATGCGCTTTGCTCACCAAGCTTAAGGACAAGATGAGAAGAAAGATCTCTCTCAGCGGACTTGACGCTACCACAAGATATGAGCTTTCCGAAAGACTTGACGGTATGCCCAAGCATATCAAGCTTTGCCACGGTGACTATATCCCCACCAATGTTATACTGAACAAGGACGGCGTTCCCTTCATTCTTGACTGGGCTCACGCTACACAGGGCAATGCCAGCGCAGACGCTGCAAGAACATATCTGCAGTTCAGCCTTAAGGGCAAGGAAGAGCTGGCTGAACAGTATCTCAGCTTGTTCTGTGATATGAGCGATACTCCCAAGCAGTATGTACAGCAGTGGATGCCTATCGTTGCCGCTTCGCAGATGGCTAAGAACAAGCCCGAGGAGAAGGAGTTCCTTACACGCTGGGCAAGTGTTTGCCAGTATGAATAATTTTATTGATTGAATATATTGTGTTATGGTGGCTCTTTTCGGGGTCACCATAATTTATATATTCGGACAAATTGTGAACCTCTGAATTGCTTTTCAAATGCTTTACAAATGCCCAACTGCTATTGACAAATTGTCGAAATAATGTATAATGTTAGTTAGTAGAAATAATTTATTGCTGTGCAGTGTTGAATAATTCTTTCGGAACTTACCCATAAACTGCGGCAATTTTGATATATGGAGGAAATAAATTTGAAGAAAATAAAAAAATTTATATCTGCTGTACTTTTATGCGCCGTTTTAGCTGGCTGTTCAAACAGCAACGAAACGCACGAAATACCCTTGGAGCAGTCAAACTGCCCTATCTCCACCATGAGGACAGGTACAAGACGGCAAGGAATAAAAGCAATAGGTAACGGCTTTGAATGTACACAGGAAGGTTCATATTTTATGTATGACAGATCGGGAGGAGGCTCGTGGCTTTTATATATTGATCACGGTTCGGACAATGTCATTAAACTATGCGGACGTCCTGACTGCACCCATACTGACAGCGACTGCAATGCCTATTTTAAAGAGGCAGAAAATATATGTTATTATGATGGTTTTCTCTATACATTTAATGAGAGGAACACATTCGATCTTACTGACAAGGACCTTATTCGTATGAACCTTGACGGAACAGAAAGAACGGTAGTATATAACACAGCAAAATTTATGAAAACTAACGGATACAATAAAATTCTTAATTCAAATATACTTAACGGAGTTCTTTTTTTCATGGTCGGTAAGCTTAATGAATACGGAGAAACTGTTTTTAACAATGGATACTATAAATTGGACGGATCTATGGATGAACCGAAACTTGACACATTTTTCGCTCCAGTTTTATTTTCGGACGGAGAAAGCATTGTAGGTAATGTTGATTATGATAAGGAAAATGAACTATGGGTCAACGGTATATGGGATCCAGATAAAGGCATTGTCGAAGAATTATTCAAAACCGATAATATTAACGACTACAGTTATATAGGAACAAAGTCGCATTATTATGTTGAAAACGGTGTTATAATTGAGGATTCATACACCGAGGGAAAGAAAGAGCTTATTGATACAGGCTTAAAGGGGGATTATCAGCTTGCTTGTTTTCCCGATTGTATGGCAATGTACGAGAAGGGATCTTATGAGGAAAAAATCATATATTTCTACGACTGGGATCACAATGATCTTGGCAGTGTAAAGATCAACTATGAGTTTGATGAAGAAAAAATGATTGGTTTTATCTGTGGAGAAACTCCCGAACGTATTTTTCTTACAGATGATTTCCATTGTCTACCCCGCTATTATATAAACAAATCGGATTTCGGAACGGGAAAAATAGAAATTCATGCTTTGAATGTGCCCGATTTTGGGGAAGAGGAAGATTGAGAAAGGAACAATCAAAAATATGGAACTGAAAATCGAAGGTCTTACAAAAAAATACGGCGAAAAAACTGCTCTGCAAGACTTTTCCTACACCTTTTCAAGCGGAATTTACGGAATTTTGGGCGCAAACGGAGCAGGAAAAAGCACCCTGATGAACCTTATCACAGACAATGTAAAGCGCACCGAAGGAAAGATACTGTGGGACGGAACGGATATTTTGGAGCTTGGAAAGAAATTTCGCTCTTTGGTTGGATATATGCCCCAGCAGCAAGGAATGTATGCGGAATACTCCGCTGTGGGATTTCTCAGGTACATAGCGTCAATAAAGGAAATCCCCCGCAGGGAGGCCAATGAGCAGATCGGGCAGCTTTTAGAGGTGGTAAATCTGAAAGATGCGGCACATAAAAAGCTCGGCGGCTTTTCGGGGGGAATGAAACAGCGTGTTCTGCTGGCGCAGGCACTGCTTGGCAGTCCTATGATACTTATTCTTGACGAGCCTACCGCGGGACTTGACCCTAAGGAAAGGTTACGATTGCGCAATTACATAAACGACCTGTCGGAAAACCGCATTGTGTTTCTGACGACCCATATTGTGTCGGATATAGAATCCATTGCGGAAGATGTTCTTCTTATGAAGGATGGAAAGCTGGTTACTCACGGCGCACCCGCCGACCTTGTTGCTAAGGTCAGCGGAAACAACCTGGAAGATGTATATATGGCATATCTTGGAACAGAGTAAGGCGGTGAGCAGAGTAAAATGGAATTTAAACGAATAATATTGGGAAAGTCCTTTCTTCTATTCCTTCTGGCACTGCTTGTAATAAACACTTGGTTCTTTGTTTATCAAAGCAAGGATTACGGCGATGATTTCCGCCAATACGGAAATATTTACCATGAAACGGTAGAGGAGTATTCTTCATTAAGCTGGGAAGAAGGACTTGAAAAAGCCGTACAGTTTCAGGACGATGTATTGCAGCAGCTGATAGACGGTGTGTGGAGCAACAGCACCGAGGATAATTTCAAACTGATCGCTGTTGAAGAAATGGAAAAGCAGTACAGTTATCTGCTGGGATACGGCGACTATCTGAAAAAGGTTCAGGACAACGCAAAAAGCCTTCAGTCTGTCAGCCTTTTTTCAAAGCCCGGAACCTTTGCTTACGAAAATACTGTAAAAACCGCAGAGGATTTTGCTGCAATGACAGATGTGCCTGTTACCTTCGGTCACGATCCGGCGGTAACAAAGGTGTTTGAGGACGGGTGGACGGACTTCTGCGTGCTTTTGCCCGTTATTATGGTTTGCTGCCTGTTTCTTGCGGAAAGAAGGGGCGGTCTGTGGTCAGTAGTTCATGCGGCGTCCGGCGGAAGGTCTAAGTTAGCCCTTAAGCGTATAGGCATTATGTTTGCTGCCTCGTTTATCAGCGTTATTCTGCTAAGCGGAACAAAAATTCTGCTCTGCGGATATGTTTATCACGGCTTTGGAGAATGGGGACGCACCTTACAGTCGATACCAGATTTCTACAATGTTCCCACACCTATGACGATCGGTGAATTCTGGCTCAGATATATTGCGGTCAAGACCTTCGGCGTGTTCTTTGTGGGTCTTGTGCTGTGGATGATAATGTCCTGTGTTTCAAATTTTTCCCTTGCGCTGGGCGCAGGAGGACTTTTTATCGGACTGGAATATCTGTGTACCCTTATTCTGCCAAGCTCCATATTTGCGGCATTCCGCTATATCAATATCTTCAGCTACATACAGTATCATTCTGTACTGGTAAAATATCTCAACCTTTCATTTTTCGGAAATCTGATTTCTGGACATGATCTTATCTGTGTTATTCTTCCATTTTTATGTGTGGGCTTTGCGGTGCTGAATCTTGCAGCTGCCGAAAGAAAACGTCCTATCGGTGCAGGAAATATTCTCCTTCGTTTTCAGGATCTTATACGCAAAAAAATCAGCTGTATATCGGGAAAAGGCGGTATTTTTGTTCAGGAAACGAAAAAACTTATGGTTGACAGAAAAGGAATTTTGCTTATAATAGTACTTATAGTATATCTTATCAACACAGGTGCACCATTCCGTGATTCGTCCCCCTATGATATGTATCTGGATTACTATCAGGATAAATATGCAGGTCCTATAACCGAGGAAACAATTACCTCGCTGCAAAACGAGCTGAAAAACGCAGCGGAGGTTGAACGTATAGGAGCATTGAACGAGATGATCTCCATGGCGCAGAGAGCACCCGAAGGAAACTGGATCCTTCTTAATGCGCCTTATGAGGCTATTTTCACCAATCAGCAATATCACCGCACCTCGGGACTTGTGTCGCTGCTGTTTTTGATTTTGCTTTTAGCACCCATAATGTCTCAGGAAAGACAAGCCGATATGAAAATACTGCTCCACGGCACGGCGGCGGGAAGAAGTAAGCTGTGGCGGAGAAAACAGCTGCTTGCGGTTCTCTGTACGGTTTTGATCTGGGCAGCGGTATACGGAAACGAGCTGTTGAAAACAGTTATTGAATACGGAGGTTTTTCCTGTTTCGCAGCGCCCCTTACAAGTCTCAAAATATTTGAATTCTCGGAATCAAAGCTCACCGTTATGCAGGCAATGGTGCTTTTATACGGACGTCGGCTGCTGGCTCTTCTCTGTTCGGCGGAAATATGCTGTTTTCTCTCCGAGGTGTGCAAAAAGAACATCAACGCCATTCTGCTGGGCTGCGGTCTTATAGTGTTCCCCTCTTCCATTGCTGCCATAGGCTCAAAGGCGGGAGAATCCATATCCTTCCTTATGCCCCTTGCACAGGTGGACGTTCTGCCGCCTCTGTTCCCCTTCCTGCCGCTGGTGCTGCTTGGTATCGCGTCTGTGGTTCTCACACTGCGAATGTCGCAGAAATATGTTTCACTGTAATACAGCAAGTTCCCCGCATTAACGCGGGTTATTTGAAAATAAAAACACCCTATTTACGAAAGGAGTCAACCGATGATAAAAATTAGCGTATGCGTAGGCAGCTCATGCCATATCAGAGGTTCTTACAGAATTATCGAGCTGATGAACAATGCTGTCAAGGAAAACGGACTTGAAGACAAGGTATCCGTATCGGCGGCATTCTGCCTCGGTCACTGCATGAACGGAGTTTCCGTAAAGGTAAATGATCAGATTTTCGGCGTAAACGAGGACAGCTTTAAAGAGTTTTTTGAAGATCATGTTAAAACCCTTGCTCTTGCAGAAGCTTAATTTACTGAAAAAAGAATAAGAGAGGTACATACTTTATGAGCCAATACCTTAAACTGAAAAAATCCAACTGCAAAAACTGCTATAAATGTATACGCCACTGTCCCGTTAAATCCATAAGATTTTTTGAAAATCAGGCGTTTATCGTTGAGGACGAGTGTATTCTCTGCGGTCAGTGCTTTGTGGTTTGTCCCCAGAATGCAAAGGAGATAAAAAACGATATTGAAGCGGCAAAGGCTCTTATTGCAGGCGGCAGTCCCGTTATCGCCAGCATTGCACCCTCCTTTGTGGCTAACTATGAAGGAATTACCATAGCCTCTGTTGAAAAGGCTCTGAAAAAAATGGGCTTTGCGGGAGCGGAGGAAACTGCCGAGGGCGCTACCTTGGTTAAGCAGAAATATGACGAAATGGTGGAAAAGGGCGAACAGGAGCTTATAATCTCCTCATGCTGCCACTCGGTGAATTTGCTTATACAGAAGCATTTCCCCGAGGCGCTTCCCTATCTTGCAAAGGTAGTTTCGCCCATGCAGGCACATTCCTTGGAAATAAAAAAACGCAATCCCGAGGCTAAGACTGTCTTTATCGGTCCCTGCATTTCCAAAAAGGAAGAGGCGGAGAACTATCCCGGAATCGTGGACTGCGTGCTTACCTTTGAGGAGCTTTCCCAATGGATGAAGGAAGCGGGAGTTGAGTTTGAGCCTTGCGAGGACGCAGAGAATGTGGGCGGAAAGGCACGTTTGTTCCCCACCGGCGGCGGTATCCTCAAAACAATGAACTGCAAAAACGGCGATTATACCTATGTCCATGTGGACGGAACGGAAAACTGCGTAAATGTTCTCAAGGAAATTTCCGAGGGAAAAATGGGCAAGTGCTTTATCGAAATGTCCGCATGCTACGGCAGCTGTGTAAGCGGTCCCGTTATCGAAAGAAACCGCCATGCTTGTATTTCCAACACCGTTATTGTTGACAAGTACGCTAAGGAAAACGATTTTGACGCTACTCCCCTTGATGACAAGGCTATGGATAAGGAGCTTAAATTTATCGGCGTTAAGCGTCTTATGCCGGGCAGCAAGGCCATTGACGAAATTCTCAGAAAAATGGGCAAGAGAAGTCCTGCCGACGAGCTTAACTGCGGAAGCTGCGGTTATAACACCTGCCGTGAAAAGGCTGTTGCAGTCTACAACGGCAAGGCTGATCTTTCAATGTGTCTGCCGTTCCTGAAAGAAAAAGCGGAAAGCTTTTCCGATACCATTATCAAAAATACTCCTAATGCCATTATTGTGCTTAACGAATCCTTGGAGGTTCAACAGGTAAACAAGGCTGCATTAACGCTTATGAACATTGCCAACGCCTCCGATGTATTGGGTGAACAGGTTGTCCGTATTCTTGACCCCCTGCCCTTCTTTGACGTTATCGAAAGCGGAGTTAATATTCACGATAAGAGGATATATCTTGCAGAATACAACAAGTATGTTGAACAGACGCTGATATACGATCCCGGCTATCATATCGTAATGAGCATTATGCGTGACGTAACCGAGGAGGAAAGGGCTAAAAAGGCTAAGGATGAGCTGAGCCAAAGCACCATTGAGATAACCGACAAGGTTATTGAAAAGCAGATGACGGCTGTTCAGGAAATTGCGTCACTTTTGGGCGAAACCACCGCAGAAACCAAAATCGCACTCACAAAGCTGAAAGAATCTCTTAATCAACAGTGAGGTGAATTTAAATGAATAATTTATGTACAGATATAGGTTATCACAGCCTTAACCATGTGGGCGAGCAGCTTTGCGGAGATCAGGTCATAGTTGTAAAGCCTGATGAGAACACCGAGATCGTGGTGCTTGCGGACGGCTTGGGAAGCGGTGTTAAGGCGTGTATTCTCTCTACTCTTACCTCCAAAATCATTTCAACAATGATGGCGGAATCCATGTCTATTGAGGAATGCGTTAACACCATTGCTTCAACGCTTCCTGTTTGCAAGGTTAGAGGAGTTGCTTATTCCACCTTTACTATCCTTAAAATTTACGGCAATGAAGAGGCAGAGATAATTCAGTATGACAATCCCCATGTAATACTGCTGCGTGACGGAAAAAACCTTGTCTATCCCGAAACCGCAACGGAAATGGGCGGAAAGACCATTTACCGATCCAAGATCAAGCTGATGGAAAACGATGTTTTCATTATGATGAGCGACGGCTGTATCCATGCGGGTGTGGGAATGGCTTTGAACTACGGATGGCAGCGGGATAACATTATCGACTATATGGAGAAGTTCTACACCCCTGACGCCACGGCAAAGGGACTTACCACAATTCTGCTTGACGAATGCAACAAGCTTTACGGCGGAAACCCGGGAGATGACACCACTGTCTGCTCGGTTAAAATCAGGCAGAGACAGTTGGTAAATCTGATGATAGGTCCTCCTGCCGACCCTAAGGACGTAAACAAGATGATGTCGCTGTTCTTCTCAAAGCAGGGCAAGCACATAGTCTGCGGAGGAACCACCTCTTCCCTTGCGGCACAGTATCTGGGAAAAGAGGTAAGACCCTCTTTGGACTACCTCGACCCGGAAATTCCCCCTACTGCGGAAATTGACGGCGTTGACCTTGTTACAGAGGGCGTTATTACAATAAACAGAGTTGTGCTGTATGCCCAGAGCTATGTTGCCGACAACGAAAAGTTCAATGACTGGAATTACGGCTTGGACGGCGCTTCGGCAATTTCAAGAATGCTCTTTGAGGAAGCTACCGACATAAACTTCTTTGTGGGCAGAGCCTCAAACGCAGCTCACCAGAATCCCGATCTTCCTATAGGCTTCAATGTAAAAATGCGCCTTGTGGAGCAGTTGTCGGAGGCTTTAAAGACAATGGGCAAAAAGATCAAGGTAAGCTATTTCTAAAGGAGAAGAAAATGAGAAAATTTGATACTAAGGTACAACATCTTAAATATCAGGTACTCCGTGAGGTTGCCCGCTATGCCTTTGAGGACAGGGAGCTTTACTGGTATCATGATATCCCCAAGATCATCGTAAAGGGCAAGGAAGCCACAATGCGCTGCTGTATCTATAAAGAAAGAGCTATTGTGGGAGAAAGAATAAAGCTTGCCTTGGGCGGCGACAAGAATAATCCCAATGTGATCGAGGTAATAGATATCGCTTGCGACGAATGCTCGGTAAGCGGTCACACCGTTACGGACAGCTGCCGCGGATGTATCGCTCACAGATGTGAGGAAGCTTGCCCCAGAGGAGCAATTTATTTCGACAAGCAGCAAAAGGCGCATATCGACAAGGAAAAATGTATAGAATGCGGAAAATGCGCAAAGGTGTGCCCTTACAGCGCTATTGTAAACAACAAGCGTCCCTGTGAAAAGGCATGCAAGATCGGCGCTATTTCCATGAATGAGGACAAGTGCGCATCTATCAACTACGATAAGTGCATTTCCTGCGGCGCCTGCGTTTACATGTGTCCCTTCGGCGCAATTTCGGAGAAAAGCTATATCCTCGATGTAATAGACATTCTCAAAAAAAGCGAGAACAACACCAAGTACAGAGTTTATGCGGTGGTGGCTCCCTCCGTTTCGAGCCAGTTCAGCTATGCAAAGTTAGGTCAGGTTATTACGGGAATTAAGAAGCTGGGCTTCTATCACGTTATTGAAGCGGCGCTCGGTGCTGACTTGGTTGCCTATAAGGAAGCCAAGGAGCTCAAAGAAAAGGGCTTTTTGACAAGTTCCTGCTGTCCCGCATTTGTTAAGTATGTAGAAACGCAGTTCCCGCAGATGAAGGACAAAATTTCCCACAATCTTTCGCCAATGGCGGAGATCGCAAAGCATATAAAGGAAAACGACCCCGATTGCAAGATTGTATTTATGGGACCCTGTACCGCAAAAAAGGCTGAGTTCCAGAAAGAAACGGTTGCTCCCTACATAGACAGCGTTATCACCTTTGAGGAGCTGCAGGCTCTGTTTGACGGCAAAAACCTCAATCTTGACGAGCTGGAGGAAGGAGTTCTCGATAACGCTTCCTACTATGGAAGAATCTTTGCGAGAAGCGGCGGTCTTTGTGACGCTGTGGCTGAGGCTTTGAAGGAACAGGGCGCTGATGACTTTGAGCTTAAGGGTATTGCATGCAACGGCATTGAGGAATGCAAGGTCGCTTTGCTTAAAGCTTCAAAAAATGTACTGTCCAATAACTTTATCGAGGGAATGGCATGTGTGGGCGGCTGTATCGGAGGTGCGGGCTGTCTTACTCATGAAGAGAAAGATAAGAACCAAGTCGATAAGTACGGCAAGGAAGCCTTTGAAAAGACTATTAAGGATGCTATTGCTATTTATCATAGAGACTGATTAGTAAGTGATAAACTAAAAAGGGCTGATTTTCACAGCCCTTTTTTATTTTTAGAACTTGTCTTCACAAGATTTATGCGTGGATTTTTGAGCAAATTTTGTCGAGGACAAGGAAAAATTCCGCAGGAATACTTTGTGTATTTCAAGGAATTTTGACGCAGTCATTTGCAAAATTTTCCTAAAAGACGCGTGCAATATTTTGTGAAGACGGGTTATTAAAATAACTCCACCTTATACTCAACCCCGTCCAGCTCATAAACAACAGTCAGCACATTATCCGCGCTCACTCTGACATTTTCAGCCCCGTGAAGCCTGAGCAATTCACGGTATTGCTCCTTAGCAGAGGGACTGTATTTTGATGGATCATCGGAGGTCAGCAGTATTCCCCCGAAAAGCGCGTTAACTTGTGCAAGCTTATTTTTTTCCTCAGCGGTGAGTTTGATGTTTTCTTCACGAAGGAAAAATACGTCGGGATCGCTTAAATAGGCTCTTCCATTCAGCTGACGGCGGAAAACGGTGTTGCCTATCGCTTGCTTTGTGGACACGCGCTCACGGTGAAACAGATGCATAAACCATTTATCGTCCCAATCAAGTCCCACATCGCAGCTTACACGGCAGTAATCCACTATTCCGAAGGCGGGCATTACAGGCACTCCGCAGCCAAGTATAAGCTTATCTCCGCACCACTCTCTGAGCATTTTCATTGCCCGAAGCATTCTTCCGCCTCGGCTCTCGGTTTTTGTTCCGAAGGGAGCCGCGCCGTAGAGAAAATCAAGCTTTACCAGATCAAAGCCCCATTCGTTAAGAACACGGTCGAACACTCGGCGCAGATAGTCCTGTACGGCGGGATTGTCAATATTCAAGGCGTAAAAACCACTCCAGTTTCCGCCGCATTTCCACAATTTCCCATTTACCTTCAACAGCCAATCGGAATGGTTTTTGTAAATATCAGAGTCGGTTTCACATACAAAGGGAGCAAGCCACAAACCTGCCAAAAAACCCGAATTGTGTATCTTGTCGGCAATTTCCTTCATGCCTGCCGGGAATTTTGCGGTATCGGGTTCAAGCCAGTCGCCCACAGCTGGCTCCCAGCCGTCGTCAACCTGAAACAGATTGCCCTCGGACATAAGGGTACGGCAGCCCTCCAAATCTGAAATAATAGTCTTTTCGGTTATATCCTCGTAGCGGTTGTACCAGCTTGAATAGCCTGTAAGGAATTTATCGGTTCTGGGCTTTATATCCATTGCTGCAAACCAGCCGTCAAAAACCTCCTCTTCGCTGCCCTCGGCAAAGTACAGGTCAAAGGCGGTCAGCTCTCCGCCCGAATGCTCCACGCCCTCGCAGTCGCGGGTAATGGAGAGTACACCTTTGTTGCTGTCGTATCTGAAAACGGTATAACCGAGGCTTTCGTCAAGAGAAGCGAAAAGACGGAATTTATCCCCTTTGCGGAAATAGCAGTAGGAAAAGCCGTGAAATTTTCCGGGTTTGTTGGGATAGTCGATAAAGTGATAGTCGCCATAGCGGTCAAAGGAATATTTGTCTATGAGGAATTTGGGAAGGTGATCAAGTCCCCGTATCTTGTCGGTTTTCTTATATTCGGGACAGTAAGTCCATGTCTGATAACCGTTCATAAAAAGGCGTTCGTTATCTCCCATATCGCAGGGCAAAAGAGCGGTTATTTTTTTGATAATTCCCTTGGGAGCGTCATGGCGAACTCTGATAATCTGCTGTTCAGTGCTTTCTGTTCCCTCAATAACATTGTTTCCTGTTTCAATACGCCATTCTATCTTATTCGTCATTTGCCTGCTCCTTTTCTTTAAGCTGCTGAGCTATTTCCACAACCTTTTCATCTGTGAGTTTGAATTTTTTGTTAAACAGAATAAGCGCTATTGCCAAAACTATAAAGGGCAGTACCGTCATCATAAGTCTTAATCCCACCAAGGTTTCGGGAGTTTGTACGGCGGCTGCCGCAGTGTCGTCGGTGTTGCCCTGCAAACCTATGATATCAAGTCCTATACCTGTGAGGAACACTGCAACACCCGATGCGGCTTTTACAACAAAGGTCTGCATTGAGAAGATCACGCTTTCCTCTCTCCGTCCAGTTTTTAGCTGACCGTAGTCAACGCTGTTGGACAAAAACAGAGTTGTGAGTACCGACAGCATACCGTTGCAGGCAAAAATCAGAACACCCGGAATAAACAGCAGAGGGAGACTGCCCGAAAATCCGAAAAGGCAAATTGCCAAAAGAATTGCATAAGCGGCTAAATCGGTTATAATGCTTAAAGCAAACACCTTTGTGTTTGAAAGAGCCTTTCGGAGCAAGGGGTACAAAACCATCATTCCTAAAATCTGCGCAGCTCCGCCCACAGTGGAAAAGAGGGTGTAATCGCCCTTCCAGTTTGCGCCGCCGAAATCGTACTTAAAGAAATAAATTACAAAGTTTGAAGTGAGATATAATGCCGAGTTAATAAGCACGATGCTGAGAACCACTACCATAGCCTGATCGTTGCGGAAAAGTGCGGAAAACATATCCTTTACGCCTGCGGTTTCCATTTTTGTCTGTGACTTTTCCTTGAAGAATATACAGCACAGCACCTCGGAAATCACAAACAGCACTGCCACAATAAGAGCAACCCAGCGGAAGCCCGTTCTCTCGCTGTCACCGCCTAATGCGCCTACCAAAAGCATGGTGAACATGGCTATCAGGGCGCTGCCAACGCCTGCGCAGGTTCTTCCCACTACGGACAGGTTTTCACGGTCGGCGGAGGTTTTGGTTACAGCAGGTATCATTGACCAATAGGGTATGTCCATCATGGTATAAGTTATTCCCCAAAGAATATATACTATGGAGAAATACACCATAAGTCCCGCTTCTTCCAGATTAGGAGCTGCAAACAGGGCGTACAGCACCACCGCATTGAGGATAGTGCCTGTAAAGAGCCAAGGGCGGAATCTTCCCCAGCGGCTGTGGGTCTTTGCTACCAGCACGCCCATAAAGGGATCGTTTACCGCGTCAAATATGCGGGCGATCATCAGTATAAGTCCCACAAAGGTTGCGCTTAAGCCTAAAACGTCCTGATAGAAGTACATGGCATAGGAGGCAGACAGGGCGTAAACCATATCCTTGCCCACTGCACCTATTCCGAAGGCTGCCTTTTGTTTGAATTTCAGTTCCATTTTTCTTCGTTCCTTTCTTCAGTATTTATGTTAAAGCGAATAATTACATCCTCGGTTTGCTCGGTGTGAATTGTCAGAATTGCGGTTCCCGTTTTTCCCACTGTACGGATATAGGTTCCGCACATGCCTCCCTCGGCGGTGACTGTGGAAGGTCCCGCAAGCTCGGCTTCTCCCGAGATAGAAAAAGTTATGGGGATCTGGGCATAGGGCGCGGGGTTATTGTTTTCATCCAGAATGCGCACCCTAACCGCCGCCATATCATAGCTTGTTCCCTCAAACAAATCTGTACTGCTGACCTTTGCGTCCAAATGAAGAGCCGCGGAGGGACTGCAAACAATGTTGGAGACGACCTTTCCGTCCTTTATTCCCTCAAATCTCCAGCTTGTGGATTCTCCGCCCCAATTCGCCACATATTTTCCGTACAGATCTACACCGTCCTGAAATTTCAGTCCGTATCTCGCCATACACCAAAGCATTTTCAGCTTATAGGACAGGGGAAGTCCCGCAAGTCCGTATTTTCCCGCAGCAATAAGACATTCTCTCAAAATCCTTGCCTTTGAAGGAGAAAATCCCTCCTGTGTTTCCAGAAGTTCTCCGATAGTGTCGTCAGCGGCAAAAGGCGGGTGAGGCAGCGCCGACCACTTGCTGCGGTGCATTTTGGTTACAAAGACATCATTTTTATATAAAGCAACCTCGTCTGCGTTGGAGAAAACATATACCTCTCCCAGCCGTCCGCCGGGATAATCGCCGATATCCATTGAGGAGCCTACCTCCAACACGGAAGCGTTATCGCCCTGACTTGCATACACGGCAGCCGCAAGCTTTGGATTTCGGAAGGCGTCCATTACTCCGTGATAGCATATTCTGTCGCCAGAACCGAAATCCTTATGGGTGGGATAGTCGAACATACACCAGCCGAAACATCCTGCGTGCTCCTTTAAAGCCCCGTTTTGTACTCTAACGTGACGCAAGGCGTGTTCCTGACGTTTTTCCCAAGTATCAAAGGATTTTGTTGGATACATGTGTCCGTTGCATTCGGAAACAAGCAGAGCCTTTCCCATATTGGGTGTAACCGCCTTTTTGGGCTTGACGCCGGGAGTAATTCCGTCATGGGAAAAATCGTTGTAGGCGTATACGTCCTCCAGCAAGCTGCTTTTTTCAAGATACCGCACTCCCGAGGTCTGACGGCTTGGATCAAGCTCATGGGCAATGGCGTTTGTGCGTGTGTAAAACTCATCATCGTCCTGACTTTCGTTAATACGCACTCCCCACAGCACGATAGAAGGGTGATTGCGGTACTGCAAAATCATTTCACGAAGGTTTTCGCATGCCTGTTCCTTCCATTTCTCATCACCGATATGCTGCCAGCCGGGCAATTCGGTAAATACCAGCAACCCCAACCTGTCGCATTCGTCCAAGAAATAATGGCTTTGGGGGTAATGGCTTGTGCGGACCGCATTGCAACCCAGCTCATATTTCAAAATGCGTGCGTCCTCACGCTGCAGCGACTCGGTGGCTGCGTAACCGATATAAGGATAGCTCTGATGACGGTTAAGTCCTCTCATAAAGGTCTTTTTTCCGTTAAGGTAAAAGCCGTCCGACTTAAACTCGGCGGTACGGAAAGCAAATGTGGTTTCCTGTCTGTCGAGTTCCCTTCCCTCCGATGTCAAAAGGCAGACAACACATTTATAGAGGTTAGGATTTTCCGTACTCCATGGCTTTGCATTCGGCAGGCTGATGTGTTCTGCGTTTCCATTCCAAACCTTTTCTCCGTCATCGTTCAGAATTTCAATCTCATATTCGGCATTTTGGGGAACATTGTCTGCGAAGATCTTAACCTCTGCCGTGGTGAGGGTTGGCGTGATGACAAAGATGTCGGTGATGCAGCTTTTTTCCCTAACATCAAGCCACGCTTCACGGTACAGTCCGCCATAGGTAAGATAATCCACCACAAAGCCAAAGGGCGGAATGGTCGGGTTTTCGCTTGTGTCAAGCTTTACCGCAAGCAGATTTGACTGCCCGTAATTAACAAGTCCCGTAAGCTCCACACGAAAAGCAGTGTAGCCGCAGCGGTGGACTGCCGCCTCGGTTCCGTTTACATATACGGTAGCTATATGAGCCGCACCGTCTAATTGAAGGAACAGCCGCTTGTCTTTAAGCTCCTCGGGGATATTCAGGCTTCTGCGATAGCCGCAAAGCATTTGATAATCCTTAGGGTCGATACAGTGCAGGGGAAGTTCCTTACAGGTATGAGGCAGACGCACAAGCTCCGCAGTTCCATTGCCTTTTGAAAACTCCTCACTCCACTCCGGGATAAACTCCCAGCCGTCACACAGACTATACTTCATCTTCACGCCTCCTTATTCCATTCATTATAATGTCGATCATTGTTTCCAAGTTTTCTGTGTACACGCCCTCGCTGTTTTCCTCAGAAAGAAGGCTTTCGATAGACGCTGTTATAATCCGTTTCAGTATTGTAACAGAAACAGGGCGTATTTTTCCCGAAGCAATTCCCTCCTCCAGCAAAGCAATGGTTGGCTCCCAGTTGGCGGTCAGGTGTTCCCGCACTCTCCGAGCGGCGGCAGGATATTTATCCTCCAGCTCGCCAAGCCTGCGGAAATCCAATGTGTCATACTGCTCGGGCATAGCCACTATCACTGCTTTTATCCGTTCCTCCACGGGCATAGGCGCAGCAGCAAGCTCTGATTTTTTTCGGTGAATCTCTTCAAACAGGCTGTCGATCATATCAAACAGCAAAGACTCTTTGGACGGATAGACTGTGTATATAGTTTTTTTGCTGATATTCAGCGCTGCAGCTACCTCTTGCATAGTAAACTGCAAACCTGAGCTTTGAAACAACTCCGATGCGGCAGCAATAATACGCCGGCGCAAATCCATAAGGCTTTTCACCTCCTTGGAAACTTTTGACTTCTTCTTGGTTTTCATTATAGCACGGAAACCAAACAAGTTCAAGGGGTTTCCTAAATTTTTACCTTTTTGACAATTTTGAGGTTTGGGATTTGTGAATTGTGTTGGTGCGAAAGTGATGACGTTGTTTTGGATAGTAAGGTTTGAGTTAGGGTGAGTGTTGAGTGAAGAGGAAATTTTTTTGAAAATGCTTGACAGAGCGGGGGTGTTGGTGTATAATTTATTTATTGATTTTCGGGGTGTAGCGCAGTTGGTAGCGCGCCACATTTGGGATGTGGATGTCGCGTGTTCGAGTCACGTCACTCCGACCACAAACCGCATTACAAAGCCATTTTCGCCTTGTAATGGGGTTTGTTTTTTTAAGGACGTAACGTTTCGTTACATGCTTCTCGAGTACCAAAACGGTAGTTGAGAGGCACCTGCCTTAATTTAGGGCGGGTGGTATTTGTTCTGCCGTATTCTTTGTTTTATGCGGCTCAATTTTTGAATCGTACTGACAGGAGACATCAATGAATATATACGCTGAACTGTTTTTTACATTTACGAAGATAGGAGTATTCACCTTCGGCGGAGGATACGCTATGATTCCTCTGATTGATCGTGAGTGTTCCGAAAAAAAAGAATGGATAACTTCGGACGAGCTGTCTGAGGTGACTGCCGTTGCGGAATCCACACCCGGACCTATCGCAATCAACTGTGCCACCTTCATAGGGATCAAGAAAGCGGGATTTCTCGGCGCGGCTCTCGCGACTTTAGGCGTAATACTCCCGTCTTTTGCGATAATCCTGCTTATTTCGGTATTTATGGAAAATCTTTTGAATAACACCGTTTTTGCAAACGCTTTCAAGGGAATACGCATTGCGGTATCGCTGCTTATTCTCCGAGCCGGAGTAAAAATGTTAAAGGGCTGTTTGAAAAAATCTGGAAAAAAGACTGCCTCCTCTATAATAGCTTTGGTATTCTTTGCCGCAGTGACGCTGCTTAATTTCCTCGGTATAAATTTTTCTTCAATTTATCTGATTTTGATTTCGGGAGCTGTCGGCTTCTTCGTTTTCGGACTGTTCGGAGGTAAGCGCGTATGATATATCTGACTCTTTTCCTCGAATTCCTGAAGATAGGAGCATTTTCCTTCGGCGGAGCTTACGGAGCTATTCCTCTGATAAAAGAAACTGTCATTTCAAACGGCTGGCTTGATGAAGAGATGTTTGCCAATATCATTGCCATCAGCGAATCCACTCCCGGACCTATTATGGTGAACACCGCGACCTACATTGGCAATGTGAGAGGCGGCATATTAGGGGCGGCACTGGCTACCCTCGGGGTTGTTCTCCCGTCTTTTATAATCATTATCGCAATATCATATATTCTAAGAAAATTTTTGGCGAATAAACACGCACAGACGGTAATGTACGGAGTACAGCCCTGTATTTCCGGAATGATTATTGCCACAGGCGGATTTATGGTATTTACGGCGGTATTCGGCAACATTTCTGCTCTTGGTCTTGATGTTTCGTCTCTTATAATTTTTGCTGTCCTTGCTGCTATCGTTCCGCTTTACAAAAAACTCGCCAAAAAAGAAATTTCGCCCATTGTTTTAATTGTGATCTCAGCGGTTCTTGGAATTGTAGTATTTGGTGTTTTTAAGTAAATTTCGCAGAGCAAAGTCGTTTGAAATTTTGGATTGATTCGAATTAGACATTTCTGTACCACATTTTTCAATGCTGACCAACAGTTGGCGTATATCGCTCAAATCACCCTATCGGAAAGACCAGAGCCATATATTTCGGTGCATATCTTTCTACCACATTCAAAAGTACCGAAACGGTTATTTTAAAGGACGCCCCGTTTTAGGGCGGGGTTTTTGTCCTATCGTATTCTTTGTTTTATGCAGCTCAATTTTGAAACCATAACTACTGAGTCCTGTATTGGGATTCAGTTATGTTTTGTGAGATGGGGTACTCATCTATATCCTCATCTATGTGGTACCTCGTGAAACACGGAGTACCTATTTGATTGTATTGGATGCTCTTTGTCTTATGCAGCTTGATCAATACAAACTCGGTAAAGGTAGGATAATCCGACCTTTGAGCAACTCAGGAGCAAATCACCCCTGAGTTTATGATAATCACTATTCTTTCAAAATGATAGTTTTGTAACTTAATCCCACTCCCCGTTTCAGGGAGTAGGGTTTCAATCTATTCTTTGTTTACTGCGACCCAATTTTTGACATACTCAATACCGTTTCGTTACTGAGTTTCAAGGGTGAATGATTCGTTCACCGTTTTCAGTTGTTCTTTCTCAGCTTTGATTTTAGCTTTGACCTGTGCTATCATTTGTGCAAGTTTTTCTTCACATTCTTCTCTTGTTTTGGCGTAGATATTGTGTGATTCTCGTTTGCCGTAGGCATTAGTAGGCGTGTATCTGCCCTCGTAGAGGTGATCATTTATCATCGTCACGCAGCCTGTGCCAGATTTGCGCACCTTTGGCTTGTACGGCTCGAACGGAGCTGAGTCGGTGTTTTGCCTTGTCAGCTCATCAGCCTTTGGAATTTCGGCTTCTGTGCCGCCTATTTGGCGGTCTATCTTTGCGGCTGCCTGTCGCTGCATGGTGTTGGTGATATGGCTGTATATGTCGATCGTTGTTGCTGATGAAACATGTCCTATTGTTGAGGATAGTGTTTTCACATCCATACCGTTTTCAAGTGCCATTGTAGCGAATGTATGTCTTAGGTCATGAAATCTTACCTTTGGACAACCTGCTCGTTCCAGTATAAACTGCAACCTCTTGCGTACTGCTGATGGATATCGTGGTTTCGAGCTATCAAGAGGTGAGGGAAATATCCATTCCGATTCAACTGTTTTCTTGTATTCTAACAATATCTTTATGAGCGAGGACGGTAAAATCACTGTTCTTATCGCTGCTTTTTTTCCACTGCTCTCTATATATAAAATATCAGCTTGATCAACGGTAAGCTTTTTGGATTTTATAAAAAGCTCCCGTTTCTCTGTGTTTTTTTCGGCCTCCTTTGCCGCCCTTTCCAAAACCTCCGAGAATTTTCTTTCGTTTATGGGCTTTAAAAGATATTGAAACGCATAAAGGTCAAGCGCATCAAACACATATTCTCTGACTCCCGTAACAAATATGAGGATCGCATCGTTATTTTTCTCACGCAAACGCCTTGCCGTTTCTATTCCGCCTATGCCGCCCATTTTTATGTCAAGAAAAATAATGTCAAACCGTTTTTCGGAAGCAACTATTTCCTCACCCGATGAATAGGCATTGAGCTTACAGGTCGGCTTTTGTTTTTCTATCAAACTGCATATTTGTTCTCTTATAATCCTCTCATCATCTACAACCGCTATGTTCAAATCCACACCTCCGATTCACCGAAAGGATTCAAATATTCTATCGGTAAAATTTTTTTATTCTTAAGCGAAATGGAACGAAATACCATGTTTTCGGGAATGAAAAGCAAAAAGCTTAATGTGGTCGTCAATTTATGCCGGTAAAATTTTAGGGACGATCAACATTAAGCTTATATTATTTGTTCATGGCACAAGTTCATTCGTTTGCTGTTTTTTACAAAATTTTGCAAACATCGATCCATTCTTTATAATCGGAATAATCCTCCAACTCTTTCAAAGAAAGCTCTATTGCACTGTTGGAACTGCCGCAGGCGGGAAACACGGTGCTAAAGCGTTTAATACTAATTTCTAATCAAAGAATAGACAAATTTTGCTGTCGATTGGAAATTGGTGCTTATGGTGTAATTGAAAATCGTATTGTAGACCCTGTAAAATTTGTCTATAATATGATTTTCAATTAAATTTTCATTTTTGTCGAAATGACTAAATATTACAGCACATCGCTTCACACCAGTTTTTTGTATGCTGTTGTTTTTCTGTATTTTCCTAAATCCTCTCTTTCTCTATATGCTCTGATTTCCTCCATATCAAACTCAACATAGTATATCGTTTCCTCAAGCTCATTTCCTACGAAAATAGTGTTATCAAGTGGTATTCCTTCCTTTGTCCATACCATAGGATTAAATGCGCAGGAATTTCCCATTCCCTGTGACGGAGGATTTGCCATCGCTATGCCGACCATATTTTCCATAGCCCGCACAGACAGTTCTTTTAATCTGGGCGGCAGCCCGCCGCAGCTATTGGGGTGCATGATCAGCTCTGCACCGTTCAGCATAAGCTCTCTGGCACTCTCCGGATATTCCCTGTCATAACAGATCATACATCCCATTGTGATTCCGTCAAACTTGCATACGGGAAAAGAATCTCCGGCTTCCAGATATCTTTCCCAGTCGAAATCACAAGTATGTACCTTTGAATACTTCAAAATTACTTTTCCGTTTCTGTTGATTATCCATGCCGTATTTTGCGGATATTGATTTCCCTTAGAAAAACCGGTTATGACAACGCCTATGTTCAGTTCAGCGGCAAGATTTGTTATTTGAACAAAATGTTCTTCATCTTCTGTCAAAGCATTTTCGCACCATTTTATAAATTGGGGATGACTTTCAATATCCTGAACCGGCAGCAATTTCTCACAAATATCCGGTGCTGCATACGCAGTAAGAAAGCATTCCGGAAATAATACTAAATCCGCACCATTTTTACTTGCTTCCCGAATCAGTTTTATAGCTGTTATAGTATTCTGCTCTATATCAGGCATGACAGTATCATACTGAATAAGAGCTACCTTCAGATTTTTCATAAAATCCTCCGTCATATTGACAAGCAATGATACACATATTTCATTTACTACACTATCTTGCAAACATCGACCCATTCCTTATAATCGGAATATTCCTCCAACTCCTCCAAAGAAAGCTCTATTGCACTGTTAGAACTGCCGCATGCAGGGAATACAGTGCTAAAGCGTTTAAGCGATATATCCAAGTAAGTTTCAACCCCTTCGTTTACAGCAAAGGGGCATACACCTCCAACAGCATGCCCGATCAAAGGTTCCGCCTCATCAAAAGACAGCATTTTAGCTTTTGCACCAAATTGGGCTTTATACTTTGCGTTATCGATCTTAGCGTCACCTGCCGCAACGATCAGCACAACCTTTTCGCCCACATGAAATGATAATGTTTTCGCAATGCGATTTTCTTCGCATTGCAAAGCCTTTGCCGCAAGAGTCACCGTTGCGCTTGAGATCTCAAATTCCTGTATTCTGTCGGCTATGCCTTTTTCTTCAAAATACTTTTTTACTTTTTCAACAGACATTGATTTTTCCTCCTAATCCTTATAAAATATCGTGTTATAAACGCAGCAAGTATGATCATACGGGTTAAGGTAAGTATGAGGAATATCAGCTTCAAACCGTATCGCCTGATTTTCTTCTAAAGTAACGGTTTTCCCATTCAGCAACATATTCAGCTTGCCTTTTATAACAAAAATGTATTCCTCCACACCCTCGTTATGCTTATCCGAATAATGTTCACAGCCTGCTTCAAATTCAATATAAAAGGCTTCCAAACCACGAACAGCGTCAAAGCCGAAAAGGGTGTATGCTTTCATAGCCCCGTTTTCTTCAATAATTGCGTTCTGCTCCTGCCAATCAACGACCGTATATTCTGGCTCCTGTTCCTTTAGAAAAGACGAAAACGGTATTTTTAACCCTGTTGCGATTTTCCAAAGGGTATTGACTGTCGGTGATGACTGTCCTCTTTCGATTTGTCCAAGCATTGGTTTGCTGACTCCTGTCAACGCTGCCACATCGTCTAATGTCAAATTTCTGCTTTGGCGGGCAGCCTTTAGCTTTTGACCGATCTCCATTCCTTCCATAGTAAGATAGCCTCTCTTTGTATTAAATAACATATTTTATATATTATAGCATACACAAGGCGGTTTGTCAATTGAAAAGTAATTTATAATTTAAGATTTTTTGCAATTTCAGCTTTGTAGAAACTGATTTTTTCATCAAGTATGCTGCGGTGATCAATCAGCTTGACTATCTGTTCATTCAGACATTGGCGATGTTCAATCAGCATTTGAAGGCGTTCATCAAGAGTTTTGTCCCCCTCGGCTCGGAGCCTTGCATATTGCTTTATTTCCCGCATTGGCATACCTGTTTCTTTTAAGCGAATAATAAATTCCGCCCATTTTACGTCATTCTCCGAATAGTCGCGTCTGCCGCTTTTGTCACGGAGGGGCTTAATCAAACCCTCTTTTTCGTAGTACCGTAATGTATCAATGGTAAGCCCCGTTCTATTTGAAAATTCACCTATAAACATTTGATTACTCCTAATATTTAAAAAAGTCTTGACATGGAGTATACTCCAGCTATTATAATTATATTAAAAAAAAGGAGGTTTGTCAAATGGACAAGTATATTGCAATCACGGGAGCAAGCTCGGGAATAGGTATGGCAGCAGCAAAAGCGTTTGCGGCTCACGGTTTCAACCTGATTCTCATAGCTCGCAGCACAAAACTTTTAGAAAAGCTGAAAGGTGAGGTCGAAACAAAATTCGGCATAAAGGCTGTAATAAAAACGGCCGATTTATCGCATACCGATGAGGTTTATCGTGTGTATTCCGAGCTTTCCGAGTATTACATTTCAGCTTGGATAAACAATGCGGGGTTTGGTGATTACTCATCGGTCGCAGAGCAGGATTTACAAAAATCAGAACAGCTGATCGCAGTAGATGTTACTGCACTAATGGTTCTCAGCACACTTTATGTGCGTGATTATCGGAATGAAAACGCACAGCTTATCAATATTTCATCGGCAGGCGGATACACTATCGTACCCAATGCCGTTACCTACTGTGCTGCAAAATTCTTTGTAAGTGCATTCACCGAAGGTCTTGCATGGGAGCTTGCCGAAAACCATTGCGTTTTAAAGGCAAAGGTACTTGCTCCCGCAGCAACAAAAACTAATTTCGGCAAAACTGCCAGTAACTCTGAGGAATACAATTATAATGCACATTTCAGTCATTATCACACAAGCGAAGAGATGGCGGATTTTCTGATACGGCTATATAACAGTAACAACGTTGTAGGAAAGGTTGACAGAGAAACATTTCAATTTGAACTATGTGAACCGATTTTTCCGTATTCCGGACTGAAATTGCCGTAATGAGCATTAGCGTACTATATTATAATTGGTATTTTTCCCGTTTGTATTATTTAGGTGTTATTACAATTTTATCTTTATTCTCCGGATTTTTAAAATCAAATACAATATCATTACCCGATGAGTCTGTAAAAGCACCGATATCAGATGCATTAAATTCAACAGATTTCTTTTTATCCGGATCCTTGCTGTTATCATTCTTCTGATCTGTACAGCCTGATAACGATATAAGACCGATCAACATAAAAACAAGCATGACCTTTTTCATAATATTTCCCGTCCTTTCAATTTTCCGCGTTTTATTTCCAACGCAATATCCGCTTGCTTTGCCAGATCGACCGAATGTGTTACTACAACAACACACTTACCGAATGTATGAGCGCTTTCTTTTAAAACGGCAGTTATATCCTCAGCAGTATCCTGATCCAGATTTCCCGTAGGCTCGTCCGCCAAAATAATCGGTGCGTCCGACGCAAGCGCACGCGCAATAGCTACTCTTTGCTGCTGACCGCCCGATAGTTTCAAAACATTGCGAAGCGTTTCGTCCTTTTTCAGACCTAACCGCTCCAGAATTGGCATTGCCTCAAGTTTAGCGGTGAGCCGCACATTTTCAACGGGTGTCATATAATCAATCAGATTGTAGCTTTGAAAAATTAGCGAAATATTATGCCGCCTATGATGTTCCAACCCCTTTGTTATAATATTTTCTCCGTCAAACAGGATACTGCCGGCCGTTGGCGTATCAAGTCCACCCAGCAATGACAGAAGCGTAGTTTTGCCTGAACCGGAGGGACCCAAAACAGCATATATCTTTCCTTTTTCTAATTCGGCGTTGATATCCGATAATACGGCTTTCCCTTTTTCATAGGAATATGAAACATTCCTCAATTCCAATATTGACATATATTTTCCCTCCTTAACTCATTTTTGACAGAATTTCCCGCGGTTTCAGCCTCATAACAGTGACAGAAGATACACTTACCGCAATAATAATGACAGCGGTTCCAATCAGATACAATTGAATAAGGTTATCAAACTCAACTGCAACCTGTATGCCGTTTTCGGTAGGCAAAGGCTTTTTTAAAAGATTATCTGCTCCCACATCAACGCCGACAGCCCCCGCTGTTATCTCGTCATCTCCTGTATTTTTACTCATACTCTGTTCAAAAAGGTGGTTACCGATTTTCTCTGCCACAGCATTGCTCGAAAAGAATGACAAGCCAAAAGCAAGCACCGCGATTATCAATACTTCAGCCAAATATTGTCCGACTATAGCCGACTTCTTGATACCAATCGACAAAAAAACTCCTATTTCATGAATACGTGATTTTGTCTGGAGCGTTAAGATCAGAGCAAGAATAATCGCACTAACGGCAATAATTACCACCAATAACACAAAAACCAACTCATTAAGCGTTGACAGCGGTGCGGCTGCATTTTCGTACACCTCATTATCAACCTCAATTGTAAATGCGTTCCAATCAATATTGGGTAAAGCTTTCACATCGGATACTATTCGTTCCATGTTCCGGGGATCATCTATTGTAATATTCATTGCGGAAAATCCGTAGTTTATTTGACCTCCGTCAATTTCGACCGCTGTCTGCAAATCTACAAAAACACGATTTTGAATTTTATCATATGCAGTGACTGTTTCTCCAAATTGTTCCGTTATATTTGAATCAAACAAGCCGATTATCTGAACCCGTATTTCTTTACCCGTATATCCCTTTTCCTCAATACTGTAAACATGAGTTGTAATATAATCACCAATTTTAAGCTCACTTTTTTCCGCCAAGTCACGGCTTATTATTGCTGTGTTTATGTCATCAAAGCCGATATGACGTCCCTCTGTCAAGGTCAGCGTTCCGGTAGTAAAAAGCTGATCGTCCTGTGTGCTGCATACGCCCATCAATTTTGTCCTCCGCTGATACTTTTCCGAAATAGGAATTGTTCCCGGAAACAAGGACAGTTCCTCAAACGGAATGAGATCGGCAAGTCTGGCACTGCAATATTTTACACCCGGTACCGACTTAATGGCGATAATATTCTCAGGTGTAAACTGTACGGTGGAATATTGCAGAAAGCTGGTGACCGTCTTTCCGGTTTCCTCATCAAATTCCTCCGAGACATTTTCTTTAACTATATACGGACTGTTTGTCCAATCTACATAAATGTCAAATTTACCGCCCAAGCTTTGACGAAGCTCAAGCTGTGCTGCCTCCGATGCTTCCCGAACGGAAAGACCAGTCAGTACAAATGTTGCCATAATAAGCAGTATGGCAAAAAGTAAAACGCTTTTGCCCTTTTTTCGTGTAACGTATAAAAACGCCCGTTTAATACAATTCATTGTAACACCTCCACATTTTTGATTTTCTTGAACGTATTTATGATACTATCTCAATATGGAGTGAGTATGAAACGTGTATGGAATTAAATAATAAAAAAGCGGCAATCACTGCCGCTGAAATTATAAGTAAATTGTAAATTTCATTCCTGAAAAATCCGTCATTGGTTCAAATGAATAACTTATATTCATTGACTTCAATATTGTTTTTACAATGTATAGCCCCAGACCGTTACCTCCCGTTTCTGTATTACGGGAAAATTCAGAGCGGTAAAAAGGTTCAAATAATCTTGTGATTTCTTCCTTTGAAATAATTTCACATTCATTCTCAATTATAATATTGCGTTTATCCGCATATACAGAAACACGTCTGCCGGATTCTGTATATTGTACGGCATTTGCAATAATATTCGACAGTGCTTTTTTAAATCTGTTTACAGACAAGCAGTTGGTACTATACCTACTGTGACAGAAAGCTCAGAAAAGAGCCCGGTAAGACCTGTCGTGATGTTGGTTCTAAAAAACGTTATGATGACAAATGCAAAAATGACCCTGTATGGCAGACCTACAATCGGGCATACAAGGCGCATTATGCGAGGTATATGAAAAAGAAGTTGACTGTTGCGGAGTTTGAAGAGTGGTCGAGGTTTGCTTCAGAAATTAGGGATAGGGCTTTGGCTGGGGAGATCAAATTTGATAAATATTATGCGGATATTCGGAAGTAATCAACGTGGTGGTAAATCACCACTCCTTTGATTTTGCAGTGTCTATTCTTTGTTTACAGCGACCCAATTTTTGAACAAAAAATGTGACGGGACATTTTATCCCGTCACAGCTTTTAAATGTATAAAACGCTCGTATTTATCACCATAGTTCAGCATTTTAAGATGATTTCTGAAATAGGATGTAATTCTACTACACCCCAAAAAATTTCTCAAAAAATCCCTTCAGTTTCTCAATTATCCCCATCTTCTTACTCTCCCTATTTCCGCCCCCAAACCGTGACACCGCAGGCATGATCTTATCAATATCCGTCCCTGTAGTCTTAATTCCGCCATTGCGGAAGGAGCTTTCAATAAACGCCCTCGTTTCCTTTTCCTTAAGGTTTTCTTCCTTTATAATCTCCAACAGCTCTTTTTCCTTTTGCTTCGCAACAAAGCTGTGCCATTCATCAAGGACGTCCTCAACCTCGTTGATATTTTCGATAAAGTTCTCAATAAGCTGTTTCTTGCTCCTAAGCTCAAGACTTGAATCAACGGCTTTCCTTATACTGATAAGCAGCTCTTTATCCTCACAGTTGGTACCGTGATATTTCGCCACCAACAAAAGAATATAATCAATATTTATTTCAATCTGCTTTATAAGCTCTATCTCAAAAACAATATCGTCAACAATATCTGTGGCATCTCCGTTTTCACGCCTGCGTTTCCATTCGTCCCGCAAATCCTGATACCTTCCGAGATAGTCCTGCATATCCCTTTCCGTAAGTATTTCCGCTCCCTTAAATTCATCAAAGGCAGACAAAAGATTTTGCATACGCAGTATTGCGCCGAAAAGAGCGATAAACTCCTTTTGGCCTTTTTCTCCCACTATTTCGGGTTCGGACAGCGGAAAGCTTTCACAAAGCTCCTCTATCATCTCCGCATAGCCCTGCACATGACCTTTGTCGGAATCGTAGCCCTCATAATAATCTTTGTAGCTTTTCAGCAAAATAACCCCGCCCGAATTTTCATCACCGAATACGGAAATCGCCGCGTCAACACGCTTTTGCAAATTTCTGAAACAAACTATATTCCCAAAAGTCTTTATTGAATTAAGTATTCGGTTGGTGCGTGAAAAAGCTTGGATAAGTCCGTGCATTCTCAGGTTCTTGTCCACCCAAAGAGTGTTTAAGGTAGTAGCGTCAAAGCCTGTCAGAAACATATTTACAACTATCAGCAGGTCAATTTCCTTGTTCTTCATTCGCAGGGAAACGTCCTTGTAGTAGTTCTGAAACTTGTCCCCGTCGGTGCTGTAATTGGTTTGAAACATTTCGTTGTAATCATTGATTGCGGAGTCGAGAAAATCTCTTGAAGTCTGATCCAATGCGCTCGTATCTTCGGGATTTTCCTCGTCCAACAATCCGTCGGGATCGGCTTCATTTGCGCCGTAGCTGTAAATCGTTGCAACATGCAGCTTTTTCGTGGGATCAGCTGCCATTTGCTTTTTAAATTCACGATAATATAGCTTAGCCATATCAACCGAAGAAACTGCAAATATTGAATTAAAGCCGCTTAAACGCTGCTTTTGTTTTATTTCCTCCACCTTGCCCCTGTCGACTGAGGCAACCTGTGAAATATTGGTCAGCGTATTGTAATAATAGGTTTTGTCGCCTCGGTAGGTTTTTCTGTCAAACTGCTCCAATATGTATTTAACGATAAGCGAAATTCTCTGCGGAGCTTGATACGCCTTTTCCCTGTCAATATCCCAAACCTGTTCATCGTCAATATCCTCTTCCATATCCATTGTTTTGATGTAATCCACACGGAAAGGCAACACGTTTTTATCATTGATAGCGTTTACTATCGTATACGAATGAAGCCTGTCACCGAAGGTCTGCTCTGTGGTAGGCGTTTTTATGTTTTTAAGGGAATCGGTGTTTTTGGGGAAAATCGGTGTGCCTGTAAAACCGAAAATATGATATTTTTTAAATTTTTTGACAATAGCCCCATGCATATCACCGAACTGACTGCGGTGACATTCGTCAAATATTATGACAATATGCTTATTGTAAACCTCATGCTCCGGATTTTTCTTGATAAAGGTCGCTAACTTCTGAATGGTAGTTATTATGATATGGGCGTTATCGTTTTCAAGCTGCTTTTTTAATACCGATGTAGATGTATTGCTGTTAGCCGCTCCTTTTTCAAAGCGGTCGTATTCCTTCATCGTCTGATAGTCAAGATCCTTTCGGTCAACCACAAACAGCACCTTGTCGATATATTTAAGCTGCGAAGCGAGCCACGCGGTTTTAAACGAAGTTAAGGTCTTTCCCGAACCCGTAGTGTGCCAAATATATCCGCCGCCTTCTATGCTGCCGTATTTTTTGTAATTATTGGCTATCTCAATGCGGTTCAATATTCGTTCCGTTGCCGTTATCTGATAAGGGCGCATTACCAGCAGAAGATTTTCAGAGGTGAAAATACAGTACCGTGTTAAAATATTCAAAATAGTATGACGGGCAAAAAATGTTTTTGTAAAATCTATAAGGTCGGGGATAATACGATTTTTTGCGTCCGCCCAAAAGGAGGTAAATTCAAAGCTGTTGCTTGTTTTTCCCTTGCCGAGCCTGCCGCCATCATGCTCTCTTATAGCATTTCTGCGGGTGCTGTTGGAATAATATTTTGTATTGGTGCCGTTGGATATAACAAAAATCTGTACATACTCATAAAGCCCGCTGCCTGCCCAAAAAGAGTCCCTCAAATATCGGTCTATCTGGTTAAAGGCTTCACGGATAGCTACGCCGCGGCGCTTTAATTCAATATGTACCATAGGAAAGCCGTTTACAAGCACCGTCACATCATAGCGGTTATCGTGCTTTGCCCCTTCGTCCTTTCCGATAACATACTGATTTATTACCTGTAAATTATTATTGTGTATATCTTTTTTATCTATAAGAATAATATTTTTTGAGGTGCCGTCATCACGGCGCAGTACCTGAATATGATCCTCCTGAAGCTTTCTCGTTTTTTCTAATTCATGTTCGTTGGAATTTGCGATAGATTCGGAGAAAAAACGCTGCCATTCGTCATCGGAAAAGGTGTAGTTATTAAGTGCTTCAAGCTGTTTTCTGAGGTTTTCTATCAGCTCCGATTCGTGGTGAATTGGGAGATAGGTGTAGCCTTGTCCGCAGAGAAGGTTTATAAATTCTTTTTCAAGTTCCGCTTCACTTTGATAATTTTCGGAGCGGTTGGAGTCGGGGGTGTATTCGGTTACTACGGTGGATTCGGTGGTTTCGGCTATAAGATTAAAATATGGCATAGTCAGTTTCCTTTCACAACAGCTATAATTGCAATAACGATTGATATCAAAGATGTTACAGATGCAAAAATTCCGATAAGATAATTTCGGTCTTCAATCTTTTCAACTTCAATACCTGCCATTCTAAATAATCGAGAAAATATGAATGCAATAATACCATACATAATATATAATACATTTTGAAACCACGGAATCGGTGTTGAAAGTCCAAATAATTGTAACAGAGGATATATACAAAATACTATGGCCAAAAACATTAAAATCCATTTTACTAATGCAAAAGCAGATTGTATAATCATTATTAACAGCGTTGAGAATGCGCGGTCGCCTTCAATATATTTTTTAGGTAAAAATAAAATTTTAATAAATACTTTAAATTTGTTTAGATAATCTTTAAGCTTATTTTCATTTTCACTATATCCTATTGTTTTATGCCATTTGTCAAGTTTATCCGAATGTTGCTTTTTTTCTTTTTCTGCTTTTATTTCTTCCGATTCAAGTATTGCATTTGCAATAATATGCTGCATTTCGTCAGGAGTTAAATTTTCAGGCAATGTAATATTAACCGATTGTATATTTTTTGAAGCACTCTTGCGTCGTTTAGTTTCTTTACGTTTACTGTTACTCATTATTATGTTTTCTCCTTAAAAGAGAGTAACTTGTCCCGATAATATTCATACTGTTTTTGTCGTGCGGCTATTTCCGCGGGTAATCCTTCTGATATATCGTTGCAGAGTCTGTCAAAGCGGTCAAGAATTGATACAATCCGCTCTTGTTCCGAAATTGGCAATAAAGGAATTTTAAGTTTCGATAGTCTTGGACCACTTGTAAGTGCACGCGTAGTAAACGAAGCATATCTGACTATTTCTTTTCTTATACTTGAAGATGAAAAATAATAGGAACAAAATTTTGGCAACCAATAATTTGATAATGGAGGCGCTCTGAGAACGAATCCGCTAAATACACATCTTTCGATATCTTCTATCATTGTGCTCACCATTCCAATGTCTTCTTTTGTTTCTGATGTTCTCGTAAAAAAAACATCGCCTTTTTTAACATCATATGCAATTATATCTTTGGATTCTGTTTCCACTCGTCCTTTCAATTTTTCCTTTGTGAGCCAACGATTATTATACACGTCAGTGAAATTCACAATATAATCGCCTGTTCCAAAATACTCTTTTCCCTTATTTATTCCATTTTTAAAGGCAAAATAATCTCCTACATAAGCCCAATTTAAATCTACACGACTATTAAAGTTCATTAACTTATTATGATAAAACTCATACTGCCTTTTTCTCGCCGTAAGTTCTGCCGTAAGTTCTGTGAAATTGTCTAAAATGCGGACTATTTCGGCTTGGACGGGGAGAGATGGGAAGGGAATTTCAAACTCCTCCGTAACGGGTAAAGATATCTGTGGCAAAGAACCCATTCCTGATGCTAATTTGCGAAAAAAAACAATATTGTTTTTCATAACATAATACAAATATTTTACTGAAATCAATTCTAATGATGTATATGCCCACATTTCATTTTTGAATGTAAATGGTTTATCATAATAAATAACATCAATAACTCCACGTGACTGAACTAAAACCGCAGGAACTCTGATTATATTCGCATTTGGAATGTCTTTTTCATCGGCGTTTATAACAGTTTTGCCACCGGCAAATATTCTAATGTCACCGCTTGCGTTATCTATTTCTTTCATTTTACCAGCTGTTATAGGCGTACCCTTTAAGCGAGTGAACACATCTTTGATTTTTTCGTACTTTACGCCGTTTGGACAAAAATCTTTTATCAGTTGCTCAAGTTTGGCCAATTTTTTTCCTCCTCATTCAAAGTTTTAAAAAAAAGAGACAATGACTGTTCGAGAGAGCAGGTTCTCTGTTCTGCTTTTATAAATTCTATATTTTGTCTGCCTGTTTCGGTTAATGCGAAATTTGTATGTTGAATCCCGTCTAATGTAAATACTGTTCCTTCTATGGTAAACTCAATAGGATCAAATGCGGAGCAATACCGAATCCCATTACTATTATGAGACAAAACAAGTTTTCCAATTTTATTTGTAAGGTCGTAAAGTTTTTTTACTTCTCGATAAATATAAAATGGCGCATGCATATTAAAAATTATTTCCTTTACCCTCTCGTATGTAAACGTATATTTATTAAGTTCTGTTAATTCGTCTGCTGTTAAGCAAGAGCTACTTTCGATAGATTTTGCAACGCAATGCAGAATATTGCAAATCGCGTTGTTCGGATTAAGTAACGTCCCAACTGTAAAGTCATGTTTGCAATTATATGTTGCCAGAAAATATTTTTCTCCTTGTTTTAGCGAAACTTCTCGTTCAAGCCAAAGCGGATCGGAAGCAACATATAGTATCTGGTCGTTTTTGCCGTTGAATCTTCCCTGTGATACTTTATCTAAAGGCGGCGGTAACCAAGCTTCTGGACTATGAAAGTCAGTTTTGCTATCGTCCCTTCTAATTCTATATAATTTCGTTTCTTTTGTTAATCTGTAATCAAACCCTAAAACGCTGTACTGTTCTTTTTTTCCTAATCCAAAGAACATTGTGAAAAACGTGATTAGATTTTCGCAATTCAAAAGTTGTTGGTAATATTTCTCATTCATTCTCAATCTCCACAATGATCCTATCAATCTCCCCCCTCAAAATATTCTCTCTCTCCACAATCCTCTCAATCTCCTCATTAAGCTTCACAATATCAATCTTCTCCCTCGTATCCTCCGCCTCAACATAAGTTGACACCGATAAATTATACTCATTCCCCGAAATCTCACCAAGGGTAGCAAGATAGGAAAAATGCTCTATAACCTCACGCTTTGCATACACATCAACAATACGGCTTATATTATCCGCCGTCAGCTTATTGTTATTGGTTACTTTGATACATTCGTTTGAAGCGTCAATAAACAGTGTTTTGCTGTCCGACTTGCCTTTTTTCATTACCATAATACAGGTAGCTATTGAAGTGCCGAAAAACAAATTGCTTGGCAGTTGGATAATGCAGTCGATAAAATTATTGTCAATAAGATACTGCCTTATCTTCTTTTTTGCGCCGCCTCGGTACATTATTCCCGGAAAGCATACTATCGCCGCCGTTCCGTTAGAGGCAAGCCATGAAAGAGAGTGCATAATAAAAGCAAGATCGGCTTTTGATTTGGGAGCAAGGACTCCTGCGGGCGAAAAACGGGGATCGTTTATCAGCACCGGATTGTCGTCACCCTCCCATTTGATTGAATAGGGCGGATTTGAAACTATCAGCTCAAAAGGCTCATCGTCCCAGTGCTTGGGTGCGGTTAAAGTGTCCTCACAGGCAATATCGAATTTATCAAAATCAATATCGTGCAAAAACATATTTATACGGCAAAGGTTGTATGTAGTGATATTGATTTCCTGCCCATAAAATCCCTTTTGCACCTTATTATGCCCAAGTACCTTTTCAGACTTCAGAAGCAGCGAACCCGAACCGCAGGCGGGATCGTACACCTTATTGACCTCGGTCTTTCCCACAGTGCCCAATCTCGTCAAAAGCTCGGAAACATCGGCAGGCGTGAAAAACTCCCCGCCCGATTTACCCGCATTTGAAGCGTACATAGTCATCAGATACTCGTAAGCGTCGCCGAATGCGTCAATATCATGATCCTTGACATCGCCCAAATTCATATTGGCAACGCCGTTTAACAGCTTGCACAGCTTATCGTTGCGGCGCGGAACGGTAGCACCTAACTTGTTACTGTTTACATCAAAATCATCAAACAAGCCTTGAAAATCGCTTTCCGATTCGCTGCCCTTTGCCGAATCCTCTATATGCCGAAACACCTTTTCCAAGGTTTCGTTTAAGTTTTCATTGCCCGCCGAATTGGCTGTAACATTACAAAAAAGCTCGCTTGGAAGAATGAAAAAGCCCTTTTCCTGCACTAAACCTGTACGTGCTCCCTTGGCTTCTTCATCGGACATTTTCGCATAGTCAAAATCGGCGTTTCCCGCTTCTATTTCGCCTTTGTTTATGTAGTTTGTGAGGTTTTCGGAAATGTAGCGGTAGAACATTGTGCCTAAGACGTAGTTTTTGAAGTCCCAGCCGTCTACTGCGCCTCGAAGCTCATCGGCGATTGCCCATATGGCACGGTGGAGTTCTTCGCGTTCTTGTTCTTTTTTTGTGTCGGTCATTTTGGTTGCTCCTTTTGATATTTATCCAAAAAATCAATTAACATTTTTAAATCAAAAGCAATTTCTTCATTTTTCTGTTTATCAGCATCTGATTTTGCTTGCATATCTGCAATTTCATGAAAAACGTCAATCGTACTTTTTAATTGTTCAACTGTTAGTTTATCTTTTTTCAAATTATTAAGCCGACGCTTTAACATTTTCATAGCAAAAAGTGCTATTGAGTATGTGTTTTGATTCACTGTGAAATTTTCTTTTATATACTCTATACATCTTATGCAATTATCAATTGCGGTAAGCATTTGGGAAACAGTTATCCGTTGTCCTTCAAATTCGCCCAAAATAGTTGAAGCTGTAAGTTCCTGATTCAAAAAATCGTATATTTTAAATTTGTTTACCACTTTTTACTCCTTTGATATTTTTTTACTTTTTCAAATATATTTTATCATTTTTCGCATAAAAATTCAAGATGTTTTTAAACAACATTAACAAAGTATAATGTTGTTAATATAAACCCAAATCCGCAGAGTTCAAATTGATTTAAGCTGAGAAAAAGGCTTTGTTATACGGAAATTTGCCTTTTTTACGCTTGTTTTTTTCTTCACCCAGTGGGTGAAGAAAAATTTGCAGTATTTTTTATCATTTTTCTTGATTATAAAGCCTTTTTCTTGACATTTTTAGTTTTGAGTTTTGCGGATTTGGGATAAACTTAAAAGCAGTATCGGTTGCCCAAAACTGCTTTTAAGTTTATATCACCAAAATGGTACAATTAATTTACCCACACTTGATAAATAAGTCCTTTTGGATAACGTCTATGAGATAATCTTTGTTTAATGCTACGCAATTTTTGACATTAAAACAACCAAGGCTGAGGCAGGTCTATTGTAATATAACGCCACAGTGGAACAGTTCATTGATAGCATTCTGAATTTTAATTGTATCAATACCATAATATCTTAACTGTAAAGCATACACAATATATTCTAAAAAGATTAAATCTAATAGAGAAAGATCTATAAAATTTTCATTAAGATCACCATGAGCAAAATGGTTGCGCTGATCTCCAAGACGTTTTCCTATTTCCTTGTAATTAACTTTTTGATTATTTCGCGAATACAATTGATTGCCAAATAAACTTATAATTGATTCATAATCTTTTCCAACTTGATTGATTTTTGATTGAAAGGTGTCATCTGAAATTCTTTTTTGTAAACGTTTATATATTTCTTTCAGTTTTCCTTGATTATTTTGAATTAATTCCCCCATTTTTTCATTCGCCTTTTTCTCTGCTACAACAGTTTGATCGCTTTTTTGTATACCATTGGGATACGCTCTTTTAAATTCCCATTCAAAAGCCGTAGTAATCATTATAAATCTTGCAGCATCTATACGCCTTCCTGATTCATATGTTTCTGGTATATGCCGTAAATATATTTTATTTGCAGCAATATCTTCAAGGATTTTACCCTCATATCCTGCAATTAGAGTTTGTCCAATATATCGTCCTTTGTTTATATTATCAATATCAGGTGTATTATCTTCACCTAAAACATGTAATATTGCCAATTCCTCGTGCTTTCCATCAGCACATGGAGTATATAATTTGGCAGTAGGTAAATAAACATTTTTACGATAACATAAATAACTCAAAAAATTCTTTGCAACAGCCCATAATTTTAAAATGAATTCATAATCATTAGTAGGCTCAAACTCAAACACAAGTAATGAATTTAATGATATTGGCGATTCATTGTTTCTAAAACTAATCCAACGAGATATAGAAAAATATGAAGTTATGTTTTTATTGTCTACTGTAAATATCTGCGATTTCGTAGTTGTAGAATCAAAAGCTTTTGTTGTCACTGACATCACCCCGTTTGAGTTAATTTTTTTACCGTCAGTTCCCAACGAAATACTGATAGATTGGTTAACAGGATAAATAGCATCAATCTCTGGATTGGTGAAAGTAATCTTGTCTATTTCATCAATGTCATATCGGAATATTATATATGCGATTACAGATACAGACAACACGGCGCTAAACCGGGTATTATTCATACGACTGCCTTTTTTCATTATGAATGCAATTTTTTGTCCGGATTCGTAACAAGTTCCTAACAAACAACTTTCTTCCATTTCAGGAGTATTTGGCATATATATTCCAGCTGCTATATATGTCCTTAGCCAATTCTCCTCTATCTCTACACATTTATCTTCAAATGGAATTAGTCTTAAAATTTTTCCATCAAACACAAAAGTGAAATCC
Source organism: uncultured Ruminiclostridium sp. (assembly GCA_964636555.1). Classification (GTDB taxonomy): domain Bacteria; phylum Bacillota; class Clostridia; order Oscillospirales; family Ruminococcaceae; genus Ruminiclostridium_E. The sequence goes on from CAZWRZ010000006.1 coordinate 117,781, forward strand.
ACATTTTTATATGTAAGCTGACCAGTATAAATTGTATTATTCTTCAAAGCATGTATCCTCCTAAAAACTTAATCCCAAGCAGTCCATGAATGTGAATTCCACACCAAGTTGTAATTAGGTTTTCCATTAAAGGCTGTATTCCTTTTTACTTAACAGCTAAATTTTTAAAATTATAGTTGCATGAATTTTGTTTACTTGATAACTTTATATATTACTTCAATATAATTCTATCATATTCTGCATAAAAATTCAAGGAGTTTATTAACGATATTGGCAAAACAAGCCTATTCTTTATTGAAATATATAAAAAAGTAGTATCGGTGCTATATCTGACACTGCTTTTTATAATTCATATCATCCAAATCGGTACAATCAGATTATTCCTGTCAAACGCCCCAAACTGCTCAGCCATACAAAGCACTGCTCCCGTCCCTATTTCAAGAGGTGCTTTATCAATCACACCAAAGGTTTTGATTATTCGTTTATCGGGCGTTGCAGTTTTCTTTATCTCCAACGGATAGATTTTCCCGTCACCTTCCATGATCACATCAATTTCTTTTGTATCACGGTCACGATAAAAATAAAGATACGGCTCCAACCCCGCATTCTGATACCCTTTCATTATCTCCGAAACTGCGAAATTTTCAAGCAAAGCGCCATTCATAGCACCGCTTTCCGCAATTTCAGGTGATGACCATTTTGTCAGATAGCATACAAGACCTGTGTCAAAAAAATACATCTTTGGAGTTTTGATAGTGCGCTTCAATACATTATTGGAATAAGGGTGCAAAAGAAAAATGATACCCAACGTCTCAAGAATGTTTACCCATGCCTTTGCTGTAATCATATCTATATCCGCATCATCAGCAAGTGCTTTGTAATTAAGCAGCTGTGACGTTCTTGCGGCTACTGCGGTAATAAAGCGGTTGAATTTAAGTGCATCAATATTTCCCGAAAGCTCTCTCACATCACGCTCCACATAAGTCGATATATAAGACGAATAGTAAATATTCCTGTCTGGATACTGTCCGCTGATAATTCCGGGCATAGAGCCTTTCCAGATACGTTCAAACATTTCGGGCGTTGTTATGGCAGCAATTTTCTTGCTTTCGGAAGAAAGCTTTTCAAAATCTACGGAAAACGGGACACAAGGCGCATTGATGATCTCACGCTGTGACATTGGCGACATATGAAGCAGAGCGACACGCCCGGCAAGGGATTCTTGTACGCCCTGCATAAGACGAAATATTTGCGAACCTGTCATCCAAAAATCGCCGGAATTATGGTGTTCATCTATATGGATTTTAATATATGTGAATAATTCGGGGGCGTACTGAACCTCATCAATCAAAACAGGCGGTTTATGAAGCTGCAAAAAAAGAGCAGGATCATTTTTTGCCATATCACGGATATTTAAATCATCAAGGGATACATATTCACGACCTATATTTTCTTTTTCTGCAAGTGAACGCAGCATTGTTGTTTTTCCAGCCTGACGTGGTCCTGTCAGGAGAATTGCAGAATATGACTTGCTTAGTTCCAGTATTTTATTCTCCATGTGACGGCTGATGTATTCCATAAGTTGCTCCTCCTATTTTCGGCAGATTTTAATAATATATATATTATAGCCGAAATATGATTGATTGTCAAGTATCATGCAAAAAAGTTCTTATAATATTTGTGTGCTATTCTTTGTTTACTGCGGCTCAATTTTTGACTTGAGTTTTGTGGTTGACTATGCTATAATAGCGTCAAGAGCAGTTGGGAGACTATTTTGTTTTTTCTGTATCCTGTTCCCTTTGACCACATATCTGACCATAGACAGCTTTGGAGCACACGGAAATAACGGACACAAGACTGCTAAAGAGCATTTCCTGTGGAGCGGAAATGGCTATAAAAAGGCATTTGTGACGGACAGCACATTTTTATAACTCTTTGGGAGCATAGACCCAACGGAGAACTTTGCAGAGCCGTTTATCGCGTATTTCCTTTCAAACTACACTGTCACGGCGATTTCGTAGCGTAGAAATCTTTGTCGGAAATCCGTTTGACCACATATTTGACCACTTTCGGAAAATTTTTAAAAAATTTGAATAAAATCGGGGTGTAGCGCAGTTGGTAGCGCGCCACATTTGGGAGCATAGAAGCGGTGGAGGGCTTTGTGAAAGCGATTTTTTCACATTTCTTTTCACACTACACTGTTACGGTGTTTTTGTTTGGCGAAAATCTTGGTCGGAAAGACCTTTGACCACATGTTTGACCACTTACGGAAAAATTTTAAAAAATTGAATAAGATCGGGGTATAGCGCAGTTGGTAGCGCGCGACATTTGGGATGTTGAGGCCGGGAGTTCGAGTCTCCCTACTCCGACCACAAACCGCATTACAAAGCCTTTTGAGGGCATTGTGATGCGGTTTTGTTTTTTAGGTAGTAACGATTCGTTACACCCCGCGAGTACCATTTCGGTAGGTGAGAAACATCATACAAGCATTTTTCCCTGCACCGCTGTTGTTTATGAAGTAACGTTTTGTTACTCCATAGGGTGATGATCCAAAACTACCAAAACGGTAATTTTGAGGGACGCCCTGTTTTAGGGCGGGTGTTTTTTTCTGCCGTATTCTTTGTTTACTGCGGCTCAATTTTTGAAACTGTATCAACTGAGTCCTGCATTGGGACTCAGTTATGTTTTTGTGAGATTGGGTACGCATCTGTATCCCCATCTATGTGGTGCCTCGTGAAACACGAAGTACCTATTTTGATTGTATCGGCTGCGTCGCCTGCGCTTTGTCTTATGCAGCTTGATCAATACAAATTCGGTAAAGGTAGGGTAATCCGACCTTTGAGCAACTCAGGGGCAAATCGCCCCCGAGTTTATGGTAAATGCTATTCTGTCAAAACGGCAATTTTGAAATTTAACCCCACTCCTCGTTTTAGGGAGTGGGGTTTCGCTCTATTCTTTGTTTACTGCGACTCAATTTTTGACATAGTCGGTAACGTTTCGTTATTAGGTTTTGAGGATAAACGATTCGTTCATCGTTTTCAGCTGTTCTTTTTCGGCTTTTATATTTACCTTGACTTGTACTATCATTTCCGCAAGCATTTTCTCGCATCTTTCTCTTGTCTTGATGTAAATATTATGTGATTCACGTCTGCCATAAACATTGGTAGGAGTATATCATTGAATTTCCTTAGCAGGTTTTTATTAAAGGGTTATATCTAAGGGTGAATTAATGATAAATCAAGAAATAAAAACGATGTGAAATTGTACAAGCTAAATATTGACTTTTTAGTAATTTTAACAATAAAATTACACGTTGCGCTGTATTTCGACACGTTGCGCTAAATATATTGAAAATTTTTCCTAAACACAGTATACTTAAATTTATTAGGACGACAAGTCTTTTTGAATGTCCCATAAAAGTCCAATTTTGACATTATGGCGGATAATTTTGACATTTAACAAAAAATATATAAGAATATGTTATAATTAGTCGAACGAAATTAATAAAGATTTTCATTTTTAGTTGATAAAAGAGTTCGGTAAATATCAACATAAAAGTGAATGTGTTTAATAAAATCATACATTACAAATGCATTTTACGTTAAAATCGCGCATTTTGCGTTAAAATACTTAAAATTTTGTTAAGATAAAAAATAAACATGCCGTTCATCGTCGAATTTTGACCGTTCAGGTGATTTTGCATTGAAATTTGAGAAATTGTGTGGTATCTTATCTTTAGTAGGACAAGCTTATGAACGGATAATTTTATATTATCACTGGTAAAAAATAATATTAGTATGAATTTTAGGTGATATCATGAAAAAGACATTGAATGAAATTATGGGGTTCGGTTCTAACTTAATTACAATAATAACTTTTCTTGTGCCAAGCGCACCCATTGCGATAGGTGTTACCTTTAATAGCTTTGCATGGGGAGTTGGTGCATTTGTGATTATGCTCCTAATATTTATTATAATAATTATGCAAAAGCTTGTTGTATTTTATGGCAAATATGAATCATTATATGCTTTGGTAAAGGAGCAACGAATACAAACTCTTAACTTCATTTTATGTCTTGAAGCTTTTCCAAAAACAGAAGAGCAGAAAAAAATGTGTAAGCCTTATATTTCAGATGTTGAGTTTCATTTTTTTATTCGTAATAATGTCACAGATAAAAGTATGGCAGATGTAGAATATAATCACACATTTCTTTTAAAAAGGCATGATGAACTATTTGATGTCCTTCTTTTACATGCCGTTGGACAAATTGAAGATAAACAAACTTACTGTTTGTATAATAATGAAAGAGTGGATCGCGCAGAAATTACACACAAACAAAATGTTAAAAGCGAATACAATCAACGGGTAAGTCCTTATTATTTTAAACTTCCAAAGCAAGAGCAATGTCCATCCAGTTTAAAGGTTCTATTATCCTATTTTTTCTCTAAAGTAGGCATAAATAAATTAATCTTGAAATGTGATGAGTTAAAGCTCCACTATTATAATAGAGAAGAGTATTCACTAAAAAATGATGAAGTTTTTACAATTGTACCTATGAATTATGGAAAGTGCTTTTTAAATAGTGGTAAAAAAAATGGTGTTAGGTTTTGCTTGGAATATGACAAAAATCAACCACATTTATCCGTGTGCCTTGAGAAACTTGATTATGATAGAGGAAAGCATGAAATAATTCCCGTAAAGCCACTTTACACTGGTGATGACGGCAAAACATATACCTGTGAAATTGATTTTTTAGATGTACATAGTATTTACTTTATAATTATAAAAAAACAATGATTTCAGTTAAGTTAAAATTGAAAGGTGATTTTTTATGAAATTATTTAAAGAAAACATAAGCCTTTTGTCTAGCTTAATTAGTATTATTACTGTAATTGTAGGGTGGGTGTGTAATGCTCTTAATCCGGACGCAGAAACATTTACATCAACAATGAGCACACTAACAATAGTATTACTGGTTTTTATTTTCATTGTAGATCAAAAACGTTTTAAAGCAGAAAGTAAAAATAAAGCTTTACAAGTTTTAGCCAAAGAAAGACGTGTATTTTCTCTTAATTATGTATTACTTTTTGAATATCTTCAGAGCAAAAACAGAAAAAATTCAAAACCTAATATTTCTTATTCTAATTTCACATATTACATATATAACGTTCCAAATAAAAATACGGCAGATATTGTATACCATCACGAATTCGGATTAAAAAAACATAACGGAAAGTTTGATCCTTTAATTATGTATGCTACAGGGGAATTGGTTGAAGAAGAGCTTTTTTGTGTATACAAGAACGAAAAAATTTTTCCTATGATAGTTAAAGACGATTCGGTTAGAATTAGTAATGCTAATAACAATCGCATTACCCATTTCCAATTTGAATTAGAGCCGCCTTCATGGAGTAATTTAGATGAAAGGCTTGAATTACATTATCGAAATAAAGGTGGTCATTTCATGTCATATAACGATGTCTTTACAATCTTGCCTCGAAATTATGGCAAAACTTTTTCAGGTAAGGCATCATTTTGTTTAAAATATAATGAGGTAGAACATCCTTTCTCGGTTTCTTTATATAAACTTCCCTATTATAAAGGAAAATGTGAAATTATATTTGAGGGAGCCTTTAAGCGAAATAAGGAAGGAACTGAATACATTTGTAAGGAAGTTTCGATAGATGTTAATTGCATTTACTTCATAGTTATCGAAAAAGAAAAATAACATTGATAATGGAGGGTTTATACATGTTTCGATATAAAATACGAGCTGTTAAATCAAATGAATTCTGTGTAGTTCGAGAAGCTATTGCTCAAAACTACTTTTTAAAAAAATATTCATGGTCTAAACCTCTATCGGATATGGCATATGATGGATTAATTCAAGGAAAATGGTTTGGAGTTGGATGTTTCGGAGAAAATGAAGAATTAATGTCATATTTTGATTACAAGATGCACAAAGACGGCAAGATCGAAATCGGCATTTGCTTAACAATGGAAGAATATCGCGGACGAGGACTTGCAAAATTATTACTTGGTTTTTTAATTGCTTGTTATCCTACACAAGAAATAATTATTGGAACCTCAGAAGGAAATTTTGGGATGATTGCATGTATTGAAAAAATGGGATTTAAAGAAGAATACAGAATTCCCAATGATCGAATTAACGGTGCTGCATCTATTCATTATCGTTATTTACCTAACAAAAAATGAGATGGGTGTTACATAAAGTGACTACAATAAAAATATAAGCAAATAAATTTGTACAGATTATACAAGTAGATATTTTTTATATGTGTATACTGTATTTGAAGTCCAATATTAAACGCTTGAAATTTGCATAATATTTAGAAAGGTTATTTGACTGTTTTTCGAAATGTCACATTAAGTGTTTTATTGCTTTGAGTTGTTCCACTTGCGAATGTTGAAAAAATCTTTTGAGTAACAATGTAATAATACAAGCCAAATCTGAACACACCTTACTTTATATTTGTAAGCTGCGTATTCAGAATTGTGGTAATAAAGTAAATGAACTACTCTACACTTCCCATAATGATAGGTGCTGTGTTAATATTGACTTCTACTTAAAATAATGAAAAGCCTTCTATATGTTGTCTACTCATAAAACAGCATCAACCAACAAATTAATAACTGGGTAGCTACATGCGGGTTGAAGAAAAGGGCGAGTGAGATTGTTTTTTCTCGTCTTTTTGTTTTACAATCAAAAATTTTACATGATATTACAAGGTTCTTCCTTTTTTACTTTTCATGCAAAATATTATGTTATCATGTAAAGGAAGGAACTGAAGATATGGGTGAATTTATACAAAATAATACATTATGGATAACTCCTATCGTCAGTATTATTTTAACCATTATAATTAAAATATCTGCAAAACCAGAATTTCTAACACTGAATTTCATAGATTATTTAGATTTTGGTTTTGATTTATCAATATCGTCTATTATTGTATTGCTGACTGGAATGAAAGATAATACCGGGATTTGGTTATTGATTATTGCATTTATTTTAATTATGATTACGTCTATATTAGTTAACAGATTGGGATGGGATAAAAGCACTAATAAGCAAAAACTTATCGGTGTTATAATTCCAGATATTGTTGGGATATTTTTATTGGTAATAGCAAGTTTATATGTAGGAGGTGTTATCAGATGAAGTTTAATAAAAATAATCTCCAAATTTTTATATTACTGATTTCGGCATTTGGTCTTATGTTGACAATGTGGTCAATAGTTGCACATGATTCATTGCTTGAATATGATAATATGATTGTTTTAACATTGGCAATATTACTTGTTATATCGACGAGTTTCATATACTCATTATTGATTATAAAAAGAATTAAGCCAAAGAAATATATTTATATTTCTTATACAGGTATGGATAAAGAGATTGCTGAAAAAACATCATTAGTATTAAGCGAACAGTTCAAAAGTTTGTCCAAATATCGTTTTGAAATTATAACTGCAGATTCCATACCGTTTGGAAATGATATGTATATTACTATGCGAGAAAATATCTCAAAGTCAGATATTGTAATTATAATCGTTTCTCCATTGTATTTACAAAACGAGTGGTGCCTAAAAGAGTTTACTACAATTACTAAAGAGGATAAGCGAATAATTCCTATTGTTACAGAAGCATTTTCTGATTTGGCAAAACTACCTAAAGATATCAGCAATATTAAGGCAGTATCTTTAATCAACTGTAAGTCAGAAGAAGATTTTGCTAAAGTTATGTCAACATTAGCAAAAGACTTAATCAAGCAGCGAAAAGATTAAATATAAACATTTGGTGTACTGTTCGCAATGCGACTCCCTAATATGTTCTCGATTTTTTGTGGGGCGTATTTATGTTTATTCACAAAAAACTTTTTGGTAATGATGTCATAGCCTGGAAACCTGGTAGCTAATAAGCTCACAACAACGGGAGCTTTATTTTATGTTTATTTTCCCAAAAATCTATTTTGTTAACAAAGCACACAAAGCTGCATTACAAAGCCTTTTAATGACTGTGTGATTCGGCTTTGTTTTTAAGGTAGTAACAATTTGTTACATGCTTCTGGAGAATCGGAACAGTAAATTCGAAGGGCACCCTGTTTTAGGGCGTGGGTTTTTGTCCTGTCGTATTCTTTGTTTTATGTAGCTCAATTTTTGAAGTCATAGCAACTGAGTCCTGCATTGGGACTCAGTTATGTTTTTGTGAGATGAGGTACGCATCTGTATCCCCATCTATGTGGTACCTCGTGAAACACGAAGTCCCTATTTTGATTGTATCGGCTGCGTCGCCTGCTCTTTGTCTTATGCAGCTTGATCAATACAAACTCAGTAAAGGTAGGGTAATCCGACCTTTGAGCAACTCAGGGGCAAATTGCCCCCGAGTTTATGGTAAATGCTATTCTGTCAAAACGGAAGTTTTGAAATTTAACCCCACTTCCCGTTTTAGGAAGTGGGGTTCGCTCTATTCTTTGTTTACTGCGACTCAATTTTTGACATAGTCAATAACATTTTGTTATTGAGTTTCAAGGGTGAACGATTTGTTCATCGTTTTCATTTGTTCTTTCTCAGCTTTAATTTTAGCTTTGACTTGTTTTATCATTTCCGCAAGCTTTTCCTCACATTCTTCACGAGTTTTAACGTAAATGTTGTGGGATTCTCGCTTACCATAAGCATTTTTCGGGCTGTATCTTCCCTCATACAAGTGATCATTTATCATCGTCACACAGCCTGTTCCGGATTTGCGCACTTTGGGCTTGTACGGCTCGAAATCGGTTGGGGTGGTATCTACCCTTGCCTGTTCCTCAATCGGCGCAAATTCGGCTTGTGTGCCGCCTATTTGGCGGTCTATTTTTATTGCGGCTTGTTGCTGCATGGTGTTGGTGATATGACTGTATATGTCGATTGTTGTAGCTGAGGAAACATGCCCTATTGTTGTGGAGAGTGTTTTCACGTCCATACCATTTTCAAGTGCCATAGTCGCAAAAGTATGTCTAAGGTCGTGAAATCTAACCTTTGGGCAGCCTGCTCGTTCCAGTATTAACTGCAGCCGTTTGCGCACCGCTGACGGGTGTCTTGGCTTTGTGCTATCAAGGGGTGAGGGGAATATCCATTCTGATTCAACATTTTTCTTGTACTCCAATAGTATTTTTAGAAGTGAGGGCGGTAATATTACCGTTCTTATTGACGCTTTAGTTTTAGGTTCGGAGATAAACAGCTCACCATGCATTGCAGTTATTTGTTTATCTATTCGTAGTTCACCTGTTGTGAAGTTTAAGTCGCTCCATTTTAAGGCAAGTATCTCTCCGCGACGCATTCCTGTTCCAAGTTCAAGCAGGAAGAGTTCATAATATCCTTCTTCTTTGGCTCTGTTAAGGAATCGGACAACCTCATTTTGTGTAAGAACTTTCATTTCTCGTGATTTTTTCGGTGGTAATTTGCAGCCAATAGCAGGATTTACTCTTATCAATCCCTCTTGCACTGCCTTTTCTAATGCTGACCGACAGTTAGCGTGTATAGCCCGAATCACTCTGTCAGAAAGCCCTGTACCATATATTTCGGTATTTATTTTTCTGCCACTCGACTTTGTCCTTGCATAGAATTGTTGAATGTCGGATTGGGTTAGCTTATTCAGCGGGATTTTACCGATTTCGGGGATTATATGCTTGTAAATTCGATTTTCATATTCTACTTGTGTAGTAACACGAATTATATGTTTGCAGTAGGTTTGATACCAGAAGTCAATTCACTCGCCGAACGGCATTTCAGAGTTTATTTTCTCGGTTGGCCTACCATATTGCTCTTTGAGGGCTTCAAGTTTTTCAGCACATTCTATTTTGGTTTTTGCAGTAACATTTTTGGTTATAGGAAGTCCTTTGTCATCATATCCGACAACTATTCGCCCCTCCCACCGTCCGTCCTTTCTCAATCTCAAAGTGCCTTCGCCCTGTTTTCTACGTTTAGCCATTATCAACACCTCCGATTATTTCGTCCATAAAGTTGCCTACTATTTTTGCTGCGCTTTTTTGCATATCGGTTGTGACATGAGTGTATGTGTCAAGTGTAAAGCTGGCGTTTGTATGTCCGAGAATACCTGACAGTGTTTTTGCATCGACACCTCCTGCTATTGCATGGGTAGCAAATGTGTGGCGCAGATCATGAAAGCGTATTAGTGGCAGTTCGGCTTGTTTAAGCAAGACTTTCAAATGCGTATAGGCACTTTGTGGATTTATAGGTTCTTCGGGTTTGTGAAAGTTCGGGAATATCCAATCACTAATTGCTTTTTCTTTTCGTTTTATAAGCAACTCAGCTGTACTCGGTGGAAGTATTATTTCTCTCGTTCCTGTTTCGGTTTTGGTATCTCCGATTGGAAGCACTCCGTTTTTTAGTCTACCAACACTACGCTTGATTTTTAGCTTGCCGCTGCTCTCGTCAAAATCTTCCCAACGCAATCCACATATCTCACCTTTGCGAAGCCCTGTTGTTAACTCAGTATAGAAAAAATCATACCACTTTTCATCTGACTTTATTACTTCCATAAACCTGTTAAGCTGTTCATCATTCAAAATCTGTTTTTCCTTATAATTATTTTTCGGAATCGTTGTTCCATTTGTCGGGTTAGTTATTAACAATCTCTGCTGCACTGCCATGTCAAGTGATTCATGCAGAAGCATATGGATTTTTCTTACCATACTGTCGGCAAGCTCTTTTCCATGTGTTCTATCAGTATGTACTCTGCCTTGCCTTTTTATTGTGTTATAAAATTTTTGGATTTCATTTGTAGTGAGTGTCGACAGCGGACGGTTGCCAAGGTAGGGCTTGATCTGATTTTTCACCATCATTTCATAGCCGTTCAATGTGCTTGGTTTGATTGTAATAGCTACATATTCGTAGAGCCACCGATCAAGCCATTCGATAAGCGTCATATTGCAATCCTCACTGAGATTTGCATCACGATACATTTCAATTTTATCATGCAGCTTTTGAACCAGTTCCGCCTGTGTTTTAGCAAGGACATATTTATAAATCGGGTCTCCATTATTTTTATGTCCAACAACGATTCTGCCCTCCCAGCGTCCGTCATCGCGTTTGCGAACCATTCCGTCACCTGACGGTCTGCGTTTTGCCATAACAGCACCTCCTTTGTAACCACACATCATACCACAAACTTTTTGATCAATCCATTACTCAAAACGTAAAATTTTGTTCGTCATTTTTTACTTCTCTGACAGTGTGGTCGGTTTTGATTCCGAGGGCTTTTTTCTTTTGCTCTATTTTATTTTTCAGCTTTGAGTCAATTTGATTATTTAATTTTGCACGTTTGTTTTGATATGAAGTATTTATCATATCGCCAAGCAGTTTTACCCATAAGGTCACCATTTTGGTTACCCTTGGGTTTGCCGTCTGCATTTGATCAATTTTATCCAATTCAGCAACAGCTTTTATTATTGCATTCTTAATGCTTCGGAATTCTTTGTTATTTTCAAGCGGAATATCAGGATCGGTTTTATCATGATATACAGATAATTTCTGCCGATTGATATTATTACATTCCTCATAAAAATCTGCTATGCGCTTGTCTTTCGCAAGTTCTTTGACAATATCATCAACTATATTTTTTGTATCTTTATTCAGGTAGCCATATAGCTTTTTTCCTTTGTGCTTTTGCAAGCGCATAGCAAGCTGTTCAATCAGTAAATAGAAATTCTCTCCGCATGGAGCATTTTCGGAAGTGCGTTTTATAAGTTCATCTATTCGTTGTTTAGCCTCATTTTTAACTTCATTTCGCATCTGCGTTTGCAGAGTAAAAAGGTGATACATCTCGTTTCGGAAAATATCGTTTGCAAATATGCTATGGAGAGAATCAATTCCTTTTTTCGTCAAATATCCATGCATAATATTTTCCGAATAAACCATGAGATGAATATGCGGATGATGTCCTGTGTTGTGAAATGCAGCATACCATTTCATTTCAGAGATAGGAATTTTATGAGCCTCTGCTATTTGTAAAGCATTTCTGCGGACAAGTTCTCTCCATGACGCTGCCTTATTATATCCAAGCCGTTCTGCGTCCTCACGGGTCAGGCTGATTATATGAGTCCAGATTATACCTTCGTGATTTTCAACCTCATCGCACACCTTGTCTAAATCTATTTTGTCATCGGTCTGTGAGAACAATCCATGCTTTCCGATTTTTTCAACTCCCGGACGTTCTGCCATATATGAAACCAACTTTTTCACATCTTTGACTTGATTGGCGTTTCGTTCTATAACAGCGTTTATCAATTCCGTAGCTGCACCTTTAGATTCTTCGCTCATATATTTTTCAAATTCGGGATAATTCCAAATCGGAGGATGCGCTTTGAGCAATTCACATATTAAGTTATTCTGTTTTTTGGTGGCAGGTTTGTGATCGTATCCGTTGGCGAGTTTTTCAACGCCCTCACGAGTTCCTATGTAGCGAAGATATCCACCCGCATTGCTTGATTTAGGATTTTTGATATATCTGCTTGTACAAATAATCTTTGGCATTTATTCCTCCTCTGAGTTTTGAAAATGCATGGCTTCTTCAAATGTGATGATCCCGTTATTTTCTGCAACTTCTTTTGAACACATTTCACGCAATTCTCTTGCCGTTTCGTCTTTTACACCGTTGTAACAAGCAACTATGTTATTTACAATCGCCTGTTCAACTGACAGTTTGAATAGCATTGATGAAATATTTTTCTCTACACTTTCGATTTCATTTTTTATAGTCTGTGCCAACAATGGAGCGAGAAAATCTATGCTTTTCTTTTGTCGCAGGTAGGCAATATAAAATTCTGTGGCTTGCCGAACGAAATCTGCCATTGATGTTGCGTTGGCATCATGCATCATACACTGTATTTCATCCATTAGTGACGGTTCGAATCTGACTGCAGTTTTCTTCATCTTTTCGTTCATATAGTTCCTTTCCCCAGAGACCGCCTTTTTCAAAGGTTATTTTTTTCGATAATATCCCTAAACGGTCGGCTCTGCCGTCCGATGTGATGTGTGAGGGGGGCGGCTTGCCGACCCCTCGCTTTGTCCTGCTTATAAATAATATCTGCTATTTTTGCTCTCGTACCATGTCAACCCGCTTCTTTATTTGATTGTAGGTTGAGTTTTTCAATCCGTTTTCTATGCTTACTATCTTCAATCACTCGGTCAATATTTTTTAGCTGCTGGTTATAATAATGTCGCTTGGCTTGTTCGATAGGTAGGATCGTGTAGAGTAGATTTCCGTTGAGTTTCTCGCCCTTTTTAGTTAACACATTGGTCGGCTCAGTGGTAATCAACTCTTTTCCCTCCAGCGCACGAACATATTTGCACACCGTATTTCTCGACATATTCAGAGCTTCACCAATAGTTTTATAGCTTGGATAGCATTGGAACGATTTTCTATTCTCACAGTGCAAAAGATATGCATACACCGCTATCTCTCCATAGGAAAGATTGAGGTAAAAAATCTCATTTGGTAATGGAAAATAATCTTTAATCGGGTCACGCTTTTGGTAACAATTCTTTCTCATTTACACCTCACTTTTTTGTTTTTACATTAATCCAAAGCTGTAATTTGTCTTTCGGAACGACTAATCTTGAACCGATTCTGATTGTAGGGAAATCCTTTTCGTGCATCAACTCATAGCTACTTGAAACTGAAATACCAAGTAAATTTGCGAGCGTTTCAGCGTTAAGAAACAGCGGCAGTTCATCATAGTTTGTATAAATATCTTCTTTCAATTTTTATCCTCCATTAATTTTTTGGCTCAAACAAATTCCGTCTATTTGTTTTGAGTGATGTGATTTATTTTAGCAGACTGCTTGTAAAAAATCAATAGATGTGTTACAATTATTGTATATTCTCAATTTTATAATTCATATTATCTATTTTTTAAGAAAAATTTTGGAGGGTGAAATGCTCAGTTTTAAGGCTTACTTTTGGAACAGTGATGTCTACATAAACGAAAAATATAGGTTTGATTCCAACGAAATTCTTACTGCATATCTGAATGATAAACACTACAACCACCTTTACGAACAGGACTTTATCTACAACTTGAAATATTTTAAAAGGCACTTACAAGTTGCTCGTAATATGGACTATCAGGACTTCATAAATTACAATGATACGGTTTACGAGTCAATGCGTTTTACAGATGAACTAAATAAAATGCTGAAAAAATTGCCGCCGTACAACAAAATTCTCGGCGATCAAATTACAAGACTTGATGATATTTTAAACACTTACAACTATTTTTTTGAGAACGGAATAGATCTTAATGAATATTATTATGATGAGGATACTGTCACCGAATATGGTATGGGTGAAAAAGACGAATATGGAAATTATACTATGCGACTATTTAAATTTCAACTTCAACCTACCGAACGTATTGACATGGAAGACGATGATACAAGGCTCTCACTCCAAGAATTAAATCAGGCAGTGTCGGGATTTTTGATATGTATATCAAGTTTGTTACAGCATATATGCAGGTACATGAGATATATAAACCGTTCTTGACAAAGTATTTTCATCAGAGAGAAGCTTTTCCAACGGAGAGCGAATCTGCTTAGTATTTTGAGAATTTTAACAAGGCAAATTCTAATAATTTCAGAAAGACAAAGTGCAAAATGGAATCCTTTGGGTACAAAACTTTGAAGGGCAAAAGCGGAAATCCGATCTTATGTGAGGAGATTGGTTTTAATGATATAGGATCGTTTTTGTACTATGATTTCTTCAACAGTATCAAGCAAAACTATGTGCCAAATCAGTGCAGAAACTGCGGTAAATTCTTTTTGATCAAGGGTAGTTGGTACTATACCTACTGCGACAGAAAGCTCAAAAAAGAGCCTAACAAGACCTGTCGTGACGTTGGCTCTAAAAAACGTTATGATGACAAATGCAAAAATGACCCTGTATGGCAGACCTACAATCGAGCATACAAGGCGCATTATGCAAGGTATATGAAAAAGAAGATGACAGTTTCGGAATTTGAAGAGTGGTCGAGGTTTGCATCGGAAATTCGGGATAGTGCATTAGCTGGGGAGATTGAATTTGATAAATATTATGTGGATATTCGGAAGTAAAAGCGATGGGATGGTAATCACCACCCCAGATTAAACTTCAATGCCCATTCTTTGTTTACTGCGATGCAATTTTTGACAAAAAAGCTGAGTCCTATGGTGGGACTCAGTTGCTTTTTTGTAAGATGAGGTACGCATTTGTATCCATCATCTATATAGGCACTCCCTGAAGCGGGAAGTAGAGGTATTACAATGTGCTTATTTTTAATTCAAATCATGAATTTGAACATCTACTGCATTATCCTCACTGCGAATTTCATACCTTTTTTCGGGTTTTCCATACACATTAACAAGCTGATGATTTGTTGTAAAAGAATTATCCTCTATATATTTTTCATTGCCAAACATTTCAAGCTCTATATCTGAAGCATGATATTCACCCCAATTATCAATTTGTTCTTTGCAAATTTGTTCAACGTTTTTTATAAGTGTGAGTTTATCTACATTTTCGGTGTCATCATCAGGCATAATAACAAAAAGATAATCTTTTGCACGACTTACTGCGACATTAACAATATTTAAGTTGTTAAGGAACATGTTTTCATTATTTGAAATACTTGGCGGAGGGTTAAACAGCGCAATTACAATATCACACTCGTCACCCTGAAACCCATGAATTGTGCCAATCTGTACGTCAATGTTTTTTGGGCAATCAAATGACGACATAAGTTTGTCAATCAAATCTGCCTGTGCGCCATAAGGCGTAATCAACCCGATTCGATATTTCTCTTTTTCATTTTCAGCAAGAAATGATGAAATATATTTTATGAATTCATAAGAAAACAAAGCAGAATACGCTTGATACGGTGTTCTGTTTTGTAAACGCTTGGGACGGTAAACACTTTCATATTTGCTGACAGGAAATTTAATAATATTCAAGGGATGAACGCTAATGCCGTTAATAATCGGAAGTTCTCGCTGGCTCTCCGGAGTTCGGAAGTGGTTTAATATTCCGCCGTAAGACAGTCTGCTGAATATTTCACCAACACTCGGTATGCTGCGATATTGTGTCTTCAGTAATTCTACATGATATTCATGGGGTATGGTCGATGGTGATGTAAACGAATGAAGTTCAACCATACTATAGATATTCTCATCTTTCCATAAGCTTACTTTCGTGATAGGTTCAATTTGGAACGGATCCCCTGCGATAATAAATTTTTGGGGTTCTTTTTTATAAAGAGGATAAATTATATTGACCAGCGGAATCATAGATGCTTCATCAATAATTATATAATCCCATTTCAGCTCCTTTAAGTGTAGACGTACAGTACCCTTGAGCGCATCCTCTGGCAAAAAGTAGTCATAAGAAAATCTGGCAATTGTAGTAATTGTAACATTGCTTTGGAACTTACGAATATCGAATGTTTTATCACGGCATACTCCGCTTTTTTCTATTACATTATCACTTGTTGTGCCAAATCTAACCAGCCAATGCTTATAACTGCGATCACTTCCCATTACCTCCATAATGCGTTGTGTAAGAACATCAGCCGATTTATTCGTAGGAGTAAGCACTAAAACTTTATTCTTTTCTAATGATTTCATTTTAGGGACAATAATATTTTTTGCAAGATAAGTGGTTTTGCCTGTGCCGGGAGGTCCAAATATAAACTCTATATTTTCGCAAAGATTATCACGCATATTAAAGTCATCATCATAGTTGAGCTTTTCAAATGATGCTTTAAGTTCTTTAACAAGAAATACAGGATTTTGTGCCTTTATGGAAGCCTCTGTAACAAGAGATAAATCCACACCATCGATATCTACATTTGTGCGCAGCTTTGCCAATAAAGTGTAAGATTTAACATTCACAACTTCAATAGCGGCTTTTACCGTAGGTTGCTTTGCAAAGTGCAATTCCAACGGGATATCGGTAAGCTCTTCCATGGACTGAGGGATATAACGGTTTGGATGCTTCAATATCAATGTTCTTGAAGTACCGGTATCCCGTTCCACCTTAGCAAACGAAATAGATATTTCACGGCTATTATAATTGTTTTCATCGCTGATTAAGGATTCTAATTCAAGCAGTGTCTTAAACCAACCATAGGAGTATGTATCAAATTCACTTGCCCTTTTTTCAAGGTCCTCCATTTGAGCGATTTTTTCAATCTCTTCTTCTGCGTTAGATTTTATTTTTTCAATTTTTCTTTCTACATTGATTCTTTTACTGTAATCATCTTCATCGGAGTATGTTTCATCGGGAACACTTTCATGGTTTTTTGGATGTTCATTTTGCCGCTCGCTGGCTCTTTTTGAAAGCTCTTTTGTTACTCTATTGATTGATTTGTGATATGGTGATTCATTTTCATTGATATCTGAGTTGCCTGTATTTTCATTTTTGTTATTTACAATTTCCGCATTTTTGCGGTTGGCGTATTCTAAGAGAGCTTGACGTGCCTCTTCATCGGTAAGTTTTAACTGTTTAGCAACAGCATTGGGTTCTGTGACTGGTTTTTCTTCTTCCTTGATACCTAATAATTCAAAAAGTTCAAGCACACTATCACTTGAAGTATCGTATTGAGGATTTAGAGTTTGAACTGTTAATTTATTGGCGGGGACAAATTCTCCATTAAGATTTTGAAGCCATGGTTGAGCTCGTAAACGCTTGTATTCATTTGAATTCTCCTTGTAATATTTATCTTTAAAATGATAATAAAAATATTTATAATGCAAATATAAAGATGTACTTAAATTAATTTGGTTCTTTTTTTCTGTTAACACTCCTACTTCAATCATTTTGAGTAACCAAAACCAGATTAACTTTGATTTTTCAGTAGAATGATTTTCAATAGTATATTCTATTATCTCTTTGCAGCCATCAATATAGGTTTCTATCCATTTTCTATTCCCAGTTGAATGTTCCCAATTTTTTCGGATTTGATATGCTTCAATGTAACTAAGCTCACGTTGCAAAATTCTTGGAGCATTTTTAACACCGATGGCATGAAAAAACTCTCTCAAGTTTTCTTCTTTATCTTGTCCTACTAATTGTAAATATTCATCAAAACACAAAAATTTCGTGTCAGGCTTTGTTTCAAACCACGATTTCAACAACTCATCCTCTGAAAAATAAATTTCCTGTGCTTTTGCAACAGAAGCCTCTGCGCTCATATCAGATTTATACAGTAAGAAAGGGACTTCCTTTATTTTGTTAATATAAGATTTTTCTTCTTTTTTTGGACACTCACGGAAATAACGAAAGATTTTCTTAAAATGCAAATCTTTATTTTGGGGATAATTACCATTATATTGAGGCAAAATAATATTGTATATTTCGTCTTTCAGTGATGGTTCCTGAATGCCTATTTCTTTTAAAAACTCTAATGTTTTTTCATTTTTTAACAGCCGTTCGTCAACAGTATTGTATTCACTTTCATCTTCTGTTGGTAAAAAAATATTGAGTTCTCTGTTGCTTTTATATAGTGTGTCAGCTCTCCCATTTTTATTCAATAGTATTTGACGGTTATAGCCTTTAATATCGTCTATTCTTTTTTTGCTTTTACCTATCCACTCATAAAAACGGTTTAACCACTCAATAGATTGTTGTTCTACAAAAAAAGTATCGTTTTTTTCATTATAATAGCAGTGAATCAAAGAGATCAATTCTTCTTCATCCAATGTTTCCAGTTCAATAATAGATTCAATATAGTCATTTAATATCTCATCATCGCCCTTACTTATCGAAGTGAAAACCCACTTTGCATTGTTATTCTCCACTAAATCTGAAAGCTGATTATTGGAAAATAATTTTGCTATTTCTTGCGTATCTGCCCAATACGCATTTTCCGATATGGTATAGCCATTAGATGTAGGAATTATTTCTTCGGTTTGAAAGGCTTGTTTAATTGCTGTATAAAACGGCTTGAAAGAAATTGAGTTTTTATTGTTTATATCCGTAAATTTATTTTCATTATAAGGAATAATATTTAATATTTTATCATCAATAATTCGCTTGTTTCTTGATATCCCAATTTTCTTAAGAAAAACAAGGCTTTCTGCTGCCAAATTTGCAAGTTTGCAAATCAGGTCTTTATTATATTCTTTTCCTGCACGTATTGTTTCACGGCTGTCGGTCAGAAGAAATGGGGCGTGGATAATGAAATTTAAATTTGTTGTTTCTTTTGTTGGGAAAAAACAGAACGCACTTTGAGTTTTAGGAATCAATTTTCCCTTTTTATCAACAAAATATCCTACAGAATATCGATGTTTATTTTCATCTTCACGAGAAAAAAGCCATAATGTATCAAATTGATCATCATTCGAATTTTTCGATATAATGGATGTGGTTTTAATCAACTCAACTATTGTGCTTTCAAAATTATTTTTTTCTTTAATAATTTTTTCATATTTCCCTTCACAATCGGAAATTTTAAAAGAAATACTTTTCAAATTGGTGAGAAATAAAAGCGGATAGACGAGCGAGTGAAGTTTTTCATCAATATCCTCATAGGAAGATTGAGGATCAAGTGTATCGTGATTAAAAGGGAAAACAAATAAAGTTTCATCCTTTCCTCGCCCACTATAATCTTTTTCAAGAATTGATGGTACAATGAAATTCTCAATTTTAAAAAATATATTTGGATCATAAATATATGGAGTGGATGTATATTGGAATACAGATTTAAAACCAATTCCGAATTTTCCAATATTGTTTCCTTCTTTTTTATTGGAACCTCCAATTGCACAAATTGCATTAATATCCCCGAGCTTGCCCTTTTCTTGATCTGATTTTTCAGTGGTAGGGTTTGATACAGAAAAACGGCGTGTCCCATTATGTGCAAATATCAATTTATCTGCAAATAGTTCAAATCTTGCTAAAGTAGCTTTGGCATCGTCTGCATTTTGAAGTAATTCATAAATAAAATGTGCCTGATCGGAATATTTCTCAACCACACTTTCCTTAACACCGCTATATGCATAATCATTAAGAACAAATTCTGCACCAATTTTTCGTCTCTCTGATAAAGCACTAAAGTACTGCATTTCTTGTTGGTTCATAAAAATTTTACCTCAATGTCATTATTACATAAATGTTTGGTTAGAACTTGAAAGTTATCTAACTGCTTTTATTATACACCTTAATAACCGTTTTTTCAACTTTTTTCAAAATTTTATTAAACATTGAAATATTCCATTAGATAAAGGCTGACCTATTCTTTGTTTAATGCTGCTCAATTATTGACTTGAATTTTGTGGTTGACTATGATATAATAACTTTGGAAATAGTTGTAGGACTATGTTATTTTTCCTGCTTCCTGCCCTGTTTGACCACATATCTGACCATAGACAGCTTTGGAGCACACGGAAACAACGGACACAAGATTGTCAAAGAGCATTTTCTGTGGAGCG
>CAZWRZ010000007.1:0-133926 GCA_964636555.1 uncultured Ruminiclostridium sp.
TAACTGAGTTCGGAGTTTTTGCTTGAAAAATTGGGCAAAAACTCCGAACTCAGTTAATTTTTGAAATTCGTGCTATCAAGACAGTTGTGCGAGTGGAAATCCGCTCTTAGAGATGGTGTGCTGTTTTTTACGGCTCTTTTAGGAAAGTTGGCGGTAATTTGCTGATTTGAAAAGAATTTCAAAACCGTAAACTTTTTTTAAAATTTCTTGAAAAACTGGGCAAAAACTCCAAACTCCGAGACTGTATTTTTCTGCCCAGTTTTTCAAGCAGAAAAATGCAGTCTCAAATGATTCTTTGAAATTCGTGCTATCAAAAAGGTTGTGCTATGAGAAAACCCTCTTTTAGGAATGATGTGCTGGTTTTTATCGTGTTATCAGAGCAGTTGCGCGAGTGGTAATCCGCTCTTAGAGATGATGTGCTGTTTTTTACGATCTCAAAATTTTACCGTAAACACTTCGTAGGCGCAGTTGGTGTCCAATACTGCACTTTTTAGCGAAGCAAAAAGTGCAGTATTGGACGAAAATTGAGGGGCGAGATGTTCCTCGCCCCAAAATTTTCCTGTAACCGGTTTGTTACCATTGTAACCTTTATGTAACAATTTGTAACCGAAATGTAAACGAATTGTTACCGTTTTGTTGTTGAATAGATTTATTTCTTATGCCATAATAATTATAAAGAAATTCGGAGGTAATTATTATGAACATAAGTGATAAAAACAAGGGCAGAAATTCTTCTTTAAAGAAAAAGTCCCTTTTAAAAATAATAGGAGTATTCACCTTAGCGGCAATTATGACAGGCTGCTCCGCCGACGATATGGGAGATTTTTTTGACCTTACTCCCGCCGTGAGAACTCCGCCCCACAACGTTTCCGCTGTTCCGGTCATAAATCCCGAAATAAAAAATGAAAACGCCATAGAACAGAACGAGATCGCTCTTCCGACGGAAACAGAGCCTGCCGAAACCGAGGTATTATTTGAAAAGCCCGACCGCTCAATGTTTACGGAATATCCGAATATGTGGGTGGAAAAGTATGTGGGAAAATACGAGAAAAAGGAAAAGGTAATATATCTGACCTTTGATGACGGTCCCTCCGTATATACCGAGGATATTTTAAAAATATTAAAGGAATACAATATCAAAGCCACATTTTTTGTGATCCCCGATGAAAGCGAGGAGTGTGCAAATCGGCTCAGAACCATTGCGGCGGCGGGTCATACTATCGGAGTACATTCCTATACTCATAATTATCTGACGATCTATGAAGATGAACAGGCTTATGTAGAGGATTTTGCAAAGGCTTATGATATAATAGTAAAAGCCACAAACCAAAAACCGTGGCTTTACCGCTTCCCCGGAGGAAGCGTAAATCAGTACAACCGCCATTGCCGTGACGAGATCAAGTCGGCTCTGGACGAAAGGGGCTTTGTGTATTACGATTGGAACACGGACAGCAACGATTGGAGAGGATTGAGCCCTGAGGAGCTTTGCCAAAATGTGACAAATGATGTAAAAAGATTCCCCTCAGCTACCGTGCTTATGCACGATACGGACACAAGAGAAAATACCGTGGCGGCTCTTGAAAATATAATAAAGTGCTTAAAGGAAAGCGGCTATAAATTTGCGCCCATAACGCAGACGGTTGAGCCTATTCAGTATGGGGTCAATTTTTAATTATTCCAAAGCAATAAACCGCAGCCTGCCGAAAAAACGATCAAAAAAGTTTTTTCGGCGGGCTGTTTTTACGCTTTCCCCCTTGACAATGACAAAAAATTATGCTAACATAGTAAAAACAAAAAAATAATATCGAAAAGGCTGTGACAAGGAGCGGAAAGCTCGGAAGCCCACAGAGAGCTGTCATTTGGTGCGAGACAGCGGCGGAACTTCTTTCTAAATCACCTTTGAGCCTTCCGTCAATGCGGAAAAGAAAAATCCGCGGAGAACGGAACGCGTCCTCGCGTTACAGGGGCTGACATTGTTAGATGTCAATGAGGGGGTATTGCCGTAAGACAATGCCAATTAAGAGTGGTAACGTGGAAGTAATAGCTTTCATCTCTTTGGAGATGAAGGTTATTTTTTATATATACCTGCATCTCGTCTTTTCGATTCGGAAAAAGAAAATAATACTATTTCCAATTTAAAAACGTCCTATGAACGTTTTTAAATTCTTCTGCCTGCGGCAGAAGCGATGGGACTGCGTCCCATCGGGAAACAGTATTGAACAAATATTTCAGCCGCCTTCGGCGGCACATTCGGCTTCGCCGAATGGTTAAAAAGGTTAGCACCTTTTTAACTTGAAATCAGTATAAGAAAGGAAACAGGAAAGCAGGAATGAAAAAAACAGAGATATTCGACTCCACCCTTCGGGACGGAGCACAGGGCGAGGGAATCAGCTTTTCCGTGGACGACAAGCTGAAAATACTTCAAAAATTGGACAGCTTCGGAGTTGCTTTTGCCGAGGCGGGAAACCCCGGCTCAAATCCGAAGGACTTGGAGTTTTTCAAAAGAGCAAAGGCTCTGACCTTAAAAAACACCAAGCTGGTGGCTTTCGGTTCCACAAGGAGAAAAAACCTTACCTGTGAAGAGGACGAAAACCTTAACGCTCTCCTTACCGCCGAAACCGAGTATGTGAGCATATTCGGAAAAAGCTGGAAATTACATTCCGATATAATTTTGGCAGCAAGTCCCGAGGAAAATTTTGCCATGATAAGTGATACCGTGGCATATCTTGTGAGTAAGGGCAAAAAGGTCATCTTTGACGCGGAGCATTTTTTTGACGGCTTCAAGGACGATCCCGACTTTGCGCTGTCGGCGTTAAAAGCGGCGGAAAAGGCGGGAGCGTCGGCAGTGGTGCTTTGCGACACTAACGGCGGCTCTTTCCCCGATGAGATTGAGGAGATCACAAAAAAAGCGGTCGAAGCGGTACATATCCCTGTGGGAATCCATTGTCATAATGATATAGGCTGCGCTGTGGCGTGCACTATGGCGGCAGTAAAAGCAGGAGCGACCCATGTTCAGGGTACTTTTATAGGAATAGGCGAACGCTGCGGAAATGCAAATCTCTCGGTAATAATTCCGAATCTGCAGTTAAAGCTCGGCCATGACTGCGTACCCGAGGAAAGCTTGGAGGATCTGACTCCAACCGCCTGTTACATTGCGGAAATTGCCAATACAAAGCTGGCGGGAAGCATGCCTTATGTAGGCAGAAGCGCTTTCGGGCATAAGGGCGGTATGCACGCCGACGGAGTAGCTAAAGATCCCAAAACCTTTGAGCATATTTCCCCCGAATCGGTGGGCAACGAACGGAGCTTTCTGCTGTCCGAGGTCAGCGGCAGAAGCACGGTGCTGTCCAAGCTCATCACTTTTGACAAATCCCTTGACAAAAACAGCCCCGAAACAAAAAGGATAATGGAAAAGCTGAAAAAGCTGGAAAACGCAGGCTTTCAGTTTGAGGCGGCGGGAGCAAGCTTTGAGCTTTTGGTGCTGAAGGAATTAAAGCGTTTCAAGCCTTTTTTCAATATCGAGCATTTTCACGTTATTTCCAGCCAGAACTACGACACCTACGGACTTGAAAAAGCCAACGCAATGGTAAAGGTCAAGGTGGGTGACAGATACGAGATAACCGCCGACGAAGGAGACGGCCCTGTAAACGCCATAGACAGAGCCATAAGAAAGGCATTGGAGGTATTCTACCCCCAGCTTAAACGCACTCACCTGATAGATTACAAGGTAAGAGTAATAGCCAAAGGCGACAGCACCGCCGCTGTAACAAGGGTTTTGATAGAAAGCACAGACGGCGAAAAGATCTGGACAACAGTAGGCGCATCAAAGGACGTAATAGACGCCAGCCTGATAGCCCTGCTGGACGCTATCAATTATTATTTATATCATAAAGTAAATCTATCTTGAAAAATTTAAAAATTTATGATACAATAAATACAAAGAGAAAGGAAAGAACGAATATGGGAATGACAATGAGCCAGAAAATTCTGGCAAAACACGCAGGACTCAGCGAGGTCCGCGAAGGTCAGCTTATCAAAGCAAAGCTGGATATGGTATTGGCTAACGACATCACCGCCCCCGTTGCCATAAACGAATTTAACAAGGCGGGCTTTGAGGGAGTTTTCGACAAATGCCGCGTGAGCCTTGTAATGGATCACTTTGCTCCCAACAAGGACATCAAGGCAGCTACACAGTGCAAGCAGTGCCGCGAATTTGCGGGACAGCACGGTATCGTGAACTTTTACGATGCAGGCGATATGGGCGTTGAACACGCACTGCTCCCCGAAAAAGGACTTATCGCCCCCGGCGAATTGTGCATAGGCGCAGACAGCCATACTTGTACTTACGGTGCACTGGGCGCATTTTCCACAGGCGTAGGCTCTACCGATATGGCGGCAGGAATGGCAACAGGTGAGGCGTGGTTCAAGGTGCCTGCGGCTATCCGCTTTAATCTTAAAGGCAAGCTTAATCCGTACGTTACGGGTAAGGATGTAATTCTGCACATAATCGGCAAGATAGGCGTTGACGGCGCATTGTACAAGAGCATGGAATTCGGCGGAGAGGGTCTTGCTTCCCTTACCGTTGAGGACAGGCTCTGTATGGCGAATATGGCTATCGAGGCAGGCGCAAAGAACGGAATTTTTGAAGTAGACCAACAGACAATAGATTTTGTTAAGGAACGTACCGACAGAGAGTTTGAGGTGTTCAGGGCAGACGATGACGCCGTTTATTCTCAGGTCATTGATATTGAGCTTGACAAGGTTGAGCAGACGGTGGCTTTCCCTCACCTTCCCGAAAATGCCAGAACGGAAAAGGACTGGGGAGAGGTAAAGATAGATCAGGCGGTAATCGGCTCCTGCACCAACGGCAGGATCAGCGATATGCGTCAGGCTGCGGAGGTGCTTAAAGGAAAGCACGTTGCCAAGGGCGTACGCTGCATAGTTATTCCCGCTACTCAAAAGATCTATTTGCAGTGTATCAATGAGGGTCTTGCCGAAATATTTATAAATGCGGGCTGCGTATTTTCCACACCTACCTGCGGTCCATGCCTCGGCGGTCATATGGGCATTCTTGCGGCGGGAGAAAGAGCGGTTTCCACCACCAACCGCAACTTTGTGGGAAGAATGGGTCACACGGAAAGCGAGGTTTACCTTGCAAGCCCTTATGTAGCAGCAGCCAGCGCAATAGAGGGAAAAATATCGGCTTATAAGGGTTAAATGTAGTTTGTAATTGTTTTTGCAGACAACTTTGCGGAAAATCCGCAGGTTCTTACAATGAATATAATCGGTCAATGTTTGGAAAGGGGAAAATGAAATCATGCTTAATCATGTTGCTTTACTGACATTTAAAGACGAGCTGCCCGACAGCGACAGAAGGATTGCCGCCGTAAAACTCAAAAGCGGATTGGAGGATCTGTCGGGAAAGGTTGAAGGACTTTTGGATATCAAGGTTGAAAGTATTCTTCTGGAAAGCTCCACAGCAGATATAGCACTGTTCTGCAAGCTTGAAAACGAACAGGCGCTGAACAATCTTAAAACCACTCCCCTGCTGTTTAACTTCAAGTCGGTAATAGACACTTACTTGAGCAGGATTCATACTGCAAGTTATTATTCTTAATAAAACGAAAGGAGACAATGCCGACATTTTATCGGCATTCCCAATAAATATGAACGCACACGGCTTAGTACACAAATACGGCGATAATGTCGATACAGACGTAATTATCCCCGCAAGATATCTCAACACTGCCGATCACAAGGAGCTTGCCTCTCACTGTATGGAGGATATAGACAAGGACTTTGTGAACAAGGTAAACAATGGCGATATTATGGTAGGAGAAGCCAATTTCGGCTGCGGCAGCTCCCGTGAGCATGCTCCCATTGCCATTAAGGAAAGCGGTATAGCCTGCGTAATCGCGGCTACCTTTGCAAGAATTTTTTACCGCAACGCGATCAACATCGGACTGCCCATTCTCGAATGCCCCGAAGCGGCAAAGGAGATCAAGGCTGGGGACGATGTAGAGGTAGACTTTGACACAGGAAAGATCACCGATCACACCACAGGAAAAACCTACACCGCCGAGCCCTTCCCCGAATTTATCAAGGATATCATAAACAAGGGCGGATTGCTGAATTCTATCAAGGCGGGCAACTGAGAATAATTATATTTTATTATGAAGGATTTAAAGAAAACAAGTATTTTTATCAGCTTAATTCTGCGCCACAAGCCCGAAACTATTGGCATAAGCCTTGACGGGCATGGCTGGGCAAATGTTGACGAGCTGATAAAGGGAATAAACAAAACCGAGGGCTATAGCATTGATTTCGGTATTCTGGAAGAGGTCGTCCGCACCGACAACAAACAGCGTTACAGCTTTAACGAAGACAAAACCAAAATCAGAGCAAATCAAGGTCACTCCATCAATGTCGATGTGGAGCTGAAAGAGGCGGAGCCTCCCGAACAGCTTTTTCACGGAACAGGCGAGAAATTCGCCGCTTCTATCCGAAAGGAAGGTCTGATCCCCAAAAGCAGACTGTACGTGCATTTATCAAAGGACAGGGAAACCGCCGAAAAGGTAGGCGCAAGGCACGGAAAGCCCCATATCTTCTTTGTTCATTCGGGAAAGATGTTCAGAGCGGGATATAAGTTTTATCTCTCCGAAAACGGGGTGTGGCTGACAAAATCGGTTCCGCCCGAATTCCTTGGAGAGAGATGACAAAAGGGCGAAAGACGAAAATAAGACGGAGACAAAGAAAAAAGACAGAGAGCAAAAAAGCGAAATTCCCCAAAAAATGAAAAAGTAAAAGAGCGAACAAGACAAAAAAGAAAGGAAAACAACACAAATGACAAAAAACATAGCGGTGATCAAGGGCGACGGCATAGGTCCCGAGATAGTAAACGAAGCAATGAAGGTGCTTGACAAGATCGCGGAAAAGTACAATCACACCTTCAACTACACACAGGTGCTTATGGGCGGTATTGCCATTGACGAAACAGGCGTTCCCCTTCCTCAGGAAACCATAGACAAATGTCTTGCTTCCGACAGCGTTCTTTTAGGCGCGGTTGGCGGTCCCAAGTGGGATAAGGGCGAGGGCAGCATGCGTCCCGAAGCGGGTCTTCTGGGTATCAGAGGAGCGCTGAAGCTGTTCGCAAATATCCGCCCCGCAAAGCTTTTAAAGCCCCTTGCTTCCGCCTGCCCTCTGAGAAGCGACATTACCGAAAAGGGTCTTGATCTGGTAATTGTCCGTGAGCTTATCGGCGGCGCATACTTCGGCGAAAAGAAAACCTATGTTGATGAAAACGGTCATAAGACTGCCAGCGACTCCATGAAATACAGCGATTTTGAGATCGAGAGAATTTGCAAGGTAGCCTTTGATATGGCGAAAAAACGCCGCAATAAAGTAACAAGCATAGATAAGGCAAACGTTCTGGACAGCTCCCGTCTGTGGAGAGAAATTTCCCACAAGGTTGCGGAAAGCTATCCCGAGGTTGAGTTTTCCGATATGCTGGTTGACAATGCGGCTATGCAGCTGGTAAGAAATCCCGCCCAGTTTGACGTAATTGTTACCGAAAACCTCTTCGGCGATATTCTTTCGGACGAGGCAAGCATGATCACAGGCTCTCTGGGAATGCTGCCCTCCGCAAGTCTTGGCGAAGGCACCTTGGGACTGTATGAGCCTATTCACGGATCGGCACCCGACATTGCGGGACAGAACAAGGCTAATCCTATTGCAACTATACTTTCCGCCGCTATGATGCTGCGTTACAGCTTTGATATGCAGAAGGAGGCGGACGATATTGAAGGGGCTGTTGATAAGGTATTGGCATCGGGTGCGCGCACAGGCGATATTATGAGCGAGGGTATGACACTTGTGAGCTGTTCGGAAATGGGAGACAGGATCACAGCGGAAATTTAATTTCCTATTGACAAAACAGCGAAATCTGTGTATAATAATAAAAAAGAAAGAGAGTGCCGACGAACGGCTAACTCCCATTAGTTTTTAGTTAAAAAATAACCGCAACATCTGGGGAGAAGGGGCGGTTATTTTTTTCTCTTTTTGTCGCTACCTTTATTGCAAATAATTTTTACAATTCCAATAACGAGAGTTATGACACCTGTAATTGCAGTGATCAACGAAAAAATCATCTGCATAAATGCAAACAATCCCTCGTAGGTTACATAAGTAATAATCACTTTGGCATCACCTCCCTTCTTCAGGGAGCTAACCGTCCGCCGTCTTTGGCACTCTTAATCTTCATTATATTTATTTTTAGGGAAAAGTCAAGCATTATGCAGAAAAAACAGGGCAATTCCCTCTTGACAAACAAACTCTGTTATGCTATAATATTCGTCAGCTAATCCCCAATGGGTTGCTCCCCATTAGGCTGAGTATAAAAGGAAAAGGCGGTGACATAATGAAAGAAGGAATCCATCCCGATTACAAGCCCACAACCATTAAGTGCGCGTGCGGCAATGTAATTGAAACCCGTTCCACCAAGCAGGATATTAAAGTGGAAATCTGCTCTAAATGCCACCCTTTCTTCACAGGTAAGCAGAAGCTTATCGACAGCGGCGGACGTGTTGACAAGTTCAACAAGAAGTTCGGTTTGAAGAAGTAAGGAAATATCAAAAACAGAAAGCTGCGGGCTTAGGCTTTGCAGCTTTTGGTTTTATTCGGGAGATTTAATTATGCAATTTTCAAAATACCCTGCCATAAATACCCCGCTTGCAAAAGACGACAAGCTCTTTATCGCCATAATGAACCTTGACAAGGAGCAGATCGCCGAGCTTAAAAGCCAAGGCGTTACACTTTCCGAGGGAGTTAGGGACGCTCTCGTTCACGGTCCCGGAAGATTCCACCCCAACAACCCCACCTATTGGTTTTGGGATAGGTTCTGCTGGGATTTCGGCGAGCTGCCCCCAAAGGAATTTGCGGAGATAATAACCATGCTCCATGAGGAGATCGACAGTCTTATATTTTATAACCCCGTTTTGTGGAAAAGCCGCTGCCTTAACTGCCTTACCGACCCTGTGTCTCTTGAAGCGGTGCTTGCAGGCTTTAATCTGAAAAGGCTCACTAAAGCAGATCTTATGAAGGTGATGATAGACGCAGATGCCGCAGACTGCCTTCCCCTATGCGAAAAAAGCGGCTGGCTGAAAAAGACCGAGGTAAGGGACGAGCTTATAGAATATGCGGGCAAGGGAGAAAAGGCAGAGTGTACTGCGTGGTTGCTGGAATTCAAAAACCGCACTGCGGATCTTGGCAAGGAGCAAAAGAGAGCGGAGAGAAAAGCGGAAAAGGAGCTTAACGCAGATCCTAATTCCCCTGCCGAGCTGAAAAAATCCTGGAAGTTCAAAAAGCAGGAGGACGGCACTCTCATTATCACAAGCTATATAGGAGAAAGAAAGGATATTGTTGTTCCCGAAAAGATCGGTGATGATGTGGTTTCTGCTATTGGGGAAAGCGCATTTTCGCCCCACGCAAAGCGGCTTAAAGTGTGGACAAGCACGTTCAGACAGGTCATAAAGACAGTGACCTTGCCGAGCACTGTCACAAGTATAGGGGAAAGGGCATTTTTTAAGTGCCTTGGGCTTGTCAACGTGATTGTTCCCGACAGCGTTGTTTCTGTGGGGGACAAGGCGTTTTTCGGGTGTGAGAGGCTGACTGTTGCTGTGGGCAAGGGGTCTTGTGCAGAGGTGCATTGTAAAAGGAACAATATAGCTTATAAGTATATGAAGGATCTATACTAAACACCCCATTAAAAAGCGCCTTGTC
This sequence comes from uncultured Ruminiclostridium sp., assembly GCA_964636555.1. Taxonomy (GTDB): domain Bacteria; phylum Bacillota; class Clostridia; order Oscillospirales; family Ruminococcaceae; genus Ruminiclostridium_E. Next base: position 9,778 of record CAZWRZ010000007.1, read on the forward strand.
TGCTTTTATAATGGGGTATTGGTATTATAATTTTACTTAACTTCATAAGTCACAGAGCTATAATTTGCATTTTGAGGCACTTCGACAATAATGAAGTAGTCTTTTAATGAATCTTCCGTGATCTTCGGAGTATCACGTTTAATGATCACATTGATATTATTATCTGTAAATTCAATGTCTCCAACTGACAGTTTACTTGAAGAGGTTCCTTCCCGATGAGAAATTAATATAATCATTTTTTCTTGAAAAAAAATATCATCATAAGCCATCATTTTTGCTCTAAATGCTTCATCACATTGTTCCGTTAACGTTTCATCACAAAAAGTTTGCAGATCATTATAGCTATTGACAAGAACTGCAAAATCTTCACCAAAGTTTAAATTTATATTTGAAAAGATAACTGCGTCAATATTATTTGAGCTGCAGCTGCAAAAACTCATAACAACAATAAAAAAAACGAGACTACATAAACGGTGCTTCATAATGAAAACAACCTCCCTCAAACTATGAAATATGTATAAGAACAGTAATCTGTCATTGTTGTTTTTTTGGCAGAACTCTGTCTAATTTTTATTGTATAATATTTGGATGAAGTTGCTAAGTAATCTACAAATTCATTGTTGTGTAAACCCACACTATACACAACACAAGTGCCATTACTATCATACAGATATAAATCGTAATCTGTAACCAAATTCGTTTTTGCAGAGTTGTTGTTATTTATCAAAGACGCAAAAGCAATTCGAATGCGCTGACCTGCTTTAATGTAAACTGTTGTTTCACAAATATCTGATCCGACGTTATCAGATATAACAGTAAACGATGTACGATTGTTAACTGCTTTAAGCGCATTGGAAAGATTTAACATTCCTGTGCCGGCTTCATCATTAAATCCATAATTAGAAGTAGCGTACCTTGTGATGCGTTTAGTAGATGCCATAAGAATCGTCAATACGTTTTCCGGAAACATTGTTAAAGAAGGCGAATATTGCATCAATACAGCAGCAGCTCCCGCTGTAATTGGAGCAGCATAGCTTGTGCCAGAATATGTTCCAGTAAAACCGGGAAAACTCAATCCATCACCTGGAGCCAAAAAGTTAGGGAAGTTGATGTTAAATTTTTCCTTATATGATGAATAATATGCGCGTACACCATTATTTGTACAGGCTCCAACAGTAATGGTATTATATCCGTTGGGAGGAGTAACCAAATAGTCAGCTTTTCCATTAGCTTCGCCACGATTACCTGCGGATCCGGTAAAGGTAACCCAGTTATTTCGTGCAATATAATCACAGTAAGCAGATATCGATGTATAATTGCCAAATTCACTTTCACTACTATAACAACTTAAACTTATATTGATAATATTTACACCATTGTCAAGCATCCATTCAATTTCACCACTTGGTTCCCTCGAAAGCTGAACACTTAAAATAGATGCACTCGGCGCAACAGCAAGTGCAGCTGCAGCAACACAAGTGGAATGGTCATTAATTTTTTCTGCGAACCACCACTCATTTCTAACTGTCAAATCTACTCCATTAAAAACTTTATTATCTTTATCAACAATTCCATAATCCAGAATTCCAATGACTATGCCTTTACCATCCGTATTAGAATTAGAAATAACTGCCTTTGCATCAATCGCATTAACTGCAGAAGACAATTCCCCTTCAGCTTCCGAAACAGCTCTTACATATATTAGAGAGATTTCTTCGCTTTTCGCTAATTCATAAATGTTATTTATATCGTCATCAGTAACATCACGATGAAGATCACCGAAAATATATGGGGCATAAGCGTCTGCCCTAAATTCTATATCGAATGCCGTTAAATCTAAAGAATCAAGAATTTCTTGATTTGTCTGTGTGTAATAGGATTTCACATTACTTCTTTGTTGCTTTAAAATTTTCTGTGCTTCCTCTAATGTAATATCATTATCATCAGGTTTGAACACAAAATCATCATACGGATTATTCAATTCGATAATTAGCTCGGTATTTTCTCTATTTTCAACAGAATTGATTTGGAGAGCTACTTCTGAAGCTTCCTCCGCAATCACTGCTCCAATTCCTTCAAAATGCACTTTATCTAAATGTGTAACATCTTTGTTGATTACCTGCCGAGTTGATAAGCTGTCAATACCCTCACCGACTCTTACAGGCGGAGGTGCCACAGAATTATTGACACCTTGCGAGCACCCCGCCGCCAGCAGCATAAAAGCGGCAGCAAATAATGATAAAAGCTTTTTCATAATTGCCTCCTTGTTTGGACAAACAAATCTTTTGTTAAATTATATCATATAAGGAAATAAATGTCAATATTTAATTATAAATTGTTAGTGTTCATGTAAAATTTTATGCACGAAATTATTTAGGGATACCTTTACAGTATTTTATGATCTGCTGCCAACACAAACAATGACTTTGGAAAAATTGTGATTTTCCCCCGAAAAGCTATTGCAAAACCTCCACGTTTGTGTTACAATAATACCTGTATATTATGGGAAATTATATAATTTTCGGGAAATCATATATCCGAAAATTTGCATAATTGCATTTCCGATTATTCATTTACTGAAAATCAAAACCATAACGGAGGAAACATTATGGCGAAAATAGAAAAAGCGGAGCTGGAACACATTGCCGAGTTATCCAAGCTGTCCTTTACCGACGAAGAGTCGGAGAAAATGGCGGAGCAAATGGGCGACATCATTGCCCTTATGGATACGATCCGGGATTTCGATATAGAATACGACGATACAAAGGACAACAATCAGATTCCCTATGCACAGCTGAGAGAGGATAAGGCGGAGGAGTCCTTCCCCACCGAAAAGCTTATGCAGAACGCTGTGACGGGCGGCGCAGAGGATTGCTATGTACTGCCCAAAATGATGGAATAACCGCTGACTTTACAACCAACAACCGAAAGGAATCATCTTATGGATATAAAAAACACCACCCTTTCCGCTCTCCGTAAGGCTTTGGACGAAAAGCAGATAAGCGCGGCGGAGCTTTGCGGGGAATGCTTTAAGGCAATAGAAAAGGACGAGGACAGGATAGGCGCGTTCATAACTCTTACCGAGGAAGAAGCGGCAAAAAGCGCCGAAAAAGCCCAGAAAAGGATAGACGAGGGAAAGGCGGACTTTCTCACGGGAATCCCCCTTGCCATAAAGGACAATATCTGCACCGACGGAATAAAAACCACCTGCGCTTCAAAAATGCTGGAAGGCTTTGTTCCGCCCTACAACGCTCATGTAATGGAAAAGCTGAACGGGCAGGATTTTGTGATAATAGGCAAAACCAACATGGACGAGTTCGCCATGGGAGGAGCTACGCAAACCTCCTGTTTTAAGCGCACTCACAACCCCATTAACACCGACTGCGTTCCGGGAGGTTCTTCGGGAGGTTCGGCGGCTGCGGTGGCTGCGGGCTTTGTTCCTGCCGCTCTGGGCTCCGACACGGGCGGTTCTATAAGACAGCCTGCGGCTTTCTGCGGTGTAACGGGGTTAAAGCCCACCTACGGCAGAGTGAGCCGTTACGGCTTGGTTGCTTTCGGAAGCTCTCTCGATCAGATAGGACCTATTGCAAATTCCGTAAAGGACTGCGGCGGGATATTGAACGTTATAGCGGGTCACGATTCAAGAGACGCTACCTCGGCGAATTTGTCGGAAACCGATTTCAACAGAAATGCGGATAAGCCCGTAAGCGGTCTTAAAATAGCCATTCCCAAGGAATTTTACGGAGACGCCGTTGATGATGAGGTAAAAACCGCCGTTATGAACGCCGCCAAGGAGCTTGAAAAGCAGGGGGCAGTTTTGGTAAACTGCGAAATGCCCTCTCTTAAATACGGAATACCCGCTTACTATCTGATAGCCTGCGCGGAGGCAGCCTCCAACCTGTCACGCTATGACGGAATAAAGTACGGTTTGAGGGGCGAGGGCAAAAGCTACCGCGAAATGATACTTGACAGTCGAAACAAAGGCTTCGGCGAGGAGGTAAAGCGCCGTATTCTTTTGGGCAATTACGCCCTTTCCAGCGGCTACTTTGACGCTTATTACAGAAAAGCCTGCGCACTAAGGCAGGAGATAATTGCGGAATACAATGCGATTTTTGAAAAAGCGGACGTGATACTTACCCCCACTGCGCCCTCCGTGGCTTACAAGATCGGCTCGCAGGATAACGACCCTGTAAAGATGTATATGGCGGATATTCTCACCGTGCCTGTGAATATTGCGGGACTGCCTGCCCTTTCCCTGCCCTGCGGCAAGGATAAAAACGGTATGCCTATCGGTATGAGCATTACAGGCAGGCGATTTGATGAGGTTACGGTTTTGCAGGTCGGAAGTGCTTTTGAGAATATAAACTGATAATAAGGAGAAAACTTATGGCAAACACTTTATCCGAAAAGCAAGTATTAAAAAAACTTCATATACCGGATTTTAGGCATTTATCCAAAAAAAATGTAATCCATTTTGCATCAATGTTAGATAAAATGGATTCTGAAATTGCCAAAAAGGCAATAGAGCAATTTCCTGAATTTTCAAAAACTCTAAAAGAGGTGCTGTCTGATTATAAAGAAACAATAAATAAAGGGATAGAATCTAATAATGAAAGTATGCGATTCGTTCACGAAGCATATAGTGCTGTTATAGCTTCGCTGCAAAAAGAATTAGATAAAGATAATCTATCATTTGATGAAAAAAAGTATCTTTTGGAAAAAATGGAAGAAATCGCTGACAAAGTAAATGAAGCAGATAAAAATAATAAAAAATTCATTGCCGTATTATCCACTGTTGCAGGAGGTGTAGCACTGGTTTTGGGAGCACTACTGTTGGGCGGATTAGGTGGTCGTGCTACAATAGAATCAACTGATAATGATGACAATGATTTTAATTTTGATGACAATGATTTTAATTTTTGAGAACGAATAAATACATAAAAGATAATGATATAAAAAAATTTCTAAATCCGTTTTTGTTGTTTGTGTTTTATATCTTTGTAAGCCCTGTTAACCAAAAACGAACTAAATGAAAGGTTATGTATAATGAAACTTTATCCCACCATAGGACTTGAAATCCATGCAGAGCTTCTGACAAAATCAAAGGTTTTCTGCACCTGCTCCGCAGAGTTCGGAGGAGAGCCAAACTCCCGCTGCTGCCCTGTGTGCAGCGGACTTCCCGGCACTCTCCCCGTACTTAACAAAAAAGCGGTGGAATATATAGTAAAGGCAGGCTATGTGCTGAACTGCGATATCAGCCGCTTTACCAAATGGGACAGAAAAAACTATTTTTACCCCGATCTGCCTAAGGCTTATCAGATCAGCCAGATGCCAAGACCTGTCTGCCTTGGGGGATATGTTGACATTGTTTCCGAGGGAGTTCCCAAGAGGATAAGAATAAACCGTATTCACTTGGAGGAGGACGCGGGAAAGCTTGTCCACGAGGACAGCACAAGACAGACCCTCGCCGATTATAACCGCTGCGGTATTCCTCTTATCGAGATAGTTACCGAGCCTGATTTCCATTCGGCTGCCGATGTTACCGCCTTTGTGGAAAAGATAAGACTGCTGCTGCAATATGCGGGAGTATGCGACGGAAAAATGGAGCAGGGCAGTCTGCGCTGCGATGTAAATATTTCCTTGGCTGAAAAGGACGCAAAGGAGCTTGGCACAAGAGCGGAAATAAAGAACATAAACTCGGTAAGGGCAATCGGCAGAGCCATTGAATACGAGATATACCGCCAGACAGAGCTTATAGAAAGCGGCGAAAAGGTAGTGCAGGAAACAAGGCGCTACACCGACAGCACAGGAGAAACTGTGGCAATGCGCTCCAAGGAGGACGCTCAGGATTACCGCTATTTCCCCGATCCCGACATTCCCCCCATAATATTTACAGAGGAGGAATTGGAGGAAATTCGGAGAGATATCCCCGAAATGCCCGAATCACGCAGAGAGCGTTATATCAGCGAATACGGCATTGCTCCCAACGAAACCGAGTCTATACTCAACAATAAAGCGGTTTGCTTTTTCTTTGAAGAAGCTGTCAAGTGCTATGACAATCCCAAAAATATAGCCTCATTTATACTTGTGGAGCTGATGAGAAGGCTTAACACAGGCGAGGCGGATATGGATAAGCTGCCCTTTGAGCCAAAAGACTTGGCAAGGCTTGTGGAAATAATGGACAGCGACAAGATAAACAAAAGCTTCGGCAAAAATATCCTTATCAAAATGCTTGAAACGGGAAAAGCTCCCGATGTTATCTGTGATGAAGAAAACCTTTGGATAAAGGAAGATCTTGGGCAGGCAGAAGAGGTTATCGACAAGATTTTGGCGGATAACCCCGGACCTGTTGAGCAATACAGAAACGGCGAAACAAAGGTTTTCGGATTTCTTATGGGTCAGGCCAACAGGCAGCTTAAGGGCGTGGCTGCGCCTAATGTTATCAAGGGAATTCTGGAGAAAAAGTTAAATCAATAAAGGAGCAAAAACATGTCCGAAATTTCAAAGGAAGAGCTTATAGAGCTTGTGGAATCCATTATGACTGTCCGCGACAAAAAGACAGGCAGAAAGCTGTCGGAGCAGGAGCATTGCGATCTGGTCAATAAATTCAAGAAAAGCATAAAGCATTCGGGCGGCAGCGATCTGATATATTATCCCGAGCTTATTGAGGAGTTTAAGGGACTTGGCAGAGAGCCTACGGCGGAGGAGATCGCGGAGGTTGCTTTGAAGGATGATTCAAAGGGTTAAGAAAGGCATTTTACAAGTTTTTTGGAAAGGGTATAAATAATGAACGACAACGAATACGGCAAAAACCCGTTTTACCGCACAGACGACGGCAAAAAGGAAATGAGGGTTTCAAGCGATGAAAGCATGGGGGACATTATCGGCAAGCTGCAGGAACACGCCGCCGAGGGAGCGGAACCCATAGATCAGATAAGGATAATTGACGAGGAACACGGCGGCGTTACCGAAAGGATAATTTATTCCGACAAAAATCAGCCCAAGAAAAAGCAAACGCCCTCAAGCATTGCTTTTTGTATTGCCGTTGTTGCCTTTATGGCGGCGGTGGTGCTTTTTATGCTTTTTGCTTCATAAAAAATGAAGAACAGAAAAGAAAAAAGATAACAGGGAAAGGAAGATTACATGGCACTGCCCGAATTTAAAAAAATGACGCAGGATAAAACAAATATCCCTCCTTGGATAGAGTTTTTGAATGACGAGGAATTTGTAAGCTATTCCGTTACCTACAAGGGAAAAATATACTATGAACTTTTTGACAAATATGTTTATCCCTGCGGGGAAACGGGAGATATAAAATATTATGTTTATGACCCCGTAAAGCAAGGAAGATCCCCCGATAAAAAATATCCCGTTGTTATGTTCCTGCACGGAGCAAGCAACGCTTTAATGGGAATAGACTGCATTATGTGCTGCGGAGCCGAGCAGTATGCCTCTCCCGACTATCAGGACAAAATGGGCGGTGCGTATATTGTGGTTCCCGCTGCAAATGAGAGCCGAACCGAGGAAGGGCGTATAGACGGCGCATGGAGCGATTTTAATATTCCCTATCACATTCCCGTCAAGGGAATATTTGACAGGGTAGCAAGTGAAAATCCCAACAATGCGGGGAAAAAGATAGTTATGGGAGCGTCCTCGGGCGGTGCTTTCACTTGGAAATTATTGGAGGAATACCCCGATTATTTTGACGGAGCAATGCCCATTTCCTCGGGATATTTGCCCGATAAAAATTCACTTGAAAAAATCGGCAAAACCAAAACGAAAATATTGGTGGCGCACGGCAAGCACGATGAAATGGCTGAATATGATAAATGTGTAGAGCCCCGCTTGTCGGAATTGAAAGCAATGAAAAATACCGAGCTGTTTCTGCCCCAATGGGTCTATAACGGCGACGGCGGAATTTCCTCCGTTTGCTACGGCTTTGAAATGGGACAGCATTGTATGATAAATTGGATACAGTCAAATCTGATGTTTGACAACGGCAGGGCTGCTGACGAAAAGCTGCTGCCTGAGGGCGTTACAGGCTGGATAAGAAATATAGCGTGCGAATAACCGACACAAATAATCTGAAAGGAAACAATATAATGATTAGAGAAAACAAATACCGCACCCACACCACAGAAATGATAGGCGAGGACTGCCTCGGAAAAACCGTCCGTGTGGCAGGCTGGGTAGAGAACATCCGTGACCACGGAGGAATAAAGTTTATCGACCTCCGCGATCATTACGGTATCGTTCAGGTCACCACGCAGCACCATGAACAGCTTTTGGAGGGCATTCACAAGGAGTATGCGGTTTCCGTGGAGGGAAAGGTCATCAACCGCGACCCTTCCACCTACAACGACAAAATAGCCACAGGCAAGGTGGAGATAGAAGCCGAAAGCCTTACCGTATTGGGAGCGGTTTCCGAAAACCTGCCTTTTGAGGTTGACAGTTCAAAAAAGAGCAACGAGGATATTCGTCTCAGATACCGTTTTCTCGATTTGCGCAACAGAAAGATGCACGACAATATTGTTTTCCGCTCCGAGATAATGAGCTGTATGCGTGAGCTTATGAAAAAAGAGGGATTTCTGGAATTACAAACTCCTATTCTTTCCACATCTTCACCCGAGGGCGCAAGAGATTACCTTATCCCCAGCAGAAAGCATCACGGAAAGTTTTACGCCCTGCCCCAAGCGCCCCAGATCTTCAAGCAGCTATATATGGTAAGCGGCTTTGACAGATATTTTCAGCTTGCCCCCTGCTTCCGTGACGAGGACGCAAGAGCCGACAGAACCGCAGGCGAATTTTATCAGCTGGATTTTGAAATGGCGTTTGCCACACAGGAGGACGTGTTTGCGGTAGCGGAAACTGTGATCCCCGAGGTTATGTCCAAGTTCGCAAACAAGCCTTTCTCCCCTGCGCCCTTCAGAAGGATTACCTTTGAAGAGGCAATGCTGAAATACGGCACCGATAAGCCCGATCTGAGAAATCCCCTTGAAATTATAGATATTTCCGATCTGTTTGTAAAAACCGAGTTTAAACCTTTCAGAGGAAAAACCGTAAGAGCGATCAACGTTCCCGGCATGGCGTCAAAGAGCAAGACTTTCTTTGAGAAAATGGAGGCCTTTGCTATGTCTATCGGCATGAAAGGTCTGGGCTATGTTAAGGTTGACGAGAATTTCAACTACCTCGGACCTATCGACAAGTTCCTTTCCGACGATGACAGAAAGGAACTGAAGGAAAGGGCAAAGCTGAATGTGGGCGATGTTCTGTACTTTATTGCGGACGACAAGAAAAACGCTCCCAAGTTTGCGGGACAGATCCGCGCCGAGGTTGCCGAAAGAATGGAGCTTATTGACAAGAGCCGCTTTGAAATATGCTGGATAGTGGATTTCCCCATGTATGAGGAAAGCGAGGAGACAGGCAAGCCCGAATTTACCCACAACCCATTCTCAATGCCCCAAGGGGAGCTGGAGGCACTTAACACCAAGAACCCCGAGGACATTCTGGCGTATCAGTACGATCTGGTGTGCAACGGTATTGAATTGGTTTCGGGCGCAGTGAGAAACCACAAGATCGAGGTTATGATAAAGTCCTTTGAGATAGCGGGCTACACCGAAGAAGATGTAAAGCTCAAATTCGGCTCACTGTACAATGCCTTTAAGTTCGGCGCACCTCCTCATGCGGGTATGGCGCTGGGTATAGACAGACTTATTATGATGCTGTTGGAGGAGGACAGCATAAGAGAGGTCATTGCCTTCCCCCTTAACTCCAACGCGCAGGATCTGTTGTTGGGTGCTCCTACCGAGGTTACCGAGCAGCAGCTCAGAGAGGTGCATATTAAGGTAAGGCAGAGACCTGCGGATTGATTGCTGTAAAATAATAACGGCTTTTTTGACCGCGGGAATTTCAAAAATCAAAAACAAACTGGGCTGTGTTTTTTGTCGATCTTTCAGGCAGAAAAAACAGCCATTTTTTGGATAGACAAGGATTTTTGTAACCAAATTGTAATCAAATTATAGACACTTATTTCAGAATGTATAAACTTGACAAAAAACAATATAGAAAACTAACAAAAGAATCTATAAAAAATGTCTTAAATTACCAAATTTTGCATTTGGACAAAAATAAAATGCTGAAAACAGTTGCATGGCTTAGCAGGAGAGAGTATAATTTTATTAAAGCAACAAAAGCGTTTTCTCCAATTAAAAACCTAAAAAACAAATAACCGATTTAAGGAGGTCTGCAAAATGAATGATATTGAAGAAAAAGCAACACCTTATACTTTTCTTATACCCGGATTTACACTTGAAACCAAGACCCTGAAAGCAAATTCCGGAGCAAAAGCATATAGTCAGCCTACAACGAGCAGTACAGTGGTCTATACATTTCCCGCCGGCATCGGCTCATATTCGATCGATCGTTTGCTGTTCTCTGAAAGTGATTATTGGATAAGAATGAGGAATTTAGGCAGCAGTAAGGTATACGGTTATGTGAAATGCTCGGCAGTCAATTATGATTATAAAGAATATGTTATCCCAAGTGCGCAAAAACCCAACTCCTCGTTAGGCACTAATCCAAAACCTACATCTAATATGTTTTATTATCCAAATGGAGAATATGAAGGTGTGAATTACCCTACTCCGCTGTACTATCAATTATACCATGTGCCCGGACAATCGGAACCGGAAAACTCACTGCAATGCACGCTGCTTTCTCAGATTTCCGGTTATTATGCCTATAATAAAATAGCCCAGAATTCCGAGAGTTATTTGCTCAGTATGACCTCAAAGTATTGGGATGAGGAAAAAGGTATGACGATATGGTTAGCGAATATGTCATATGCTGCAATAGAATATACTGCGATAGAAGGAACGATTCTTACAAAAGCTATAAGTAATCTTGATAATCAAAAGCCTTTTATTGTAGGCGCACAAAATTCAGAAGGAACACCCCACATGGTGCTTGTTACCGGATATAAAAACCAAGGCACTGCCAAATCGGATTTTATAGTTTTGGATTCCAGTCAAACGAAATTTTCCAACTTAGAAGCGTTCTATAAATCTTTTCCAAATCAGGTAGCGAAGGATAAGTGGGGTTTAGGAGGTAAAGGTTATGTTTATGGAGAATATTAAAAGAAACATCATCTCATTGCTGCTTACTTCTGCCCTTCTGCTTACCTGCGGCTGTCAAAGCAACGAAAATAATCCGCAAATATCAGACAGCAACACTTCCGCACCGCTGGCAGATAAAACTGATACTATCACAACAATTTTGGACAAGGACGAGGTCACAACTACGGTCACAGAAAGCGAACCCGCCGCAGCTCCCGCCGAAACAACGGAAAGGGTTTTGGAGCCTATTCCAGAGGAATGGATACCTATCGAAAATTACCAATATACTTTTGATAATTTTGAATCCCTGATGAGCATAGATAATTCACAGGGAGACATCAAAGATATAGTCCGTTTGTTGACCTATAAAAGCATAATGCTCCATTATACGCTTCTTGGCTCTACTTATAAAACTGATTTTGACCATCCGATCACTTACGGTGAAGAAGAAATAACTATTTGTCCCGCCTCTTCAGAGTTTTTCCCTGATGTAAAAAGTTTTTATAAACTTGTCAGTGATATTTATGAAAATCCCGAAAAGAAATGTATATATGATCCTTCTGACAACAGTATATATTACATTTGGGCTTCAAACATGCCCGAGTTGCTCTTTGTCGAAATAGACGGCAAAATGTATGTAAATCCGAATTGCTGCATAAAAAGAGGCGGAGGTCCCGAACCCTTTACCGAAACCTCTTACATTGAAATAACCGATGAAATGGAAGAAGCGTGTTGGATCAGATGGCACTATCCCGATGTGGAAAAATTAAACGAACCCGACAAATATGTTGATTACCATTACTACCGTAGAACATATAAAGTTATATACAGCGGCGGAGAGTGGCATCTTGACGATAGGATCGGCTATTAAAGAGATGTTAATATTAGGATTTATTGGGATCCGGCTTTTATATATGAATATCGGATTTTATAGTTTTGGATTCCTCTCAAACGAAATTTTCAAACTTATATGCTTTTTTAAAAGCTTTTCCTAATTCGCCAACAAAATGGGGTATAGGAGGTACAGGTTTTGTCTATGGTGAGTATAAATAATATGCTATTTCAAATGGAAATAATGTCTTTCTTTGAATATATAAACAGAAGGTGAAAAAAGGTATAATTTAATTAAAGAAAAATAGGAGGGATATAATATGCTATTGAAAAATTTCAAAAGAAGCTTTATCTCATTGCTGCTTACTTCTGCTCTTCTGCTTACCTGCGGCTGTCAAAGCAACGAAAATAATCCGCAAATATCAGACAGCAACACTTCCGCACCGCTGGCAGATAAAACTGATACTATCACAACAATTTCGGACAAGGACGAGGTCACAACTACGGTCACAGAAAGCGAATCCGCCGCAGCTCCCGCCGAAACAACGGAACAGAACTCAGGGACCGGCCACGATGATTGGATCCCTCTGGATTCGGATATTGATCTTATAGTTTGTTATAACTCGATAAAAGATATTGATTGCTCCAATGGCGAGATGTCGGATATAGTCTATGCGCTGGCTTGTAAAAATGCGCTGTATGTTTTGACCCGTTGGGGAACTACCTTTAAAACAGATCGGGATCACCCTGTTACTTATGGAGAAGATGAGCTGACTCTTTATCCTGTTATATCTGTATTGTTTCCCGATGTAAAAAGCATATATGAGCTGGCATACAGCACCTATGGCGTCAATGACGAGATCTATACTTTTGACGCTGACACCAACAGCTTTTATTCCTATGGGCGCTTGTTTTTTACAGAGATAGACGGAAAGCTGTATGTAGATCCCAACTGCACGGTAAAAAAAGGAGCAGCACAGCCTTTCCTCGATCAAACCTATATCGAAATAACCGAACAAACAGAGGATACATGCAAACTTTTATGGTATTATTACGATAGAGACAAATGGGGTATGGATGAATTCTATAAGCACATTTACTACAAACGTCCAACAGCCAAATTTGTTGACGGAGCGTGGAGACTGGATGATGTTTTTGAAAATACGATCTGATATGGTGATCCGGGATCGGCATTAGATTTTTAATATGAGTATTGAGAACCGATAGGGAGTGTTGACTCTTTATCGGTTCTTTTATTTTTCAGCAGTTTCTGAGGTGCATATTAAGGTAAGGCAGAGACCTGCGGATTGATTGCTGTAAAATAATAACGGCTTTTTTGACTGCGGGAATTTCAAAAGTCAAAAACAAACAGGGCTGTGTTTTTTGCCGATTTTTCAGGCAGAAAATACAGCCCTTTTTTGGATAGACAAGGATTTTTGTAACCAAATTGTAATCATTGTAACCAAATTGTAATCAAATTATAGACACTTATTTCAGAATGTATAAACTTGACAAAAAACAATATAGAAAACTAACAAAAGAATCTATAAAAAATGTCTGAAATTACCAAATTTAGTGTATGGACAAAAAGGAAAGATAAAAAATGCTTGCAAGGCTTTGGGGTGAAAAGGTATAATTTAATTAAAGAAAAATTTTTCTTCTGCTCCCCCACAGACAAAAGGACAGGAATACAGGAGGTATATAATATGTTGGCGAAAAAAGTTAAAAGATGTTTGATTTCATTGCTGTTAACATCTGCGTTAATGCTTAACTGCGGTTGTCAAGGTGCGGAGAATGATCCGCAGATTTCGGATAATGGCACTTCCGCACCGACACAGGAGAGTGTGACTGATAGCAAAGATGCTGACACCATGGTTACAGGAAGCGAACCCGACATCGCTCCCGCCGAAACAACGGAAAGGGACTGCGAGCCGATACCGGACGAATGGATTTCTATATACAGTTCATTTAGTGTTTTGTCTAATTTTCGCAGCGTAATAAATGCCGATACTTCCGGAGACGATATTTCGAGGGTGATAGATTCACTGGTTAATAAAAATGTGCTGTTCTATCTGACAAGGAAGGGCGAAACTTTTGAGATTGATTGGGACGATCCGATCACCTACGGAGATGGCGGGATAACTCTTTATCCCGCTGTATCAGTGTTTTTTTCCGATGTAAGAAGCATATACGACCTTGCTTACAGCATTTATGATCCTTCTGCTGACGATATTTACACTTATGATCCTTCCGCCGACAGTTTTTACGTGCCGTACCCTAACGGACTTCGCTTGTTTTTTACGGAGATAGACGGCAAGATGTATGTAAACCCGGATTGTATTCTTAAAACAAACGGACCTGATCCTTTCAGCTGGTCAGGCGATGTTGAAATAACTGATATATCGGATAATCGGTGTGAGTTTATTTGGCACTATCCCGATTCGGAAGGAGTGATCAAGCCGGATAAATATTATCTATATTACTTTGATAAGAATTGTACAGCCGTATATATCAATGGAGCATGGCGGCTGACTGAGGTTATATGTACGGAAAAAAACTTTGAATCGATACCCGATGAATGGATCCGCATAGAAGATGTCAAGTATGCTTTGACGCATTTTAACACAATAATGAATACTGACAATTCAAAGGGAGATATTAGAGAGATAATCCGTTCGTTGGTTCATAAAAGCATACTGCTCCATTATACACAGCTTGGCACTACTTATGAAATTGATTGGGATAATCCGATTACCTACGGAGAAGATGAGATAACTCTTTATCCTGCCTTATCGGTGTATTTTTCCGACGTCAAAAGCTTTTATGAGCTTGTCAGTGATGTTTGTGAAAATCCCGAATATAACTCTTTCATCTACGATCCTTCCGCCAACAGTGTTTATTGGAAGTACCCCAACGAACTTCGCCTGTTCTTTACGGAGATAGACGGCAAAATGTATGTAAATAAGGATTGTGGTATATGGAGAGGCGGCGGACCCGAGCCCTTTACCGCAACGTCCTACATTGAAATAACCGAGCAAACGGAGGATATGTACAAAATCACCTGGCACTATCCCGATGTGGAAGGCTTGGCGGAGCCTGACAAATATCCCGATTACTATTATTGGGAGGGGCATTATAAAGTCATATACAGCGAGGGCGAATGGCATCTTGACAGGAAGGTAGGCTATTAAATTCAGGACGGCGGCACGGAGGTGACGGAACGGCATCTCAAAGAGGTGTATATCATATTAAGATCAGACAAAGACCGACGGATTAGCCCCCTTGAAAAAAGTGAAAAATATGTTATAATTATCATAACAATAAAACACAAGGAGGACTCCCCATGGCAAACAGATTTATTTTAAACGAAACCTCATACTTCGGCGCAGGCGCAAGAGAAAGCCTTGCCGATGAGATCAAGGCAAGAGGCTTTAAAAAGATCCTTTTCGTTACCGATAAGGTACTGCTGGAATGCGGCGTAGCCAAAAAGGTAACGGAGGTTATGGACAAGGCGGGAATAGCTTACGAAACCTATTGCGATATCAAGGCTAACCCCACCGTCAAGAATGTTCAGGACGGCGTTAAGACCTTTAAGGACTGCGGCGCAGACGCTTTGGTTGCCGTTGGCGGCGGTTCCGTTATGGATACCGCAAAGGGCATAGGCATAATCGTTGCCAATCCCGAATACGGCGATGTGGTTTCTCTTGAAGGCGTAGCTCCCACCAAGAACAAGAGCGTTCCCCTTATCGCTCTGCCCACCACCTCGGGTACTGCGGCGGAGGTAACTATCAACTATGTTATTACCGATGAAGAGAACAAAAAGAAAATGGTTTGCGTAGATCCTCACGATATCCCCGTTGTTGCCATTGTTGACAGCGATCTGATGATGGGAATGCCCAAGGGACTTTGTGCTTCCACCGGTATGGACGCTCTTACTCACGCTATTGAGGGCTATATCACCTTAGGTGCATGGGAAATGTCCGATATGGTTGAGATAAAAGCTATCGAGCTGATTCATAAGAGCCTTTACAACAGCGTACAGGGCGATGCCAAGGCAAGGGAAACTATGGCTTTGGCGCAGTATGTTGCAGGTATGGGCTTCTCCAATGTGGGCTTGGGCATAGTTCACTCCATGGCTCACCCTCTGGGCGCATTTTACGACACACCTCACGGCGTTGCCAACGCTTTGCTGCTGCCCTATGTTCTGGAGTACAATGCAGAAAGCAATGCTAAGCCCAAGTTCAGAGCCATTGCCAAGGCTATGGGCGTTAAGCACACCAAGAAGATGACCGACGACGAGGCGGTTAAGGCGGCTATTGACGCAATAAGAGAGCTTTCCGTTTCTATCGGTATTCCTCAGAAGCTGTCCGAGATAGGCGTTAAGGAAGAGGATCTGCAGGCACTTTCCGTTGCGGCTTTCAACGACGTATGCACAGGCGGAAATCCCCGTCCCACCTCTCCCGAAGAGATTTTGGAGATTTATAAGAAGGCGTTCTGATAAAGCTTTATAATTTTACAGCACCCCGTTTCGATTGTGAAACGGGGTGCTGTTGATTGGAGGATTATTATGTAAGAGTTTACGGAGCGTAGTAGGGAATATCAACCCAGTGATCCTCAATTTTAATGTAAACATCACAGTCCGGCATAGTAAAAACAAAGTATGTCCCGTTCATATCCGAGCGTTCCATATCCATTTCCTGTTCAACTCCGTTGACATAAAGGCTGTAATAATGCTCCGTGATTGTTGTAAGCCTGACAACCACTTCTTCGCCCTCGGAATAGCTTTCTCCGACCTCGCATATTGATGTATGTTCATTGTCAACGGTAACCTTATATGCCGTTGTTTTTTCACAGCCCGTAAAAGCGCATACAAGAATTACGGCGGTTAAAAGCAGTTCGGTTATTTTCTGCAATTTCATGTTTTTACCTCCTGTTTCCGCATCATTTTGCGAAGATACTCAACAAGCATTTATCAATGATGTCCGTCACTGTGATGACCGCTGTGTCCGGAAGAATTTCCGCCGTTGTTGCTGCCGTTTTGTCTGTAGGGGCATTCACCCTGCTGCTGTGCGCAGTAGTCGGGGTCTTGCAGGCAGTATTCGCAGTGTCCGGAGTATTGCAGACAGGAATCGTCGTGTCTGTACGGACACACACCCTCCTGCTGTACGCAGTAGTCGAGGTCTTGCAGGCAGTGTTCGCTGTGTCCGTGAAGTACGGTGGGCATATCTTCCAGATCGTCCGGTCTGTAAGGACATTTGCCCTCTTGCTGTGAGCAGTAGTCAGCGTTTTGCAGACAATATTCACTGTGACCGTGGTGTTCGGGCTCTTCCCCGTGATGACCGCCTGTGTAGGGGCATTCACCCTCTTGCTGTGAGCAGTAGTCGGTATTTTGCAGACAGTACTCACTGTGACCGTGGTGCTCGGGTTCTTCCTCGTGATGACCGCCGGAAGTTACCTCATTATGATGACCGCTTGAGTATTGGCATTCACCCTCCTGCTTTGAGCAGTAGTCCGAGTTTACCGTACAGTATGGAGTGTGACCGCCGCTTTTCAGTGAGCAATTACCCCTTTGACGTGAGCAGTAGTCAGAGTCATATATACAGCGCTCGTTATGTCCGCTGAAGTCAACAGCCAAAAAGCTGTCGGTCATGTCGGCAGAAAGATTTTCATGGCTTATGACATTTCCTCTGCTTCCGTCCGAGGTAAGCTTCGATTTATATGCCAAAAGTTTTCCGTCTGCGTCGCCGAGGTAATATTCGGACTTGGCAGTTTCTCCCATTATATGATAGATCTTGTCGTTAAAGCAATCATAGATCATAATATATTCGCCGAATTCCTTTTCGGAGGAACGTACCTGAATGCAGACGTCATTGTTTCCGTCACCCGTAACATCGGCAGTGTAAATTTTATGCAAAGCGTCTGTTCCTGTGACCGATATTCCGTTGGGAGCGGGGGAATACCATGACTGATTTATATAAAGAGCGCCTTCTCTTACATCGAACACAACGCCGAGACATTCAGCCAGTTCAAAGTATGTTATATTGTAAAGCCCCGAGCTTTCCGAATCATACAGGCACTGTACGGGGGGCATATACTCATGATAGAGAATGTCCGCCAAGGTGCGGTAAATTTTTGTGTTAAAGTGTCCGCCGTCTATCAGACCGTATTTGTTTGTCATAGCGGGGATAAACCGGTTGGCGCTGTCCTGGATATCGGGGTCACGGTTAAGGACTTGATAGTAACAGGGGTCGGGATATCTTCCCATATAGTCGTTCAAGGGATAGTATACTTTTCTTTCTTCGTCATAATCAAGGAAATACACCCACCTGTCCCCCTTGAACATAGGGGTCAGATCCGAGAAACATAAATATTCTCCATTAACTATGGCATATCTCTGACTTATTACTATTTCTGTTCCGCTTTCGGCTGAGGTCGGTCCCTCTGCTGTCAGCACAGTATCTATTTTAAAGCGGTTGTAGGAATAAACGTCCCGGGTCGAATCAACGTTCCTGCTGTTGGGATCTATATCCTGACGAGGGTCGTCCACAAATTCTCCCACTACCGCAAGATCGCTTGAATTTATAAGATCCCGATAGCTATAATAATCTCCGTCGCAGATCTTGAACGCCGTTTCAAACTTTATCTCGCTGTAATCTCCCTTATACTGATATTTTGCGTTTTTCGGATAGCTTGACGCCCAAACGCTTGGTTCTCCTATATCAATAGGATCATTGACTGTTTCGTCTGTGTACCATGAGGGAACTCTAACAACGTTTTGACTAAGCCCCGAACCCACAGCAACCGCCGTCCCGATCAGCACTGCACAGCAAGCGGCGGCAATTACGGGCTTATAGTTAAACCTTCTTTTGCCTTCCGTAATGCGGATAGGGCTTACCTCGATTCCCTCTTCCTTTGTTTCGGCGATAAGGTTTTGATCTAAGTCGGACATAGCTTTAAACAAATCTTCCTTTTTCATTTTTCAATACCCCTTTTTCTCCAAATGTGCCTTAAGTTTCTTTCTTATTCGATTTAAGGTGACCGAAACGGAGGTTTCGCTTATTCCCTGTTTTGCGGCAATATCTCTTACGCTTTCGCAGCAAAAGTATCTTAAAACAAAGACCTTGCGCTTATTTGCGGGCAGACCGCGGAGAAATCCGCTGATCTCCTCCATAAGCTCCCTTGCCTCAAAGCCCTGTTCCACCAACGATTTTGAGGGTATGATCTCCTCTAATTCGTCCAAAACAGCCTCACAGCTGCCGTTTCCTCTTTTTAAGGCTCTGTTTCTTTCCAGCCTGTTTATGGCGCTGTTTCTCACCAGCTTGCCTAAATAGGCGGACAGCTTTTCGGGACTGTTTGGAGGAATGGTGTTCCATGCGGTGAGGAATGTGTCGTTTACGCACTCCTCCGCATCTTCTCTAACTCCTAAAATATTAAAGGCGATCTTTGAGCAGTAGCTGCTGTATTCCTTGGACAGCTCTTTCAGCCCGCTTTCGTCTCTGCCGAAAAGCAGTCTGATTATCTCATCGTCTTTTGTTGGCATTGGGCTCACCTCGTAAAAGTTCAAATCGATTTGGCTTTCACTTATATACACAGGAAAGGAAAAGAAATCTTACAGAAATTTGTTGTTTTTTCAAGAAATTGGGCTTTAATTTATTGTTCTCTTAAGGAACTTGGTGAGAATTTACGGTTCTTTCAGAGCAGTTGTGCGAGCGGAAGCTCGTTTGTAGAAATGTCGTGCTGAATTTTACGGCGCTCTCGGCGCAGTTGTGATAAATTATGCTTGCTTTCAGATGTATTGTGCTGATCTTTACCGTTGTTTTATCAATATTTATACCTTTTCCTCATACCAACCAAAAATCCTACCGTTACCACAGCCGACAGCATTTCGGCGGCGGTTACCGATGCCCAGATTCCGTCTGCATCAAAAATAAGGGGTAAGAGGAACAGCATTCCCACCTGAAAAACTACCGTTCTCAGGAAAGAGATCGCGGCGGAAACGGGACCGTTGTTGAGGGCGGTGAAGAAGGACGAGCCGAAGATGTTCAGTCCCGCAAAGACAAATAAAACGGCGAAAATTCTGAAACCTCTTGCGGTAAGGTCTAAAAGCTCCTCATTGTAGCCTACGAAAATGCTTGCCAAGGGTCTTGCCAAAACTTGTGACAGTATCAGCATTGTGACGGAGGCAATGGCTATTATTACAAGGCTCTTTTTTCTTAAGCCTTTCAGCTCCTCATGATTTTCCGCGCCGTAATGGTAGCTTACTATTGGCGCGGAGCCTACGCTGAAGCCTATAAAAATTGCAAGAAAAACCAGGTTTACATACATCATAACGCCGTAAGCCGCTACGCCGTTTTTGCCTATATATTTCACAAGCTGGGAGTTGTACAGCATATTGACAACAGACATTGAGGCTTGTGAAACCAATTCGGAAGAGCCGTTGGTGCAGGTTTTCCACAGGGACTTCATATCCATGGTTGTTTTTCCCAGCCTTAGCAGACTGCTGTTGGGGCGAAAGAAGTATATTAGGGGGATAACGCCGCCTATGGCTTGGCTCAAAGCCGTTGCCGCCGCGGCTCCCGCAACTCCCCAATGAAACACTGCCATAAACAGCGCGTCAAAGACCATATTGCCCACACCCGCAGCCACCGTTACAGCAAAGCCCAGCTTAGGCTTTTCCGCGGTTATGAACAGACTCTGGAACGCCATTTGAAGAGCGAAAAACGGAAGAGCTGCCGCAACGATTCTGCCGTAAACCGCGCACTGTTCCGCCATGGATTCGTCTGCTCCCAGAGCAAGGGCGATATTTTTCATAAAGATGATTCCGATGACAGCCAGCACAAAGCCCACTGCCGCTGCGGCATATACTATTAAAGAAAAGACCTCATTGGCTTTCTTGTCCTTTTTCTCTCCCAGCAGCTTTGCCACCAGCGCGCTTCCGCCTGTGCCGAACATAAAGCCAGTTGTACTCAATATCATAACCACGGGCATAATAAAGTTTACGGCGGTGAAGGCTTCCTCGCCCACCATGTTGGAAACGAAAATGCCGTCCACAACTCCGTAGATCGATGTAAAGATCATCATTGCTATTGAGGGGAGAGTAAACCTCAAAAGCTTTGAGTAGGTGAAATGTTCCGATAAAGAAATTTGCATATATTCACTCCTTTCCTTTTGGACAATTAAAAAGCATTTTCACATTTTATCTATTTCTTTTTTAAGGCAGTCACGGAATTTCCGCATAAGTCTGAGATACTCGGAAATCTCCTCGCCGTTCCAATCGGATATGGCTTGGTTTTCTGCTTCGATAAGCCTGTCGGCGGTGTTTTCGCCCAAAGCAATTCCTTCTTCGGTAAGAGCCACGGTTTTCTTTCTGCCGTCCATGGCTTTGAGCTGTATTATTCCCTCCTGCTCCATTTTTCTCAGGGCGGAATTTATGGTCTGCTTGCCGATGCCCGTTACCTTGCAGATGCCGCTGATACTGCACTCGTTTCCTTCCGTCCGAAGAACGTAAAGGACAGCCAAGGTGCTGTCGGCAAGGTTCATTTTAAGGGCGGCGGTGTGATATATGCCGTCTATCTCGCCGGATAAAAGGTTCATTTTGTCTATTTGAGCGGATTTGTTCATATGAATATCTCCTGAAAAGGCTGCTTTTGTGTTATGTCCAAAATCGTACTACAGCATTATAGTCCGATTTCGTACCAATGTCAATAAGGAAAAAACTGCTATATTCTCATCAAACCCCTTTAAACTCAGCATTTCCGCCGATTTATGCGCTATTTTGTGCAAATTCACGAAATTGCCGACCTTCACGTTTTTCCAATGCATTTTTGCAGATTTGTTAAAAACTACCATACAAAAATAATGTAATCCTTTACAAAAACTTTCACTACATATTGTGTGATTTGCGCTTCAAAGTGCAAGATGTTCAAGATTTTCCGCAGTTCCTTGCAAACCTCTCTTTATATTTTCACAATTTTTGTTGATAATGTTACCAAATCCCCTTAAAATAAAAAACTTTTTATGAAAACTTGACATATCGGGGTTACTTTGATATAATTAAGTAGGGTAGGTGACAGCCTTGTGAATGTTGCGCCCAAAATTAGCTAAAAACCTTAAAATACGCTGTTTTTCCGTATATTTCGGGTTTTTGTGCAATATTACGATTGTGTGACTATATGACGGAAGCGGAGGTTCTTAATATGTCTGTTATATTAAAAGCCAACGCAGTTTCCAGACGGTTCAAGATAGGCGACGGCAGTGTTGTGAACGCCCTGCAGGGGGTAGATTTAGAGGTCGAAAGCGGACAGCTGGTCTGTCTGCGGGGACGCTCGGGATCGGGCAAGACTACCCTTATAAATATCCTCGGCGCGCTCGATAAGCCCGATGAGGGAACTGTGTTCTTTGACGGTAACGATATAACCGCATTAAGCCCCTCACAGCAGGACAGCCTGCGCCGTCACGATATGGCTTTTGTGTTTCAGTCGGTGGCGCTTATGTCAACGATGACCGCCTTTGAAAATGTGGAATTTACTTTAAGGCTGGCAGGCGTCCCTCTTTCCCAGAGAAAGCAGAGAGCGAGAGACTGTCTGACCCGTGTGGGACTTGAAAAGCGTATGACTCACCGTCCCGGCGAGCTTTCGGGCGGAGAACAGCAGCGTGTTGCCATTGCAAGAGCTGTTTCTCACAAGCCGAAAATTGTCTTTGCCGATGAGCCCACAGCAGCCCTTGACACTCCCACGGGCTTGGCGGTAATGAAGCTTTTCCGTGATTTTATAGCAGCCGAAGGGCTGACCATAGTGATGACTACCCATGATGAAACTATGATGGAATTGGCGGATAAGGTTTATGCTTTAGAGGACGGAAAGCTTATCTGAAGCAGTTCCTGTTTCTCGGTCAAGAATTGGCAATTCGCAAAGCGGGGGTGTTGAAAATACCGAAAAATGTAATGTTGGCGCCGCCCGATTCCGTAATGGTGCGGTGTGAGAACTTAGTTAAGATATATAAATCCGACGGAGTGGAGGTCATGGCTTTACAGGGGCTTGACCTTACGGTGGAACGGGGCGAGCTTATGGCTATCGTAGGCGCTTCGGGATCGGGAAAATCCACTCTTCTGAATATGCTGGGGGGTCTTGACAAGCCCTCGGCGGGAAGCCTTTTCATAGACGGCAAGGATATGCTTAAGCTGGACGAAAAAGAGCTGGTTTACTACATGCGCGACGTTGTGGGCTTTGTCTGGCAGAATAACGCAAGAAACCTTGTTCCATACCTTACCGCAAGGCAGAATGTTGAGCTTCCCATGCTTCTGAAAGGCTCCAAAAACCGACAGCACCGAGCGGAAATGCTCCTTGATTCGGTGGGGCTGTCAGAGAGAAAAAACTCCCTTCTGGCGCAGATGTCGGGCGGCGAACAGCAGAGAGTGGCTATCGCCATTGCTCTTGCCAACAACCCTCGGCTTCTTTTGGCGGACGAACCCACGGGAGCGGTGGACACCAAAACCGCAGCCATGGTGCTTGACGTATTCAAGAAAATCAACAAAGAGCTTGGAGTTACAATTATAATAGTAACTCACGACGTAAATTTATCAAAGTCCATTGACCGTGTGGTTTCCATAAGAGACGGTAAAACCGCCACGGAGATGATAAGAAAGCATTCCCTTGAAGATATAGCGTCCCTCGATTCTCTCGGCGAAAACAAGGACAATGCCGCTGATACTGCCCATGAAGAACTGGCAGTATTGGACAGAGCGGGCCGTTTGCAGCTGCCTAAGGAATATCTTAATGCCTTGGGTGTCAAAGGCGGAGGAAAGGTTCGGGTTGAGCTGGAGGAGGACAAAATTATTATAAAAGGGCAATGACGATTACAGTTCGGAAAAAAGGAGAGTGTAAGCCCTGTTTCCGGCGCAGCAAAATTTCCCCTTTAATCGACTCGGTCGTAAAAATAATTATCCGAAAGGGTATTTGGGGCTGTCCGAAAAGACGCAATTTGCATAATTTCCGATGAATTGCTTCGTTTTAGGATACTGCCTGAACAAAAGCTTAAATACCCGAAAAATTCATCAGAAAGGTGGATAAAATTTTGGCAAGAATGAACATCAAGCTGAAAAAAGTGCTGGCAGTGACCCTGTCGGCGAGTATGTTAGCAGGTATGCCGGTTTATGTCAATGCCGCCGAGGATTCGGAGGGAACGGGCAGAAGCTCCGGCTCTTCCATAAATGAATCCCTTGTTGCGGGCATGAGCCGTGACGATACCTACGCCAACTACTTCAACTCCCATTCCGACGCCGCTTACCCCAAGCAGGAAATCGTGATCAACGCCAAGGATTACATTTCCATTGGTGCAGACAAATACGGCACCGAGCCGGGCGGAGAGGTCAAGGATTTTGAAGGCGAGTCCGATGTTCTGCTGTGGCCTAATCACGGCGGTACTGCGGAGTACGAATTTGAAGTACCCGAAACGGGACTCTACAACCTCGAAATGTACTACTACACCATTACGGGCAACAACACGGTAGTTGAGTTCGCAATGCAGCTGGATGGCGAATACCCCTTCTCTGCGGCAAAGACCTTCTCTCTCGACCGCTACTGGCAGGACGAGGAAGGCGGTATCAGACAGGACAGCAGAGACAACGATATCCGTCCCGGACAGGTAGAATATGACACATGGATCAAATACCCCATAAAGGATAAGGAAGGACTTTTCAATAACCCTTATTTCTTCTATCTTGAAAAGGGCAAGCACACCCTCACTCTTACGGGTATCAAGTGCAACGTTGGTCTTAAAACCTTTACCTTTAAGAATTACGACGCAATTCCCGAATATGTGAGACCTTCGGACAGCGACCTTAACGGAACTCCCGCTCTGACCGAGGTCAACTTCATAGGAACAAACACAATTTTCGTACAGGGCGAAAACAGCCTCTACAAGAGCGCTTCCACCCTTTACGCTACCACCGACCGTACCGAATGTCTTGTCAGCCCCTCTCACCCCACCAAACAGCGTTACAACACAATGGGACAGGGCACCTGGAACAAATCCACACAGTCGGCTACATGGGAGTTTACCGTTCCCAACGACGGCTATTACTCCTTCGACTTTAAGGTAAGACAGAACGTTATGAGAGGCTTCTTCTCCAACCGCCGCGTATACATAGACGGAAAGGTGCCCAATACATACTTTGACGACGTAATGTTCCCTTACAGCAATAACTGGTACAATCAGAGCATTCTTGACGGCGACGGAAACGACGTTTACATTTACCTCACCGCGGGAAAACACACCATAACAATGGAAGCTATCCCCGGCGAGATCGGCGAGATCATGCAGAGACTTGACGATATCGTATACGAGCTGAGCTACTATTACAGACGTATACTGATGATCACAGGTCCCGAGCCCGACGAATACACCGACTACCGTGTTGATATCACCATTCCCGAGCTGCTTCCCGAATTCCAGAAGATCATCGATCAGCTTCACGAGGAAAAGGCAAATATCGAAAAGTTAGGCTCAGGTTCAGAAGCTTCCACTCTCGAAACAATGACAGTCGTTCTGAAGCGCTGCATCAGAAAGCCTGATGATATCCCCACAACAGCGGGTACTCTTAAGGACTATATTGCTTCCCTCTCCGCTTGGATGAGAGATTACCGCGATCAGCCTCTTGAGATCGACTACTTTGAAGTAAAGACAGCTCATGAAACTGCTTCTCCCGCAAGAGGAGGATTCTTTGAAAACCTCGCTTTCGGCTTCAACGCATTTATCGGCTCCTTCTTTGAGGATTACAACAGCATTTCCGAAAATACAGACGCTACTTCCCTTGACGTATGGATTGGCCTTGCACGTGACCAGGCTACCGCTATCAAGGAAATGTGCGACAGTGACTTTAACGTAAACCATGACGGCATAAGCGTTTCTATCAAGCTGGTTCAGGGCGCTATCCTTGAATCCACACTTGCAGGCAAGGGTCCCGAGATCTCCCTCTTCACAGGCGGTGACTTCCCCATTCAGCTGGCTGCACGTGATCTGTTGGTGGATCTTACCAAGTTCCCCGACTATGATGAAGTTGTCAAGAACTTCTCGCCCAACATCACAACACTGTATACTTACCGTGACGGCGTTTACGGACTTCCTATCGAGCAGGGCTTCCCCATGATGTTCTACCGCACCGATATTTTGGGCGAGCTTGGAATCGAAGAGCCCCCCGAAACATGGGACGATCTTATCGGAATGATCAAGATATTCCAGCGTTCTTACTTGGACGTAGGTCTTATCACTCCCGCAGCGGTAACCACCAGCTCCGTATTTGACGCAGGCGACACATTCGTAATGCTTATGCTGCAAAGAGGTCTGAATATCTACAACGACGACCTTACCGCTACCAACTATGAGCAGGAAGCCAGCCTTGAAGCATTCAAGATGTGGACCGACTTCTATAACGTACATGCTCTCGATCAGACCTATGACGCATTCTCCCGTTTCAGAACAGGCGAGATGCCCATACTGATCCAGAACTACACCTTCTACAATCAGCTTTCCGTTTCCGCTCCCGAAATCAAAGGACTTTGGGACTTCACACTGGTTCCCGGAACGCTCCGTGAGGACGGCACCGTAAGCCACGCTTGCAACTCCTACACATCGGGTGCATTGATATTCAACAAGGTCACCAACCAGAATGCGGCTTGGGAGTTCATCAAGTGGTTCACCTCCACCGAGGCACAGGTTGAATATGGCAGAACTATTGAAGCTCTTATGGGACCTATGGGAAGATTTGCAACAGCAAACGTTGAAGCTTTACAGCAGCTTCCTTGGTCTACCTCCGAAATGGAAAAGATCTCGGCACAGATGAGCCAGACAGTTGAAGTACCTATTATCCCCGCTTCCTATGCAACGACCCGTCATACCAAGAACGCATTCAGAGCGGTGGTAAACGAAGGCTCCAATGCAAGATACTCACTGATTACCTACAACCGTGATATCAATGCCGAAATCGAAAGAAAGAACGAAGAGCTTTCCACCTTCGGTAAGTAAAAAATTCGGCAAGCGAAAAACGAAACGCTCAAAAAATTAAATTGCCCCTAAGCCTGTTTTTATCTCCTTTAGGAAAGAATAAAAGCCGACAGGACAAAGACAGGCGGAGGGAGAATTTATAAAGGAGGAATCAGATTGGCAGCAAAAGCTAATACGGAAATACTGCACATAGAGGACGACAGGTTCCGCTATACTCTCCGTGAAATAAAACGCAGCCGCAGCCTTTATCTGCTGATGGCACCGTTCTTTATCCTATTTGCAATCTTCACCTTTGTACCCGTTGTACTGTCACTGCCTATGGGCTTTACAAACTTCAACATGGTACAGTTCCCCCAATGGATAGGCTTAAATAACTTTTACGCGCTGTTTTTGGAGGACGAGGTTTTCTTAAAGGCGATTCAGAATACCCTTATTTTTGCGGTAATCACCGGACCTATAAGCTACATACTCTGCTTCTTACTGGCGTGGCTTATCAACGAAATGCCCGGCGCACTGAAAACCATATTTACCTTTATCTTTTACGCACCTACCCTTGCGGGTAACATTTACACCACCTGGCAGCTTATCTTCTCGGGCGATACCTACGGTATAGCAAATGCTTACCTTATGAACCTCGGTATCACCAAGGGCGCTATTCAGTGGCTCACCGACGCCAACTACATTTTCGGCGTTGTAATGGTGGTTCAGCTCTGGATGTCGCTGGGTGCCGGCTTTCTTTCACTTCGTGCGGGTCTTCAGGGCATTCCCCGTGACCGTTACGAGGCGGCTGCGGTTGAAGGCGTAAAGAACCGTATGCAGGAGCTTTTGATGGTAACCGTTCCCGCTATGGGACCTCAGATGCTGTTCGCGGCGGTTATGCAGATAGTATCTTCATTTACCGCAGGTGACGTGGGAAGATATCTTACCTCCTTCCCTTCCACCGACTACGCAGCTCACACAATTATGACCCATGCTTTTGACTACGGCTCAATAAGATACGAGATGGGCTACGCTTCGGCAATATGCTTCGTCTTGTTTGGAGTAATGCTCATTGCTAACTGGGGCATTAAGAAAATATTGGGCAGATTCCTTGACTAAGATCGGTAAGCTTCTTATTCAAACAAAAAATAAATCGAAAGGACGGCAGTCATGAGGGTTAGAAAATCCAGAAAAAAATACGGCGGCTCAAGGGGCGGCGATATAGCCATTTTTATCATGCTTATGTTGGTAGGACTGTTCATGCTGTTCCCCATTTATCTGTCGGTAATTCAGTCAATAAAGCCTTCACAGGAATTGTTCCTGTTCCCGCCTAAAATGTACGCCATTGCTCCTACAGGTCAGAACTATGTGGACCTGCTGAACACGGCGTCAAATATGTGGGTACCATTTTCAAGATACGTCTTTAACTCGGTGTTTGTTGCGATAGTCGTAACCGTATGTCAGATATTCTTCTGTTCATTTGCGGCTTACGTTCTCGCCAAAACAAAATTCCCGGGACAGAAAGCGTTGAACAAAATCATCGAGGTCGCTCTGCTGTTCACCTCCTCTGTAATGTTTATCATGCAGTATATGGTAATGGCAATGTTGGGATTTATCGATACATACTTTGCGATCACTCTTCCCTATATCGCGTCTCCTATGGGATTGTTCCTGATGCGTCAGTTCATGGGACAGATACCCGACGCGGTTATTGAGGCGGCAAAGCTTGACGGCGCAGGACATTTCAGAATCTGCTGGCAGATAGTAATGCCCAACGTAAAGCCCGCCATTATGACACTGATGATCTTCGCATTCCAAGGCGCATGGCAGGTAACAGGCTACGCATTTATTTACAGCGAGGAATTGAAGCCTCTCCCCACCGTTATGTCACAGATCTCCTCGGCAGGTATTGCCCGTGCGGGCGTTGCGGCGGCAGCGGTAGTTGTAACAATGGTTCCTCCTATCATAATCTTCCTTATATGCCAGAGCAACGTTATGGAAACCATGGCGCAGAGCGGCTTGAAGGATTAAAGAAAAAATGCGTGAGAGCGTTTTGAAATGCTCCCTCTATCCTTCTTACAGACCATAAGCGTAAAACCAGAGGCAGAAGCTTAAAAAAGCAAAATGCCTCCAAAAGAAAAACAAGAAAGGAATGAATATCAGTGCCGTTATCTAAAAAAATCGCTGCTTTCGCCTTATCGGCGGTAACCGCTGCAAGTGTTATCGCTCCCTCGGCATTCGCAGACGAAGCCTACTACGGATATAACTACAACTGGTGGAACGATCCCGTGCCTTCACAGAACGGTTATGTGGTTTCCGACATATACACCGGCGTTGACATCGGCGTAGGCGCCTTCAATGAGGTCAACGATATGTTCGTGGATAATGAAACGGGCAAGTTTTATATAGTAGACAGCAAAAATCAGCGTATTATCATCACCGATGAGAATATGAATTCGGGAACAGTCCTCGACACCTTTAAGTACGGAGAGGAATTCCCCGAAAGCAAAAGTGTCGTTAAGAGCACAACTCTTAACACACCAATGGGCGTGTTCGTAACTCACAAAAACGACAAGACCCTCATTTATATAGCAGACTCCATGAACGAAAGAGTTCTGGCGTGCTATGAGGACGGAACAATTTTCTTTGAGTACACAAGACCCACCAGCGACGTTTATGAGGAAAACGTTTCATACCGCCCCGAAAAGGTGGTTGTGGACAACGCATATAACGTATACGCCGTTATCCCCTCTATCACCAATGGTATGGTGCAGTTCAGCGTTGACGGCGCCTTCAACGGCTTCTACGGAGCCAACCGTGTGGAAACCACCGCAGAGGTATTGCAGAACGCATTCTACAAGCTGTTTATGAACCGCGACCAGATGCTTGCAAGAAAGAAAGCGGTAGCTATCGAGCTTGACAACTGCGATATTGATTCCGACGGTTTTATCTACACCGTTACCTCTTCCAAAAACTCCGACAAGGACGTTTTGAAGAAGCTGAACCCCTCGGGCGAAAACATTTACCTGAACATGGGCTTTGACAATATGATCTTCGGCGACCTTTCCGTTTATTATAAGGGAAAGACCTATGCTTCGGCTATCGACGACGTTGAGATCGACGAGAACGGAAACGTGTTCCTGCTCGACTTTGAAAACAAGAGAGTATTCCAGTATTCCGACGAGCTTGACCTTGAATTTATCTTCGGAGGCTATGGAGATCAGAAGGGACTGTTCACCTCTCCCACGGCTCTTGAAACCTACCATGAAAAGGTTTATGTTTCAGACGGAAGAAAGAACAATATTACGGTATTTACCCTTACCGAGTTTGGCGCAATGGTTCACGGAGCCATTGAAAAGTTCAACAGAGGTCTGTATATGGAAGCCAAGGAGCCTTTTGAGGAGATCATCTTAAGAGACGCCAACTACTGGTTCGCCTATATCGGCTTGGGCAATGCCTACTACACCATGGGCGACAACGAAACAGCCATGAAGTATTTCTATATGAACAGCAGAGGCGGCTACAACAGAGCCTTCAAGGAATACAGAATGGAAATGATAAGAAAGTATTTCAACGTCTTTATGATAATTCTTATCGCTATCATCGTTGTATTGGTTGTAGTTTCCAAGGTAAGACAGGTAATAAAAAAGAAAAAAGGTAAGCTTGCAAAGGGAGGTGTGTCATAATGCGTTTTGATTTTAATTTCCCCTCATGGCAATGGCCCTTTTACGTGGCAAGACACCCTTTTGAAGGCTTTGAAGATGTAAGGTGGAAAAAAGCCTACCACAGCAAGGTTGCACTTGTGATCGTGCTTATATTCTTCATTGTCAATGTCTGCGCAAGACTTATGACCGGCTTTATCTATCAGACCAACTTTGAAAAGGTATTCAACGTTGTGCCTATCTTCTCCAGCTCTGTCCTGATATTCTTTATCTGGGTGGTTGGTAACTGGTCGCTGTGTACACTGTTTGACGGCGAAGGAAAGATGAACGAGATAATGTGCGTATCCGCTTATTCGTTGGTTCCTTACATTATTTCCCAGATCGTATGCATTTTCGCCAGCAATGTCCTCACAAGTCAGGAAGGTACGATCCTTACACTGTTAAACTACATCGGTCTTGTGTGGTCGGCAGTTTTGATTATTTCGGCAATGAAAGCGGTTCATCAGTATTCGATGCCCAAAACCATACTTGCCATTATTTTCTCCGTAGTTGCAATGGTAATTATAGTTCTGGTGCTGATCCTTCTGGTATCCTTGTTCCAGCAGGTAGTAATGTTCGTATACTCCGTTGTTACCGAATTGATGTACAGATTCAGCTTATAATGGCATGATCTTCAGCAGAAAAAATCTGTGACCGGGAGAAAGGCAAATGTACAGTAAAAGCCCACTCTCGGAGGAAGGAATGATTTTAGAAAATGCTTAAATTCAAAAGAAAGCTGTTAGCAGCAATTCTTGCCGTTTCCATTGTTCTCAGCTCAGGCGTTGTATGGTCGGAGGGCGCAGATCCCGAAACCACCGACGCTCCCTCCGCAGAAGCTCCCGCAGAGGGAGAAGGCGAAGGAGCAGACGGCGAAGCAAGCAGCGGAGGCGAAGAAGAAGCCCCGCCCGTTACCGAAGAACAGGCACTGGCGGAAATGAAAGAAGTTGCCAAAAACGACAGCTTAACCCTTTATTTTAACGACACCAACTGTTTCTTTGCCGTTAAGAACAACAAGAGCGGCTATATATGGTGGTCCACCCCCTACGATTACGAATCCGACGGAGTCGCCGGCAAGCCTCAGAAAACTACCATGGCGTCCATGCTGACCTTCAGACCCTTGGACGTAGAAACCAACAGCTTGCCCGATACACCCGCAAAATCCTTCGATACAGCCGTACAGGCTCAGAAGTTTGAAGTGGAGTATATCGAAAACGGCGTAAAGATCACCTATACCTTTACAAAACAATTCTTCTCCATTCCCGTTTCTATCGTATTGGACAATGACAGATTAAGGATCAGAGTTCATTCCGATGAGATCAGCGAGAAAACCAACGAAAAGGCACAGAAGGAATACAAGCTCATAAGCCTTGACCTTGCACAGGCATTCGGCGCAGGCAGAACCAACGCTGCGGGAAGAAACAACGAAGACGGATTTATTTTCGTTCCCGACGGTTCCGGTGCAGTTATTGAGTTCAATAACGGAAAGACTTCCACCAGCGTATACAAGTCGAGAGTTTACGGCAAGGATACCGCAATAAGCACTTCCCTTGCGGCAGCAAAAACCGAGCAGACATATCTCCCCGTTCTCGGCATTGTAAAGGAACTGGACGGACATGATGAAGGAATGTTCGCAGTAGTCAACGAGGGCGACGCCTACGCTTATGTAAACGCTTATGTAAGCGGTCAGAACGCCAACGAGATTAACAGTGCATGGTTCAGCTTTGATTTCCGTGCAACCGACACCTTCACCATGGGCGCAAAGACCGACCTGAGAGTTTATCAGTCGGGCAGCAACAGAGTTGACAACATAGAAGTATATTATTACTTTATGACAGGCGACGATGTTAACATTGCCGATCTGGCAGACACCTACCGCAATTACCTTATCAACGAAAAAGGTCTCACCAAGCAGTCCACCGACAATGCCAACGCTCTTGCTGTAACCACCATGGGCGGCACTATTACCAAGAAGTCCGTTTTAGGCTTCCCTGTTGACCAGCAGACTGTTGCTACCTCCTACAGTCAGGCTAAGGAAATACTTGAAAGACTTAACAGTCTGGGCGTTGAAAACATTCAGCTTGTTTACAACGAGTTCACCGGCAGTGATATGAAGGGTCAGGTCACCACAGGCGCCGACTATTCAAGCAAGCTGGGCGGAAAGAACGGCTTCAAGGAGCTTTACAATTACACACAGGATAAGGGCTTTGCCTTCTATCCCGGCATCAACTTTATGGAATACACCAAGAGCGGCAACGGCTACTCCTTCACGCTGAACAGCTCCAAGAGAGTTACCAAGGCTTACGCTACTCAGACAGATTTCGATCTTGCCTACGGTATTCCCGATACCGATGTAAAGCCTACATGGACAATTCTTTCTCCTTACTACTGGACAGGAGTATTTGACAAGGTCGTTAAATCCTTCAGCAACGAGGGACTTAAGACAATCAGCCTTGATCAGGCGACCTCCCTCCTGTACAGCGACTTCAGCCGCAAGACATCCGAAGGCAAGTCGCAGTTTGTACGTCAGGATTCCGAAAAACTCCTCATAGACGGCTACAAGAAGCTCAACGACGCAGGAATATCTATAATTGCCCAGGAATGCAACGCTTATGCGCTTCCCTACGTTTCGGCGATCACAAATGTTCCTCTCTACAGCTCAAACTATGACCTGTTTGACTATGATGTTCCCTTCTATCAGATGGTTATCCACGGATATATCCCTTATTCTTCAAAGCCCGTAAACGCAAGCTCCAACGCTAACGAGCTGAGACTTCTGTCACTTATGGCAGGCTCCGCTGTTCATTACGAGCTGATGTACAATTCTCCCAACGACTTCCAGGACAGCAAATACGACAAGTACTTCTACGCTAACTACGAAGGCTGGCTGGAGACTGCCGCTAACGACTATAAGATGTTCAGAGAAATAAGCGGCTCCATAAAGGACGAAACCGTTGTAAACTATACCAGAAACGGCAAGCACAGTTTCTCCATGGAATATTCCAACGGAACAAAGATCGAGGTTGATACCGAAAAGCTTACAGTCAGCGTAAACGGTCAGGAGAAAAATCTTGCAGACTACGGATTGAAAGGAGTGAGCGACTGATGGCAAAAGCCAAAAAAGAAAATCAGGCTGAAATTGCCGAGAAGGTTGAAAACAATGCAGCAGAAGCTTCTCAGTCCGCTGCAGAAACTGCCGCAGCTATTGCGGAGTCTGACGCCGCCGCTGTTGCCGCAGATCCTGCCGCTCCCGTGGAGGAATTCGCCAAGAGAGGCGGAGGAAAGGGACCCAATCCCAACAAGAAAACAAGAATCTCTTATGAGAGAAAGAAAAAGCTTTACGGCTATATCTTCATCGGTCTTTGGCTGATAGGAACGATCTATATGTTCATTATTCCTCTGGCGGAGTCTATGAGATACTCCCTTTCAAAGACCACCATGGTTGACGCAAACACCGTTTCGCAGTATCCTTCAATGGACCGCCCCGGTATTATGTGTGAATGGAACAACTTCCAGAACTATATCGATATTTTCAATACCGACCCCGAATATGTTCCTAACCTTTTGAGCTCTCTGAGCGCAATGCCCGGCGACACCTTCATGATCCTCGTGTTCAGCTTGTTTATCGCTCTTTTGCTGAACCAGAAGTTCAAAGGCAGAGGTCTTGCAAGAGCCATATTCTTCATACCGGTGCTTGTTGCAACGGGACCCGTTTTGGCGGTCATCAACGGCGAGGTCGCCTCACAGGGCGTCGGCGAAGCGGCTCAGTTCAGCGCACTGTTCCAGGTAGACATGGTCGATGCGTTCCTTGAATTTATGGGATTCTCCAACATAAGCCAGTCCGTTGCGGATAAACTGGGAGAGATTGCCAGCGACCTGTTCAACCTGATCTGGCGCTGCGGTATTCAGACCATTATCTTCCTTTCCGCATTGCAGCAGATACCAACTGCGGCTAAGGAAGCGGCTCAGATGGAGGGTGCGACCGGCTGGGAATTCTTCTGGAAGATAACCTTCCCCACCATAAGCCCTATGATTCTGGCAAACCTGATCTACACCGTTATCGACGTATTTATTGATTCCACCAACCCTGTCATGGTTGAGGTTCTTGCAAAGAACTCAAGCTGGCAGTACGGTTTAAGTACAGCAATGGCATGGACTTACTTCGGAATAGTAGGTATTGCTCTCGGCATTATCTCCGCTATTATTTCCAAGTTCGTATTCTACCAAGTAGACTAAAAAGGAGGGACGAAAGTGGCTAAAAAAGATTTAAAGAAACAAAATCCCGCTGACGAAACTCCCGAGGTAAGTGCAGCGGACGCAATAAAAGCCTTGGAGGCGCTGGCTCAGGAAACTGCCAGCAACACCAAAGCAAAAGAAGAGAATGAAGACGCCAAGGCGGAAGAAAACGTTGCTGCAGCAGCTGCAGAAACGGAAGCTCATGCGGCTGACGCTCTCAAGAACACCGTTGTAAAAGTCAGCGATGACGACGCGAAGGTAGAAAAGAAGTACACCAAGAAGGAGCTTAAGGAGCTGGAAAAACAGCGCAAGGCTCTTCACAAGCAATATCACATAAGCAACTGGGAAATCCTCAGGAACTACAAGAACTACAACGACGCCGAGAAAAAGCATTACCGCTATATTTTCGGAAGAAGAGTGGGCGACAAGGTTTGGCCTGTATTCAGATTCCTGATCATCTTCGGACTTAGCTTTGTCATTCTCTACCCTATTCTTTACATGGTTTCCTGTGCGTTCAGACCTCAGGAAGAAATGTATGACCCCTCGGTAATGTGGATTCCCAAAACCTTTACGGTAAGCAATGTAACGGATACATGGAAGGCGATGAAGTATCCGACGATACTTTGGAATACAATATCCATAAACATTGTATGTTCTCTGATACAGGTTGTGACCTGTGCGGTTACGGGCTACGGTTTTGCGAGATTTAAGTTTATGGGCAAGGGCTTCCTGTTCATAATCGTAATTCTTCAGATCATAGTTCCCATACAGATCATACTTATCCCTCAGTTCCAGCAGTTCAGATATTTTGACATTTTCGGTTTATTGGGACTGATAAATCCCGGTAAATGGAAATACGGTATAAACCTTATCAACACTCCTGCGTCAATGTATCTGCAAGCCTTCTTCGTAAACGGTATCCGAGCGGGACTGTTCGTGCTGCTGTTCAGACAGTTCTTCAGAGGACTGCCCAAGGAGCTGGAGGACGCCGCGCATCTGGACGGCTGCGGACCCTTCTCAACCTTTATCAGAATAATGGTGCCTAACGCAAAAACATCTTTCCTCACCGTATTTATTTTCTCAATAGTATGGTATTGGAACGACTCCTACGTTTCGGGAATGTACGTTCCCGGCGAAAAGGCAAAAACCATAGCCCTGATGACCGGCAACCTATGGATGACCATAGCCCAGTGGAAAAACGGAGGCGAAGCGCCTACGGGTACAGCTTCCGACTGGATCGTCTGGGTACAGGCGGGTGCTATGCTGACCATTCTGCCCATACTTATCATTTACTGCTTCCTGCAGAAACAGTTTGTTGAAGGTATCGAGCGTTCGGGTATTACGGGTATGTAATAATTCGGTTTTATTAAGACTTAACTTAACCCCCGCAGTAAAGCACTGCGGGGGTTGGTTTTTGTGTGATCTTCTGTTATAAAAGCTTTTTGGTTCTCATAAAAAATTTATGAATCTGTTAATCTTCATCACCCTCATCACTCCAAAAATAATCCTCTCCAAAATCAGGCAGCTTGAAGGTGTGTATCTCAATATTCCCTGTTCCTAAATCCGATTTGTTTATATAGTAGCACGGACTGCCGCTATCATTATCAGTCAGAATAATGCGTTCGGGAGTTTCTCCGCAAACAAAGCCCACTAAACCTTCATCAAAGGGGTAGTCTATCTTGACGCTTCCAAGATCGTTGTAGTCCCAATCGTAGAAGTATAAGAAGGTATTTTTCTCAAAAACCGGTTCGCCCTTGTCATACATAACAATACAGTCGGGGAAGCAAGCAAGCTGAAAATCTCCCTTGTGACCTGTATTTATAAGCTCTTTCTTTCCCTCGGTATAAGAGTCCTCGAATATAATACCGTTTTCAACGTAATAACTGGCATTTGTACCCACATATCCATAGGCGTAGGGGCTTAGGTGGTCGAGGTCAGTTGTGAATAATTCTTTAATAATTCCTTCGTTGGGATCCCATAAGCAGTATGTAAAAGTATCACCTTCTTCTTCATAAAAAGGTGCTATAAAATTATCTCCGTCCGCAAATAAAAATAAATTGAACATAGTTTCGGTTTTCGCCTCGTCCATAGAGCCGTCGAATTTATAGTAAGCATTGTTGAGATTAGTTACTCCGTCTTTGATCGTGGAGGGCATGAAAAACAGCACTCCGTTGATGATTGACGGCATAAGAACATTCCTGAACTTGTTTGCTTGCATAAATTCAGCCGTATTATATATGACTGTTCTTTCTGTTCCGTCAAGGTTCATGCGGATAAGATCTCCGCTTTGAATATTGAATGAGCTTGCAAAATTAAATGTATAGAGAAAACCGTCATAGTAGCAAATGCTTTTTGCCTCGTTAAAATAAGCATTGCAGTCTTTGTCAGTATGAGTGCAGTCAGGTCGTCCGCACAGCTTATAGATAGTATCTGAACCGTGATCGGCATATAAAAGCCATGAGTGGGAAGAAGGATTTTTTGTATATAAAAAGTATGCACCCTCTTGCGTACATTCAAAGCTGTTTCCGTTAGTTCTTATACCTTGACTCTCTGTGCCGGTTCTCTTTGTTGAAATAGGGCAGTTGGAGGACGTATCTAAGGGGATCTCGTGTGAATCGCCGCCGGTTGAACAGCCGGCTAAAACGGCACATAAAAGTATAGTGGATATTATTGTTTTAATTTTTTTCTTCATATTATTCTCCTAAAAATCAAAATAGCCGCGGCTTGTGCGGCTATTTTGAACAAGCTAATGACAAATTTTATAAAATTTCCAATTCAAAAGATATGCCGCCAATTCCGTAATTTCCATAAGCTTCTTTGATGTCAGATGTGATTGTCATTGAGCCGACATTAAATACATTGTTGACATTTACGGTTAAACCTGTATTCGAACCGGCGTCAACCTCAGTATTGGTAAGTGTTTTACCCATATATTTAATAGATTTTGCTGTGACTCTAACAAGCAAAGTCATAGTACGTCCGCTTGAAACGGAGGCTTTTGCATATGTAGTAGATGCCGCTAAATCGCCACCGTAGGAATAGGTTTTGCCGCCAAGTGTACATGTGCCGCTTTCGGTCTTAGTCTGCGGCGCATCGGTTATAGCTGCTGCCGTCGGAACAGCCAAAGCCGAAACGATCACCGCTGCAGAAACGACACCTGCAAGAATTTTCTTAAAGATCTTTATAGTAAAAGTCCTCCTAAGTAAAATTTATTCAGCGCAGCTATAAACTAACTGCACTAAATAATATTATACATAATTTCCATAATTTGTCAATAGCCTTTTAATTTTTATAAAAAATTTTCCAATGGCGGCGAGCCGGGAAGTTACCGGGAAAAAGAAAAAAACAAGCCCGACGCCAAGTGAATATCCCACCCTATTGACATTTATACCCGATTGAATTATAATGAAAGTGGTCAAATTTGTCGTAATTTATCGAAAGGACCGCAAAAAAATGTATGAAACAATAAATCAGTGGATAATCCCATTTATGTGGGGAATGGCGGGGTTTACGCTGTGTCTTTTTATTACTGTCATTGTGCTGAAAAGACGTTTTAACAAAAAAGTCGGTGAAAACAGCGGAAAGGATTTCAAGAGAGAAATGTACCGCTGGCTTGATGTGCTGTACACTATCTTTATTGTACTGATTTCCCTGTTCCCTCTTTTCGGAATGCTGGGAACGGTCAGCGCTCTGCTTACCCTTGATATATCGGGAGCTACCGAGGAGCTGAAGGCGAACTTCTTTCAGGCGCTGGATACCACGGGCTTGGGTCTGATATTCGCTATCTTTTTCAAAGTAGTAAACGCCTGTCAGCAGTCCCAGATCGAAGAAACAATAGCCAAAGCCAAAAAAATGCTTGAAAACGGCGGAGCAAAGGAAAAAAATGAATAAACGGGAAATAATTCTTGATTTCACCTCCCTGCTTGATGTTATAATGATAATTCTGTTCTTCTTTATCCTGTTCAGCCACCTTGAAACGGAGGACGCAAAGCTTGCTTTTGAAGCGGCGCAGCAAAACGCCGCCCAGCGCGAGGAGGAAGCGGACAAGAAGCTTGAAGAAGCCAACAAGCTTTTTGAAGAAGCGGAGAAAAAAGAGCAGGAGGCAGATGAAAAGCTGAACGAAGCCGAGCTGGCGGGAGACCGTCAGGGGGAAAACGTTGAGGGCATAACCGATTTCAGCCGCAATATGAATGTCAGAGTCAAGCTGAAGATGACCAACGGCGGCGGT
The DNA here is from genome assembly GCA_964636555.1 of uncultured Ruminiclostridium sp. Lineage (GTDB taxonomy): Bacteria > Bacillota > Clostridia > Oscillospirales > Ruminococcaceae > Ruminiclostridium_E. The sequence goes on from CAZWRZ010000007.1 coordinate 48,864, forward strand.
GACTGGAGCTTGCTTGTTTTCAAGGGAGAACAGCAGATAACCGAGATACCCAAGGGCGAGATCGGCTCAATGTCACAGGAGTTTTTAAAGGCTCTGTCGGACATGGGCTGTACCGAGGAGGACACCCTGCTGTGCGTGTATGTGTATGACGCGTCACAGGCGGGAACGGCGTCAGCGGACAGAAATATCCAAAGGATCTTTGACGAGATAAAGAAAAAGTACAGACACTTCTTTTACTCGGAGCTTGACACATCTCTGTTTGAGGAGGAATGATTTATATGACAAGACGCTTGCTTAGCAACAAAGGCGCGGTCCATATCGCAATTATCATAGCCATAGTGGCAGTTGTGGCTGCGGTGATTATCGGAATTGCCACAAACGGTTTCGGTCTGGGCGGCGGCAAGGGCGACGGCGAAGGAGAGGGAAATGTTTCCGAAGCGGGCACCGAACAGGCGACAGAGGTTTCCGAGCCCGTGGTGGAGGAAGTGGATTTCCTTAACGTAACAGTTTCCGAAAACGAATACCTGTACCAGAACAGCAGGCTGCAGCTTGACGAGCTTATGGACAAGTTGGTGGTGGACGCCGTTAATACCAAGGTGAAGATCACGGACGAAAACGCCTCAAAGCGCGCCTATAACAATCTGATAGACGCCCTTGAGGAAAAGAATATAAGCTATATAAAGGCGGACGTTTAAAACGAATTCGTAAAACAGATAAATAAAACAAAATAAGGAGAAACAAAATGAAAAGAAAAATATTATCGGCATTACTGATCGCAGCCATGAGCCTTACATTCAGCGCATGTTCCTTTGTCGAGGAGGCTTTTGGACAGAAAACTACCGAAGAACTTAAGGTCACCGCGCCGGGAAATGATCAGACAACACCCGACAACTCCGACAGCGATGTAACTACCCCCAATGCGGAGGAAAGCAAGGACGGCTCTGAGGGCGGCAACCCAGATATTTCCAAGTATATTGACGTTACGATATCTGAGGACAAATATTTCTACGACAACAAGGAGATCTCCTTTGACGACCTTGTTAAGGTGCTCGACGGGCTGGATAAAAATACCGCTGTAAGAATTACCGATGAAAACGCTACCCTTAAGGCTTTTGAGAATTTGACCAAGGCTTTGCTGGAACGCGGAATTGTGTATGAAGCGGCAAACTGATTTGGTTTGTCAGGTCAAAGTTATTTATGTGAATAAAAAATCTGCCGTGAGGGTTACCTTACACGGCAGATTTTTTGATTTTCATAGTTCATTCTCCGTTTCACCATAAAACGGAAAGCCGTCCGGCATATTTAAAGGGTGAATTTCTATATTTCCTGTGCCGAAATCAGACTTGTTGATATAATAGCGGGGAGTTAGCATATTGTTATCTGTGAGAAAAATACGTTCGGGAGTTTCCCCGCAGATAGGGCCAAATATCGATTCATCAAAATCATAGTCAAGCTTCATACTGCCTAAACTGTTAAGATCCCAATCATAAAAAAGTAACATTTTTTCTTTATATTCTCTCGCTTTCTCAGACACGACCATACAATCGGGAAGGCACACAAGCCGATACTCTCCTTTTAAGCCTGTATCGAAAAGCTCTTTCTTTCCCTCTGTATAAGAGTCCTCAATTATTACTCCGTTCTCAACATAGTAATGGGCTTTTGTTCCATAATATCCGGAACCCGATATTTTATCTGCTGTAAATAATTCGTCAACAACGCCCTTGTCCGGATCCCATAAAGTAATTATATATTGCTCTTTTTCGGGATCATTACTCTCTATAGGACATATAAATTTTTCTCCGTCTGCATAAATATAAAGCGTTAACGATGGGTCGATTTTCGGTTCGTTCATTGAACTGTCCAGCTTATAGTATGCAGTCGACATAACCTCTTCTCCCATATCATTAAGTTTTGATCCCGTAATAAAGAAAACTCCGTTTATTATTGTCTGCTTGTAGGTTCTTTTAATTTCGTTTTTGCCCAAAAATGACGAAACATTATATACAGTTGTTCTTTCTGTTCCGTCAAGATTTATGCGAATGAGGTCACGTGAGTAAATGTCATAAGTATATAGAGATCCGTTATAATAAGAGACCGATACTGCGCCGTCAAAATAGGCATTGCATTCTTTGTTGTTATGAGCGCAGTCAGGACGTCCACACAGCTTTATAACATTATCCGAACCGTGATCGGAATAAAGCAGCCATCTGCCAAATTCAACTCCTTGACTCATAAAATAAGCACCTTCCTGTGTACACTCAAAGCTATTCGCAAGGGTCTTTATTCCTTGGCGCTCGGTGCCTGTTCTCATTGTTGAAACGGGGCAACCGGAGGATATGTCCAAGGGTATTTCGTGGTAAGGAGCGTTGTTTGAGCAGCTGGCAAAAACAGTGCATAAAAGTACAGCGGATATGATTTTCTTAATCTTCATCATCTCTCCAAAAATAATCCTCTCCAAAATCGGGCAGCTTGAAAGCGTGTATCTCTATATTCCCCGTTCCTAAATCCGACTTGTTTATATAGTAGCATGGAGAGCCGTGGTAATTATCTGTCAGAATAATATGTTCGGGAGTTTCTCCGCAAACAAATCCTATTAGACCCTCATCAAACTTGTAGTCGATCTTTACGCTGCCAAGATCGTTGTAATTCCAATCGTAGAAGTATAAGAAGGTATTTTCTTCAAAAACCGGTTCTCCCTTATCATACATAACTATGCAGTCGGGAAAGCAAGCAAGCTGATAATCTCCGTTCAGGCCTGTATCTATAAGCTCTTTCTTTCCCTCGGCATAGGAGTCTTCGATTATAACACTGTCCTCAACGTAATAACGAGCCTTTGTACCCACATATCCGTAGGCGTTTATGTCGTCGGTTTGGAATAATTCTTCAATAATTCCTTTATCGGGATCCCATAAGCAGTATGTATAAGTGTTGCTTTCAGTGCCAAAAAAAGGTGCTATAAAATTTTCTCCGTCCGCAAATAAAAATAAAGTGAAAAACGATTCGGTTTTCGGTTCGTCCATAGAGCCGTCTAATTTATAGTAAGCGTTGTCAAGAACAGTCTTTCCGTCTTCATTGATTTTGGCGGGATTGAAAAAAAACACTCCATTAAAAATTACCGGCATAAGAACACTACTGTACCCATTTGTTTGAATAAATTCAGCCGTGTTATATACGACTGTTCTTTCCGTTCCGTCAAGGTTCATGCGAATAACATCTCCGCTTTTAATATTGAATGTATTTTCAAAATTAAATATATAGAGAAAACCGTCATAATAGCAGATGCTTGTTGCTTCGTTAAAATAAGCATTGCAGTCGCTGTCCGTATGAGTGCAGTCAGGCCGTCCGCACAGCTTATGGATAGTATCCGAACCATGATCGGCGTATAAAAGCCATCTGCCTGCAAAAGATTGCTTATACAAAAAATATGAACCCTCCTGCGTACATTCAAAGCCGTTTCTTATATTTTTTATGCCCTGATGCTGTGTGCCTGTTCTCCTTGTCGATACAGGGCAGTTGGAGGATTGGTCTAAGGGTATTTCGTGTGATTTACCGCTGCTTGAACAGCCTGCTAAAACGGTACATACAAGCACAGCGGATATGATTTTTTTAATGCTTTTCTTCATATTATTTCTCCGTAAATCAAAACAGCCGCAGCTTGCGCGGCTATTTTGAATAAATTAAGGATATGCTTTTTTATTCAATTTTCAATTCAAAAGATATGCCGCCTATTCCGTAGTTTCCGGAAGCTTCTTTGATGTTAGCTGTTATTGTCGATGTACCGCTGGTAAATATATTGTCGACATATAAGCTTAAACTTCTATCTGTAATTGCATCAACTTTAGTATTGATGAGTGTATTACCCTTGTATTTTATAGATTCTGCTGTGACTCTAACAAGCAGATTCGTATTAAGTCCGCTTGAGACAGAGCCTCTTACCTGTGTAGTGGATGCCACCAAATCGCCGCCATAGGAATAGGTTTTTCCGTTGATTGTAAATGTGCCGCTTTCGTTCTTAGTCTGTGGCGTAGTTGTTAAAGCCACCGTCGGCACCGCCAAAGCCGAAACGATCACCGCCGCAGAAACGACCCCTGCAAGAATTTTCTTAAAGATCTTAATAATAAAAGTCCTCCTTGATAAAATTGTTTTAGCACGGATATAAAATATCTGTACTAACTAATATTATACATATTTTCCATAATTTGTCAATAGGCTTCCAATTTCTTTTGAAATTTTTACACTTGCCTGTTATTTCTCTTTTATAAATCAAAACAAAAACGAAAGTTAAGATAACGAATATTTCAAATACCGACAAAAAAACGAAAGGCGAAACAATACAAATAAAACCTAAAGACTTGTATAACATGGCTGAAACAACTGACAGGAAAAACAAAAACACAAATATTTTTGCAAGTTTAAAAAATAAAACTTGCTTTTTGCGCGGCTATGTGCTATACTATAAAGAAGAAAAAAGAAACCCGCAAAACAAAAATACCACAAAAAGAAAACCCCCCAAAAACTGAAAGGGAACATATTATGGAAAAGACAGCGAAAACCCTTTATTCCCCCGCCTTTGAACACGATAACTGCGGTATCGGCGCCGTTGTCAACATAAAAGGAAAAAAATCCCACGATATAGTTTCAAAGGCTCTCACCATTGTGGAGACCTTGGAACACCGCGCCGGCAAGGACGCCGAAGGGAAAACGGGCGACGGCGTGGGCATACTTTTGCAGATATCCCACAAATTCTTTTCAAAAATAGGAAAAAAGCTTAATATAGATCTGGGAGAAGAGCGCGATTACGGTGTCGGTATGTTCTTCTTCCCGCAAAAGGAGCTGGCAAGAAATCAGGCAAAGAAAATGTTTGAGATAATTGCCGAAAAGGAAGGGCTTAAGGTGCTGGCATGGAGAGAGGTTCCCGCCTGTCCCGAGGTTCTGGGAAAAAGGGCGGCGGACTGTATGCCTTACATAATGCAGTGCTTTATCAAGCGCCCCGAGGGCTGTGAAAAGGGTCTTGACTTCGACAGAAAGCTGTATGTGGCAAGGCGTGTTTTTGAGCAGAGCAACGAGGACACCTATGTCGTTTCCCTTTCAAGCCGTACCGTTGTATATAAGGGTATGTTTCTGGTTCAGGATCTCAGGAGATTTTTCCCCGATTTGCAGGATAAGGATTACCAAAGCGCAATAGCTATGGTCCACTCCCGTTTTTCCACCAACACAAATCCGAGCTGGCAGAGGGCGCACCCCAACAGAATGATAGTTCACAACGGAGAGATAAACACCATAAAGGGAAACGCCGACAAAATGCTTGCCCGTGAAGAGACTATGAAGTCGGAGCATCTCAAAAGAGATCTGGATAAGGTCTTGCCCGTGGTGAACACCGAGGGCAGTGACAGCGCCATGCTGGACAACACCCTTGAATTTCTGGTAATGAGCGGTATGGAATTGCCCTTGGCGGTTATGATAACCATACCCGAACCATGGGACAACAACGAAACCATGAGCAAGGCAAAGCGCGATTTTTACCAATACTACGCTACAATGATGGAGCCTTGGGACGGTCCTGCCTCCATTCTGTTCAGCGACGGCGACATTATGGGTGCGGTGCTTGACAGAAACGGTCTGCGTCCCTCACGCTACTATATCACAAAGAGCGGAGAGCTTATTCTTTCCTCCGAGGTAGGCGCGCTGGAAATCGACCCCGCCGAAATCACGGTAAAGGAAAGACTTCGCCCCGGCAAAATGCTTTTGGTGGACACCGTTAAGGGCAGAGTTATTGACGACGACGAACTGAAAGAAAACTACGCCGCAAGACAGCCCTACGGAGAATGGCTTGACAGCAATCTTGTAAAGCTCAGCGATTTAAAGATACCCAACATGAAGGTGGAGGATCATAAGTACGGCGACAAAAAGCGGCTTATGAAAGCCTTTGGCTACACCTTCGAGGACGTTATGACAAGTATTTTGCCTATGGCGAAAACAGGCGCGGAAAGCATTTCCGCCATGGGAACCGACAGTCCCCTTGCCGCCCTGTCCTCACAGCCCCAGCCTTTGTTCAATTATTTTAAACAGCTTTTCGCACAGGTCACCAACCCGCCTATTGACGCTATCAGAGAGGAAATCGTTACCTCCACCACCGTTTATATAGGCGAGGACGGAAACATTTTGGAAGAACGCCCCGAAAACTGTCAGGTAATAAAGATACAAAATCCCATTCTCACCAACACCGATATGCTGAAAATCAAGAATATGAAGGTGGAGGGCTTTAAGACTGCGGTAATTCCAATACTTTATTACAAGAACACCTCCCTTAAAAAAGCCCTTGACCGCCTTAACTTAGAGGCGGACAGAGCCCATGCCGACGGTGCAAATATTCTTATCCTTTCGGACAGAGGGGTTGACGAAAACCATTTGGCTATTCCCTCCCTCCTTGCCGTTTCCGCTCTGCACCAGCACCTTGTGGTTACCAAAAAAAGAACCTCTCTTGCTGTAATTCTGGAGTCGGGCGAGCCGAGAGAGGTACACCATTTTGCCACACTTTTGGGCTACGGCGCCAGCGCAATTAACCCCTACTTGGCGCAGGAGACCATTGAAAGCCTTATTGAACGTGATCTGCTTGACAAGGACTACTACGCAGCGGTGGACGATTACGACAGCGCGGTTTTGCACGGCATTGTGAAGATAGCAAGCAAAATGGGAATAAGCACCATTCAGTCCTACCAAGGCTCACAGATCTTTGAAGCTATTGGTATCAGCAAGGACGTAATAGATACATATTTCACAGGCACTGTAAGCCCCGTTGAGGGCATTACTCTCAAGGATATTGAGAGAAACGCCGACCGGCTGCACACCATGGCATTTGATCCCTTGGGACTTGGCACGGATGATTCACTTGACAGCAGAGGAAGCCACAAGTTCAGAAGCGGCAAGGAGGAGCATTTATACAATCCCCAAACCATACATCTTTTACAGCAGGCGGCGAAAACAGGCGACTATAATTTGTATAAGCAGTATTCACATCTTATAAATGAAGAAATGTCCCCCGTTAGTTTACGCGGACTTATGGACTTTAACTTCCCCGCCGAGGGCATTGATATAAGCGAGGTGGAGCCTGTTGACAGCATTGTCCGCCGTTTCAAGACGGGAGCAATGAGCTACGGTTCTATTTCACAGGAAGCCCATGAAGCCTTAGCTATTGCAATGAACACCATTCACGGAAAGTCCAATTCGGGCGAGGGCGGTGAAAGTCCCGAAAGGCTGAAAAGCAAGGGCGGCAAGGAGGATCGCTGTTCCGCAATAAAGCAGGTTGCGTCGGGCAGATTCGGCGTTACCTCGGAATATCTCAACAGCGCAGACGAGATTCAGATAAAAATGGCACAGGGCGCAAAGCCCGGCGAGGGCGGACACCTTCCCGGAAAAAAGGTTTACCCTTGGATAGCAAAGACCCGCCATTCCACTCCCGGAGTGGGTCTTATCTCACCTCCCCCTCATCACGATATTTATTCCATTGAGGACTTGGCACAGCTTATTTATGATCTGAAAAATGCAAACAAAAACGCAAGAATAAGCGTAAAGCTGGTTTCCGAGTGCGGAGTGGGAACAGTTGCCGCAGGCGTTGCCAAGGCGGGAGCGGCAGTTATTCTGATAAGCGGCTATGACGGCGGAACAGGCGCTGCGCCGAGAAACTCCATTTACAATGCGGGACTTCCTTGGGAATTAGGTCTTTCCGAGGCGCACCAGACTCTTATAATGAACGGTCTTAGAAACAAGGTAGTCATAGAAACGGACGGAAAGCTGATGACGGGAAGAGACGTTCTTGCGGCGGCTCTCTTAGGTGCGGAGGAATTTGGATTTGCCACAGCTCCCCTTGTTACCTTGGGCTGCGCAATGATGAGGGTGTGCAACCTTGACACCTGCCCCTTCGGCGTTGCCACTCAGAATCCCGAGCTGAGAAAGCGTTTTTGCGGCAAGCCCGAGTATGTTATCAACTTTATGCGCTTTGTGGCACAGGAGCTGAGAGAGCTTATGGCAAGGCTGGGAATATGCACCGTTGATGAGCTGGTGGGCAGAGTTGATCTGCTGAAGAAAAAGGATGGTGCCTGCGAGGAAATTGACCTTTCAAGCATTATAAATCCCTCCAAGGAATTTGTCTGCGAGCCTGTTAAATATTATGAAAAGCAGCTGTTTGACTTTAAGCTTGACAGTACCGTTGACGAAAAGATCTTGTTAAAGGAATTTGAGCCTTTTATAAAAAGCGGCAAGCCAAAGACTGTTGAGATAAAGATAAAAAATACCGACCGTACTTTAGGGGCAATTTTGGGCAGTGAAATTACCAAAAATTGCCAAGAGAAGCCCCAAGAGGACACCTATAAGGTAATTTGTCACGGCGCAGGAGGACAGAGCTTCGGCGCGTTTATCCCCCAAGGCTTGACACTGGAGCTTATAGGCGACAGCAACGACTATTTCGGAAAGGGACTTTCGGGGGGCAAGCTTATAGTATATCCTCCCAAGGAATCCGTTTTTAAGGCGGAGGACAACATTATTATAGGCAATGTGGCGCTGTACGGCGCAACCTCGGGAAAAGCCTTTATCAACGGCGTTGCGGGAGAGCGCTTCTGCGTAAGAAACAGCGGCGCAGTGGCTGTCGTTGAGGGCGTGGGTGATCATGGCTGCGAATATATGACAGGCGGCAGAGTTGTTGTTTTGGGCAAAACGGGCAAAAACTTTGCAGCGGGTATGAGCGGCGGTATAGCTTATGTTCTGGACGAGGACAGAGACCTGTACTTAAAGCTGAACAAGGAAATGGTAAGCAGCGGCGAGGTAAAGGAAAAGTACGAGATAATGGAGCTTAAAGGGCTTATCGAGGAGCATTTCAAAGCCACAGGCTCGGCAAAGGCAAAGGAAATACTTGACAGCTTTGAGGAGTATTTGCCCAAGTTCAAGCGCATTATCCCCCATGATTACAAAAAGATAACCGCCGCCATTTTAAGCTTTGAGGAAAAGGGACTGACTGAGGAGCAGGCGCAGATCGAAGCCTTTTACAGCGTTGTTAATTCATAATATAATATCGAAAGGAAAAAACAATGGGCAAGCCAACAGGATTTCTTGATTATCAGCGTGAGAATGCACAGGCAATCCCCGCCGAAGAAAGAATAAAGAATTTTAACGAGTTTCACATTCCCTTGCCAAGAGAAAAACAGCAGCTTCAAGGCGCAAGGTGTATGGCGTGCGGCGTTCCCTTCTGCCAGTCGGGAACAATGATAGGAGGTATGGTAAGCGGCTGTCCCTTAAACAACCTTGTCCCCGAATGGAACGACCTTATATATACGGGAAACTGGGAACAGGCATATAACAGACTCCGCAAAACCAACAACTTCCCCGAATTTACGGGACGGGTATGCCCCGCCTTATGCGAGGCAGCCTGCACCTGCGGAGTTCACGATTCTCCCGTTACCGTTAAACAGAACGAATACGGAATAGTTGAATACGCCTACGAAAAGGGTTACGCTAAGGCAAAGGTTCCTCAGGTAAGAACGGGAAAGAAAATTGCGGTAATAGGTTCGGGACCCTCGGGCTTGGCGGCAGCGGATCAGCTTAACCAAAGAGGGCATTCCGTCACCGTATTTGAACGCAGCGACAGAATAGGCGGTCTGCTGATGTACGGTATTCCCAATATGAAGCTGGAAAAGCACATCATAGACCGCCGAATAGAAATAATGAAGCAAGAGGGCGTTGTATTTGAAACAGAAAAAAATGTGGGCGAAAATGTAAAGGCACAGCAGCTTTTAAAGGATTTCGACATAGTAATACTTGCCTGCGGCGCTTCCAATCCCCGTGATATTAAGGCGGAGGGAAGGGACGCAAAGGGTATATATTTTGCGGTGGACTTTCTCACCTCTACCACAAAGAGCCTCCTTGACAATGATTTAAAGGAAGGTACATTTATCAGCGCAAAAGATAAGAATGTTGTGGTAATAGGCGGCGGAGACACGGGCAACGACTGCGTCGGAACGGCAGTTCGCCACGGCGCAAAAAGCGTATTACAGCTTGAAATAATGCCCAAGCTCTCCAATGAGAGAACGGAAAGCAACCCTTGGCCCCAATGGCCCAAAATCTGCAAAACCGACTACGGACAGGAAGAAGCGGCAAAGATCTACGGCAGCGACCCGAGAAGCTACCAAACTACCGTTAAGGAATTTATCAAGGATAAAAAGGGTAATTTAAAGCAGATTGTGCTTGTTAAGGTTGAGCCTAAAAAGGACGAAAACACAGGCAGAACGTCAATGGCCGAGGTAAATGGCAGTGAATACACAGTCGATGCGGATTTGGTTCTTATTGCCGCGGGATTTACGGGCAGTGAAAGCTATGTTACCAAGGCTTTCGGCGTTGAGGTCAATGAGCGTACCAATGTGAAAACCTCACAGGGCAGTTACTCCACAAATGTACCCAAAGTATTTGTCTGCGGCGATATGCACAGAGGACAGTCCCTTGTGGTGTGGGCTGTCAGGGAAGGAAGAGAGTGTGCGAGGGAGGTCGATGAGGTTTTGATCGGGTATACCAATCTTTAAGGGATCGTGTATGAATTGTTGATAAATCGGTATAAAAACTTGATTAACTTGTTATTTGAAAAATAACCGTTTTAACGTTTGCAGCGTTTAAAGACGGTTATTTTTTTAACAGTACCCAACCCTTTGAGTTTTTTCAACACTGTATTATATGAAAACGCTTCCGGAGGCTTTCAAAATGAATAAACAAACGGCGGATAAATACATTTATGCGTACAGGGACAGGATATTCGGCTTTGCAATGAGCAAAGCAAGGAATGTTGAGGCTGCAAGGGACTTGGCTTCGGACATTATCTGTGAGGTTTACAGCTCCTTTTTGCGCTCGGATAACATTGTCAACCTTGACGGTTACGTTTACCGAATTGCAAGAAATGTGTGGGCTAAATATGCGCAGAGGCTTATTCAAAGCAAAAGCTTTGAGAACATCGACGAGATCATCGTTCCGTATTATGACAGCACAGATGAGGACGAAACGGAAATGTTAAAGGCACTGCGCAATGAGATAGGCTGCCTTTCCGACAAGCAAAGACGTATAGTCTATATGCACTATTACGAAAGCCTTTCCGTTGCCGAAATTTCCAAACTGCTGAATATCTCATCAGGTACAGTCAAATGGCATTTATCCGACGCCCGAACTAAACTGAAAGAGGGTATTACTATGAGTATTAACGAAAAAAATTTATCTATTAACCCCATATACTTTTCATCAATGGGTCACGGCGGCGAACCGGGAACAACGGGTGATACCTCCAATATGTTCGACACAAGACTGAAGCAGAATATCGCTTATGTATGCTATCATCAGCCGAAGACATTGGAGGAAATTTCAAGGGCGCTGGGAGTTCCGCAGGTATTTATTGCCGACAATTTGGAAAAGCTTGTGGATTTTGCCTACATTGACAGGCTCGATAACTCTAAAAATCCCAAATACAGAACCAATATGGTGATAAGCAGTTCAAGCACTCATAATATAAATGAGATTTTAGATAGGGCGGCGGATTTTCTCTGTAAGAAATTTTTTCCTAAGGCATTTGAGGATTTTAAAAGTGATCCCGAGCATTACGGTTTCTCCTGCTCCGACAATGATATAAACTTTATGCTTTACAGCTTTCTTTTGGTGTGTCAGCTCAGATTTGAAACTCTTTTAGACTATAACGATATCCGCAGATTTCAGGTAAAACGTCCCGACGGCGGAAATTTCATTGCTTACGCACATGTTGCAGATGATATTGATGCAAAGAATGACAGCAAGTACAATCCTTATTGGGCATGCGGACATATGATAAGAAATAAATGGTGCCGTACTCCCGAAGAAACACAGACCCATGACTGCGCATTTGAATCGGTTTCGACAAACTGCCGTTTCACTGACAGGAACGGCGACTGGTCAGACAATCTCAACAGCGATTGGGAAGCCCTGACAAAATTTATTGTCAGGGGCAAAGACAGTCTTTCTCCCGAAGAATACAAGCGTATAACAGACAAGGGCTATATTTTTGGCGATACCGTTCAGCCCGTTATTTTCAGGGCAAAGCTTGCTCCCGATGACGAAACTCTCAGCTACTCCGCAGTACGGTTATTGGAAGAGAAGATACCTTTGCCTGACGAGATAACTGAGCTTAACAAAAAGCTCAGTGAGGAAGCTTTTGAGATTTTGAAAAACGATTATCCCGAGCATATTCGTCCCATAGTAAAAGTTACGCGCTGTTCGGGTATTATAAGCCAAACAGGAGTATTGCCCCGCTGTATCGAAAGATTGCTTGAAAATGGGCTGCTGAAACCGCTTACGGATGTGCAGAGGAAGGCGGCGCTGGCTGTTTTGCAATTAAAACAGGTAAATTAGAATTTATTATAATAATAAAATCAAAGTTTAGGAAAAGAAAAATTAAAGTTTCCGTCCGGAGGCTGTTGCTTATTTATTGCCGACCTCCGGACGGAAACTTTAATAATATTTAATCGTAATGCTTTTTCTTTTTTACAGCTCCTTAAAAGCAATTTTATCTTGACAATTTTTCCCCGACATATTATAATATTTGTCGTAAACATTTATTGTAAACAGGCACAGACAAATTAAATAAAGAGGTACAAAATGGAAAAGAAATACGACTTTACCGCCATAGAAAAAAAGTGGCAGACCTATTGGGACGAACATAACAGTTTTCATGCCGAAAACGGCAGCGACAAGCCAAAATATTATGCCCTTGTGGAATTCCCCTACCCCTCGGGACAGGGACTTCATATAGGACACCCCCGCCCTTACACCGCCATGGATATTGTGGCGAGAAAACGCCGTCTTGAAGGCTACAACGTGTTGTTCCCCATGGGCTGGGACGCTTTCGGACTGCCCACCGAGAATTATGCCATAAAGAATAAGATACACCCCGCGGTAGTTACCGAAAATAACATAAAGCATTTTAAGGAGCAGATAAAAAGCCTTGGTCTGTCCTTTGACTGGGACAGAGAGGTAAATACCACCGACCCCGAGTATTTTAAATGGACGCAGTGGATCTTTTTACAGCTCTTCAAAAAGGGCTTGGCATATAAAAAGGAAATGTCGGTGAACTGGTGCACCTCCTGTAAGGTGGTTCTGGCAAACGAGGAGGTAGTCAACGGCTGCTGCGAGCGCTGCGGAGGAGAGGTTGTTCACCGCGTCAAGTCGCAGTGGATGCTGAAGATTACCGAATATGCTCAAAGACTTCTGGACGATCTGGCGCTTGTTGATTATCCCGAAAGAGTAAAGATCTCACAGATAAACTGGATAGGCCGTTCCACAGGTGCAGAGGTGAATTTTGAGACCTCGGCGGGAGATACTCTTGTGGTATACACCACCCGTCCCGACACTTTGTTCGGTGCGACCTATATGGTAATTGCCCCCGAACACCCCTATATTGAAAAGTGGACGGACAGGCTTTCCAATATGGACGAGATACGCGCTTATCAGGAAAAAGCAGCGAAAAAGTCCGATTTTGACCGCACCGAAATGAACAAGGATAAAAGCGGCGTAAAACTGCAGGGCGTGACCGCAATAAATCCCGTAAACGGCAGAGAAATCCCTATTTTCATATCCGACTATGTTCTTATGGGCTACGGCACAGGTGCAATTATGGCGGTACCCGCTCACGATACCCGCGACTGGGATTTTGCAAACGCTTATAATTTGCCTATTATCGAGGTAGTCAAGGGCGGCGATGTTACCAAGGAAGCCTTCACCGACTGCGCTACCGGAGTTATGGTAAACAGCGGATTTCTGGACGGACTTTCCGTTGAAGATGCAAAGGTAAAAATAAAGGAATGGCTCACAGAACAAGGCAAGGGTCACGAAAAGGTGAACTTCAAGCTCCGTGACTGGGTATTCAGCCGTCAGAGATACTGGGGCGAGCCTATCCCCCTGATATACTGCGAGAAATGCGGATGGGTTCCCGTTCCCGAGGAAGAACTGCCCTTGACCTTACCCGAGGTGGAAAGCTACCTGCCCACCGATACGGGAGAAAGCCCTTTGTCAACACTTGACAGCTTTATAAACACCACCTGTCCACACTGCGGAGAAAAGGCAAGGCGTGAGACTGATACGATGCCTCAATGGGCAGGTTCAAGCTGGTACTTTTTGAGATATTGCGACCCCGATTTCAAGACGGGCGTTGCTTCAAAGGAAGCCCTGGATTATTGGATGCCCGTTGATTGGTACAACGGCGGTATGGAGCATACCACACTTCACCTTTTGTACAGCCGTTTCTGGCATAAATTCTTATACGATATCGGTGTTGTTTCAACTCCCGAGCCTTATATGAAACGTACAAGCCACGGTATGATATTGGGCAAGGATCTTGAGAATCTCGGACAGTTCACCAAAATGTCAAAATCTAAAGGCAATGTTGTGAACCCGGACGATGTTGTGGCTGAATTCGGCGCAGATACCGTCCGTCTTTACGAAATGTTTATCGGCGATTTTGAAAAGGCAGCGCCTTGGCAGGAAGAGGGCATAAAGGGCTGTAAGAGATTCCTTGACAGAACCTGGGCTTTGCAGGATATGGTTGTTGACGGCGGCAGCTACCGCAAGGAGCTGGAAAGCGAAATGCACCGCACTGTGAAGAAGGTAGGAGAGGATATAGAGGGACTTAAGTTCAACACTGCCATTGCAGCCTTGATGAGCCTTTTGAATAAATTCTATTCCCTCGGCTCAGTTACCAAAGGAGAGCTGAAAACCTTCCTGATCCTGCTCAATCCTTTTGCTCCTCATATTACCGAGGAAATGTATTCCGACATTATCGGCGGAATAGCAAGCGAACAGCCTTGGTGCAAGTATGACGAGGCTCTTTGCGTTGAGGATACCGTTGAGGTTGCGGTTCAGATAAACGGCAAGGTCAAGGCGAGAATGTCCGTTGCCGCCGATCTGGACAAGGACGCTTTGGTTCAGGCGGCTTTGGATAATGATGATGTTAAGAAGTTTACCGAGGGTAAGCAGATAGTTAAGGCTATAGGCGTTCCCGGCAAGCTGGTCAATATTGTGGTTAAGTAAATTTAATAAAGCCCTTATGGAGCTGATTGCTGTAAGGGCTTTTGTTTTTGTGAAAACAGACTGTTGACATTGGCAGGGGAATTGTGTATAATATAATAAAAGAGGGCGATAGGCTGTCGCTCCCGGTTTAAGTTGTTTTTGAAAACAACCGCCTTCGGTCGCAAACGGAAGGGCGGTTATTTTCTGTTACTCTTACTTCTTTTTATTGTTCAGAGCAAGAAGAACAACGGTAATTACTTCGCATAAAAGCAAAAGCAGCTGAAACAGTTCAGTCCATGTCACCATTATCTTCCACCCCCCTTATGTACAGCACTATCTCATAACACCAACGACATAAGCAGATAGCGCTGACGGGAGCCGAAATTGACCACCTATCGCACCTAAGACCCTCTTAGTAAGGAAACTCACTAAGAGTTCCTCGTTTGCTATTATATATGATAATGATGGGTTTTGTCAAATTCTGTGGAAGAAACTGAAAGGATTCAGCATAAATTGTTTTCTTCTTGCTTGAACAGCCAAAAATAACCGTCCTCGTTTTCGACTTCAAGGACGGTTATTTTATTTTTTATGTATTCGGAAACCACTCCCGATGCCCCTTAGTAACCGTCTCAAATCCCTTAGCCGACAACAGCGGTCTGCTAAGCTCAAGGGCAGTTCCCTCGCTTATGGCAAAATTCTCGCAAAACTCCCTCCCCGCCTTTGTCACCGTTTCCAGATAAACCTTTCTCTGCCGCTCCGCTGTTCCCGAAAAGAAAAGCTCACCTTGGGGACAGAATATTTTAGTGTACTTCCCTTCCCCGCAGATCAGATCAAGCTGTTTCACCAAAGCGGGGTACATATTATCCGCTTCGGCATATCCGCAGGAGGAAATCACAACCAGTTTCTTTTTCTCCATGCTCTCGTCTCTTAAACGATGAAAAAGCGTGTTTCCGCTTGGGTCAAGAGTTCCGCCGTAGGGCAGCATAAAGGGCAGACAGCGGTCGGTCATTGCCTTAAGCTTTGAGGGCATACCGAAGAAGTACAGGGGAAAGCTTTCCACAATAACGTCTGCAAGAGAAATCTTAAGTCTGAGCATATCCATATCGTCACGGATAACGCACTGTCCCGCCGTTCTTCCCCAACAGGAAAAACAGCCCGTGCAGGGCTTTATGTCAAGAGAATTAAGACTGATTTCCTCCTTTTCCCAATGGTCGGGAAATCCGTTCACAAAGGCTCTCGATATGTTTAGAGTGTTGCTTTTTTCACCTCTTGGGCTGGCGTTTATAAGTAAAAGCTTCATTGTTTTCTCCGTTAAGGGTATTTGAAATTTACCGAAAGATATGTTATTATTATGTATTATGAAGTATGAAAGGCGGACATAAAAATGAAATGGGGTCTTGTGCTGGAGGGCGGAGCAAGCCGCACCTACTTCACCTGCGGAGTTCTGGACGGCTTTTTGGAGGAATCCCTCTATGCAGATTACACTATCGGAGTATCTGCGGGAATTTCCTTCGGAGTAAGCTACGTTTCCAAGCAGTATAAGCGCAATTACAACATTATGACAAAATATCAGAACGACAAAAGATATATGGGCGTCCGTCATCTGCTGAACGGACAAAACAAAAGCTATTACAATTTAGATTTTGTTTTTGACGAGATACCTAACAAGCTTTTGCCCTTTGATTATAACTGCTTTGATAATAGAAAAACCGAGTGCAAGGCGGTTCTTACAAGGCTTGACAGCGGTCTGCCCGAATATCCCGAAATGACAAAGGGGGACAGGCAGTTTACCGTGCTTAGGGCGACCTGTGCACTGCCTTTGCTGTTTAAGCCTATTGAAATAAACGGAATAAAGTATATGGACGGCGGAGTTTCCGATTCCGTGCCCTTTAAGAAAGCCTTTGAGGACGGCTGTGACAAAATAATAGTCATACTGACTCACCCAAAGGGCTATGTTAAGGGGTACGAATCCGCAACGCCGCTGGTAAAGGCGGCTTACCGCAAATATCCCGAGTTTGTCCAAAGCTTTGTGAGCCGCCCCGAAAGATACAACCAAGCTTTAAAGGAATTGGAACAGCTCAGCGGAGAGGGGAAAGCCCTTATCCTTACCCCAAAGGACATTTTCGGAGTGGGAAGGACGGAGAGAGGGCTTGAAAAGCTGGAAAAGCTTTATAACGAGGGATATCGCTGTTTTAAGGAAAATGAAGCGGCAATCAAGGCGTTTATAAATTGCTGAAAATTTGTTTACTGCCGAGAATTTTCTTTACCGTTGAGAGAATTGCTTATTTTTCGGCAAGGATATGTCTTGCTTCTCCGCAAAGATAAAGAGAACCGCATAAGATTTTATAATCGGCGTTTTGTTCCTCGCCTTTCTGTAAGCCTTCCGCTAAATTCTGTGCTGCCATGGCTTCCTTGCCCTTATGCTGTGCGAATTTTACAATTTCCTCTTTTCTGACAGCGTTTTCCGCAAAGAAATCCACTGCTATAACACAGTCAAAAAGGGGTAACAGCTTTTCAAGAGAGCCTTGCCAGTCTTTTGTAGTCAACATTCCTGTCAAAAGAACCTTTTTTCCTTTAACTGATTTCAACAGCTCTGCCAAGGCGCCCGCTCCCGACGGATTGTGGGCGCCGTCTATTATCCAGCCCCCTAACTGCTCCGTTCTTGCGGGAACGGCGGCGGTGAGGAGGGCTTTTTTTATGTACTCCGAAGGGATATTAAGCAGGCGGAGAACCTCTATTGCCGCTGCGGCGTTGACCGCCTGATGCTTTCCGCACATCCTTGTTTTGAACCCTTCGCCCTTATAGTCAAAGACAGTGCCTGTTAAATCCGCCGAAATAAGCTTGATATCATTATCGGCGGGCATAACAAAGGGAGCGCCTGACTCCCCCGCCTTATTTTCAAGAACCTTAACAACCACCTCATACTGACAGGGGGAAACCACAACGGGACAGCCCTGCTTGATTATTCCCGCCTTATGCCTTGCGATCTCCTCTCGGGTGCTGCCCAGCATGGCGGTGTGGTCAAGGTCAACGGTGGTTATTACAGAAATTTTGGGGGTAATTATGTTGGTACTGTCCAAAAGCCCCCCTATTCCCGTTTCCAGAACCGTAAAATCACAGCTTTTATCCTTATAGCAAAGAAAAGCGGCGGCGTTAAGTATCTCAAACTGCGAGTAATCGGGGCAGCCTGTTTTTTCCGCGCCCTCTCTCGCCGTACTTATATACAGCGCGAAATCCTCCTGTGATATTGGCTTGTTGTTTATCTGAATTCTTTCTTCAATCACATTGATATAGGGGGAGGTGAATTTGCCTGTGTTAAAGCCCGCCGACTGCAAAGCCTGTGAAATATATTCGCACACGCTTCCCTTGCCGTTAGTGCCCGCAACATGGATAAAGGCAAGATCCTTTTGGGGATCGCCCAGAACCCGCATGAGCTCGGTAAAGCGGGAAAGGTCAGAGACAGGCTTTCCCGACTTGCTGAAGCCGTTTAAATATTCTATGGATTGGGAATAGTTCATACTATATTGACCTTCCTGAAAAGCCCTTTCTATTTCATCAAGGCGATAAAGCTTTTGGCTTTATTGACGGTGATCTTATCGTTTTCGTAGGTGAGCAGAGCAGAGGCCTGTCCTATCTCCTGCCACCTGAGCTCGGATATCTCGTCCTTTTGGGGAACAAGGTCGTGGCTGGTGGGAATGCCTACGAAATAAACCACGGTTTTTTTGGTATTGCGTTTCGGCGAATAGCTTACCGTTTCACGGAAGCCCGTGTCAAGAAGGACGTCAAGTCCCGTTTCCTCTTTGATTTCACGGCGGGCGGTTTCCTCCTCGGTTTCTCCCTCCTCCATGTGACCTTTGGGGAAGGACCAATGCCCCGATTTAAGATTTCTCGCCAGAAGTATTTCCGTGTTTCCGTGATATTTACGGTATACTATCGCGCCGCATGATTTCTCATAATTCATCGTTTCACCCTTTCTACATAGTATAGGGCAAAGAGCTTGCAGCAAATTCTGCAAAATAAAACTCTAAGCGTAATTGTATATAGTATACCATAAAAATATTGAATTGTCACTATGGTTGCAAAAATTGGTTAAAGAAAACAGAAAGGTTAACACAACCGTAAACAATTTTGCGTGACAAATTGTCTGCTTTTGCACAAAATATTTTACCACACTTGACAATTCATTTACACTATAGTAAAATTACAATAACTGCTACTTTGGCAAATTATTGTTTGTCTAATGCAAAATAACGGAAGTCAAGCTTCCGATTAGAAAGGAAAAAGCTTATGGTAATGAAAAAAACAATTTCCGTACTTTGTTCGGCGGCAGTTTTGCTGACGTCGTTCATAGGCGGAAACGCTCTGCTCTCATCACGGACTGTAAGAGCTGAAGGTGAGACTGTCGGAGAGGAAGAACCTGCACGGCTTGCAGTTCCTCAGAATTTGCGGTATGAGAACGGAGACATTGTCTGGGACGAGGTCGAAGGCGCTTACGGTTACCACCTGAACGTCTCTTCCGATAATTTTGAATATCCTTACTGGCTCACATACTATGTAAACCGTGTGGAGCTGGACAGACTGTGCTATGAATTCGGTTGGGATTTCGGAGAGTACACATTTGAAGTAGAGGCTTTTGACCAAGAGGAAAACAGAAGCGACTTTTCAGAGCCTGTTACCGCCGAATATGCTCCCACCATTGAAGCTCCCCAAAATGTAAGGGTAAACGAATATAACGAAAAAATCATTGAGTGGGACGAGGTCGAGGGAGCATACCGCTATAACATAAAATGCTATAACGCTGACGGTGAGATCAGCTTTTCCAGTTACAGCGCAGAAGCTTCTTACCATTTGCCCGATTGGCTTGAAACAGGCGATCATTCGATTTGCGTCCAGACTATGGACCAGGAATACAATGTCAGCAAATGGACTGAGCCTATAGTAATTTCCTATAAAGCAAATCATCTTGACACACCTCAAAATATTCGTTTTGACGAAAGCGGAGACAATATTGTTTGGGATAAGGTGGAAGGCACCGATTATTATCATTTTGTCATGCGGGTAGAAACAGAACCCAACGAAGCGGGCAATAACATTTATCTGTATAAATCCTATATTATTTTGGACGAGCCTTGCTTTGAAAACTGGAAGATCCACGCTGCCCCCTTTGCTGATGCTAACTATACATTTTATGTTTATGCTCACAGCTATGATATCGGAATTGACAGCTCCTTCAGCAGCGATGAACTGACAACAACATATACAGCGAAAAAAGACGAATCCATAAAAATGCCTTCAAGCATAGAGGTCGTCGAAAACAGAGAAATAAAATGGGACGCTGTTGAAAATGCCAGCGAATATTATGTGACTGTTTCTGTAAACGGTGATTTGATATCCGAAGCAAGCAGATATTATGCAGAAGCCAATGAATACAATGACCAATACGGATATAATTATTACAGCACCCTTCCCTACGGAGAATATGAAGTAAATCTGTATGTGGTTGATAAAAACGGCTGCTACAACACAAAGACCTACACCGTTTCATTTGGCTGCGAGCTTGATGACAGCATATGGATCCCCGAATTAATGTACAAGTTCAAGGATCTTTTGTGGGATTATGATTCGATCAGACATGACAACACAAGAAATTTCTGGGTGCGCATCAGAGATGCTGAGAATAAAACTGCTGTAAGAATAGAAGATGCATGGGGCGGATCCTACTATGGAATTGAAAAACTCCCCAATGGAAAATATATTGTTGATGTATGTGTAATTGAACATAACGATAAAGTCGGTCCCTGGTCAAACGAGATCGAAATAACCGTCCATGACGGCGGAACCTACGACAAGGGCAACGAGGTTTCAACCGAAGTCGTACCCGAAGATACAGACGTTCCCGAAGAGGACAGAGTTACTACCGTTACCGTAAACCCCGAAACAACTCTTATGGGCGTAGACGAAAACGGCTACTACTATGAACTTGACTTGTCCAACATCAAAATTCAGGCAAGCGAAATTTACGACGAGGAAGGCTTGAAGAGAGCTGAGGAAGCTTTAGGCGAGGCACTGGACGGAAACACACGTTACAATCTCCTTGATCTTACACTCCTTTACAACGGCGAGGACTTCTCCAACGGCTATGAGGGTCTTGTACAGGTTATCATTTCCCTTCCCCAAGGACATCTGGGCGACAGCTTCTCGGTATACCGCATTGTTGAAGATGAAAACGGCAATCCCGTCAAGGAAGAAATTCCCGGCGAAAGAGTTGGTGACACCTATGTTATCTATCTTGAGCACTTCAGCAAATATGCTTTGGTTGGCGTAGATCCTCATGAGCATGTTTACGGCGATGAATGGAAATCCGACGAGGACGGTCACTGGCAGGTCTGCGAGGACTGTGAAAAGGATTCCGAAAAGGCTGAACACAAATACGGCGAATGGAAGGTAACCAAGGAAGCCACCGAAACCGAGGAAGGCTCCAAGGAAAGACTTTGCGAGACTTGCGGATACAAGCAGACAGAGGTTATCTCCAAGCTTGCTCCCGAAGAAACAGAAAAGCCCGACGACACCGTTTCCGACGGCAAGAACCCCGGCACAGGTGCTGCGGTTACAGGCATTTCCGCTCTGGTATTGTCTGCTTGCGGTGCGGCTGCTGCTTTTGCGGTAAAGAAAAGAAATAAGAAGTAATTCAGACTGATTTTATTGTTGATATAGGGGCTGCGAGAAGCAGCCCCTATTTATTTTTATACCAAGTTTCTTGGTATGGCTGTAAAAATCAGCACAACATCTCTACAAGCGGGCTCCCGATAGCACAACTGTCTTGACAGCACGAATTTCAGAAATCGATCAAGTTCAGAGTTTTTGCCCAGTTTTTCAAGCAATTTTAAAAAGTTTGCGGTTCTGAAATTATTTTTAAATCAGTAAATTATTACCAAGTTTCTTGAGAGAACCATAATTCCCGCCAAGTTTCCTGAAAGAACAATAATTCAGCACAACATTTCTAAAGGCAGGCTTCCGCATGCACGATTTTAAAAAAAGTTTCACGTCGAAATGCACAATAAATCCGTTACGAAATCCCGAAATTTCTACAAAACGCCATTTTGCAAAAATGTGAAAAAATTTTATAGCAAAACCATTGATTTTTATTTTAAGATGTTGTAAAATTTATATCGTGTACAGGTGTCCGTTTTGTGAAAGTTATTTTCACAATTCATTTTAACCTTTTAAAGTGAAAAACATCGGAAGTATGTATGTTATGCCCCTTGAAGGCGTGATATAAATAAAATAAGGAGAAAAAGGAGCACTTAAATGAAGAAAAAGCAAGTGTTTAAACGCTTACTTTCCGGAGTTCTGGCTGCTGCCGTAACCGTTTCAGCGATAGTTGTACCTACCTCTGCAAACGAAGGCACAAAGCTGAACCTCACAGAAGTAAGCAGTGAAGGCTTTTTGACTCGTCCCACAGGGGATAAGTTGAATGAAGTCGAGAGCAATGATTATGCTGACACTGATGTTGTCCGTGTATCTATCTTCCTCGACGGCGCCTCCACTATCAATGCCGGTTTCGACATCGACACTATTGCTACCAACCACAAAGCTATCGCTTACCGCGATTCTTTGAAGGACAAGCAGGAAGCAGTTGAAGAGAAGATCGAAAAGGCAACAAGCGAAGAGCTTGATGTAGTTCACAATCTGACCTTGGCGGCAAACGTGATTTCCGCTAACGTAAAGTTCGGTCAGATCAAGGACATTGAAAAAATCAGCGGTGTAAAGACCGTAGTTATCGAAAATCAGTACGAGGCGGCAAAGTCCGTTGAGAACCTCGCTGATGACCCCAATATGTCTACTTCTACAAACCAGATCGGTTCCAATGTAGTATGGGCTGAGGGCTATACAGGCGCAGGCTCCAAGGTTGCCGTTATCGACACAGGTATCGATACAACTCACAAGTCCTTTGACGAGGGCGCTTACCTCTACTCTCTGTCTTTGATCGCAGAGGAAAAGGGTATGACCCTTGACGAGTACAAGGCTACTCTCAATCTTCTTGATGCAGCATACATCGAAAAGGTTGCAGATCAGCTCAACGTAAATATCGACGTAGACAAGGTTAACGTATCCGAAAAGATTCCTTTCGCTTACAACTATGTTGACAGAAACTACGATATTACTCACGCAAACGACACACAGGGCGAGCACGGCTCTCACGTTGAGGGTATTGCCGCTGCCAACAAGTACATCAAGGACAATTACGGCGTATATGTTCCCGCACTTGACGCGGTTAATGTACAGGGTGTTGCTCCCGATGCACAGATCATTACCATGAAGGTATTCGGTACCAAGGGCGGCGCTTACGATTCCGACTATATGCTGGCAATCGAAGACGCTATCGTTCTGGGCGCAGACGCTATCAACCTTTCCTTGGGTTCAGGTATGGGCGGCAACTCCAAGCACGCTACCGCTGCATATCAGCAGATCCTGGAAGATCTTTCCAAGAGCGGTGCAGTTGTTGCAATGTCCGCAGGCAACTCCGGACATTGGGCAGACAGCGCATCCACAGGCGGCTATCTGTACGCTGACGATGTAAACACACAGACCGACGGTTCTCCCGGATCCTACACCAACGCATTCACAGTAGCTTCCGCAGACAACATCGGCTTCACAGGCGAATACTTCACGATCGCTGATCACAAGGTATTCTATACACAGACAGACTACACCAACAAGCCTCTCTCTTCTCTCGCAGGCGAGCAGGAATATATTTATCTTGACGCTGTATGGGGCACAGACGAAGAAGGAAAACCCACTGTTACCGCAGGCGGCGGTACAGCAGAAGAATGGGCTGCTATCGGTGATGCCGTAAAGGGCAAGATAGCAGTAGTTTCCAGAGGTATGGTTTCCTTCTATCAGAAGGGTGAATTTGCCGTTGCTGCAGGCGCTATCGGCGTTATCGTTTACAACAATGAAGCCGGTTCCATTAACATGGATCTGTCCGGCTACACCAAGACTGCTCCTGTTGTTTCCATTACACAGGCAGAGGGCGCTTATTTCAAGGAAAACGGAACCCTCTCCGCAGACGGCAAATATTACACAGGCACAATCGACATTGGTGCGCAGATCGGTACCACAATCGTTAACACAGGCTTCTCTACAATTAGCTCCTTCTCTTCTTGGGGCGTTCCCGGATCCCTGGAGCTCAAGCCCGAGATCACAGCACCCGGCGGAAACATCTACTCCGTTCACGGCTATGCTTGGGATTCTCAGAATAAAGTGTATGCCGGCGGCAACGACAGCTACGAAAATATGTCCGGCACTTCCATGGCTGCTCCTCAGGTTGCAGGTATGAGTGCTTTGGCAGCTCAGTACATAAGAGAAAACGGTCTTGAAGAAAAGACAGGTCTTAAGGCTCGTACTCTTGCACAGAGCTTGCTTATGTCCACTGCTGTTCCTATGATGGAAGATCTCGGCGAGTACGGTATATACTACTACCCCGTACTTCGTCAGGGCGCAGGTCTTGCCAACATCGGAAACGTTGTTAAGGCAGAAAGCTATATCCTTATGGATAAGGACGCAAATGCAGGCGCAGCAGACGGCAAGGTAAAGGTTGAGCTCGGTGACGATCCCGACAAGAAGGGCGTTTACACCTTCGGCTTCACACTTTACAACCTTACCGATGTTGCAAAGGCATATACTCTTTCCGCAGATATGTTCACACAGTACATATTTGCTGACAAAGATGAAAATCTTTACATGGATACCGCTACAGAGGATCTGGATGCAACAGCAGAATTTGACTGCGGCGACGTTGCATTTGTTCCCGCTAACGGCGAGGTTCATGTAACCGCTACTATCACCCTTACCGATGAGGATAAGGAATATCTTGCACTTTCCGAATCCGGCGCATACATTGAGGGTTACGTTTTCGCAGTTCCTTATATGATGTATGACTTTGACGGCGACGGAGATGTTGACACCGACGACGGTCAGCGTTTGCTTGACTACCGTACAGGTGTTGAAACCGAGCTTTACAACAAGGAATATGCTGATATTGACGGCGACGGCGATATCGACACCTATGACGCATACCTCTTCCTCAGTCTCTTGGAAGAAGGAAAGCTTCAGATAGTTGAAGGCGAGGGAATCGTGGGCACAACTCACTCTATCCCCGTATTCGGCTTCTACGGAAACTGGTCCACAGCTTCCATGTTCGACAAGGGCTCCTATGTTGATTACAACCTTGCAAAAACCGAAGACAGAACTCCTTACCTCGGCAATAAGAACGTAAACGCGTTCGGCGTAACTTACGGCGATGACGGTCCTTATTACCTCGGCGGCAACATTATGTTAAAGGATCTTACTTATCACGCTGACCGTGTAGCTGTTAACAACACTAACGGCACATACCTCAGCATGTTACAGTATGCAGCTATCCGTAATGCAGCCGATTCATTGTTCACCGTTGTGAACGATACAACAGGCGAAACAATTCTTGAAACCACTATGGGCGCAGTTACCGCTGCTTACTACTACGCAAACGGCGGTGAATGGAGAAACACAGCTTACTCCTTCAAGCCTAACTACAACTTCAGCGGCGCTAAGGAAAATGAAAAGGTAACAATTTCCTTCCAGCTTGCTCCCGAGTATTATCTGGACGCAGAAGGCAATGTTCGTTGGGAAGACGTTGATATGACCAACGCGCTTTCCACCACTGTTACTATTGATAATACTGCTCCTGAAATTATCAGCGCAGTTATTAACGGCAACACTCTTACTGTTACCGCTAAGGACAATCAGTTTATCTCTGCAATCGCTCTCGTAAACAAGGGCAACACAATGACTTATGCTGCAGCCGGCTCTTCCGAAACACAGAAGGCAGGCGAAGAGGTTAAGTTTGAACTTGATGTTACAGGTGTTAACGCAGATCAGCTTTACCTGCAGGTTTATGACTACGCTTTGAACGTTAATACTTATGCTGTTCCCGGACAGTTCGGCGAAGGTACAAAAATCCCTAACGCTATTGCATTTGACGTTCAGGAAAACGTATGGGTATCTTACGATCAGAAAACCGATGAGATTGCTGAATACGAAGGAAGCAACTACACCTTCACAGCAGCTACAATCGTAGATCACATTGTATATGCGGTTGATGACGAGGGTACTCTTTACACAATGCCCGAAAAGGATCTCTCCGATACTACAAGAGTTTCGAACTTGTATACACAATTCGGCGGACCTATTGATATCTTCGATATGGCTTACGATCCTTCTACCGGACTTATTGTTATAATTGTTGAAGGTATCGCTGCTGCATTTATTGACCCCGTTACCGGTCAGCTTGGCGAAGACCTTGAATGGCTTCCCTTTGATACAACCACATTGGCTATTGATGATGAGGGAATATGGTACTCCATGGAAGACAGCACAAATGTGCTTTGGGCATACAACCCGCTTGAGGAGTGGGAGTATGAGGTAGGCGAATTTACTGATGAAGACGGCGATCCTTTGAAGGCTATTCCTGCATATCAGGCTATGGAATATGATCCCAATACAGGAAAGATCTATTGGGCATGGTTTGATATACTCGCATGGATCCCCGGATTGATTGAATTCCCCATAACTACTATGGTAGAGATCGATGTTAATGCAGAGGATCCCGATGAGATCTTCACAGCTTATAGCGATCAATTATTCTATCAGCTCACTGCTCTTATCTTCCCCGACAAGTCCACAGAGTCTGTAACTCCCGATTGGGCAAAGCCTACTGATGATATCAGTGAAGTTATTATCAACAGCACTCGTTACGTTACAATGCTCAAGGGTGAAACAACTCAGCTTACCGCTGATGTTCTTCCTTGGACTGCAAAGGATAAGACTGTAATCTGGGAAACCAGTGACGCAGAAGGCAAGATCATAACCGTTGACAAGAACGGTAAGGTTACAGCCGTTGGTCCCGGAACAGCATATGTCTTTGCTTCCTCTAACGCAGACTATGACGTTTACGATTTTATTTCTGTAACTGTTGAACTCATGGACGTAACCATTGATGGCGCATTGCAGGATACAGAGGGCAATCCTCTGATCTTCAAGTGGGATCTTGCTAATGATGAAACTTGGTCCAAGCTTGCAGATCTTGATCTCAGTATTGAATCCGCAACACTTAATACCGACAACGGACACGTTTATATTATGGACGCTCAGGGCTACAATTTGTATGAGATCGATCCTAAGGACGGATCTGTTGTAAATATAGCAGCAGGTTTCGGTGCTCCTTTGTATGACATTGCTTACAGTGAAGCATTATCCACTGCTGACGCTCCCCTGATCTTCGGCATAAACGGAGGCTGGCTGTTCCCTGAAGATCCTACCGCTGATTTACAGCCCTCAGGATATAATTTGACCAGCGCCCTTTCTCAATACACAGGCGCAGATTCCTTTGTTGGTATTGTAAATATGGGATTGGCTTATGATGAAGAGATCGGCGTATACGAGCAGTACGGCCTGTTGGATAACAGCGGCGCACTCTGGCTGATCGGTTATAACGATCAAGGTCTGAGCTTACTCTCCCTCTTCCCCAACGCAGGTCTTGGTGAGCCTTTTGCAGCATTGGATGAATATGACTACGGTGTATCTATGGTTATGGGCGATGACGGTGCTATCTATGTTTCCGTAATGAACGTGGAAGACAACCGCAACAACCTGTACCAGATAACTATCACAGGCAACACACGTTCAACCAAATTCATCGGCTGCACAGAGGACGAAGTATGGCCTTTGGTTCTCTTCTCTGTAACAGCTAACGCAACTGCTGCAGCTAACAAAACTGAAGACAACAAAGCACAGCTTGACTCCGCAGAAGGCATCAAGATCGAAAGCGGATTCGCACTTCACGAAAAGGCTATTGCTGTCAAGGCTGAAGCAGTAGAACTTGAAAATGCTAATACAGCAGAGCTTATGGGAGCAGCAAAATCCACTCTTGTAGACGCAGCAGAAGATGTAGCCGCTGATCCCGAAGAAGGAAACGGCAACACCGCTGCAGTTGTTGAGGAAGACAAGCTCACCCTGACAATCGTTCCTAAGGACGAAAACGGCGAGAATGTTGATTCAACAAACGGTCTGTTCAGAGTTACTTATGATTCCAGCAAGCTGACACTTGTATCTACCAGTGTTAATGCTGAGTATGAATCCGTAAACGACAAGACCACAGGTAAGGTAGTGATCGGTTATGTTAATGCTGCAGAAGCTCTTGCAGCAGGCGACAAGGCAGTTGAAATGGTATTCACTGTTAAGGAAGGCGCAGAGCTTGACAGCAGCAGCTTGGTTGTTGATCACGCAGAAGTTATCGACAGCAACTATGACAAGTTTGACGCTGAGGGTAACGTAGAAGAGGAAGGCAAGACTATCGAGGAGAAGCCTTTGGCTGATCCTGAGAATCCTGAGGATCCTACCAATCCTACTGATCCTACTCCTGAAGATCCCGATACCAACAAGCCCACAGGTATTGCAATCGCAATCGTACCTGCACTTGTATCGGCAGCAGCTGTAATGGTTTCCAAGAAGAGAAGAAACAGAAAGTAATTGATGTTGATTTGAATCTGAGAAATCGGAACAACAAATAATAAAATCCGCTCCAAGCGAAAGCTTGGGGCGGTTTTTTATGTATAATTCGGCGGGGTTTTCGGTTGAAAGAAAGGGAGGAGAACTCCAAAAAAGAAAGCAAAAAAGGAAAAATTATGCAAAAACGAAACAAAAAATTCAAAAAAGCAGCAGCAAAAACTAAGAAAAACAAAAAAGCAGTCAAAACAAGGAGAACACCCAAAACCACAATCAAACAAAGAGGAAATTCAAAACAACTACTGTCAAAATAAAGAAAATTTTTAAAAAGCGCAGTCAAAACAAAGGGAAAAATCAAAGCAACCGCAGCAAAACAGAGGCAAAACGATACGGAGAGCAATTTTAAAAGCACATAATACCCAACACGGGCAAGGCACAATAATACAGCAGAAATTATCACAGACCTCTTAAACTGTATCTTTAAAATACAACAGCAAAGACTGCTATATTACAACTCGCGGGGCTATGTATAGCGTAGGCAGAAAAAACGGCAAGAAAGTCAGAAATAAAAGCGAGAAGATTATCTCTGCCCTCATTCACAATCAAAAAAAATCTTTCCGACAAAACACAAAAAAACAAGGCTCCGAATTCGGAGCCTTGTTATAATCAATATTTGGTATCTTGCTTAAGGGAAATTACTTTCTCTTCTTAGCTACGATAACGCCTGTTGCTGCGATAACTGCAGGAACGAAAGCGATTGCGATACCGGTAGGCTGGTTGTTATCGCCTGTGCCGGCTGCGGAAGCATCTGTAGTCTCTGAAGCAGAAGCTTCTTCTGAAGTGCTTTCCTCTGGCTTATCGGTAAGAGTAACAACAACAGTAGTACCTGCATTGTAGGTAACCTTTGCACCGTCAGCTAAACCGGAGATTTCCAAGTTAACGCCGAACAGATCCTCAGCCTTTTCAAGACTGTTAGCTTCTCTGAGTGCCTTAACGGTAGTCTGGAGAGAAAGCTCGCCTTCCTCAGAGGAAACATCCTTCCAGCCGTCCCAAGAAGAATCGTAACCCTTAAGAGTAATAACCATCTTGGAAGTATCAACGTCTTCGGGAGCAGTAACGGATACAACGATTATGTCTTCATCCTTAATTGTGAGAGCTGCGTCCTGAGTTTCGCTGCCTGCAGCATTGTAAACAACAGCTGCATAAGCTCCGTCCTTTGTACCCGCTTCAAATTCGCCGGTAACAAGAGTGTTTACTTCGATTTCTGTTTCATAGGAGTAGGCAACAAGGCAAAGATCCTCAAGTACATTTTCACCTTTTTGCTCATTAAGCTGCGTCCATTTGCCCTTATTGGTTGAATTGTAGCCAATAGCATACTGCTGTTCGCAGTTGATTGTAACACCTGTTATTGTAGCAGGATCAAGATCTCCGAAAATATCTTCGATTGTTACATCAGTATCCTCCCACCAAGTGCCGGCAGAAGGAACAACCTTAGAGCCCTTAACTGCTTCCTCGCTGTCAGCAACAGTGGTTGTCCACTCTACGGTTACATCACCCACAAAGTCTGTGTTGAGCCAGAACTTAAGTGCAGGCTCGGTAAAGCCTTTAACGGTAACGGTCTTCTTTTCTGCTTCAGCAAAAGCAGCAACGCTCATAGCCGAAAGAGCCATAGCACCGGCAACAACGCCGGCAAGAATTTTCTTCAAATTCATAATAAATTTTATAAGTATTACCTTATACTTACTTAAAAGAATTATACCACAAACTTGTACAAATCACAACTGTTAAATTTCACCATATTTGTAATTTTTATTGGCATAATCATAATAAATATGCCAAAATTTAACAGCTTTTTGTTTTAATGCGGTACATTTAGGTAGTCGGGGGGTTGTTTGAAAAAGTTTCAGATTATTTTGTTTTTTAAGAATGGAAAATCTTTTTTTAGGGGCGGTTTTAGAAAAAATTGAAAGGGGCTGAAAATAGCCCCTTTATTATTTAACTCAAAGATTTATTCTTCGGAATTGACCTCCTCAATAATTCCAACCAACTCGGGCAAAGTAACCTTTCCGCACATAGTAACAACGCACCTCAAAGGCCACTCGTTGTCCGTATGTGAGAAAATTTCGCTGCGGAACTCCTCTCCTGCAAGCCTGCAAAGCTTGTCGATAAAGGCGCTGCCTTTGGGGTGAGCCTTTAACTCGCTGATCATGGTATAAAGGCTCAGCGGCTTGACATAAGCCTCGGCATTTACATTTATTTCCGCGGTAAGAGGGCAGTTATTGCTGCTTCCGCCCACAAGAACGGTAAACTTTCCGCTGTCTACTCTCCAATCGTGCATCCGGTCGTCCCAGTAAGCGAAACAGCGGCGGTCGAGCTTCATAGTTACCTTTTCGGTTTCTCCCGCCTTAACAAGCACTTTTTTGAATGCCTTCAATTCCTTTTCGGGGCGGGAAACAAGGGGGCTGTTCTCCCTTACATAAAGCTCAACGATCTCCTTTCCGTCTACGGAACCCGTATTTGTGACAGTTACGGTGACCTCGATCTCGCCGTTTTCGTCTATATCCGATTTGGACAGCTCAATACCGTCATAGCGGAAGGAGGTGTAGGAAAGACCGTAGCCAAAGGGAAACAGCGGGCTTATTCTATGCTTTTCGTACCAGCGGTAGCCCACATAAATTCCCTCGGAGTAATTCACAACTCCGTTTTCGCCGGGGAAATTTCCGTAAGAAGGATTGTTTTCCAAAAATTGAGGGAATGTCTCGGCAAGCTTTCCGCAGGGGTTAGCCTTGCCGTAAAGTATATCGGCGATCGCTTCGCCCGAGCCTTCGCCGCCGAGGTAGGCTTCAAGGATAGCCTTGACCTTGCCCACAAAGGGCATAGCCACAGGAGCGCCGTTGCAGAGAACAACTATAGTTTCGGGCTGCTTGCGTACAACCTCGTCGATAAGCTTTAACTGACTGTCGGGGAGATTTATGTGTTTGCGGTCGTAGCCCTCGCTTTCGTAGCTTTCGGGCAATCCGCAGATAATAACTGCGCGGTCGCAGTCCCCTGCCAGCTTCGCGGCTTCGGTGATAAGGCTGAAATCCTTGTCGTTGTCCAAGGAGTAGCCCTGAGCATACTCGGTTTCGCCGTACTTTGCCATTTCATCCAAGGGCTTTGTTACATTTATGGCATTTACATTGGAGCTGCCTCCGCCCTGATATCTGGGTCTTACAGCCATTTCGCCGATAACGGCGGTTTTTCCGCCCTTGATAGGCAAAGCGGAGCCGTTGTTCTGCAGCAGCACCATGCACTCTCTTGCTATTTCAACAGCGGTTCTGTGGTGCTTTTCATAGTCACAGGGCTTTTCCGTTTTCTTTTCATGAAGGGCAAAGACCACCTCCAAAAGCCGTGTTACCGCCTTATCTATCTGTTTTTCCGCAAGCTTGCCCTTAAAGCTCTTGTCTGCGGGAGCAACCGACAGCTTTTCGCCATTTACAGCTTTTGTCAGTTCACGAACATTTTCCTCACCCGTTCCGGGCATTTCCAGCTCCAGACCCGCATATACAGCTTGCGGACGGCAGTCCACCGCGCCCCAGTCGGACATAACGAAGCCCTTAAAGGCCCACTCGCTGCGGAGAATATCGGTGAGCAGCCACTTGCTCTGGGAGCAGTAGTCTCCGTTTACTCTGTTATAGGAACACATAATCGATGTGGGTTTTGCTTTTTTAACGGGGTATTCATAGCTTGCAAGGTAAATTTCACGGAGCGCCCTTTCCCCGATCTTCTCATCGATAATAAATCTTTGGCTTTCCTGGCTGTTGCAGGCAAAGTGTTTTAAAGCGGTACCTGCCTTTTTGGACTGAATTCCCTCGATAACGCCTGCGGCAATGTGACCCGACAGTACGGGATCTTCGGAGAAATACTCAAAGTTTCTTCCGCCCAAGGGAGAACGCTTGATATTGTTTCCGGGACCCAGCACGATCTGCACATTCTGAGCCTGCGCCTCTTCACCGATAGCCGCGCCTTGCTTTTTTGCAAGGTTTTCGTCAAAGGAACAGGCAAGCAAAGCCGCAGGAGGGAAACAGGTGGCGGGAACGCTCTCACCCCAGCCCAAGCCTATACACTGCCTCAATCCGTGAGGTCCGTCGGAAACGTTAATGGAGGGAATGCCCAGCCGCGGTATAGCCACAGTGCTCCAAGCGTCCTTTCCCGAAAGAAGGGAGGCTTTTTCCTCCAAGGTCATTTTAGAAACAAGTTCTTTAATTTCAGCTTTAGTCATAATGTATCCTCTTTGTTTAATGTTGTAATATTCTTGCACAGGTTCAAAAGTGAGATATCACCCGCAAAACTGCTCTAAAAGCGGGTTCCGGTTAGCACGACTTTTCTAAAAGCGGGTTCCCGTTCGCACAACATCCCTGACAGCACGAATTTCAGAAATCGACTGAGTTTGGAGTTTTTGCCCAGCTTTTCAAGCAAAAACTCCAAACTCGGTCGGATAGTAAAGTTTTTTAAAATTTCACAGTTTATCAGGAAATTTTAAAAAACTTTACGGTTCTGAAATTCTTTTTAAATCCGTAAATTACCGCCAAGTCTTCTGAGAGAACCATAAGTTCTCACTAAGTCCTCTGAGAGAGCCATAATTTCTCGCCAAGTCTTCCAAGAGAACCATAACTTCTCACCGAGTCTTCCGAGAGAATCATAGCTTCCCGCAAACTTTCCCGAGAGAGGCAAAAAATAAATTACACCCTCTCCACAGTAAGCACATAATACTTAGAAGCACCCGGCAGACAAGTCTGTATCTCGGGCTTATCACGGAAATTACCCGTGCAGTCGTCAAAGTCGTCGCAGCCGCACCAAGGCTCTATACAAACGAATCCTGCCTTCATTCCCGCAGGGGTCCATACTCCCAAGGAGTTAAAGCCGTCCCAGCTTACTCTGATACCCTTGTTTTCGTCATCAAGCAGGCTTACGTTCTTTGAAACAATATTGCGGAAATACAGCACGTCATTGTCAAAAAGAGAGTAGGACAGGGGGCATTCCTTGCTGTTTTTCAAACGCCATACTCCTCCCTGCGATTTGAAAAGCCGCGTTTTGCAGTCCAAAACGGGACTGCACACCGTTTCCTTCTCCTGAAATACCAAGCGGTAATCCTCAAAGCTCTTTCCCTCCGCATTGGGACAGGCAAAGGCAGGGTGTGCTCCTATACAGTAAGGCATAGGCACCTCTGAATTGTTGGCAACCTCGTAGAGAATTTCCAGCTTGCTTTCCGTCAGAGTATACCGCATGGTGAAAGAAAATCTGAAAGGAAACATTTTCAAGGTGTCGGAATTTTCATGCAGAACAAAGCTGATGGTATTGCGCGACTCGGCGGAGCAGACAACCCCTTCAAATTCATAGTCGCGGGCAAAGCCATGCTTGGTCATGGAATACTCGATGCCGTCAATAAGTGTTTTTCCGCCTCTGAGTCCTCCCACAGCCGGGAAAAGAACAGGCGAGGTCTTTCCCCAGAAAGCGGGGTTTCCTTCCCACATAAGCTCTTTTCCGTCCAGCACAAGGGATTTCAGCTCGGCGCCCTTGCTTTCGATAACTGCGGAGCTATTCCCCGCCTTGATGATCGTTTCCATAAAATCTCACCTCTCATCAGAATACGCTTTTTATTTTTAAGTCACCGTCACTTATTGTTTGCATTCCATTCCGCCAGCTTGAACCTCAGATCCATTGATTCGGGAATGTTCTTTTCGGTACCTTCATATTCGGGCAGCCTGTTCCATGTAACGACTTTTTCGTTCTTCATATAATCGGAAATAAATTCCTCCGACATTCTTTCGGTGTTAACCGATGCAAGACCGTCCTTGTCCAGATCGGGAGAATTTGAGCCGCCCGAAGGAGCAAAGGTGAAATCGCCGTACCAAAGCATGCTGTAAAGCCACATAATGCCGTCCTTCTCCATTTCCTCAACGGCGGGAAGGTTTCCGCATTCGGTAAGGGCTATCATCTTTCCCTCTCCCGTAATCTCTTTAAGGTCATTGAACTCTTTTACCTGTGATGTGTGGATATTGGCGGGGCCGTAATAATCGGTACCCGCAATGTCATAGGTATTGGGGCTGACGGTGTGCCGCTTATCCTGTCCGTTCCAGATCCAGATAAGATTGGTAAGCTTGTGGTAATTTTCAAGTCTGTCAAAAATAATGTACCAAAGCTTTTTGTAATACTCGTTCAAGGGAACCTTACGGTCAAATCCGCCCCACCAGAACCACGCGCCCGAAGCCTCGTGGAGAGGTCTCCACAAAACGGGAACGTCCGCAGCTTCAAGTCTTTGAAGCTGTATAGCGATGGTATCTATATCCCTTATAATCACTTCATACTCCTTTGTGCCGGGAGTAACTGCGTTTTCAAGGGAGAAATTTGTGATATCTTCGGAATAAAAGGCGGTGCCCGAAGAATCATTGTTTATGTCTTTGGGTACGTTCCAGTGCCATGTAAAGGTAACCAGACCGCCCGATTCGGTATGCCACTTTATCGCCTCGTCAACCTGTCTGTTGTCCGCATTTTCGCCAAGATTTGAGAAGATCATATCAAATCCCTTAATGGCGGGAAGATCCTTGTTTGCCTTATAATATACATCGTCCTCAAATCCCTTGCTATCCCACATCTGCTGAGCAATAAGAGTTTTTGAGCCGTAGATCTCACGGAGATAGTTAAACACTTCAAGGGTCTTTTTGTTCAGGTGCTGTGAAACGGGCTTTGTAGGGTCAGCCTCTCTGCTTTCCAGCTCCGCAACCAATGCGTCAACATCGGTTTCGTAATTTAAAGCAACCTCCATATCAACTTCGCCGTATTCGTTAACGGCAACGGGGTTGGATTTTACCGAATCCGATGACCCGCTGCAAGCAGTGAAGTTAGTTAAAAGCATGGCTCCGGCTAAGACAGCCGATGTTATTCTTTTAAATGTAATGATCATGGTCGTTATCCTTTCTCGGTAAACGTTTTCTTTGTAAAATATACTTGCCGCTTTTAAGAATCTTGGCGGGGACTAACGGTTCTCTCAAGATAACTTGGCGGTAATTTACTGATTTAAAAAGAATTTCAAAATTCACCAAAAAGATGCTCCATTTCGTTCCGCTTCGCTCCACTGCATTCCTCATCTTTTTGGGAACCGGACAGAATTGAAAATTCTGTCCTTTTTGAAATTCGTGCTGTCAAAAAACAAGTGATAATTTTTCACGCGCTTTCAGAAATGTTGTGCAATTTTTGTGAATATAAAATCTCACTTAAAACATAATCCTTTGTAAATTATAACACATATTGCCTTATTTTTTCAATAGATTTTAGTAAATTTGTATGTTTTTACGAAAATGCAGGTTAAGTTTTTATTTCTCCATACCCACCATTCATATTTTCCGCTGATCGGCACAAAATATTGTCAAATAAAACGGAAAGAGAATACGCAAATGTTAATAATAACCATACGCACAATTCTGATCTATCTGCTTATCGTTTTTTCTCTAAGGCTTATGGGCAAGAAACAGCTGGGAGAATTACAGCCCTCGGAGCTGGTGACTACCATAATGATATCCAATATAGCCACCCTTGCTTTGGAGGATTCCGCAATGCCCATGCTTATGGGCGTTGTGCCTATTCTTATGATAGTGTCCCTTGATGTGATCTTATCCGGTATAATGCTTAAAAGCAGAAAAATAAGAAAAATTTTCAGCGGCACTCCCAAGGTTATTATATCTAATGGTATAATAGATCAGGGACAGCTTAAAAATCTTCGCTACACTCTTGACGACGTGGCGGAAGCCATGCGTGAGCAGGGTATTTTCGACCTCTCACAGGTGCAGTACGCCATAGTGGAAACCAACGGAAAAATAAACTTTCTCCAAAAAGACGACACAGCAAAAAATCCCCCCGAAATAATCATCAAGGACGGGGAGATCATAAAGGAGGATCTTGCCATAACGGGCTTAGGAGAGGGCTGGGTACGAAAGATATTGGAGGAAAACGGTCAGAAGGAATCCGATGTTTTCGTAATGTCGGCAGACTCTGAGGGAAACCCCGTAATTGTCCCCAAAAATAAGGGCGATTTGGGCAAAAAGGAGGAGGACAGGTGAAAAGAATAGTTTTCTGTGTTGTTATTATTGCAGTGATCATTGCTTTCGGCACCTTCAGCCTTATTTACACCTCATCGGTCACAGGGACGATCTCCCATGATCTGGAACAGCTTCAGACGGATTTTCAAAACGGAGACTATGAAGCGGCAAGAGCCTGCGCCGAAAGGGTAAACAACCGCTGGGAAAAATTTTGCAAGATACACTTTCTAACGGCGGACAACGAGCATTCCTTAGAAATAACCATGACTGCCAAAAGGATAGAGAGCCTCTTGGACAGGGAGGACGAGGAAGCCCTCACCGAGTGCGGGGTTATGATGGAGCTTATTAAGGTTTATGAGAGGGAGCAGATGCCGAGTATTATGAATATTTTATAAATTAAGGGGCTGTAAAAAACAGCTCCTTTATTTATGCTCCCAAAAAACTTGTGCTGATTTGGGTTCTCTCAGGAAAGTTGGTGGTAATTAACTGATTTAAAAAGAATTTCAAAACCGACAAGATTTTAAATTTTTTGAAAAATTGGGGAAATTTAAAATCTTGTCTATCTAACTGAGTTCGGATTTTTTGCTTGAAAAATCGGGCAAAAAATCCGAACTCAGTTGATTTTTGAAATTCGTGCTATCAGGGCAGTTGTGCGAGTGGGAGCCCGCCTTTAGGGGGTGTTGTGCTGATTTTTACGATTCTTTCAGGAACCTTGGCAAAAATATAGGGACTGTAAAAAACTCCAAAATATCCCGACAAAGCAACGATAGAATGCCGCCTTGTCGGGATAAATTTTTGTAAATTCAGATTTTTTACAGCCCCTTTAATATTATATTTTTTAAAAGTATAAACTGACATTTCCGTTTGACAGCTTTATCACAAATTTACTTATTATACCTGACATTCCGATTCAATATGGAGCTTACCGCCAGCGTAAACAGCGCAAACACATAAAACGCCGCAATCGCTATAAAACCGGGAATCAGCAAGGAATTGACAAAATGAAGAATATCATATACCCATGACGGAAATACCACAAAGTCAAAAACTATTGCCGAACACAAATAAGCGGAAACCGAAACCAACATCATACTTCCGATCAGTGCGCTTACCTTAGCTGTATTGTTAAAAAATCTGCCAAGCTCGGTCTGGTTTTTAGACGGTGCCCCCTTTGAGCTTTTTATGATGAGAATGATTTTCAGTATTGCAGTTACTGCTGTAACCAATGCGGAGGCAATTACAAAAAAGCCGTAAGAATGCCAGATGACGGTTCTTGCCATGAAAGGAGCAAGGAAAAAGAGTCCAAAGGACAAAGCTAACATGGATAATGAAACTACGGTTAATATTTTCGTTATTTTCTCAAATTTCATTTAAACCGCCCCTCCTGACCTTTCAACCAATATTCCGAACATATTCCGATGATGACCGCAAATCTGAACTTTTTTACATTCTATCACATCTAACCGCTCCTTGTCAACACAAATTCTATTTTTCGCAAAACATACATCTCTCCGAAATTTTATATTGCCAAACAATATTTTTTATGCTATAATATTATCGGAAAATTTTAAAGCGGCACAACCCCGCTTTGCAGAATAATCTGCGGAAAGGATAAAAAATATGTTAGTTTCGGCAAAAGATATGCTCAACAAGGCTCGTGAAGGCAAGTACGCCGTAGGTCAGTTCAACATCAACAACCTTGAATGGACAAAGTCGGTGCTTCTTACCGCTCAGGAGCTGAACTCCCCCGTTATTCTCGGTGTTTCCGAGGGCGCAGGAAAGTATATGTGCGGCTATAAGACAATAGTAGGTATGGTTAAGGGAATGCTGGAGGAGCTTAAGATCACCGTTCCCGTTGCTCTTCACCTTGACCACGGCTCTTATGACGGAGCTTTGAAGTGCATTGAAGCAGGCTTCTCCTCCGTAATGTTCGACGGCTCTCACTATCCTATCGCCGAGAACATTGAAAAGACCACCGAGCTTGTAAAGATCTGCAATGAAAAGGGTCTTTCCATTGAAGCAGAGGTCGGTTCTATCGGCGGCGAAGAGGACGGCGTTGTTGGCATGGGCGAGTGTGCTGATCCCGACGAGTGCAAGCAGATCGCAGACCTTGGCGTTACCATGCTTGCTGCAGGTATCGGCAACATTCACGGAAAATATCCCGCTAACTGGGCAGGTCTGAGCTTTGAAACTCTTGCTGCAGTTAAGGATAAGGTTGGCGATATGCCTTTGGTACTCCACGGCGGCACAGGTATTCCCGAAGATATGATCAAGAAGGCTATTTCTTTAGGAGTTGCAAAGATCAACGTTAACACCGAGTGCCAGCTTTCCTTTGCTGACGCTACAAGAAAGTATATTGAAGCAGGCAAGGATCTGGAAGGCAAGGGCTTCGATCCCCGTAAGCTTTTAGCTCCCGGCGCTGAGGCTATTAAGGCTACCGTTAAGGAGAAAATGGAGTTGTTTGGTTCTGTTGGCAAGGCTTGATTTTTCTGTTAAGATAATTTTTAGGGGCTGCGGAATGGCAGCCCCTTTATTTTATTTATGCTCCCAAGAAAGTTGTGCTGATTTGGGTTCTCTCAAGGCAGTTGGCGGTAATTTACTGATTTAAAAAGAATTTCAAAACCGTAAACATTTTAAAATTACTTGAAAAACTGGGTAATTTTAAAATGTTTACTATCTGACTGAGTTTGGAGTTTTTGCTGAAAAGCTGGGCAAAAACTCCAAACTCAGTCGATTTTTGAAATTCGTGCTATCAGGACAGCAGTACTGTTAGGAAACACGCTTTTAGAGAAGCTGTGCTTTTTTATATTCCCACTTTTAAAATTCGTGCTGTCAAGACTGTTGTGCGAGAGGAAAACCGCTCTTAGGAGCGTTGTGCTGATTTTTTATAATTCCTCTATCTCTTTCAGCCACTCCGCCGCCACCGCATCAGACGGCATTCTCCAATCCCCTCTCGGCGAAAGGGTAACAGAACCCACCTTGGGAGAGTCAGGCAGACAAGACCTCTTGAACTGCTGTGAGAAAAACCGGCGGTAAAAATTATTAAGCCACTTCTTTATTTCCTCATCGGAATATCTTCCCTCCATAGCCCTTACAGCCAGCCGATAAATCTTGCTTGGCGAAAAACTGCGGCGTATAGCGTAATACAAGAAAAAGTCATGCAATTCATAAGGACCTACCAGATCCTCGGTTTTCTGGCTTATCTCCCCATTTTCGGCAGGCAGCAGCTCGGGGCTTACAGGCGTATCAAGTATATCATAAAGGACTTTTTTCAGCTGATCGTCCTCCGAGCTGTCGCCGTAAAAGCCAACAATGTACCTTATCAGCGTTTTGGGAATACCGCCGTTGACGCCGTACATCGACATATGGTCGCCGTTATAAGTAGCCCAGCCCAGCGCAAGCTCCGACAGATCACCTGTTCCAACTACCAACCCGTTAGTTTGGTTAGCAATGTCCATTAGCACAAGAGTGCGTGTTCTCGCCTGTCCGTTTTCAAATACCACATTATGATTGTCAATATCATGTTCAATATCCTTAAAATGCTGTAAAACCGACTCTGCGATATTTATTTCCTTAATCGTAACTCCCAAAGCCTCGCACAACTGAACCGCGTTGCTTTTTGTTCTTTTGGTTGTGCCGAAGCAAGGCATGGTGACCGCGATTATGTCCTTTCTTGACCGTTTCAGCCTGTCCATTGTCTTAACGCAAACAAGTAGCGCAAGTGTGCTGTCAAGTCCGCCCGAAATGCCTATAACAAGGCTTTTGGCATTAGTATGCTCCACTCTCTTTTTCAGTCCCTCGCTCTGCATCGTCAGAATGCTTTCACAGCGTTCCGCCCTATGCTTTTTATCCGAGGGCACAAAGGGGGTGGGGCTGTAAAACCTTGTGAGCGCGGTGTCCGCTGTGTTCATTTCAAACTCAACGGTTTTTACTTCATTATATTTGGGGAATGACGTGTTTTTCTGCCGTTCCGAGGCAAGCCCGAAAACATCGATTTCCGAAATAATCATTTCATTTTCAAAAAGCTTTGTTTCTTTGAGCAATGTGCCGTTTTCCGCAATCAGGTTGTGTCCCGAGAAAACAAGGTCGGTAGTGCTTTCCCCGTCTCCTGCCGAGGCATAAACATAGCCGCAGATTAGCCGTCCGCTTTGTCCCGTAACCAGATTTCTGCGGTATTCCGCCTTGCCTATCATCTCATTGCTGGCGCTTAAATTCAATATAATTTCCGCGCCCCCCAAAGCAAGCTTGGCGGAAGGGGGTTCGGGTATCCACAAATCCTCGCAAATCTCTATCCCAAAGGAAAACTCGGGCATATCCTTACAGCGGAAAATAACAGGCTCGACCTCCAAGCAATCGTCAAAATTCCGCTTTTCATAAAACTCGTTGTAGTTAGGGAGATTTTTCTTTCCCACAGTGCCTAAAATTTCGCCCTTGTACAGCACCGCGGCGGCGTTTATCAGCTTTCCGCTTTTCACCAATGGCAGTCCCACCACGGAAATTATTTCCAGGTCTTTTGTTTCCTCTTTAATGCGGCTAAGCTGTTCCGATGCCGATTCTATCAAAAGCCTTTGCCCGAACAGATCACCGCAGGTGTAGCCTGTGATGCACAGCTCGGGAAAAACAATCAGCTTTACTCCCTGCTCTGCTGCTCTTTTTATGTCTTTGATAATATTGTCACTATTGAATTGCACATCTGCCACTCTGATTTTCGGTGTGGCGGCGGCAACCTTGATAAATCCGTCTTTCATAGCTGTTATTTCCTTTTATATTATTTTATTGTTATTATGTTTGATTGTTTTCTTTTTATCAAAAAGGCTGTAAAAAAACTCTTTACCGTGCGAGGATAACCTCGCAGGACAATGAAGTGCTAATAACAAACAGGGGACGCCCTCTCGTGCAGGGCGTCCCCTCTTAAAAAACAGCCCACAGGGCTGTTTTTTAATTCACCCCTTGCGGAGCGTCGATGTCAAAGAGATTTCGCCCTCTGCGGAGGGCGACCAAAGGGCGCCGCCCTTTGGAAACCTGCCACCCTTTGGAAAAGGGTGGACGGAAACTTTAACGGTTTAATTTTTTACAGGTAGTTCTTTTAAAACCCTTTGGTAACTAAAATCAACCTCCGAATATGGAGAGCAGAACACCCGCTGCAACAGCAGAGCCGATAACGCCTGCTACGTTAGGTCCCATAGCGTGCATAAGCAAGAAGTTGGAAGGATCGGTCTCCGCGCCTACCTTCTGACTTACACGGGCTGCCATAGGAACGGCGGAAACGCCAGCAGAACCGATAAGGGGATTTATCTTTCCGCCTGTAGCCTTGTTCATCAGCTTTGCAAACAGTACGCCGGCCGCTGTGCCAATGCTGAAGGCGATAAGTCCCAGTATCAAAATAGCAATAGTGTTTATTGAAAGGAAGTTTTCCGC
Organism: uncultured Ruminiclostridium sp.; assembly: GCA_964636555.1. Taxonomy (GTDB): domain Bacteria; phylum Bacillota; class Clostridia; order Oscillospirales; family Ruminococcaceae; genus Ruminiclostridium_E. The sequence continues at coordinate 90,959 of CAZWRZ010000007.1, forward strand.
AGTGGCGGTTGCGCCTACAGTAACGCCTAACATGATCGTGATAATGTTCATCAGTTCATTCTGCGCAGTCTTAACAAGTCTGTCAACAACTCCGCTTTCTCTGAACAGGTTACCCAGCATCAGCATACCGACAAGGGCAGTAGCGTCGGGAACGATAAAGGAAACCAAAATGGTAACCGCAATAGGGAAAATGATCTTTTCACGCTTGGAAACGGTACGGAGCTGTGACATCCTGATAGCTCTTTCCTTTTTGGTGGTGAGAGCAAGCATAATGGGTCTTTGTATAAAGGGTACAAGAGCCATATAGGAGTACGCCGCCACAGCTATTGAGCCTATCATACCGGGAGCCAGCTTTGAGGTAACGTAAATTGAGGTAGGACCATCGGCACCGCCTATGATACCGATAGAAGCTGCCTGCTCCATAGTGAAGTCGGTAAGTCCCGCCATGCTGAGTCCGCATGCGCCGAGGAAGGTCACGAAGATACCTGCCTGTGCTGCCGCGCCAAGCAAAAAGCTTTTCGGGTTGGCAATCAGCGGACCGAAGTCGGTCATTGTTCCTATACCCAAGAATATCAAGGGCGGGAAGATCTGAAGCTTAACGCCTAAGTACAATATATCAAGGAGTCCTCCGTCGTGGAGCACCTGACCGTAGTCAACGGAGCCCGACAGGAAAAATTCTGAGTGGTAAAGGTTTGCGCCGGGGATATTTGTAAGCGCCATACCGAAGGCAATAGGCAAAAGAAGCAAAGGCTCGAACTTTTTAACTATTGCAAGGTACATCAGCACAAAGGACAGCAAAAGCATAACCGCTTCCTGCCAGCTGATATGGGCGAAGGCAGATTTTTCCGCCAATGTCTGTATCGTTTGCCAAAAGGTTTGTAACATTTTGCGTTAAATTCCTTTCTTTCTGTATTTATCGGATCACTGTTAAAATGACGTCAGCCGCTTAAAAGGGTCTTGTGTTCTCGGCGATACCTGCGGCTCCCCAATTACTTCTGACAGCCTTTTCTTTTCTCTTGACGGAAGCGATTCTGTACTGCTTGCCCTCGCTTTCACCGTAAGCAGCAATGGCGGCAGCGATAACGGCGATTATCTCGTCCTCGTCCTCATCCTCAACAACTTCGGGTACGGGAACAGGTACAGGCGCGGGAACGGCAGCCTTCTGAGCCTCGCTCTGTGCCGCTTTCTTAGGCTTAGGCTTGATGTTCATAACCTTTCCCAAAGCCCAAAGCACGATAACCAGCAGAATAAGTATCAGGAATACTACTACCAAGCCCGTTACCAATGTTGCCCACATCAGGTCAACATTTTCCGAGGGTATGCGTCCTGCGGTACTGTCTGTTGTCTGAGCCGCTGCGTCAAGCAGCCTGATAAAGTTCATCATACAGCGCAACTCTCCTTTAACTGTTTTATGGAATCAGGCAAATTTTTCAATTCGCCGCTATATCAAATCAAAAATAATTATACAATATTTTCCCGAAAAATTCAATGGAATTATTGAAAAAAATTAAAATATTTTTCTCTTTCAAGAAAGTTGGGGGTGATTTGGGTTCTCTCGGGGAAAGTGGTGGGGATTTGGGTTCTCTTGGGGAAGTTAGCGGTAATTATGGTTCTCTCAGGGGGGTTGGTGGTAATTTGGATTCTCTCAAGAAACTTGGCGGTAATTTACTGATTTAAAAAGAATTTCAAAACCGTAAACATTTTAAAATTTCTTTAAAAACTGGGATATTTTAAAATGTTTACTATCCGACTGAGTTTGGAGTTTTTGCTTAAAAAGCTGGGCAAAAACTCCAAACTCAGTCGATTTTTGAAATTCGTGCTGTCAGGACAGCTGTGCTGTTAGGAAACACGCTTTTAGAGAAGCTGTGCTTTTTATATCCCCACTTTTAAAATTCGTGCTGTCAGGGCAGTTGTGCGAGTGTAAACCCGCTTTTAGAGGGGTTGTTCTTTTTTTACTTAAAATTTGCTGTCTTTTAAGTAAAAACTAACTAACAGCTTAATGCTTTTTTGTGGGAATTACCCTATTGACAATAGAATTTTACATTGATATAATAACAATATTACTAAAGTAAAAAATCCGTTTAGAGCGGATATAAAAAGTTAAAATCAAGCACGAAAGGAAATCCGATATGAGCGTAAAGATTATCAACGGACAGTCTATCCCCAACATGCCTTGGCAGGATAAGCCCGCTAACTGCAATGAGGTTATCTGGCGTTATGACCGGAACCCTATTATCCCCCGCGACCTTCTTCCCACCAGCAACTCCATTTTCAATAGCGCGGTAGTACCCTTTGAGGGCAAGTTTGCAGGTGTTTTCCGCTGCGACGACAAGCAGAGAAATATGGCTATTCACGCAGGTTTCTCCGATGACGGCATTCACTGGAACATCAACCCCGAAAGAGTTAATTGGATAAACGACGATCCCGAAACCGCAGAAGCTAATCCTTGGCAGTACGGCTACGACCCCCGCTGCGTATGGATCGAGGACAGATACTGGATCACATGGTGCAACGCTTACGGCTGGAAGCCTACTATCGGCGTGGGCTGGACAAAGGATTTCAAGGAATTCCACCAGTGCGAAAACGCATTCCTGCCTTTCAACAGAAACGGCGTAATGTTCCCCCGCAAGATCAACGGCAAGTACGTTATGTTCAGCCGTCCTTCCGACAGCGGTCACACACCCTTCGGCGATATGTATCTGTCACAGTCTCCCGATATGAAGTACTGGGGTGAGCACAGACACGTTATGGCGCCCGGCAGCGGCTGGGAAGCTAAGAAGATCGGCGCAGGCCCTATTCCCATTGAAACAAGCGAAGGCTGGCTGGTTTTCTATCACGGCGTTCTTGAAAGCTGCAACGGCTTTGTTTACAGCTTCGGCGCTTGCCTCCTCGATATAGACAAGCCTTGGAAGGTTATCGCAAGATGCAAGGAATACCTCATCAATCCCCGTGAAATGTACGAAATGGTTGGCGACGTTCCCAACGTTACATTCCCCTGCGCTGCTCTCTGCGATCAGGATACCGGAAGAATCGCCATTTACTACGGCTGCGCCGATACTGTTGTGGGATTGGCGTTTACTACTGCTGATGATGTTGTTGATTATGTTAAGAAGCATTCGTCTATCTAAAAGCTTTTAAAAATTCAAAAAGGGGCTGTAAAAAAGACAGCCCTTTTTTATATTAAGTTTCTTGGAAGAGCCGTAAAAATTGGCACAACGCCCCGACAAGCGGGCTTCCACTCGCACAACTGTCCTGATAGCACGAATTTCAAAAATCGACTGAGTTTGGAGTTTTTGCCCAGCTTTTCAAGCAAAAAATCCAAACTCAGTCGGATAGTAAAGATTTTAAAATTTCCCAGTTTTTCAAGAAATTTTAAAATCTTTACGGTTTTGAAATTCTTTTCAAATCAGTAAATTACCGCCAAGTTTCTTGAGAGAATCCAAATTACCGCCAAGTTTCTTGAGAGAATCCAAATTACCGCCAAGTTTCTTGAAAGAATCCAAATTACCACCAAGTTTCTTGAGAGAATCCAAATTACCACCAAGTTTCTTGAGAGAATTCAAATTACAGCCAACTTCCTTGAGAGAACTATAATTACAGCCACCCCCCTTAAGAGAGCCATAATTACCGTCACCTTCTCTAAGAGAACCCAAATCACTGCCAACTTTCCTGAGAGAACCAAAATCAGCACCGAATTTTTTGTCAAACTATCAAAAAACACTTGAAATCTGTAATAAAATGTTGTATAATAAAACAAGACTACATTACATTTGGAGGATTACTATGGATACAGGTATTCTGCTTGAAAGCGGCACAAACGAATTAGAGCTGCTGAAATTTCATGTTGGCAAAAAATGCTTCGGAATAAATATAGCCAAGGTAAGCGAAATGATGCGGTATTCCACCGTTACCCCTATGCCCGACGCGCCCGATTCCGTTGAGGGAATCTTTATGCCCAGAGATATTCTTATCACTGTTGTTGATTTGCATAAGGTACTTAAATCGCCTGCTGACGAAAAGACAGAAGGTATGATGATTATATGCGAATTTAACGGAATACATGTTGCATTTCACGTAACCTCCGTAAACGGTATCGTTAAATTAAGCTGGTCAAGCATCGAAAAGCCCCCCTCAGTTGCCCAGAACGAAAACGGCGGACTTATCACAGGCGTGGCAAAGCTTGACGACGGAATGATCCTTATCCTCGACTTTGAAAGAATCGTTGCGGACATCAACAAGTCCGCAGGTCTTGACACCACAGGCGTTGACAAGCTGAGCAGGCTGGAATCCGTTGACTTCACCAGTCACATTGTTATTGCCGAGGACAGCTCGCTGCTCAACAAGATGATCATGGACACTCTTCACACCGCGGGCTTCAGAAACGTTTTGTCTTTCACCAACGGCAAGGATGCTTTCGATTACATCAACAGCTTTAAGGATCTCGGTGATGATATTCGTCAGGAAGTCGCACTGCTGATCTCCGATATCGAAATGCCCCAGATGGACGGACATCACCTCACCAAGAGAATAAAGGACGATCCTGTGCTGAAGCAGATCCCCGTGTTCCTGTTCAGTTCCCTTATTAATGAGCAGATGAGAATAAAGGGCGAAAGCATAGGCGCTAACGAGCAGTTCTCCAAACCGCAGATCGGTGTTTTGGTGGAGACGCTTTATAAGTATTTGAGTAAAAAGTAATTTTTCAAAAATAAACATAAAAATCACCGCTCCGAATAAACTGAAATTCGGGGCGGCTTTTTTCTGTGCTGATTTCGGGACATCACCTGCGCTATAATAAAAATGTATTAAATAGCGGCAAGGCCGGATATTTAAAAAATATCCACGCAGCTGTCCTTGCCGCTCTTAATTACCCAAAGGCTTATTTTTGCCGTTTCGCGGCAGCCCCCTTATAGAAGCCCCGATTTGTGCCGATATACAAGTCGGGGATTTTTATTTTTTTCGGTTTACTGTACTGATTTCGGGACATCTGCCGTGTTATAATAAACTTGTATTAAACAGCGGAAACATTTTCATACGTTGAGTACCTCCTTTAAATCTCAATTTATCTGCTGCGCTGTTTAATACATTACATCCATTCTGCTGCTGCTTTTGCAGCAGTGCCTTCTTTCATGCGGCCCCGATCTGTGTCTGCGCTAAAATACGGATCGGGGCATTTTTTTTGAAAATTTTTAAAATCGAAGCTGCTGCGCTGATTTCGGGATTCCTGCCGTGCTGTAATAAAATTACGGAAAAGGACAGCGGAGATGATGTAAAAAATCGTCTGAATGGCTGTTCCCGAATTTTAGTCATAGCTTTTCTTGCTGCAAAAAAGCTCCGATTCGTATGCTGCACGATCGGAGCTTTTTTGTATTTTAAGAATGTTAAACAAGAGTTATTCGGGGAGCTTTATTGAAAATCCTTCGTAGATGCCTACGGGGACTTCTTCGCCAAAGGTGTAAAACTTAACCGTAAGTTCACCTTCAAAGCCGTACACCGCAATGGATTTTTCTTCGGGGTCAACGATCCAATACTCTCTTACACCTGCGCTTTGATACTTATTTGTTTTTATAAGATAATCCATAGATTTGCTTGAGGGAGAAACTATTTCTATAACCCAATCGGGGGCGCCGTGACAGCCTTTTTTGTTAATTTTTGAAAGATCACATATAACTGAAATGTCGGGTTCAAAGTAATTTTTGTCGTCCTTGTTAAGAAAAACGGCAAAAGGAGCTGCCAAAGCCTCACAGTTTTCGTTGTGATCGTTAATATAATTGGTAATTGCAACGTGCAATAGCCTGCTTATCCTTTGATGATCAAAGCTTGGCAGTGATAAATAATAAATCTTTCCGTCAATCAGTTCCGCTCTTTTGCCTTCGGGCAAAGCGTAAATATCATCAACAGTATAGGTGTTTTCTTTAATTATTGCGTCCATGTTTCGCCCCTCCTTTATAAGCTTATTTATATTGTATCATATTCAAACCATATTATCAAGCATACTGCTGAATTTAAAGCTTACCTCTTAATATCATAATTCATATTCATCAAATTGCGAATACTCTGCACATCATCTGTAATATTTCCGTCGCCGTGAATGGTGTGCTTGATAACGCTGGAGGCAACCGCGAAATTCACCATATCCATGGACTTGAAGCCGTTCATCATTGCGTAGATAAGTCCGCTGGCGAAAGCATCGCCGCCGCCTACGCGGTCAAGTATGTTAAATGTGAAAAGTCTGCTCTCGAAAGTATGACCCTCGTACCACATAAAGGCTTTCAGGCTGTTTTCGCTTCCGCTGTGGGCGTAGCGGACATGGCGGGCTATACATTTCAGATTTGGGTACCTCTCAATAAAGCCGCGGAAAATCTCGTCCTGCTGCTCATAGGTTGGCTGCAAGGGAACGCCGTCCTTTATATCGCCCTTTGTATGATCGTTTTCGTCCTTCCACAGATGATAAGGTTCAATACCCAGAAGCACATCAACGTAAGGCAGACACTCGGTGCAGAAATCCCGTGCTTCCTCCCAGCTCCAGAGCTGACTGCGGAAGTTGCCGTCAAAGCTTACGATAAGATTTTTTTCCTTTGCGGTTTTAAGACAGTCCATAATCAGGGAGCGGCAGTTTTTGCCCAGAGCGGGGGTAATTCCGCTTAAATGGAGCCAGCTGTAACCGTCAAGCAAAGCGTTTACATCAACTTTAGAAAAATCATACTCGGTGATACAGCTGTGTTTTCTGTCATAGGTAACCTTGCTGGGGCGTATTCCGTAGCCTGTTTCAAGGTAATAGGTGCCCAGCCGGCAGGTGGGGGTTTCCTCGGTGGAGGTAAGGATCATGGGTGTGCAGTGTACATCATTGGAACGAAGCCACCGCACCGCGCTTTTGCCCAAGCTGTTGTTGGGGACAACGCTGAAAAAGGTGCTGTCTATTCCAAGGTTCGCCAAAGCAAGGGCAATATTAGCCTCGCTGCCGCCGTAGCTTGCTTCAAATGTTGAGGTCATACGGATCTTTTCATAGTTGGGGGGAGTGAGCCTGAGCATTATTTCGCCGATAGTGATAAACTTTTTACCGTTTTCGTTCTGCGGGAGCAGTGGGTTGTGATGTTCCATAAAAGCCTCCTGAAAATATAAGGTGTGTTTGTAAATATTATACAGTATATTGGGGAGGATTGCAAGAGCAATAATAAAAAATCGGCACAACATGATTTAAAAAGGGACTGCCTTTTTACAGCCCGTTCTAAAAGTGGGTTCCCTCACAGCACAACTGCTCTAAAAGCACAGTAAAAATCAGCACAACACTTCTAAAAGCGGATTCACTCATAGCACAACCGCTCTGACAGCACGAATTTCAAAAAGTGTCGGAATTTTAATTCCGACCGGTTCCCAAAATACTGCGGAGCGGAACGAAGTGGAGCGGAGCAGCATTTTGGGAATTTTGAAATTCTTTTTAAATCAGTAAATTACCGCCAACATTTCTGATAGAACAATAAATTACCGCAGCTTTCCCTAAAAGCGGTACAAGATCAGCACATTTTCTCTGAGAGAACAATAAATCAGCACAGCTTTCCCAAAAGCAATTAAAATTAACTTAATTAAAGCAAATAACTAAAATTTTGTCAAAAATACATAAATTGACTTGAATTTTATAGCAGTTTCAACTAAAAATACTACAGAAGATTGTAAAAATTATATCTTGAAATAATTGGAAGATACAAGTATAATGTTAAAGAAGGATAATATATCCTAAGTAAGAAAAATGAAATTTTATGTTTATGGAGGAATTAACAATGAACATGAAGAAAATTGTTGCAGCTGCTGTTGCTTCTGTTATGGCAGTAAGCTCTATGGCTATCGCTGCAAGTGCTGCTGTTCTCGAAGTCACAAAGAGTGGTGAAAACGGCAAGCCTGAAGGAAATGTATGGGAAACCAACTTTGCAGAGGACGAATGGGACGCTGATACTTTGGCTAAGGTTGACAAGGTTGTTGTTACTGTTACCTCTACTGCTTATGTAAACGGTGGCATGGGAGGCAATACTATTGCTGCTGAGGGCTGGGCACAGTCTGGTCAGGGCGAGCTCGGCGCTGCTGGTACAGGCGAATGGACTTGGGAAGGAATTGGCGGTTTCGTTAAGGGCGTTGGCGATGACGGCGAACCTACAGGCTACTTCAAGGCTGAAATTTGGTGGCAGAATGTAAATGATGACGGAACAGATTCAAAGGTTACTTTTGACTGCATCGAGTTTATGGACAAGGACGGCAACGTTCTTTATACTAAGGGCGAAAAGGCTGCTGCTCCTGCTGATCCCACACCCGCAGATCCTACACCCGCAGATCCTACTCCCGACGGTGCAGGCGACGGCAAGGAACCCGCTAACACAGGTATCGAAGGCGTAGCAGTAGTTGCTGGTCTTGCAGTTCTTGCTGCCGGCGCTCTCGTAGTTGCTAAGAAGAGAAAGTAATTTAAAAGAATAAATCTTTTAAGCGAAAAAAAGACGGACTGAAAGGTTCGTCTTTTTATTTCAAGCCAAAAATCAGAAATACTGCCAAAAACCCCACAAAAAAATCGTCAAAACAGAAAAAAGCCTTTTAAATCGGGAAATGACCTTGACATTTTAAAGTAAATACTTTATAATATATCTTGAGAGCAAATACATTATTTGTTCAATCTTATTTATGCTTTTATGCAAACCAATATGGAGGAATTTATTATGAAACTCAGAAAAGTTTTATCCCTTGTTACAGCAGGTGTTGTAGCAGCTTCCCTGGCAGTTTCCGCAAGCGCTGAAAGTGCAGGTCTTGTTTATCAGACCAATGCGTGGACTTTCCGTAATACTATCGCTCAGAGCAATGCTATTTGGTGGAATACCGACGGCGACGCTGAGGATTATGACACTTGGAATGTAAGCGACGTTGAGATCACTCAAGATGGCACTTACACTGTTTCCTTTGAAAAGAATATCATGGAAGACTGCAAGGACGGTCCCGAAGCTATGTGGAATTTCTTAAAGCTTCAGACAAATATTGCTTCTGCTGATTATCCCGATCTTGCGATCACTATTGACAGCTTAAAGATTGACGGTAAAGAAATCGAAGCAGGTAAGACCGCAGTTTTGGGCACAGAGGATTTCAAGCCTGATGAGTTTGCTGACGAGAATACTTCCTTTACCAACGTTACCGAGGCTTATGTTGTAGGCTTCTACAACAAATGGAATGAAGACCAGACTGTTATCAGCTCCGAAGATTTCGGCGGCAAGGTAGAGGTTACCTTTACTGTAACAGGCTTTAAGGCTGCCGGCGGTGCAGATCCCGCTCCCGCAGATCCTACTCCCGACGGCGCAGGCGACGGCAAGGAACCCGCTAACACAGGTGTTGAAGGCGTAGCAGTAGTTGCAGGTCTTGCAGTTCTCGCAACAGGCGCTGTCGTAATCGCTAAGAAGAGAAAGTAATTTAAAATACTTTGAACACTTTCAAAAACCGATAAAAAAGACGGGCTTAGGCTCGTCTTTTTTATTCTTATAGCAGTTTATGTCCAAAAATCCAAAGTCTTTATTTAAAGTATTGAGTTTCACTAAATGAAAACGATTAACTTTGTGCAAAAAGTTAATTGTATTTTTGCCTTTTAAAATATATAATAAAAGAACAAATAAATTTATTCTATATGGAGGAATACTAAAATGAATATGAAGAAAATTTTAGCAGGGGCTACTGCTTCTGTATTGGCAGTTTCTTCTCTGGCAGCAGCTGCAAATGCTTACACCGCTGAGCTGAAGTTTGCTGACGGAAGTTGGGCTATCAACTCTATGGGCGACCAGGATCTTTTGGAAGAAAGCAATGTGGTAAATGCAGAAGTTACTGCTGACGGCACTTATACCGTTTCTTACGGCGAAGTAGTGTGGGAAGACGGCGATGAGGACTACGGCTTGGCTAATGGTGCCATGGTTTTCTGTGTTGATATTTTGGGTGCGACCGAAGGCCGCGGCGGCAAGGGCGATGCAGCTTATGACGCATTGGGTTCTGATGCAACCGCTGCTGACAAGATGCAGGTTGCTAAGGATGCCGGATTTGACGTTACCGATGTAAAGGTTACACTTACAGGCGCTGACGGAAAAACTACCGATGTTGCAGTAGATCAGAGCAAGGTTATCATCGGCGATATCGAAGGCAACGGAAATCTCCGTATCGAGCTTTACAACGAGTACGGCCCCACCAAGGACGATGCTCCTATCAACAAGGATGACATCGTTGACGCTGTAACAGTAGCTGTAACATTCACTGTAAAGGGTATTAGCGCTGATACCGCTGAAGACAACAAGGACGAAACACAGGCTCCTTCCGCAGACGCTAACGAAGGCAAGGAACCCGCTAACACCGGTATCGAAGGCGTAGCAGTAGTTGCAGGTCTTGCAGTTCTTGCTACAGGCGCTATCGTAATCGCTAAGAAGAGAAAGTAATTTGATTTACTGATTTCTGTTGTTGATCAAAGATTTAAACCGCTCCTTTTGGGGCGGTTTTTATTTTATCTTTAAATCTTGGGGTTGGTAAAGTTATACTATTTTATAGGGGGTGATTTAAATGTATACAGCAAAAGTATTTGTTAACGGTGGCAGCCAAGCGGTAAGACTTCCGAAAGAGTTTCGCTTTTCGGGTGATGAGATCTATGTGAAAAAAATAGGAGATTCCATTTTGCTTGTGCCAAAGGATAAGCTGTGGGAAACCTTTTTGGAGGGAGTGGACGGATTTATGGAGGATTATTTTGATGCAGTAGAGGAAAGGGTGGAAATGGTTGAGGAGAGAGAAGGATTATGAAATATTTACTTGACACAAATATATGTATTTACGCTCAAAAAGATAATCAAAATGACGCAGCAGGGTACAAAATAGACCGCAAAGAATGTCTACTTTCAGTCGGGAATTAGTATTAATTTTATCATAGCAAAATAAAAAAGCAAGAGGAAGAATTTCCCCCTCTTGCTTTTATTTATGATTTAAAAATTAAACAGGCATAACCTTATTGACCTTATCGGCATGTACATTGTCAATTCCGTTTTCCTTATCTCTTCTCTTCTCGAAGAACTTCTCGGCAACCTGACCGAACATTGCGTAGCTGAGTACGTCTTCTTCCTGTTCTGTCCACTTAGCCGCCTCATTCTTAAGCTTATCCAGCTCGGGAGCGATAAGATCAGCGGGACGGCAGTCAATGGGAGCTTCATCGCCGATGATCTTCTTTCTGAATGCGGGATCGATATCAACGGGAGTTTTGCCGTATTCGCCTCTTACAAGTCCCTTGAATTCCTTGGTAACGGTCTTATAGCGCTCGCCCATAATTACATTGAACACCGCCTGTGTGCCTACGATCTGTGAGGTAGGAGTTACAAGAGGAGGATAACCGGAATCCTCTCTTACCCTCGGTACTTCCTTCAATACCTCGTCCAGCTTATCGGACTTGCCCGCCTGTTTAAGCTGTGAAACAAGGTTGGAAAGCATTCCGCCGGGTACCTGATACAGCAGTGTGTTTGCGTCAACGCCCATAACCTTGGGATCAAGCTGTCCCGACTTAAGATACTTTTCTCTCAGCTTCTGGAAGTAGTCCCTTACCTCGTTCAGAGCGTGAAGATCAAGACCTGTGTCATACTCGGTGCCTTGCAGTGCCGCAACCATTGATTCGGTGGCGGGGTGGCTGGTGCCCATGGCAAGGGGAGAAATTGAGGTATCGATTACGTCTGCGCCCGCTTCAATTCCCTTTAACAAAGACATGGAAGCAAGACCCGATGTATAGTGAGAGTGGAGCTGAATAGGGATCTTAACGGCTTCCTTCAGCGCCTTTACCAATTCATAGGTGGTATAGGGCTTTAACAGACCCGCCATATCCTTGATACAGATACTGTCTGCGCCCTCGTCCTCCAGCTGCTTGGCAAACTCAACAAACTTTTCGTTGGTATGCACAGGGCTTAAGGTGTAGCTGATACAGCCTTGGAAGTGTGCACCCTCTTTTTTCGCAGCCTTGATAGAGGTTTTCATATTTCTTATATCGTTAAGTGCGTCAAAAATTCTGATAACGTCAATACCGTTGGCAACGCACTTCTGAACGAAATATTCAAGTACGTCGTCCGCATAGTGACGGTAGCCCAGCATATTCTGTCCTCTGAACAGCATCTGAAGCTTGGAGTTGGGCATTTCCCTGCGGAGTATTCTCAGTCTGTCCCAAGGATCCTCGTCCAAAAATCTGAGGCAGGAGTCAAAGGTTGCACCGCCCCAGCATTCAACGGAATGATAGCCGATCTTGTCCATTGTGCTCAGAATAGGGCGCATCTCGTCCATTGTCATTCTTGTGGCGATAAGGGACTGATGAGCGTCACGAAGGACTGTTTCGGTAATTCCCACCTTTTTCTGATTAGCCATATAAGTGGAGCTCCTTTCTGATTATGCGTTGATAGTAGCGATAACCGAACCTGTGGAAACGCTTTCGCCCTTGCTTACGTTAATGGAAGCGATAGTACCGTCTCTGTCGGCAACTACGTCGTTCTCCATTTTCATAGCTTCAAGCACGGCGATAACTGTACCGTTCTTAACGGGATCGCCAACCTTTGCCTTTACTTCAACGATAGTGCCGGGCATGGGTGCGGTGATCTGAACGTTTCCTGCTGCGCCTGATGCAGCAGCCTTGGGAGCTGCGGGCTTGGGAGCTGCCTTAGGAGCTGCGGGAGCAGCTGCCGCAGGTGCGCCGCCCTCTGTCTCTTCAACTGTAACGTCATAAGCGGTGCCGTTTACGGTAATGTTATATCTTTTCATATTACTGATTCCTTCCTCTTATATTTTAGAATTGTTTAATAAACGAAGTTGATGTGCTTGCGTGCAGGAGCAATTACTCTCTTGCCCGAAAGTGCCTCTAATGCGTTGTTGAGAGTATTCCAGATGTCCTCTGCTTCGATCACGCTGTCAGCTGCGCCCTTTTCGAGAGCATTAACTGCGCTTGCTTCCGCGCCTGCATATTCCTGAGCCTTCTTTTCCAGCTCATCCTTGGAATTGCACTGATCTCCGTAAAGGAAAACAGCGGCAGCCTTGGGAGTAATGGGAGCGATAACAGCCTGCTCCAAAGCGACGGTCAGATCTGCGTTTGAGCCGCAGAAAGCGGTGTATATTCCACCCAAAGCATTACCCGTAACAAGGGCGATTTTTGGAGTGGTAGCGGCAGCGTAAGCCTGTGTCAGCTTTGCATTGCTGCGGATAGAACCTGCCAGCTCCGCCTTGCTGCTTGCTTCAAATCCCTCGCTGTCAACAACCGTAACAACGGGAATGGAAAAGCTGTCGCAAAGTGTGACGAATCTTGCAATTTTAGCGGAATCGTCAGCGGTAAGCTTATCTTCTGTTTTATTTGTAGCCACGAAGCCCACGGTTTTCCAGTTAAGGCTTCCCAAAGCCGTATAGCTTGCTTTTCCGAACTCAGCATACAATTCGATAAGGCTGTCCTTGTCGGCGATTGCCTTGATCATTGCCTCTCCCTTTAAGGAAGCGTCTGCGCTTTGGTCGGTGATAGCGTAATAATCGTTGCCCGCAGCTTCCAGATTGTTCTGAGGAAGAATAGCTGCCAGCTCTCTTGCTTTTTTCAAGGCCTCCGCCTTATCCTTAACGGTTATACAGGAAACTCCCGAAAGAGCGGCATTTTTCGCAGATCCTGCTCCTGCTGTGCCGTCGTTTGCCACAAAGGGAGGAGTTACAAACAGTTCCGCTTTTTCAGTCATAATAACAAAGTCCGCCATAGCCGCCAGAATTGCGGAGGTTCCGCCGCAAACTCCGCTGACTACTGCGATTTGAGGAGCAACTCCCGAAAGAGCCGCAGCGGCATTGGCAATTTCTCCGTAAGCAGAAAGCAGCTCTACACCCTCGGAAACGTCGCCGCCCTTTGAGTCGTAAACCGCAATAACGGGAGCGCCGTTCTTAACAGCTTCCTTATAAAGCCTAACTATCTTTGCTGCGGCAGCCTTGCAGACTGCGCCGCTTTTAACAGCGGGATCCTGTGTAAAAGCATAAACAAGACCACTGTCGATCTGTCCGAAGCCCATAACCGCACTTTCTCCCGTAAAGGGTGAGAGCTCGGTAAAGCTGTCCTCGTCAAAGAGAGAAAGGAGAGCGTTTTTAGCCTCGCTTTGCGCCGATTGTTCCTTTAACTGCGCCAAGGTTTTGTTAGTTGCCACTTTTGTTATGTCCTCCGATCTGATTTTTTATTTTAATGCTTTAATTTTTGCCATAAAAACAAAGAATTGCGGATAGATTTTCAAAGCTTCACTGTAATAAAGCTGTCAAAAATTTATCCACAATACATTATACATTATTTGGTTGATTTTTGCAAGTACAATTACAATTTTTTTCCTCAAAAAAATCGGAAATAGAGGGAATTTCTCTTTTATAGCCAAAAAGCATAAGCTGCCAATCGGGGACGGAGGGTTCTATAACCGCCGATACTGCCCCCTCATGCTCCGAATTGTTGAGAGCGGCGCGGCAAGCTCCGTCAAAGAGATATTTGTCGCCTGTGTAGTCGGTTATGCGGTACACTTGGTTTTCGTCTATGCTTCCTGTGATAGTCGCTATTATTTCGTCTTTTTCTTTGGCTTCAAAGACTATTTTGGGGTTGGGGTAATTGTAGTTTCTTTTAATTTCTATCATGGTGTTTACCTCTTAAAGATGTTGTGCCGGTTTTGGGTTCTCCTAGGGAAGTTGTGCTGGTTTTAGTTCTCTCAGGAAACTTGGCGGTAATTTGCTGATTTGAAAAGAATTTCAAAACCTCCAAGATTTAAAAATTTCTTGAAAAACTGGGAAATTTTTAAATCTTGTACTATTAGGTACTTCTCGGCAAGCCGAGAAGTACACGCAGCAAGCTGCTCTAACTGAGTTCGGCTTTTTTGCTTGAAAAGCTGGGCAAAAAATCCGACCTCAGAGAGACTTTTTTCTGCCCAGCTTTTTAAGCAGAAAAATAAAGTCTCCATTGATTCTTTGAAATTCGTGCTATCAAGACAGTTGTGCGAATAGGAGCCCGCTTTTAAGGAAACAAGTGCTTGATTTTTACTTCTTATTATGCTTTTTCCTCGGCATATCACCTTTTCCCATAGCCGCCCGCAGCGTCCTCATCTCCTCCGCCGTCAGCTCCCTATACTCACCCGGCTTCAGCATACCCAGCTTAACGCCCCCTACGCTTGTCCTTTTCAGTCTTGAAACCTCCAAGCCTACGGCGCTGCACATCTTTCTTATCTGTCGGTTTTTTCCTTCGGTTATAATAAATTCAAGAACCGTTCTTTCGGGCGATTCCGTCAGAACATTTACGGTACAGGGCTGTGTTGTTACGCCTTTCTCTATCTCTATTCCCACCGTCATTCTTGCTAACTGCTCCTCGTTCACCTTTGAAGAGATCGTTACACGGTATGTCTTTGCTATATGCTTTCTCGGGTGGGCTATGTCATTGGCAAATACGCCGTCATTGGTTAGAATAATAATTCCCTCACTGTTTTTGTCAAGTCTGCCTACGGGGTACACTCTTTCGGGGATATCCTTCAGCAGATCGGTTATAAGCTTGTCCGAGTGGGCGTCCTCCATAGAGGTGAGATATCCTCTTGGCTTATACAGCTTTATATACTTTAAGGTGACCCCTTTGGTGTTCAGCTTTTCACCATAGATCGTGATAAGATCCTTGTCGGGGTCCGCCTTGTCGCCTATTTCGGCGGTATGTCCGTTTACCTTTACCGCCTTTTTCTCAATAAATTCCTCTGCCTTTCTCCGAGAGCAGTAACCGCTGTCGGAGATTATTTTTTGCAGTCTTGTCAACATTTTTAAAAGTCCTTTTTAAATTCTTCTTTATAAGTTCCTTTCGGAAATTTTGTTTTTAGAAAAATAACCTTCTCAAAAAGCACCATAGTTTTTCCCAAAAACCCATTTCACAATCCGTATCAACCGCCTTGGCAGTAACCAGATCGGTACAGCAAACATACTCTCCGTTTAAATAAACGCAAGCCGTCCCCACCGTTGTTCCTTTTTCAAAACCGCCGTAAAGAAAAGGCTCAGTGTTGATCTGTATTGAAAGGGTTTGGTTTTCCTCCTCCGAAAGAGGAATGGTGATTTTCTCAGCCAGCTGTAAGGTCACCTGCTCTTCACTGCCCCCTGCCACAGGAACTATGATAGGCGAAGGCAGTACGATCTCGGTAGGCTTCACCTGTGTAAATCCGTAGTCCAGCATTGCCGCATGATCTGCCCAATCATTAGCGTCGGACAGAGTGACCGCTATCAAGTGTACGCCGTTTCTCTCTGCCGCTGTAACAAGGCACCGCCTTGCGTTGTCGGTAAAGCCCGTCTTTACTCCCACACAGCCCTCATACTGCCAAAGCATTTTGTTGGAATTTGACAGCGTTCTCATATATGGCGGATTTCCGAACTCCACCCTTGCGCTTGAGCATTTGCAGATCTCTGCAAAAACAGGATTTTCCAAAGCCGCCCTCGCCAGCATGGCCAGATCGTAGGCGGTTGTGTAATGCCCCTGCGCGTCAAGCCCCGAGGGATTGGCAAAGTGGGTGTCTTTCAGTCCCAACTCCCCCGCCTTTTTGTTCATCAGCTTCACAAATTCGCTCATAGAACCGCTTACGCTCACCGCCGCCGCATTTGCCGCGTCATTTCCCGAAGGCAGCAGCATACCGTAAAGCAAGGCTCGGCGGGTAACAATGTCACCTTCCCTTAAGCCCATGGAGGTCCCTTCCACCTTTATGGCATAGCTGTCAGCGGTAAACCTTTCATCAAGATTTCCCGCTTCCGCTGTAAGCAATGCCGTCATTATCTTGGTGGTGCTTGCCATTGCCCTCTGTTCATAAGCGTTATGCTCATAAATGACCGACCCCGTGTCCGCATTTATCAGGACTGCCCCTGCGGCGGAAAGCTTCAGATCGGTATCGTTTGCTGCAAGGGCAGATGGTGCAAGGGAAAGAAGAGTGAATACCCCCAAAATAATCGGGAAAAGCCCTTTAACTGTTTTTTTCATATAACGCCCGTCCTTTTTGATTTCTGTACAACCATTTTATGCAGGAACGTGGGCGGTAATGACTATATTATTCCAATCTCATCTGGGCGATAAAAAATCAGTACAACATTTCTAAAAGCGGGCTTCCACTCTCACAACCGTTTTGACGGCACAAATTTCAAAAAGGGAGGAATTTTCAATTCCGACCGGTTCCGGAAAATAAAGAGTAATGGAGCGAAGCGGAATGGATCTTTATTTTCGGAATTTTGAAATTCTTTTAAATCAGTAAATTACCGCCAAGTGTCCTGAGAGAACAGCAAATTACCGCCAAGTTTCATGGAAACACAAAACATAAAAGTATTATTCCGAATCCTTGTCATCGTCCTTCTTTTCAAAAATGTCCTTTACCTTGCTGACAATGCCGGGAACATTTTCGATAAGGGTATCAACGGGGCTGTCCTTTGAACCCAATTCAAGCATTTTCACATCTCCGTCGGTTTTGATTACGATAAATGCTTGGGGCTTTATGGTGATACCTGCGCCTGAGCCGCCCGCAAACACGTCCTTTGTAACGGTGGAGGGAATGTCCGAGCCGCCCGAAACAAAGCCGAAGGATACCTTTGAAATAGGAATGATAATAGTTCCGTCGGGGGAAGTAACGGCGTCGCCAACAATGGTGTTGACGTCAACCAGCTCGCGGATTTTCTCCATAGATGTACTCATAAGTCCTTCAAGATGTTCTGCCATAATATTTTTTCCTTTCTCTTGCGGCGAACCGCGTTTTTATAACGTTTTTATTATAAAGCAGGGGAAAATTTACCCCAATCACTTATAACCGTAATGTATACAGATCCATATCAAGCCGCTTTCTTTGAAGTTCCCTTGTTTTTATCGGCTTGTCCCTTTGGCTGGTCGCTGTTCATCGCGCCCTGAACTGCGGAATAACCCCAGATCAGACAGGACAGCAGGGTTGAAAGTCTCAGCTTTACTTTGCCATAGATGTAATAGTCTGTTTTTTCAAGATCAAAGTTGGCTTTTATGTCGATTTTTTTCGCTTTAAAGCTCACATTGTTTTTCAAAAAAGCAATAAAACCGTATACGGCGGCGCAGTGTACTCCGTAGCTCAACGCAGTCTTTGCCGCGTCGTCTCCGCCTATCACGATTTCCGCAAACACATCGTAGATCCGGATTTTTTTGAAAAGCTTCTTGGTGTAGGGTTTTGCCGCGTTTACGCAGTTTATTATCAAATTCAGATCAGGCTTTGGTTTATCTTTTTTGGGAATTGCTTTGTCCGAATTTTTAACGTTTTTGCTTTTATCCGAAGTTTTTTCGGTTTGGGCGTTTTTTGTCTTTTCTTCCTTTGTAACCTGCGGTGCTTTCTGCGCTGCGGCGGCTTTCTGAGAGGGCTTGTTATTTTCCGATTTTTTTCCTGTTTTCTTTCCCGATTTCAAGTGCTGTCCTCTCAGCTCTTTTTTTCTCTTTTTTTCTAATTTTTCCTGTTTTTTCTTTTCCCTTTTTTCTTTTCGTTTTTTTCTTTTTATGGATTGCTTTGTTTCAGGCATCAGAATTCGGGAGAATAACAGATACTTCACCTTGACAAAAGGTTCGCTGTCATATTCCAGCTCCAATTTTACATAGGCGGTCAACAAAAAGATAACGAGCAGGATTATAAAAGCTATAACGGAAATTGTTATAACTGCTGCTGTCATTATTCGACCCCCTTTTCGTAAAATTTTTAATACTAATAACCATTTAAAAAATGGATAAATCCATTTTTTAAATGCCCTGCCGCAATAGCGGCAGGGTGAGGGAGCAAAGCTCCCTCAGTTATTGTATTGAACTTAAATAACCACCGCCCTTGGCGGTCTTTCGGCAAAGCCGAAAGATTTGAATTGTGGATTTTATCCACAATTCAAATGGTTATTAGTATAAGCGGTACAAATTAAAATTTATTCGTTAATATCTCCCACCTGCTCTGCTAACTGTTCCGCAAAGCTGTCCAGCTCCTGCTGGTCCATTTCCTCCAAGCTCATCTGTCCCTCTGCGGTAGGCAGCGGAGGCAGTTCGCCCAGACTTCCTATGCCGAAGCACCGTAAAAACGTATCTGTGGTTCTGTATGCTATGGGTCTGCCGGGCAGCTCCAGCCGTCCCGCTTCCTCCACCAACCCTCTGTCAAACAAAGTGTTGACAACACTGCTGCTGTCTATACCTCTTATTTGCTCCACAAAGCCTTTTGTCACGGGCTGGTTGTAGGCGATTATTGCAAGGCACTCCATAGCCGCCTGTGACAGGGGCGTCTGACGATAGTTGTCCAGAGCAGCCTTGACATAAGGGGCGGTTTCAGGGCGGGTGGCAATCTGATAAGTATTGTTCAGCCTTACTATTCTTAAGCCGCTTCCCTGAACGTTGTATCTGCGTTCAAGCTGATTTACCAGCTTGGCGGCGGTGTCCTTGTCTATCTGGGACGCCTCCGACAGCTTATCTATACTTATAGGCTCGCCGTAAGCGAACATTATAGCTTCAATTACGGCAATTCCCTCTTCAAGCTCCATTTAAAATTCCTTTCCGAATATATGTATAATCAAGAAAATAATCAAAAACCAATCATTGCCCAATGTTCTGAGCAATATATTCAAAATCCGAAAAACTACCACTCGATATCCTCAACGGGTGTAGGTTCGGGATTGATTTCTATTTTGTTTACCTTGCTGTTTTTCAGATGTATCACCTTATCTGCCATAGGGGCTATTGCGGAGTTGTGAGTAACAAGAATTACCGTCATTCCGCTTTGGCGGCAGGTATCCTGCAGCAGCTTCAGGATCAGCTTGCCCGTGTTGTAGTCAAGGGCGCCTGTAGGCTCGTCGCATAACAGCAGCTTCGGCTTTTTGGCAAGGGCTCTCGCAATAGCCACGCGCTGCTGCTCTCCTCCCGAAAGCTGTGATGGGAAATTGTCGGGTCTGTCCTTCAGTCCCACCTGTTCCAATATATCCAAGGCGGGTATAAAGTCGGTGCAGGTCTGCGCAGCCAGTTCCACATTTTCTTTGGCGGTAAGATTGGGTATCAGGTTGTAAAACTGGAACACAAAACCTATCTCGTTTCTGCGGTAGCCGATAAGCTGTTTTCTGTTATACTTTGCTATATCATTGCCGTCCACAAATATGCTTCCTTCATCGGCGGTGTCCATTCCCCCGAGAAGATTAAGAACTGTGGTTTTTCCCGAACCCGAGGGACCTAAAACTATTGCCAGCTCTCCCCGTTCTATGGAAAATTCTATTTTATCGGCGGCGGAAATGGTGATTTCCCCCACCTTGTAGCGTTTGCATACGTTTTTTAAATCTACGAAGCCCATATTGCACCTACTTTATTATTCAGTCATTCCACCCCACAACCTTAATAAACCTTACACTGTCGCAAGGAATAAGGCTCAGGGGAAAGTTTACATATTCGTTATCATGACCCGTTACCAGAAAATCCAGAGTATTCTTATTTACGTCCGTGACCACATCGGTAACGATCACCTGTGAAAAAGCGGAACCGTTCATCATAAGCTGAATAACGTCGCCCTTTTCCAGCTGTCCTCCCGCCGCTCCCGCAAGGCAGCAGACGCCTTTGTGGTCGTTTTCCGTACAGTAAATCCAGAAGCTTTCCGCCTTGAACCATGAGTTTGAACAGCCGCTGTCCGAGCTTTCCAGATCTATCTTGGGGTCAAACCATTTCCACTTGTTTTTTCCGTCCACGTCCATTTTGTCCAATCCCGCAAAGATACATTGTGAAACAAAATTAACGCTGTCATCATCGTAGTCCTTCCACAATTCGGTATTGCGCATTTCGTCTATCGCGCTGCTCCAGCGGCGGGCGTATTCCACAGCCCCTTCCCTGTTATACGGCTGCTGCACCTCGGGAAAAGTTCCGTAGCCCTTGACCGTTATCAAGTCGGAAATACCGCTGATTTTCGAGGGCAGAACCTTTCGGAAATCCTTCAGCTTTTCCCTTAACAGGTCGTAGGAGGGAGTATTGCTGCCGCAAAGGGCGTTCATGGCTTTTATGCTGTAACTCCATACTCCTTGGGTACATTCATGAGAGGTTATGTACCAGTTTCCGCTGTATTTTTCAAAAATAAAGGTATGGTCATAAATGCCCTCTCCGCTTGAAATACCTTTAAGAGATTTAAAGACGATCTCCGCACTCTGCTTAACAGAAATAATATATCCGTCGTTGCCGATAGGGACAATGTTTTTCAGCCAGAGGTGAACGTTTACGCTTTTCATGCCAAGGTCGATCGCCGAACCGTTAAGCCGCATGGCGCATGAGCTTAAAGCCGCCAGATCGTATACCAGATCCCCGCAGCTGCTGCCGTAAAGATTGGATAACGCCTGCGTACAGTCCGCCTCTTTATCTCCCAGAGCGGTGTAAAAGCACTCAAAATAGCGCTCGGTCATTTTAACAGGCGTGTCGGCGGCTGTTCGGTACTCGAAGCTTTCGGATCCTCTCCATATCAGCTTAAAGCCCACATCGCCCAAAGGCTCTTCATCCTGCTCCACAAAAACCTCGTCAAAAAGACCTTGGAGCGGATTGAAGAACACCAGCACCACAATGGCGAGCAATACCGACACTGTTCCTATCAATAAGGGAAGAATAAGCTTTTTCAAGGATTATGACCAGCCGTAGTCGTCGTATTCGCCCCAGTTTGCATTGCTTGCGGACTGCTGTCCCAGCTTGAAGATAAGAACAGCTACTGCGGCTAAAATTGCGCCTATTGCCAGAATAATGGAAAGTGTGTTTTTTGTATTCTTATTCATGGTATATCCTTTCTCGGAAATTTTCCGAACTGCGTTTGTTTATTTTTTGAATGATTTATATCGGCTTTTTTATATATCGTCCAAGTCCCTTTTGCCAACAAGAACGCCGTATATTTCGGATTTGCCGAAACCGCTTTGTTTAGCCGCTTCCTTGCAGGCTTCCGAGGGCTTCATACCTTTTTCTTTAAGCTCTCTTGCAAGATCAACGGCTTGCTCAAGCGTGAAGTCGGTTTCCTTTTTTTCCTCCGCGCCTTCCACCACAAGAACATATTCCCCTCTGGGTTCACGCTCGCTGTAATATTCCGTCATTTCGGATATTGTTCCCCTGATGACCTCCTCATGCAGCTTGGTCAGCTCGCGGCAAAGGCTTATTCTCCTGTCGCCGAGTATTTCCAGAAGATCGTTGAGGGTGTTTTTCAGCTTGTGGGGGGCTTCATAGAAAATCAAGGTCTGCGGCAATGGCTTAAGCTGTTCAAGATGCTCTCTGCGTATTCTTTTGGTAACGCTCAGAAATCCTTCAAAGCAAAACCGCTTTGTGTTAAGTCCGCTTATGGCAAGGGCGGACATGGCAGCGGTAGGTCCGGGCACCGTTACCGCCTCGACGCCGTGTTCTGCGCAAAGCTTGACTATTTCCTCTCCCGGGTCGCTTATACAGGGCATTCCCGCATCGGTGACAACGGCGCAGCTTTCTCCCTCCAGCAGTCTTGGGAGAATTTCTTCTCCCCTTTGTTTTGCGTTATGCTCGTGATAGCTTATCATGGACTTTTTTATTCCGAATTTCGACAACAGGACGGCGCTGACCCTTGTGTCCTCGGCAAGGATAAAGTCAACCTCGCCGAGAATTTCCTGCGCTCTCGGAGAAAAGTCGCCTAAATTTCCTATCGGTGTTCCTACTATATATAGCTTGCCCAATTTTTGTCCTTTCAGTTATTTTTTGGTAAATTTACGGCTTTTATTTTTAACATTTGTTTTGTTATTTTTTACATACTGTCATTTGTTTTCAGCCTACGGTACACAGCTTTCCTCTGAGAACATATCCGATTTTTCCGTAACAAGCGTTAGAAGCGGCGTAATCTGCATCGGTATAAAGCGTAGGCATATATCCTGCGTCCTTTGCAATTTTGGTGACCTGATAAACAAGATTTTCCGCGTAGTGCTTTCTTCGGTACTCCTTGCGTGTATATACTAACCCGATGCCTGCCGCGCCGCCGTTTGGTCTCAGGGTGCAGACAGCCGTGTGTTTGCCCTCTGCATTTTTCCAAAAGAAGTAACTGCTGTTTCTTATGGTTTCCTCCGCTTTACGGCGGTATGCCGTGAGACTATCCCGTTCTGCCCCTGTTTCTCTGTGAAAAAGATCCATAAACTCGATCAGTTCGTCGATATTCTCCTCTGTACATCTATGCAATTCGCCGTCGGTTTGTGTATTCGGTTCTATGGGGTTCGGACAGTCATAGGCGAACATATTTTTTTGTATGGATAGGACTGTTTTATCTTCCGACGCTCTTTTTATAAAATAATCGGCTAAGTCATATTTCAGATTGAAAGTTTGCCCCTCAGTGAGCAAACCGTTTTCTTTAACAAGCTCATAGGCTTTTTCCTTTTCTTCTTCCGTCATATCGTCAGGCGTCCATATCCATACCGGATAAGGACAGCAGGTAAAGCAAATGATCAGCCTTTCATGATCGGTCAGAAGGAGTTGGCATTCTCCGCCCATAATGCGGCTAAGCATAAAAAATGTATATTTGTCCCTCTCTAATATTTTATAGTCTCTTTCATCTGTAAAGCAGTCCATGGTAACCTCCGCAAACTCTGCTTTGCTACTTTAGATATTATCTAAGTCTCAAATAATTCAGGCTGTTCACTATATTCACGTTCGTTGGCATTATTCACATTATTCGCAGTCATGCACCGCCGCCCGCAATTACTCATAAGCCTTTCTGACCCTCTCGGTATACTCCCCGTTCTCCTCCCTTATAACCAAAGGCTCGGTGACCTCCAGCCCTGCCTTTGCTCCTTTTTTTCCCGAAACAAGGGCAAGCCACGGTTTTTCTCCTATCTTGTTGGAGACCAAGGTAAGCTTTTTGGGCTGAATTCCACGGCTTGCCATAAGATAGAAGATCTCTCCCAGCCTTTCGGGGAGGTGGCACATTTTTAATGTTCCGCCGAATTTCAGCAGAAAGTCCGCCGCCTCTATCACCTGCTCCAAGGAACAGGCTATTTCGTGACGGGCTATCCTCTGGGCTTCGGATAATCTTTCCTTCCCCGAATTTTCCTTGTAATAGGGGGGATTTACCGTTACCATATCAAGGGTATTTTGGGGGATAAGCTTTCCCAGTGTCTCCAAGCCGGTAAGGTCGGCGTTAATTGAAACCACTCTGTCCTCCAAGCCGTTTTCGCTTATGGATTTTTGAAACAGCTCCGAGGCTTCCTTTTGAAGCTCTACCCCGTATATTTTTTTGGGAGCTTTGTTTTTGCAGAAGTAAAGGGGAATGATACCGCAGCCCGTGCAAAGGTCGCAGACCGTCATAGAGGCTGAGGGAGCGGCAAAGTCCGCCAAAAGAACAGCGTCTGTGCCGAAGCGGTGGTCTTGGCTCACATATATGTCAATGTTGTTGCTGAGCTTGAATTTTTCGTCCATATTAAAAATTAACCTATCAGAATTTCACAGCCGGGGAGAATTTTTCCCTTATCGTTATCGCCCTTATCTGTCTTAAAGGACAGCAGCAGCGAGACGGGTCCCACTCTCCCCGCCATCATGGCTATACATAATAACAGCTTTGAAACAGCTCCCACCTCGGCGGAAACTCCCGCGGAGAAGCCTGTGGTGGTAAAGGCGGAAACTATCTCGAAAAGTATATCCGATTCGGGTATCTGGGGGTTCAGGAGATACACTCCCGTGAAGAATACCACTACAAAGATAACTGAAAGGATAAGCACCGACAATGCCTTATAAACCAATCTCTTGCTCACGCTGTGACCGTAAAGACGGGCGTCATCATAGTTTTTCAGCACCGC
Source organism: uncultured Ruminiclostridium sp. (assembly GCA_964636555.1). GTDB lineage: Bacteria > Bacillota > Clostridia > Oscillospirales > Ruminococcaceae > Ruminiclostridium_E. The sequence continues at coordinate 115,754 of CAZWRZ010000007.1, forward strand.
CTCAACGGTAGCCAGCATAATTGCAAGGGTAGTAACTCTTATACCGCCGCCCGTAGATGCAGGGGCGGAGCCGATAAACATCAGAAGCGTTGTTGTAGTCTTTGCAAAGTCGTTGGCAAGGCTTATATTGTGTATATTGAAGCCCGAGGATCTTGACACAATGCTGGTAAAGGCGGAGCAGAAGGCTTTTTCCGGGATCGACATATCGCTGAATTGCTCTCCGTGGAGCATTGTTACAAGAAAGTACGCCAGAAAACCTATGAAAAACAGTGCCGCGCTGTAAATAAGCACCAGCTTTGTGTGCATGGAAAGGCGCTTTGTCCTGTAATAATTCCTTATATCGTCCCACACCACAAATCCTATTCCCCCTAAGAATACCAAAGCGGCAATAACTGCGTGTACCTGCGGGGCGTTGCTGTATTCGGAAAGACCGCCGCTGATGCCGAACAGATCCAAACCGCCGTTGCAGAATGCGGAAATGGCGGTAAATATGGACATGAAAACGCCGTAGCCTCCGTATTTGGGAACCAGGGTAAAGCACAGGATTATTGCCCCTGCACCCTCCATAATAAGGGTATATGTACCTATTCGGATAAACAGCCGCTTTATTCCCACAACGCCGCTTACGCTGACCTCTCCCGCTATGGCGCTGGCTTTCATAAGTCCCATTTTTCTGCCTGCGGCAAAGTTGAAGAAGGTAAGGATAATTACCAGACCCAAGCCGCCTATCTCGGTCATAACCATAAGCACAAGCTGACCGAAAACCGTCCAGTGGCTGAAGGTGTCAACTACGGTGATTCCCGTAGTGGTGGTGACCGAAACTGCGGTGAAAAAGCAGTCGATAAAATTCGTCCATGTCCCGTCCTTTGAGGAGCAGGGCAGACAAAGTAAAACGGTGCCAACCGCAATAACTGCCAAAAGGCTTAATGTAAGCATTCTTGCGGGGTTTGGCTGTTTAACCTTCTTTTTGATAATTGGCATTTTTTGTTTCTTTAACCTCTTTTAAAATGATGAAAAAGCTTGTGGTTTAAAAGTTCGCAAGTATATTTTTATCTGTTAGTGTTTGCGGTATTGTCCGTACTGCTGTCCGTAATATCAGCCGCGGTGCTTGAAGTGTTTTCGGGAGCAGTGCTGCCGGCGGTTTCGGACTCGGAAGGCTCTTCCTCCTGGTTATTTCCGCTTTGAGCCTGAGCATATGCCCTTGCTCTTTCGCCGTAGGCGTAGATTTTGTAGTTGTCCGTTTCTCCCAACAGCTCGAAAACGGGTCTGCCCTGCTGCCCCTCAAAGCTTATCTGCGCATCGGAGGGCATTATCACAAAGGTGTCTTCTTTTAATTCCGATACGGATTCCGCCGTGTACATGCTGACATTCTGATTCAGATACTGCACGGTCATCACACAGCTTCTGCCGCACCGATACGCCGACAGGGCAGGAGCCTCTCCGCTGTTGAAAATATATGTTGAAAGCTGTATATACTCTTTGCTCTTATCTGCGCTTTCACCTCTTGAAAGGGGAAGGTAATAAAGAGAGCCAAAGACAAGGGAGTAGATCGTAAACAGCAGTATCACCGAGGAAATAATGGCGTTTTTCAGCTTCCCCGAACAGGAAACTATCACCAGAAGCACCGCCATAATGCACAATGAGCAGCTTACCGCCGCAATCAGACCTGTAGAGGTCACCAAGGAGGAGGTGCTTTCGCCGAACATAACGGGATAGATACACAAAATCGGGCTGATAGACGCCGACTCCGCATTCAGCACCGAGTTCCTGCCAACTATGAAAAACAGAGTGTAGGTCACGCCCATGGTGATCACTCCGCCGAAAATTTCGGTTTTCAGCAGATTGTCGGTATATATGAAGGTCAATATCAGCATTACCGTAAAGGGGATAACGCCGTCAAGATACCGTCCGAAAAGCATGGTGCTTTGACTTGTTGAGAAGTTTTCCGCGCCGAAACGGTAGCATACACCGATAAACAGCATAAAGACGGTGAGCAGGGCGGCAAAGAACAGAAAAACCGTTCTTGCTCCGCCGAAAACAGGCTTTGGCTCTGCTTCATGTTTTTTTCTTTTTATTTTCGATGTTATAAGATGGGCGGTCACGATCACCAAAATAGACAACGCCAATGCTCCCAAGCCCCATGAAGCGCACATATAATAGTACAGCTGACTTAGGAGAGATATAAAGAACCGTTTTACACCGCCGTTTGACAGCGCTGACGGAAGGGACGCAAAAAAGCTTTCCGCCGTATTGCGGAGGCTTGCGGGGTCATTTACTCCCCACAGGATCTGCTGGATATAGTAATTGCCGAAAAACGCCAAAGCGAAGAATATGAACAGGGAGAAAAAATAACAGCCAAGGGCAGCGGTTTTTCTTTTCAATACAACACGGGACAAAACCACCGTCACCGACAGCGCCGCTATCAGAGCAAAAAGCCGCTGATGTGCGCAGTAGGATAAGCCCGCAGTCATACCCAGAAGGGAGGAAAAAAGCCTTTTGGTGCTTTTCTTTTCGGCAGAGTCGGCTTTTAACAGCAAATACGCTGCCAAAAACGGAATAAATACGGCAACAGTCTCGTTCCATATAAATTTGCTGTGTATCATACAGGACAGCCAGCCCCCTGTGCAGACTGCCGTTATCACCGACTGCCACGGCTTTTTTATTCCCAGCATAAGTGAACAGGAGTATACGATAACGGGTATAAGGCTCATCACCGCCCCGTTGATTATGACCATAATGCGGTATTGGACAAATGGGTCCTTGGTGAACGCCATGGCGGGGATATACAGCACTGCCTGCAAAAAGCCGTAAAAGTAGCTGCTTTTTCCCATTGCCGCGCTCCAATCGCCGCCCAGCATCATGTTCGCCAAGGCGGCAGCGCTGAACTCGTTGGGTTCTATGGAAGGAAGATAGACCGAGGCGGAAATTACTGTGTGAAGCGCAAAAAAGACAAGATACAGAAAGAATTTTATTCCCCTGTGTCCCACTTTTCCGTTTATTCGGTCAAGCAGTGCGGTTTTTTCCATTGCTGCCCTACTCTTTCATGTTTATTTTAATTTCTATGGTTCTCTCTCAAGAAACTTGGCGGTAATTTACTGATTTAAAAAGAATTTCAAAATTCACCAAAAAGATGATCCGCTCCGCCTTGCTCCGCTCCTCATCTTTTTGGGAACCGGACAAAATTTTCTTTGAAAATTTTGTCCTTATTGAAATTCGTGCTATCAAGGAAGTTGTGAGAGTGATGATCCGATCTTAGAGATGTTGTGCTGTTTTTTAGTTAAAATCATATTCCGCTGTTGGTAAACACCAGCAAAGTAAGCAGGCTCAAAAACGCCTGAAGCACAAAGCCCAGCACAACCAAGCTCAAACGGGGTTTGCCCGCCTCTGCCAATGCCGTAAGGTATTCCTCCGACTGTTCGTTTTCAAAGCGCGAACGGATCTTCTTTATTTTCTTTACCATAAAGCTGATATAGAGGTAATCTCCGAAAACGCACAGCAGAACTACCACGATAAGCTGAATAAACCACAGTGTGTTTGACGCGGACATCAAAGCCGTTTCATCGATTCCGTCCATAACAGCCTCCGCCGTTTCCGCCGCTTGCTCCTTAAAGAAGGTCAGGTAATACATGATTATCTGGGGCAGGCTCATAATGTAGTTGAAAATAGTCAGAAGGAAGCCCAGAAAGGTCATACCCTTATAGAACTGATTATAGGGATTCAGCAGTCCCGCAAAGATGTTCAGGCTTGTTTTTTTCTCGGTGACTATCATATATTTTATCATAGCCAGCCTATACAGCCTTTGAGGGCCGTCAACGTTCAGAAAACACATCATTTCCCGTTCGCTTACGCCGTAATATTTCTTTTCGCTGTAATCCTCGTAGGTTTTTTCCTTGTTGGATTTTTCGCTGCTTCTGTTTTCGAGGAATTTCCTCAACTGTTCCGCCAAATCCTCCTCTTCCTCCGAACGGGAATCAAAATCGAAATTATCAAAATCTCTCTGCTGACCGGCCGTTTCTCCCCGTTCCGTCTCGGCATAGATTTCCGAAACCGTTTTGACGGTATAGTCTTTTTCTTCGTCCGACTGATATACAAAGCCCTCTGCATGCTTTTCCTCAAAGGGACAGCCTCCCTTTTCCTCCCAGCAGGAGCGGTGAGCGGGCGCGCCGCATATGGGACAGTACACTATCCCGTCGGTATTTATATCGTTTTCCTCAAATTCTTTTCCGCAGATCTCGCATACTGTATCTTTAAGTTCTTCCATTACCTGTTCCTGTCTCCGTTTTTGTCTTTTGTTTTCAGTGTTTTATGTTGTTTTGTCTCTTGATATTTTGGGATATAGATATATATTATACAGTATAGCAGATTTTGCAAAAAAAAGCAAGGGCGGACAAATTTTGGTTCTACATTTAAAATTGTAAAAAGATAAAATATAAAGCACTTGGTTTCAACAGCTACCGCATAGCCCAACAGCACAGCAGTTTTAATGACAGCACCAACCACTCCGCTTCTGCAAATACAAAACAAAGCGGAACGCAGTTTTAATGAGCGCACTAAATCTTATGAACAAAATTTTTATTCAGCACTGCTTCCAAAGCGGGGAAAGGGGGAGGGGATAAGGAAAGGGTTCTTAGGGTGAAACCTAAAGGGGAGGGGGAAAACTCCCCGCTTTGATGGGTTTGCAGTTGTCCCCCTCCCCTTTTGGTGTCACCCTAAGCCCCGCGGGAGCGGAAGCCTCACCGCAAGGTGAATAAGCGGCGGCTTTCAAAGCAGTTTGAAAAAATAAAATCAAATCTACACTGAAAAAAGAAAAAATGTCAGAAAAAAATACATTACAATATAAATTGTTGATAAATCCATTACGATTTTCGGAGTAGAACCCAAATTTTTTGCCTATTGCCATTTTGCTCCAAATGTAGTATAATAATAAAGACTATTTAATAATTTAAAAGAAAAAACTTCAAAACGGAATGGTTATACTATGAAAAGATGGATCATAAAACAACAGGATCCCGCCGAGGTCAGACGTTTGGCGGCGGAAACGGGAGTTAATGCCTTTGCGGCTAAGCTTCTTCTTAACCGCGGAATCGCTGACCGGGACAGTGCGGACAGCTTTTTCAACAGCGAGGAAATTTCCGATCCCTTTGAAATTGCGGATATGGACAAGGCGGTCAAGGCTATAAATGAGGCAATGGACAACGGCGATAAGATAACCGTTTACGGAGATTACGACTGCGACGGCATCACTGCCACGGTTATTCTTTTCAGCTATCTTGAAGCCATGGGCGCTGAGGTGGATTGGTATATTCCCAGCCGCGATGAGGGCTACGGGCTCAACAAAAACGCCATTGACTTTTTGGCGGAAAACGGCACGCAGCTTGTGATAACCGTTGACAACGGAATTTCCGCCGTTGAGGAGGCAAGCTATCTTAAGGAAAAGGGTATTGATCTGATAATCACCGACCACCACCAAGTTCCCGATACCCTGCCGGCTGCCGTAGCCGTTATCGACCCTCACCGCCCCGACGATTTCAGCAAGTGCAAGGAGCTGGCAGGCTGCGGAGTGGCTTTAAAGCTGGTTATGGCTTTGGAAAACGATATAGAAAGCGTTATGGAAAACTGGGGGGATTTTGCCGCCATAGGCACCGTGGGAGATCTGGTGCCTTTGACGGGAGAAAACCGCATTATCGTTAAGCAGGGACTTCAGAATCTCAACTATACCGAAAACGGCGGGCTTATCGCATTGCTCCGACAGTGCGGGATCCATGAGGAGGACGAAATTCCCTCTATGACTGCCGCCTTTACTATATGCCCCCGCATTAACGCCGCGGGAAGATTTGCTCACCCCAAGGAAGCGGCGGAGCTGTTTCTCTGCGATAACCCCAAGATGTACAATAAAATGGCGGAAAACCTGACGGTGCTTAACTTTCAGCGGCAGGAAGAGGAAAAAGCCATTTTGGCTCAGATCAGCAAGCAGATAGAGGAAAATCCCCTCGTTGTCAAGTCAAGAGTGCTGGTTGTAAGCGGAAAGGGCTGGAGACACGGCGTTATCGGAATTGTGGCTTCAAAGCTGATGAACAAATTCGGGAAGCCCGTTCTTGTTATCACGGAGGAAGGAGAAACCGCCAGAGGAAGCGCAAGGAGCGTGGAGGGCTTTTCCCTTTTTGAAATGCTTACCGAGCTTTCGGACTATCTTGTGAAATTCGGCGGACATACCAAGGCAGCGGGCTTTACTCTTGAAACCGAAAGGATATCCGAATTTACAGAGGCGGTAAACGGTTATGCAAGGAAAACCAATCCCGATATGCCTCGAGATGTTGTAACTGCGGAAATGTCCCTGTCCGCTGAGGAGCTTACCATAGAAAACATTGAAAGCTTGGAGTATTTTCAGCCCTTTGGGGAAGGAAACCCCTCTCCCGTGTTCCACATAGGCAATGCCGAAATAACGTCCCTGAAATCCCTTAAAGAGGGAAAATACGTGGCATTTAACATAGCTCTCGGCGGAAGAGAGTTTAAGGTAGTGAACTTTTCTTCAAGCTATGACGGGTTCGGTTACAGAGAGGGCGAAAGGGTCGATCTGCTTGTAACGGCGGAGATCAACGAATATAACGGCACCCGTTCGGTAAACTTAAAGCTGGCGGATATTTGCCGCGTGGGCTTTAACCGCGGCAGATTCTTTGCCGCCGAGGACGCTTACGAAAGGCTTTGCTGCGGAGAGCCCGTTGACCCTGCTCTTGCCAAAAGAGTTATTCCCGACAGAGAGGTACAGAAGGCAGTTTACGATATAGTAAAGGGAAACTCCTGCCTTTCCTCCTGCGCCGATATCGCATGTTCAAGGGGCATAAACTACTGTATGTTCAGAGTTGCACTCGATATTTTTAAAAGCGTCGGTCTTATGCAGATAAACGAATATGATAATACAGTCCTTCTGAAAAAAGCGGAGGGCAAGGCCGATCTGGAGCATTGCCCCTTTATTGAGAAATTAAAGAAGGCTCTCAAAGTATAATAATTCTACAAAAATATTTCGGAGGAAATATGGTATACACGATAGAAATGCTTACCGACCGCATCAAAAGCGGCGAAAAGCAGTACGACTTGGAAAAGATAGAAGCCGCCTATGAATTTGCGGAAAAGGCTCACAGGGGACAGGTGCGCACCAGCGGCGAGCCCTATATTTCCCACCCCGTTGCTGTGGCGTATATTCTGCTTGAAATGTGTATGGACACCGATACCCTTTGCGCGGCTTTGCTCCATGACGTTGTTGAGGACACGGGGGTGGAGCTGGACACAATAAGGAAGAAATTCGGCGAGGACGTGGCGCTTATGGTAGACGGCGTTACCAAAATAGGACAGGTTCCCCTGAATACCAAGGAGGAACAGCAGGCGGAAAATATCCGAAAGATCCTTATGGCTATGAGCAAGGATATCCGCGTTATCATCATAAAGTCGGCGGACAGACTGCACAATATGCGCACTCTTGCCTGCCGTCCTCCCGAAAAGCAGAGAAAGACCTCTCTTGAAACCATGAGCTTTTACGCTCCCATTGCCCACCGCCTCGGTATGTACGACATCAAGGAGGAAATGGAGGACTTGGCGCTTTACTACCTCGATCCCTACGGATACAAAGAGGTGCAGAACGCCTTAGCCGCAAGAAAGGACAAGGGCGAAAGCTTTATTGATACCATAAAGCGGAGAATTGCCGAAAGAATAACGGATATACAGCCTCCCCCGATCATCGAGGGACGGGTCAAGAGCATTTACAGCATTTACAAAAAAGTCTATGTCAAGGGTAAGAACTTTGAGGAGATATACGACATTTATGCGGTGAGAGTTATTGTTCACTCCATTATCGAGTGCTACAATGTTCTTGGAGTAATCCACGATATGTTCCGCCCTATCCCCTACCGTTTCAAAGACTATATCGCAACTCCCAAGCCTAACCGCTATCAGTCTCTCCACACCACGGTCATAGGAAGAGAGGGCGTGCCCTTTGAGGTGCAGATACGCACGGTGGAAATGCACAATACGGCGCAGTACGGTATCGCCGCCCACTGGAAGTACAAGGCGGGCATCAACAAAAAGGTGGCGGGAGAAAAGCGCTTCGACTGGATAAGGCAAATTCTCGATCAGCAGCAGGAGGCGGACGATGTAGAGCAGATTGCCGAGGCTGTTAAGGTGGATCTTGCACAGGACGAGGTGTATGTTTTTACTCCCAAGGGAGATGTTATAACCCTTCCCGTAGGCTCAACGGTAATCGACTTTGCCTACTCCATTCACACGCAGGTGGGAAACCGTATGACGGGGGCGAAGGTAGGCGGAAGAATGGCTACTTTTGACTATCAGCTCAAAATGGGGGATATTGTGGAGATAATGACCACCAACAGCCCCAACTACGGTCCCAACCGCCACTGGCTGGATATAGCCAAAACCAACGAAGCCAAGGCGAAGATACGGGCATGGTTCAAGCGCGAGTGCAGAGGGGAAAACATAGACCGCGGAAAATCTGCCTTTGAAGCGGAGATGAAGCGCAGCAGCATACCTCTTAACGAGGATTTTATAAAGCAGATAGCCAAGCGGCAGCATTTTGAAAATGTTGAAGATTTTTACGCTGCAATAGGCTACGGCGGAGTTATGCTCAGCAAGGTAATGCAGAAGGCAAAGGACGATTATCTTAAGCTGCAAAAGCCTGCCGAGGAGCTTACGGGTATGGACGGAACGGAAATATCCCGAACCATAAGCGACGCCATTGCCAGAAAGCAAAGCAGCGGCGTTATCGTGGACGGCATAGACGGCTGCGAGGTGCGCTTTGCCAAGTGCTGCAATCCCTTGCCGGGCGACGATATTATCGGCTTTGTAACAAGAGGCTTTGGCGTATCGGTGCATAAGGCGGACTGCAAAAACGTACTTGAACAGAAAAACAATCCCGCCAACAGCGAGCGCTGGATAAATGTCAAGTGGGCAAGCGGAACAACGGCGACCTATGAGGCGACCTTGGATATTGTGGCGCAGGACAGAACTGCCCTTGCCGCCGATATAACCCTTGCCATAGCCTCCAGCCGCATACCCATTCATGAGCTTATTGCTCATCATCTTAAAAACGGAAACGCAAATATTTCCCTTACGGTGGAGATAAGCGGCGTGGAGCAGCTTAAGAATATTATTGTTAAGCTGAATAAGATCGACGGGGTTGTGTCGGTGGAGAGGACGGGAAAGTAAAAATAAAATAAGGGGCTGCAAAAACGCAGCCCAATTTTTATGTCAAGTTTCTTGGGAGTGCCGTAAAGATCAGCACAATACTTCTAAAAGCGGTGAAAAATTATCACTTGTTTCCTTAAGAGCGGGCTCCCGATAGCACAACTGTTTTGACAGCACGAATTTCAAAAATCAACTGAGTTCGGAGTTTTTGCCCAATTTTTCAAGCAAAAACTCCGAACTCAGTTAGATAGACAAAATTTTAAAATTGCCCAGTTTTTCAAGCAATTTTAAAATCTTGTCGGTTTTGAAATTCTTTTTAAATCAGTAAATTACCGCCAACTTTCCTGAAAGAACCACAAATCAGCACAACTTCCCTAAGAGAACCATAAACAAGCACAATATTCCTGAGAGCAAAAATAATAAGGGCTGATTTTTCACAGCCCCTTTTTATTACTTTAATCGTTTTTCGCCCATTACTCCCCATGATACGACAGCTCCAGATCCTTGACCTCCACATTTCTCACCCATTTTCCGTCCTTTTTCTCCAATGTACATATAACAGGTATCAGCATTTCCTTTGAACTCATCGGATCGCCCACAACCGTTTCCAGAACGATCTTATCCTCGCTTTCGGAAATAAGATAAACATCGTAAAATGCGTACCAATCGTCATGTGAAAGAGCAATACTGCCGTCGGAATTGGACAGGGACATACTTACCAGCATTCCATAGGTCATACCGTATTTTTTCGACATTTCATGCAGTTTGAAAAGGCTCATAAAGCCGTCCCAGGCACTGAAGATATCATTATTGACTCTTATGGCATAGGGCGTTTTATAATTTTCCATATCTTTATTTTGCGGATAAGAGTAGTTTGTATCGACGTTGGTATAAAACCATTCGCTGTATATAGTATTTGGGTTGGATCTGTTTATCCAAAAAAGTTTAAAACCCACACCGCCGGTTATCATAAAGCCGTAAACGTTTTCACTTATCCTGTAAAACCCTATAAAACGGAATCCGCGGAAGAAAAGATGACATATTTTTGAATCGTCGATCATTATTGAACCCATGTCGTCATAGGTCATGGTGCCGTAGCCCCAGTTGCCGAAAAATATTTCTCTGAACAGATCAAAATCGTCAAGCTCTTCCCAATTTGCGGTATCAATGCAGTATCTGGATTTGTTTTCGGTTTCATTTTCGTTGATAAAAAGACCGATAAGCTCCAATGCGGAAAAGTCGCTGCCGTTGGCAGGTTCACCCGATTCTTCTGCCGTTGTGATACTTGCAGCGGGAGTGGTGGGTGTGTCGGTGCTTACAGCGCTTTCCTCCGATGCCGGGGCGGTGATCTCGCTTGTTATTATGGGCAGCTCATCGGTATTGCTGCAGGCGGTTGAGGATATAAGCACGGCAAAAAGAGCAAGTGCTGCGGATACTCGTTTCATGGCAATCCTCCTGTTAATACTGTTTATTATATTTAAATTATATTTGAATAAAGGTCAAAAGTCAATTACAAAGAAGTTACAAAACAATTACAAAACGGTTACAACACATAAAAAAGGGTCGGATATTTTGCCGAAAACGGTAGACATTATATCGGCTTTATGATAAAATATATGTAATCGGAATATAATAAATAAAAAGGAAAAAGCTATGGAAATTATCAAGCTCACACTTGGCATGCTTGCCGTAAACTGCTATATTATAAAGTATTCGGAAAACAAAGCCGCTGTAATCGACCCCGGGGACGAGGTAGAAAAAATAGCAAAGGAATTGGAAAAGCAAGGACTTACTCCAACGCAGATACTTCTTACCCACGGGCATTTTGACCATATCGGAGCGGCGGCGTTCCTTAAGGAAAAATACAGTATACCCTTGTATATTTGTGAAAAAGACAAGGTCATGTTAACCGACAGGGAAAAATCGGGAGCGTACATTGCTCCCTTTGTGAAATACAATCCCGTTGAAGCGGACGGATTTTTAAAGGAGGGCGATGAAATAGCCTTGGGAGAAATTTCCCTGAAGGTTATGGAAACTCCCGGTCACAGCGAGGGCAGCATTTGCCTTATGGGAGAGGATTTTATTTTCACGGGAGACACGCTGTTTCAAGGCTCGGTGGGAAGAACCGATCTTTTTTCGGGAAACGGAAAGAAGCTTATGGAATCGGTGAAAAGGCTGGCGGCTTTGGAAAAGGATTACAGGCTTTACTGCGGTCACGGCGAAGATACTTCCCTTGAAGCGGAGAAAAGCTTTAACCCGTTCTTTTGAAAAAATTTAAAAAACTGCGCCGATTCTTGTCGGAACAGTTTCTGAGAAAGGAATGATAACAGATGAATGAGATTTTGGAAGCCGTAAAGGAAATTACCGCGGCGGCGGTGAAAAAAGCGGATAAGGCTTGCAGAGTAACAAGGCTGAAATTATCCAAAGCTGCTCTTGACAGGCTTTTGAATGCACAGTACATAGAGCTTGGCAAAACGGTTTACGATATGTGCAAAAGCGGCGTGGAGGATTCGCAGGAGATCGTTTCCATGACCGTACAGATCGACGGCACCCGCAGAAGGCTCAAAGCTTTGGAAAAGAGAATTGCCCATATTTCGGAGCTGGTGACGTGTCCGGGGTGCGGAACGGTGCTGAAAATAAAAAACACATACTGTCCTCACTGCGGAAAAATGCTGGCGGAGGAAGAAGAGGTTATCACCGAAAACGAAAACGAGATGATAATGTCACAGGAATAACAAATATTTCCAATCAGATTTTACACTTATATTATCGGTTTTCTTTCAGATAATAATATCGGGATTTTTATCCCGTCAAAAAATCCGGTTCAAAGAGAAATTCAAGACAGCGTACATGAAAGCTTGGAATTTTCTTTTAATAGGATTTATTTCTGAAAGGAAGGAATACTGATATGAAGAAGATAGGATATATTCTGGCGGCAGCAGTGGCAGTATTTACCCTCAGCACCACCGCTTTTGCAGCCAATGTTGCCGATGATATCGGAGAAGGCGCAGGAGATCTTTTGGACGGTATCGGCGACGGCGCAAACGATATTATTGACGGCGTGGGAGATGCAGCCGGAGATGTTGCTGACGGAGTAGGCGACGCAGTGGACGGCGCAGGCGACGCGGTCGGAGATGCCGCTGACGATATCGGCGGCGGTGACAATAACGGTGACGCAGCCGGCGATGTTACCGTAGACACCTCCGATGACAATGCAGCCGATATCACCGAGGAGGAAACCACTGTTTCCGAAATGACCACAGCCGAAATCACCACAAACACAGTGGTAAACGGCGCGTCCGACAACGTTAACACAGGTGTTGCCGCAGGAGGCACACTGCTTGGCGCTGTTGCGGCGGCAGCTGCAGCGGCTCTTGCCAAGAGAAGAAAGTAATTTTTCGTTTAAGCTGACAGCTTGACGATAACACAGCTGTAAAAAATCAGCACGTCTTTTTACAAGGGCGTGCTGATTTGTTTATCCGAAAACTATTGAAAAATATGTATGTTTATGGTAATATTAAATAATACTAATTCACGATTAAAAGCAGACAAATTATTTGCGAGGATATTTTGCGTCCTGCAAGGAAGAGGACGATGACGCAGCAGGACACAAAACAGACCGCAAAGAATGTCTGCTTTTAATCGGGAATTAGTATAAATACCAAGAAAAATTGCGGAAAGGATTTTATCATTTAATGGTAATTAAAGCTGTAATTTTTGATATGGACGGGGTTATTATCGACACCGAACCGCTTTTGGCGAAATATTGGTGTCAAGCTGCCCGAGAATTCGGATTTCCCATGGAATACGAACACGCGCTGAATTTAAGGAGCTGTTCGGAAAAATACGCCTCGCCTTTTCTTAAGAAAACCTTCGGAAATGACTTTGATTACAGGACAGTCAGAGCAAGGCGCAAGGAGCTTATGAACGAGGATATAGAGAAAAACGGCATTACAAAGAAGAAGGGCATTGACGAGCTTCTTGATTATTTGGACGGCACGGAGCTCATAAAGGCTGTGGCTACCGCAACGGATCTGGAGAGAGCGGAAAAATATTTAAAGCTGATCGGACTTTATCACCGCTTTGACACAATTTGCTGCGGCTCTATGGTGAAAAACGGAAAGCCTGATCCCGATATATATTTTTTGGCGGCAGAGAAAATAGGCGCTGCCCCCCAAAACTGTATTGCCGTTGAAGACTCGCCCAATGGGATAAGATCCGCCCATTCCGCGGGAATGTACCCCATAATGGTTCCCGATCTGACACAGCCCGATAATGAGCTTGAGAAGCTGTTGTTCGGGAAGTGTGATTCCCTTTTGGAGGTCAGGGATATTTTGGAAAAACTAAATCTGCATAAAAATGAGGTGTAAGTATGAATATATTGCCTGTTAACAAACTGAACGATGATTTAAATCTTGACGCTTTGGCGGCGGTTGAGGCTGGAGAAGCCTTTTATCATGGCCAGCTGGTAAGCGGGGCGGACGAGATTGCACTTTCCGCCAAGGAAAAGCCCATAATACTGCTGTCGGGTCCTTCGGGAAGCTCAAAGACTACTACCGCAATGCGGTTAAAGGCGCTTTTGGAGGAAAAGGGGCTTTTAGCTCATGTTATTTCCATGGATAACTATTTTTGCCCACTTAACAATCTGACCCGCGAGGAATTGTTAAAGGTGGATCTGGAGGCGCCATCGAGAGTTGACATACCCTTGCTGAACGAACATCTTGACCGTTTCTGGCAGTGTCTGCCCACCCAGCTGCCTGTCTTTAACTTTGCAGATCAGACAAGAGGGGCGGGAGAGATACTTTGCAGACAGGAAAACGAGCTTATAATAATTGAAGGTATTCACGCTCTCAATCCCGAGGTCATTGGACCGATTCATCAGCATGCACAGGGAATATACGTCAGCGTCCGCACACGTCTTTCCTGCGGAGAAAAGCTTCTGCACCCCAGCATGATAAGACTTATGCGCCGTCTTATGAGGGACAGGCTGTTCAGAGGCAGACGCACCGAGGACATTTTCCGCGCCTTCCAATCGGTGCAGAGAGGCGAACAGCTTTATATAATGCCCTATAAGAAAAGCGCAGGGGTAAACATCGATACATTTATTTCTTTTGAAACGGCGGTTTATGCCAACTTTCTTATTCCCGAACTGGAAAAGGTGGAAAAGGATTTTGAAATGTATGGCAAGGTGGAGGAAATGCTTTATTTCCTAAGAAATGTAACTCCACTTGAAGCTTCGGCAGTGCCTGCTCATTCCATTGTCAGGGAGTTTATTGGGGGCAGTTCCTTTAATTATTGATTTTGATTGTCACAGCATTTTAAAAGCGGGTTTCCAATTACACAACTGTTTTGATAGCACGAATTTCAGAAATCGACTGAGTTTGGAGTTTTTGCCCGGCTTTTCAGGCAAAAACTCTAAACTCGGTCAGATAGTAAAGATTTTTAAAAATTTCACAGTTTTTCAATAAATTTTTAAAAATCTTTACGGTTCTGAAATTCTTTTAAAAGAGGTATCAGATGTTTTCAAAAGTAAAGACCTTCGGGCTTTTAGGATTGAACGGCTTTGAGGTAACAGTGGAATGCAGCATTGCGAAAGGCGCTCCCGATTTTAAAATCGGAGGGCTTGGGGACGTTTCCATTCAGGAAAGCAGACAGAGGGTACAGGCTGCACTGAACAACTCGGGCTATGAGATCAATTCCGACAAGATAACGGTCAATCTTTCTCCCGCAGACATAAAAAAGACAGGTTCTTCCTACGACTTTCCCGTGTTGGTAAGCGTTTTGGCAGCACTGGAGATAATTCCCCCTTTAAGTCAAACCGATGTGTTTTTAGGCGAGCTGTCTTTGTCGGGAGAGCTGACAGGCACAAAGGGAATACTTCCCATGACTGCGGCTGCGAAGGAAGGGGGCTTTAAGCGCATCTTCCTGCCCAAATCCAATGTACGCGAAGCCTCGTTGGTCAGAGGAATAGAGATTTACGGCATAGAGGGGATCACGCAGCTTGCCTCATTTTTACAGGGCAAAGCAAGGCTTGTTCCCGCTGAGCCCTATGAACCTGCCCCCGAGGAATATTTAAATACCGCGGACTTTTCCGATGTCAAGGGGCAGGAAAATATTAAATCCGCAATACAGACTGCCGCCGCAGGCTTTCATAATCTCCTTATGATAGGTCCTCCCGGGTCTGGGAAAAGTATGATTGCCAAAAGGATAGCAGGTGTATTGCCCAAGATGACCTTTGAGGAAAGCATAGAATCCACCTCTATATATTCGGTGGCGGGACTTATAGACGACAAGTCGCCCTTTATAATAAACCGTCCATTTCGACCCGTAAGCCACACAGCCAGCGGAGTCGGAATAATCGGCGGGGGAAAGATACCTGCGCCGGGAGAGATCAGCCTTGCTCACAACGGGGTAATGTTTTTTGACGAACTGCCCGAGTTTCGGCGCGATGTGCTGGAAACGCTCCGCCAGCCGCTGGAGGACAAAAGGGTGGTAATAACCCGCGCTTCCGGAAAGACATCTTACCCTTGCAAAACCATGTTTGTGGCAGCCATGAACCCCTGCCCCTGCGGAAATTACGGCAGTCAGGGCACCTGCACCTGTACTCCTGCGGCAATAACAAAGTACTTGGGGAAAATCAGCCGTCCCGTCCTTGACAGAATTGATATACAGATAGAGGTCAACGCCGTGAAATATGAGCAGCTTCGCACCAATCGTTCGGGAATGTCCTCTGCCGAAATAAGGGAAAATATCGAAAGGGCGAGAGAGGTACAGCGCAGCCGCTTTAAAGGCACCGAACTGCTTTTTAACAGCGAAATTCCGCCTTCAAGGCTAAGTGAATTTTGTCCCCTTGACACAGACGGAGAGGAATTTTTAAAGAACATTTTTGACACTCTGGGACTTTCCGCCCGCGCCTACGACCGAATTATGAAGGTGGCAAGAACTGTTGCGGATCTGGACGGCAGCGAGGTGATTACGAAAAAGCATATCAGCAGAGCGGTGCAGTACAGAACCCTTGACAGAAAGTATTGGAAGTAGCCCAACAAGCTTATGTCAGCGAAATGTATCATTGACAAATATTTCTTTTTATGGTAGAATATCATTACGTTGAAAGGACGGTGTTTTTGTGCTTACACAGGAAGATTTGCAAGCTATTTCCCAGCTTATAAAAAATGAGGTAGATCCTATACATAACAGGCTTGATAAAATGGATAGCAGGCTTGATAAAATGGATGACAGACTTGATAAAATGGATGACAGACTTGATAAAATGGAGAGCAGACTTGACAAAATTGAAGAAACCTTGGACGAGGTTAAGGAAGACGGTCAGATTACAAGAGATGTTACCAACTCTATCGGTGAATGGATCGAGTTTTATTTTGCCAAAGAAAAACCCTTTCCTCTTGATAAAGATGCGCTTGAGGAACAAGATAGAATTTTAAAAATGGTTGATTAAATTTGGGCTGCTTGTATAATACTAAATCTCAATAAAAATCAGGCAAAGCCAACGACCGGGGCGTCCTTGCTCTGCGTCAGCCCGATTTGAAATATCCACATATTCCTGCATCGGGACTTCCTTGATCAGGAACGCCCCGCCCGCCGGCTTTGTCTTATTTTTATCGAGAATTAGTATAAAAACCCCAAACTTTCATTCCGAAAAAGAAAAGTTTGGGGTTTTTCGACAGCCTGAGACAATAAAAAAATCCGCGTAAGCGGATTTTTTTATTGTCATCTTCTTTTTTCGTACTCAATGAGATTACGGAGCATTTTCTTCAAGGTTTCCTTGAGCTGTTCCTGCTCTGCTTTGGTTACACCCTTCAGCATAACCTCGTCGATCTGCTTGAAGCTCTCGGTCATAAAAGCGTTCTGCTTTTTTCCATGCTCGGTGAGATACACGCTGACCTGACGCAGATCCGACAAATTAGCTTCTCTGCGTACTAATTCGTCTGCCTCCATTTTTGCGAGACTGACAGATACTGTAGGAGCGGAAAGTCCAGTTTCTTTTACTAAGTTGAGCTGGGAAATTCCGTCGTTGCGCGCTAAGCACATGAGTATCTTTCTGTTTCCTTGGGAAAGTCCGCCTCTGCCCGCATCATGACGTACCGCCAAACCAAACATTTTGGAGATATCGTTGATGAACATAGAGGGAGTAGCGTTTTCCTTTTCCAAGAGATTTTTGTTTTTCTCGGTCTGTTCTTTTCTTTCTCTCATTACAAAGCCCCCCTTTTTTCAAGATTTTCGGCGGTTCTGTTTTAGAAAGGGTATTTCCTCATTTATACAGGAACATGACTGTTATGTATGGATTTACGACCCTGTTAAAACAGAACTCTCTGTTACATTTAAACTGCAAATGCAACAGCCGATGATTGCTCTTGAATATGTAATAAAACAAATGCTATACCGAATAGCTGTTCTATTGTTATTTTATTATAGCGCAAAAACATTTTTATGTCAATAGAAAAAGCGATAAATTATGATATTTTTTAAAAATATTTTTGCAAAATTCATTTATCAAAAAGATTTTAAGCCGAGAACCGAAAATATTGCCGTTAAATAAAGGCGATCTTGGACAAAAATTAAGGACAAGGTGTTAATTTCCCCAAATTTTCTGTGATTAGTTGACAAAAAAGATTATAATTAGATCAACATATCTTATGCGCAGCATGTGACTGAAAATACAGACTTTAACGCTTTACGCCAAAGTCAAAGTTTTTTGCGCAGCAAAAATGGAGGTCTTTGACCGCCAAGTAATTTCGGACGAAAAATGAGGGACGAGATGTTCCCCGCCCCAAATTTTTCGTCAAACCCGTTATAATAAAGTTCACTTAATCACAAACGTAGCGTAGGCGCAGCACGTGTCCAATAATGCGGTTTTGCGAAGCAAAATTGCGGACTGAGTCCGCAAAGCATTATTGGACGAAAAATGAGGGGCGAGATGTTCCTCGCCCCAAATTTTTCTGGTGACCCGTACGGGAATCGAA
>CAZWRZ010000008.1:0-126965 GCA_964636555.1 uncultured Ruminiclostridium sp.
AGGGGCGAGATGTTCCTCGCCCCAAATTTTTCTGGTGACCCGTACGGGAATCGAACCCATGTTTCCGCCGTGAAAGGGCGATGTCTTAACCGCTTGACCAACGGGCCGTTCTTCCGTTAAACGGAAAAATATGGTAGCGGCAATTGGACTTGAACCAACGACACCCTGGGTATGAACCAAGTGCTCTAGCCAGCTGAGCTATGCCGCCATTTATTCATGAAGCTTATGCCACTTCAACGCTTAATCATTATATCACAACAGTCGAATGTTGTCAATACCTTATTTAAAAAAAATTAAAAATTATTCAAAGAATTTGACAAAGCCACCAATACGTTGTATAATGTATTCAAATTTGCATTTAATAAAGTATTTTGAAACAAGGAGAACCTAAAGTGAACAGTCAGCCTATCCAATTAAGCCACAAAGAATTTGACGTACTGGCGGCTATGAGCGGGTCGGTAAAAGCCCCCAGCCAGCGTAAGCTTGAAGAGCTTACGGGACATTCCCTTTCCACCGTAAGCCGAGTTATGAAAAAGCTTACCGAATACGGTTATGTCAGCGGAAGCAATATTACTCCAAGCGGACTTTCCGCCCTTGAACCCTATAGGGCGAAAAGAGCGGTGTTTATTGCCGCGGGCTTCGGTTCAAGGCTTGTTCCCATTACCCTGAACACACCCAAGCCCCTTGTCCGCGTAAACGGCAAGAGAATAATCGACAGCCTTATCGACGCATGCCTTGACGCGGGAATAAGCGAAATCTATATAGTAAGGGGATATCTGGGCGAACAGTTCGACCAGCTCCTTTATAAATACCCCCAGATAAAATTTATAGAAAATCCCTCTTACAATGAAGCCAACAACATCAGCTCCGCAATGGCGGCGCGGTATCTTTTACAGGACGCTTATGTTCTGGAGGCGGATCTGTTGGTATACAACCCCAAAATTATACGGAAATACAATTATTGCTCCAATGTTTTGGGAATCTGGAAGGATCGTACCGATGACTGGTGCCTTACCGTCAAGGACGGCTATGTTGATGAGGAAAAAATAGGCGGGCTTAACTGTCATCAGATGGTGGGAATCTACTATCTCAATTCGGCAGACGGCGCAAGACTTGCCGAGGATATCAAAACCGCCTACGAAGCCCCCGGCGGAAAGGAAATGTATTGGGAAACCGTTCCCAATCAGCGTTTCAGAGGCAAATACAAAATTGAGATACGCCCCTGTGACGAAAAGGACATTGTTGAGATCGACACCTTCCGCGAGCTGAAGGCTATCGACAAAACCTACGATGTATAACAATTTTGATGTTTGAGATTTTGATATGTGAGAATTTTTGTGTTTCAATTCCGAAACATAAGACTTTTTGCCAATCGACAGTATCGGAGGACTTTATTTGATGAGCAGTAAACAGACAGCCGAAAATCCCGTTCAGCTCAAACGGCAGCTTAACCCCATGCACGTATGGGCTATTGCCTTTGGCTGCATAGTGGGCTGGGGCTCCTTTGTAAATCCCGGCAAAAAATTTCTGCCCAATTCGGGGGCGGCGGGTACCGCAATAGCAATGGTTTTAGGGGCGCTGGTAATGGTGATAATCGCTTTCAGTTACGCCTATATGGTGCCCAAGTACCCCAAGGCGGGAGGAGAGTTTACCTTTACACAGCATTGCTTCGGCAAGCGTTCCGCCTTTTTGTGCGGCTGGTTTTTGCTGGCTGCCTACCTTACCAATGTACCTATGAATTCCACAGCCATAGGACTTATCGTGGACGGAATAGACGGCTCGGCGGACATACTTAAATGGGGCTTTCACTATCAGATAGCGGGCTTTGACGTATGGGCGGGAGAGTTTATTTTAGCTTCCGTGATACTTATTCTTTTCGGAGTATTGAACATTTTCGGAGTGAAAAAGGCGGGAATCGTGCAGACGGTGCTGTCCTCGCTTCTTGTGGTTTCCGTATTTGTGCTTTTCTTTTCTGCCCTGTTCAGCTCAAAGGCGCAGGGTATAAATTTAGAACCTGTATGGGGCTTTGACAAAAACGCGGCAATGGCGGCGGGGGCTTCCTCCGAAAATATAGGCGAATTCGCCCATGCAGGCACCTCGGGAATTATCTCCGCCGTACTTGCCACCTTTGCTATTGCGCCTTGGGCTTTTGTGGGCTTTGACACCATTCCTCAGGCGGCGGAGGAGTTTAACTTCTCCTACAAAAAGGTAATTTTCATAATGATAATAGCTATAGCCTTCGGCTGCTTTGTCTACACCTCCAACAACACAGTTGCAGCCGCTGCCTTGGAAAACTGGCCCGACAGAGTTATGGCGGGGGATTGGGTGCTGCTGATCGCTGCCGAGGAGCTTTTGGGCGTGTTCGGCAAGGTGCTTATAGGAATTGCGGTGAGCTGTGCCGTGCTTTCGGGCATAATGGGCTTTTACCTTGCTTCAAGCCGTCTCATGATGTCCATGAGCAGAAGCGGTTATCTGCCAAAGTGGTTCGGCAAGGTTGACGCCAAGCATTCCACTCCCATAAATTCGATTATTTTCTGTATCGTTATCTCCCTTTCCGGACCGATTCTGGGCAGAGAAGCTTTAGGCTGGTTTGTGGATATGTCCGCAATCGGCGCATCTATCGGCTACCTCTTCACCTCCCTTTCAACTCTTGTGACGATCAAAAGAGACGGTGACGGAACTTTGGGTTTGAAGATAATGGCGATCATCGGCTCGGTGTTCTCCTGCGCTTTTATCGTTTTGCAGCTTGTGCCTATTCCGGGGCTTTCGGGGGTGCATTTCGGAACGGAGAGCTATATTATGCTGGCGGTTTGGGTTTTGTTGGGAGTTGCTTTTTACTTTAAGGAGAGAAAAAGGCTTAAAGAGGATTGAGAGCTGATTTGCGGTTCTTTCAGCACCAAGTTCCCTAAGAGACCCTAAATCACCGCCACACCCTTAAGAGAAACATAAATCAGCACATCTTTCCTAAGAACATAAACCAAAGGGACTGTCTTTTTTCACAGTCCCATAAATTTTTTTCATAACCCCCTTGAAAAATACATAAAAATATGAGAAAATATAAAAAGGTATAATTTACCGCAACTAAAAAAGAAAGAAGAAACCATTATGAATAAAACAGCTTGTATAGTCTTGGCGGCAGGGGACGGAAAGAGAATGAAGTCCCACAAGCCGAAGGTGTTGATGAACGTACTGTTTAAGCCCATGCTGGGCTGGGTTCTGGACAGTGCGGAAAAAACCGCTCCCGACGAGGTATGCGTTGTGGTAGGCAGCGGTGAGGAGCAGGTAAAAAGGTATCTTGAAAGCAGAAAAGGCAAATATACCGTTGTCCGTCAGACCGAAAGAAAAGGAACGGGTCACGCCGTTATGCAGGCAGAGGAAACCCTTAAAAACAGCGAAAACGTCCTTGTTCTTTGCGGCGACGCACCCTTTATCGATGAGAAAACCATAACAAACGCCCTTAAAGTTCATACAGAGGGAAAATGCGGAGTTACCGTTATAACCGCCGTTCCTGACAATCCCTTCGGCTACGGCAGAATCGTCAAAGACGAAAAAGGCGACCTTCTGAAAATCGTGGAGCAAAAGGACGCTTCCGAGGAGGAGAAAAAAATCGGTGAGATCAATTCGGGCGCATATTGGTTTGACAGCAAGGCGCTTTTGGCTGCACTGCCCAAGCTCTCTGACAGCAACGCTGCGGGAGAATACTATCTTACCGACGCAATTTCTCTTATAAGACAGTCGGGAAAAAGAGCTGCCGTAAGCGCCGCCGAAAACAAGCTTATTGTACTGGGGGCAAATTCACGCTCCGACCTTGCCGCGCTGAACGACTATGCAAGGAAAAGAGTGCTGAAAAAGCTTATGGACAACGGCGTTGAGTTTCCGTGCAGAGACGGAATAATTATCGGATGTGATGTGGAGATCGGACAGGACACAGTTATTCTCCCTAATACTATTATAAGAGGAAAATGTAAGATCGGCAGCAGCTGCGAGATCGGTCCCAGCTCGCTGATAGAAAACTGCACCATAGGCGACGGCGTAACTCTTAACAGCGTACAGGCGTATGAAAGCGTAGTGGAAAGCGGCGCAAAGATCGGACCTTTTTCACAGCTCAGAGCAGGCAGCCATATAGGACAGAATGTAAAAATCGGCGATTTTGTGGAAGTTAAGAACAGCAATATCGGAGAAAAAACCTCGGCGGCTCATCTGACTTATATAGGGGACAGCGACGTGGGACGGGGCGTAAACTTCGGCTGCGGCTGTGTTACCGCCAACTATGACGGAACAAATAAATTCCGTACAAAGATAGGCGACGACGCATTTATCGGATGTAATACAAACCTTGTTGCCCCTGTGGAAATCGGCGCAAATGCTGCAACGGGCGCAGGCTCCACTATCACCAAGGACGTTCCGCCCGATTCCCTTGCTTTGGAGAGAGCCGATACAAGAATTATTGAGCATTGGGAAAAGAATAAGCAGAGAAAAAAGAAATAATAAAAATAAGGAGTTATAAATTATGAAAGAAGCGAAGCTTACAGTAAAAGGCATTGGCAAAATCAGCCTTTCCCCCGATCAGACTGTGATTGATATTACGATCGAATCCAAAGATATGGACTACAACAAGACTGCGGATATGCAGCATGAAAAGACACAGGAACTGAAAAACGCTCTTACAGAGCTGGGGTTTGACATTTCAAAGCTTAAAACCTCAAACTTTAACGTAAACACTAACTACGAAAATATTCAAACCGACAACGGAAGGTGGGAAAGAAAGTTTGCGGGCTATATCGGCACACATCATCTTTCCCTGAAATTTGGTTTTGATACTGAAAAGCTGAAATGGATAATTTCCGCAATTACCTCCTGCAAAAAAGCGAACCCGACTTTCAATATAAGCTTTGACGTTAAGGACAAGGAAAGCGTTAATGACAAGCTTCTGGAGCTGGCTGTATCGGACGCAATGAAAAAAGCGGCGGTTCTGTCAAGTGCGGCAAATGTGGATCTTGGGGGAATACTCAGCATTGATTATGACAATGAAGATGTGAATTATGCTTCGCCCACAACCATGCACTCCACCCTTTACAGAGGTATGGACTGCGGCAAGGAATCTGCTCCCGACATTTCCTTTGAGCCCGAAAGCATTCAGGCAAGGGCAGAGGTCACTGTGGTATGGGAAATAAAAGGCTGATTTTTCGGTTGTTTTCTGACATACTATATTCAAACACACTATTATAATAAAAAAGGAGAACCTTATGCCATACTTTACTTCTTCCGAGGGAAAAAAACAGATATATTACGAGATCATTGAACCAAAAGGAAAGCCCAAGGCAATAATACAGGTGGTTCACGGTATGTGCGAGTACTTCGGACGGTATAAGGAATTTTCCGATTTTATGGTAGGAAACGGCTACGCTGTGGCAGGCGACGATCATCTCGGACACGGACGCACTGCCGAGAAAAAAGAGGATCAGGGCTTCTTTGCGGAAAACAACGGCTGGCGCTTTCTTGTCCGTGACGAAAAGAAAATGACGGAGCTGTTAAAAGAAAAGTTCCCCGATACGCCCGTAATCCTTTTCGGTCACAGCATGGGCAGCTTTATTGCAAGACTGTACACATCGTGGTACAGCGAGGACATTGCCGCAGCGCTGTTTATGGGCACAAGCTCGGGCGTTCCCGCAGGGGCGGCAGGCACGGCGGTCAAGCTTCTGGAAAATGCGGCGGGAACAAAAACCCACCTTCAGACAAGCCAAGAGATGTTCTATCGCTTTCTCACAAGGCGCGTTTCCGACAAAACGGGTGAAATGGATTGGATAAGCCGTGATAAGGAAAAAACCGAATTTTTCAAAAACGATCCTTTGGGCAATTTTGCTTTTACCGCAGGAGCTTACAGAGATCTTGTAAAGCTTTTGAATGAGGTTTCCGCCAAGGATTGGGCTTATTCCCTGCCAAAGGACTTGCCCGTTATGCTGATGAGCGGCGAGGAAGATCCCATAGGCGATTACGGCAAGGGCACAAGGAGAGTGTACAGAAAGCTTGTAAATGCAGGAATGGAAAATGTTACGATACGGCTTTATGTTGATGCAAGGCACGAGCTGATAAACGAGCTTAACCGTAACGAGGTATACGATGATATTCTGAACTGGGTGGAGAAGGTTGTAGAGAATTTCAAAAATCGACTGAGTTTGTGATTTTTGCCCAGTTTTTCAAGCAAAAAGCGCAAACTCAGTCGGATAGTAAACATTTTTAAAATTTCCCAGTTTTTCAAGAAATTTTAAAAATGTTTACGGTTTTGAAATTCTTTTTAAATATGGAGAAAGTTATACATTGAAGAAAAGATTTTTAGAAGCGGCAAGAATAACAAAAACCGTGGGACTGCGGGGAGAAATGCGGGCTCAATTACTCTGTGACGCTTGTGAGATACTCACCGATTTTGATTTGGCTTTGGGTAAGGAGCATTCGCCCGTAAAGGTCACCTCTGCATTCCCCCTAAAAAACGATATGTGCAAAATACGCATAGAGGGCGTGGAAACGTCAGAGGAAGCGCAAAAGCTGGTGGGGAAAATTCTGTACCTCGACCGCGAGGACGCAGAGCTTCCCGAGGATACATGGTTCATTGCCGATATTATAGGGCTTCCCGTGTACGATGAGGAAAGCGGTAAGCTGTATGGCAAGGTGGCGGAAATTCTCCAGAACGGCCCTACGGACGTGTATATCATAAAAACCGAGGAGGGCAGGGAGCTGTTGTTCCCTGCTATTCCCGAGGTGTTGAAAAAGGTGGACATTGACGGCGAAAGAATAGAGATAGTGCCATTAAAGGGGCTGTTTGACGGGGCGGAGGAGGTCTGAATTTGAGAATAGACATAGCGACCCTTTTTCCCGCAATGTGCGAGGCGGTTTTGTCGGAAAGCATTGTGGGGAGGGGACGAAAAGCGGGATATATTACTATAGAATGCTCCGACATAAGAGAGTATACCACGAACAAGCACCGCCGCGTTGACGACAAAGCCTACGGCGGCGGCACGGGAATGGTAATGCAGGCTCAGCCCGTGTATGACTGCATAATGGACATAAAGAAAAGAGCGGGGGCAAACAGCTCCCGCATTATATATCTTTCCCCCCAAGGCAAGACCCTTACACAGCAGCTTGTAAAGGAGCTGGCACAGGAGGAGCATTTAATACTGCTCTGCGGTCATTATGAGGGAGTGGATCAGAGGGTATTGGACGAATTGCAGGCGGAAGAAATTTCCGTAGGGGACTATGTGGTAACAGGGGGAGAGCTGCCCGCGCTTATAATTGCGGACGCAGTGGCAAGGTTACAGCCGGGAGTGCTGCCAAACGAGGACGCTTATTCCATAGAAAGCCACTACAACGGCTTGCTGGAATATCCCCAGTATACAAGACCCGAGGTGTGGATGGACAGGAGAGTTCCCGAGGTGCTTCTGTCGGGACATCATCAGAATGTGGAAAAATGGCAGAAGGAAATGGCAAGGGAAGTCACCGCCGCCAAAAGACCCGATATGATAGATTTGATAAACAAGAGCAGTGAGGCAAATGAGGATCAGCAAAAAATGTCGGAAAAAATGCCAAAGACTTCTCTTGACAAAACAAAAAAAATTTGATATAATATCACCTGTCGAACCAGCTATAGGAGCGTAGAATCACGACGATTCTACGCTCTTATTTTTATGTTCTTCGCAGTTTTCAGGCAGCTTTCTCTCCGATAAAGACTCCAAAATATATTTAGGAGGATTTATATGGAAACTGTAAATCAAAGCAACTATCTCGGAAAAGAAAAGCTTTCCAAGCTTCTCGCAAAATTTGCCATTCCATGTATTCTGTCGCTTATCATCTCATGTCTTTATAACATTGTGGATCAGATTTTCGTCGGAAACATGGTGGGAACGGCAGGCAACGCCGCAACGGGAATTATCTTTCCTATCACGGTCGTAGGCTGGGGCGCGTCCCTGTTTTTCGGAGACGGCGCCGCCGCTTTCCTCAGTATGGCTCTGGGCAAGGGTGAAACCAAGAAGATCCCCGCCAGCGTCGGAAACGCCGTACTGATGTCTTTCGTATCGGGCATTATCATCATTGCCGTCGCCTACATAGGCGGAGACGGACTGCTGACCGTTCTCGGCGCAAAGGACGCCGAAACATTGCAGCTTGCATCTGATTACGGCAAGATCATTTATGCTATGATGCCCCTTGCACTTGTTCAGAACTGCCTTGCCTCCATTATTCGTGCAGACGGCAGTCCCAAGGTGGCAATGGCGGCAATGTTTACGGGCGCGATCATAAATATTATCGGCGACCCTATCCTTATTTCCTTTATGGGAATAAGCGGCGCTGCCGCGGCAACAATTCTCGGTCAGTTTGTAAGCTTTATAATGTGCGCTTCGTACCTTTTCCGCTCCAAGAACTTCAAGGTAAACGCAAAGAGCTTTGTTCCGCAGGGTAAGCTTCTGGGCAGCATTATGGCTCTCGGAACCTCCAGCTTTCTGACGCAGGTATCTATTGTTGTTATTACGATAGTTAACAATATTTTGCTTGTGGAATACGGTGCAATGTCTCCTTACGGCACCGTTATCCCTCTTTCGGCATTTGTTGTCATTATGAAGCTGTTTCAGATCATTCTGAATATAGCTATCGGTATCGCCGCCGGCGCACAGCCCATTGTGGGCTACAACTTCGGTGCAAAGCTGAACTCAAGGGTAAGAGAGCTGCTTAAGCTCATTCTGAAATATACCGCTATTGTTTGCATCGCGGCGACCGTATTTATTGAGGCGTTCCCGTCATTATTCATTAAAATGTTCGGTTCAGACAGCGAGCTGTATATGGAGTTCGCTACAAGCTGCCTGCGCATTTACCTGTCCCTTATTCTCTTTACCTGTTTGCAAAAGGTGAGCGCGATATTTTTACAGTCTATCGGCAAGGCGCATTTGGCTGCGCCGCTTTCGCTGCTGCGTGACGTGCTGCTGATAGTAGCTTCGCTGATCGTTCCGATCAGGTTCGGCGTAACGGGCATTTTCTGGGCAGCGCCCATTGCGGACGTAATTGCCTTTGTTATCACTTTGTTTGTTATGCTCCATGTTTATAAGTCCTTGAAGACCGAGGACGGCAAACAGGACGAAAGCGGAGAAGCTCAAACAATAAAAGAATCCGTCCCGGGTCTTATCATCACCATTGCAAGAGAGCACGGCTCCGCCGGCAAGCAAATCGGCAAGCTGGTTGCGGAAAGACTCGGTATCCCGTTCTACTACAAGGAAATGACTGCGCTTGCGGCACAGGAAAGCGGGCTGGATAAGGAATTTATTTCGGATATCAATGTTAACGCTCCCGCAGCATTGCACAGCCTTTATCTCAGTACTGAGGTAGTGCAGCAGGCGGTCGTTGCGCAGGATAAGGTTATCCGTAAGATCGCGGATCAAGGCAGCTGCGTTATCGTAGGCAGAGCCGCCGATTATGTTCTGCGCAATTACAGCGATGTTATCAATATCTTTATTTACGCACCGGAGGACTACCGTATCGGTAAGGTAATGGAGGTCTATGGAGACAGCAAAGAGGAGGCAAAAAAGAATATTCGCCGTTCCGATGAAGCGAGAAGCGCATACTATAAAAATATCTCGGGAATGACATGGGGAGACAGGCATAATTACAAATTGCTTATAGACAGCTCCATAGGCACTGAAGCCAGCGCAGATGCAATCTGCCGTTACGTTCAAAACGGAGTGTAAAATAAAGGGATCTCAAAAAGGAAGAAATTAAAAATTTTGAATTTTTCACAAATAAATCCTGCAAAATTGAAAAAAATAGTTATGTTCGACTATTGACAAAAACAGGATAATGTTGTAAAATAGCACTTGTAAGACAAAACAAAGGCGTTTTGGCAGTATTCCCTTACTGCATAAAACGCTTTTTTGTTTTTCATATTATTATCAATATGTAAAATCATATACGAAAGGAAAAGGGACAAATGAGCGAAAATTACAATGTTAAAGAATCCTTCGGCACAGACGCATTTAATGTCGAAACCATGAGAGAAAGACTCCCCAAGGGCACCTTCAAGGCGCTTATGGCAACTATTGAAAACGGCACCGAGCTTGACAGCTCCGTGGCGGCGGTAGTTGCCCACGCTATGAAGGATTGGGCTATCGAAAAGGGAGCTACCCACTATACCCACTGGTTCCAGCCTATGACGGGAATCACGGCGGAAAAGCACGACAGCTTTATAAATCCCCAAGGTGACGGTACAGTCATAATGGAGTTTTCGGGAAAGGAGCTTATCAAGGGCGAGCCCGATGCGTCCTCTTTCCCCTCGGGCGGACTGAGAGCTACCTTTGAAGCGAGAGGCTATACCGCTTGGGATCCTACCTCCTTTGCTTTTGTAAAGGACAATACCCTTTATATACCCACCGCCTTCTGCTCCTATTCGGGAGAGGCTCTGGACAAGAAAACCCCTCTGCTCCGTTCTATGGACGCAGTTTCCACACAAGCTATCCGTATCCTGAGACTGTTTGGAAATACTTCTACAAAGAGAGTCGTTGCCACCGTTGGCGCGGAACAGGAATATTTCCTTGTTGACGAAGCTCTTTACAACAAGAGAAAGGATCTTATCTTCACAGGCAGAACGCTTTTCGGCGCAGCACCTCCAAAAGGACAGGAGCTTGAAGATCACTATTTCGGCACTATCAAGCAGAGAGTTAGCGACTATATGAAGGATCTGGATAAAACTCTCTGGAATTTGGGCGTACCCTCCAAGACCAAGCACAACGAGGTAGCTCCCGCGCAGCACGAATGCGCTCCTGTATTTGAAAACGCAAACCTTGCAGCCGACCATAACCAGCTGACAATGGAGCTTATGCAAAAGGTTGCGAAAAAGCACGGCTTGGCTTGTCTTTTGCACGAAAAGCCCTTTGCGGGAGTCAACGGCTCGGGCAAGCATGATAACTGGGCATTGTCCACCAATGACGGACAGAACCTGCTGAACCCCGGTGATTCGCCTATTGAGAACGCCCAGTTCCTCACCTTCCTTGCGGCAATTATCAAGGCGGTGGACGATCACGCGGATCTGCTGAGACTGTCGGTAGCCAGCGCAGGCAACGACCACAGACTTGGCGCAAATGAAGCTCCTCCCGCGATTATCTCCGTATTTTTGGGTGAGGAATTGACGGACGTTATTGAAGCACTTGTAAGCGGAAGCCACACCAAGGATCTTCATAAGCAGTTTGATATCGGCGTTTCAACTCTGCCCACCTTCCCCAAGGACACCACAGACAGAAACAGAACTTCTCCTTTTGCTTTCACAGGAAACAAGTTCGAGTTCAGAAGCGTTGGTTCTACCCTCAATATCGCAGGTCCTAATATTGTGCTTAACACCATTGTGGCAGATGCCCTCTGTGAGTTTGCCGACAAGCTGGAAAAAGCTCCCGACTTCAAGTCTGCTCTTAATTCCCTGCTTATCAAGACATTTACAGACCATAAGAGGATCATTTTCAACGGCAACGGCTATGACGCAAGCTGGATAAAGGAAGCGGAAAAGAGAGGACTGCCTAACCTTGTTTCCACAGTTGACGCAGTTCCCCATTTTGAGGATAAGAAAAATATTGATCTGTTTGTCAAGCACAAGGTTTTCAGCGAGATAGAGATACACTCCAGAACCGAAACATTGCTTGAAAATTATGAAAAGGTACTGAACATCGAGGCTCAGACCACCGTTGATATGGCGAAAAGAGAGATACTTCCTGCAGTTCTTAAATACCAGAAGGAGATCTGCGAAACGGTCAAGGCAAGAAAGGACGCGGGCTATAAGGCGGGAGCTGAAAAGGAGCTTGCCGACAAGCTTATTTCTCTCACCGACGCTTTAAATACAAGAATTAAGGAGCTTGAAGCGGATATTGCAAAGGGTCATACAATAGAGGACGTAACGGAAAAGTCAAAATATTTCCATGATACTGTTTTCGCTTCAATGCAGTCTTTGCGTGCTGTTGCAGATGAGCTGGAAACTATGGTAGGCAAGGAATACTGGCCTATTCCCACTTATACCGAGCTGCTTTTCAGCACCGACTGATTTTCATTTATTCAGCCTTAAAGCGGAAACGCTTTAAGATATACCTGCACCCTTTTCCTTTGGCTATGACGGTTTTGTCATAGCCTTTTTTCTTTTTAAAAGAGGCTTTTCAAAAGTAAAAATAACTGCCTGACAGCTTGTACGCTGTAAGCAGTTATTTTTCGCTTAGAAAGTCATTTGTTATCGACCGCTCTGTTGTGCCTTACTTTTGTAAAATAATCAAAAATTTGACAAATAAAGGCAAAAAGTGTACAATAGCTTTGGGAAACCTTTTCAGGGAGTACCCACGAGGGCGACCTCAGGCGGCGGGTAAGTGTTAATAAAGCTCCTGATCAGTATTTTTATATCCCGTTCTTCGGAACATCGCAACATAATACTGAAAGGGGGTGAGAAAAATGTACATAACATTAAATGACTTGCTTCAGCTTTTGTCTCTTTTGATAGAAGTTGTTACTGCACTTTTTCTTGCTCTTGGGTACTTCAAGAGTAATAAAAAATAACTGCCTGACAAATTTGCCAGCTGCAGGCAGTTATTAAGACTGTCGGGAGCGGCACTGCCTGCCACCCTCTTTTTTATGCCTCTATTATACATCAAAATATAAGTCCTGTCAAGTGACAGGACTTACTTTTTATTCTTTTTATTTTATCTTATCTGATCCAAAATAAACGGATCCTTGATCTTCTTATCCTCCGCAAACAGCAATATCTCCGAAATTATCTGCGAGGTCTTGGGGTCTTCGTCCACAAAAGGCAGGAAAAGCTTTCCTCTGTGCTGTGAATGAACGGGAAGTATATTTATCATAGAACCGCCCTGCAAATGCACAACACCGCTGCCGAGATGAATGGAATAATCCGCTCTCTCGCCCTTGATAAAGGCGTGAGTGCCTTCAAGAGTAACGTTTTTGAGCTTGAACAAGGGCAAGGTAAATTCCACGATAGCGCTGCGCATTTCAATGGTGGAGTGGCTGGTTTCGGGATCAACTCCGCCTGCGTGTGCAACGCTGACAGCCAGATCCACATCGCGCATTACCTCCGAGAAGATAATGTCGGGAACGTCCTCGATGCGCATAGCCTTGTAGGTCTTGCGGTCGAAAAATTCCACCCATTCCAAAGTAGGCGCTTCAATGTCGGCGGGAGAGAACCAATCCGCCAAGGCGTAAATGGAGGCTATAATATTTTCCTTGTAGTAAACCTTCTGCAAGCCTTCCTCTACGTCGGCTACCCAACGGCGTGTTTTCAGACAAGCCACCGTCTTTGCAGGCTGTATCTGATTTCCCGCATAGCGTGTGGAGCGGAATGCCTGCGCTTCCTCCACGGTCTTGACATACAGCTCTCTGAATACTTGCTTAAAGGGCTGTACTATACTGTTGTCAAAGAGATACTTCTGATATTCGTGCCAGTGTCCGTCCTTGTATATGTTGAAGGGGTGGGCAATTTTCAGCTTTGAGGATTTTGTAAGCTTTGTTTCCTTGCCCTCAAAGTCGGTGAGCTTACTGCCGCCGAAAAATCCCAATTTATCCTTGGTGATATAAACAAGGGTTGAAACAATGGGGGCAAGCACGGGGTTGGTGCATAAAAGCTGCAGTTCCTCGGCGGCGAACTCCGTCCGGTTCTCCATTGCCTCCTCGAACATTTTCTTGGTTCTGCGGTACTGCTCCACAAGCTGTTTCTTAGTGGCGGTGAACTCCATGACCTTTTCGTTTTTGTTGTATTTTGAGGGTACGGACTTTAACGCCTTTCCGCCCTTTTCGCAAAGTATCTGCGTGCTGCCCTTTTCGTCTATCTCCAGCTTGAGCCTGATCTCGTCAATATCGTTCCAGTCAAGCAGGGGCTTAACGTTGTCAAAGAGCTTTGTTTCCATTTTAAGGGTAAGCCTTGAAACATCGGTAAAGCCCGCATTCTTGGACAAATTCTGCAAAGCGAGTTCGGAGGCTTTGGTTTCGCTGGCTTTTCTCTGCGCGCCGAACTTCTTGCTCTGCTTTTTGAACTCCTGAATAAACAGATATCTGTCTATCATATCCTTTTCGTTTTCAAGAGGGATAAGGGCATAAGCCATAAGGGTGTCCTTGTTGCGCTTTTCGGTAATGTTCTTGATACATTCGTCCTTGTTCAGCTTGCCCATAACAGCGTCTGCGTATTTTCTTGCGCGGGAGTGCTTTGCGCCGTCGGAAATGTACTTGGCAGCGGTGTAAATTTTGTTGAAGCGCTCCTCACCCACGGTTTTGTAGGCTTCTCTGCACCAGTCGATGTCAAATGCGCCGTCGCTTAAGTCCTCGGCGGAAATAGGTGTGTATTTTGCGATAACGGCTTTCATCTTGTCATCCATAGTTTCATTTGTATGGGCGATAAAGTAGTAGCAAGCCGACCTGAAACCGTCCCAGCCGAGATAATCCCCCACAATGTCAAGCCATGAGGGAGCGAACAGGGCAGCTTCAACTATCCTGTTTTCTTTAACGTCGGTTTTTGAGATAAGCTCCTTGAATTTTTCGGCGTTGTCCGCGGCGTCGGGAACGCATACTCCCAAAAGGTAGCTTAAGCTGCGCTTTTTGGAAATTCCGTTGTAGGTGTACATATAGGTGGAGCGGTCAATGGTGTCCTTGCCCAAGGCGGCAAGGAGGGTCACAAGTCTTTCCGCACCGTAAATTCTCTTTATGCTGCCGATAGCGTAGGTGAATTTTGTTTCGGTGTCTCCTCTGGACATTTCGGTCTTGAGGACGATCTCCAATATTTTTTCGCCGATCTCGTTAGCGAAGTCTACCCGCTTGTTGTCCTCGTCGGTGAATTCATGTTCAGCCAGCTTTAAAGAGTAGGGCAGCTCTAAAATCGATTTAAGGAAGCCCTCGCAGCTGCGGTTGTACCAAAATCTTGATTTCGCCGTCATTTCTCCCGATTTCTTAAAAGCTATAAGCAGAGATAAATCTTCCAGGGCGGCGGACAGCTCCTTTGTCATCAGCATTTTATACATAAAGCCCTCTGTGATTATGCCCTTATAGGCTGCCAGAATAAGAGTGTCCACGGTAAAGGGTGTAAAGCTTTCTCTTTTCAAGGAATAGTACAGCTGATAGTTTCCGTCATCCTTCCTGCCGATGTCAAAATATCCGAAGCGTTTTCCCAAGGCGAATTTGACAGCAAAAATGTCCTTAAAATGCTCCCTTGCCGTATCCGAAAAGCTGTAAAGAGAGTTTATAAGCGTCTTTAGCTTGGCGTCGGTAATTGCCGTCACAACACTTTTGGGAGTTTCAAAATCAAATGCCAGCTTTTCGCCGTCAAGATAGAAGGATACATATTTAGAGCCGTATCTATAGTCAATAAAGCTGTACAGATCCTCTTTTTTCGCTTCATAGGCTATGTGGTAGGCAAGAGCAATTCCCGCTGTGAACAGCTGACTGCTGTCAAAATGATTATTGTAATAGTATCTGATAACGGACGATATCCTCGAAAGATGCATAAAGCTTGCTTTCAATTCATACTCGCTGCCGAGAATGTCTTTGGAGAATAAGCCTTCGCCGGCTGTGATAAGGCTCAGCTTATAGGCGGTAAGACCGTCCCGCACATACTCCTCATAAAATTTATCCCAAAGCTCCTTAAAGGGTATGGTCGATTCACCGTTCTTATCCTTTGTTGTAAAGGAGCCGTAGCCTTGGGTATTGCCCAGAAGCCTTGTTTCTCCGTAATAATCGGTGTACTCGTCGTTTTTGCGTTCCTCGATAAGCCTGTCTAAAAGAGTAAGGATCATATTGAGGTCTAAGTCCTGATCGCCCTTTTTTGCTTTTTCTAAGGCTCGGGTCAGTTTTCCCTTGGGCTTGTTGCCGAACAGGGTCGTGTTGGGGAACAGCTTGATAAAATCAGCCTTGCAGGATTCTACAAAGTCCTTGTCAAATTCGGGCTCGTAGCTGTCGATTTCCTTGTACAGACCGTAGCCCTCTTCGTCATTGGCTGTTTTGGTTTCTCCGCTGATACGGTCGATAAGTATCTGCTCCTTGGAGGTTGGTTTTTCGATAAGGGAAACAAGGTCGGTAAAGTCCTTCTTGATGTCCTCATCGCTGTCGGATTCGCTGATGCGGATTATCATATCAAGTCCCGCCGTGCGCTTTTCTTCCTTTTTGTCGGAAACAAGCTCTTTTGCGCTCTCCAAAATCTTCTCATTCTTCTGCTTAAACAGCAGGTCAATGATTTTTTTGCGCATATCTGCCGATTTGTATTTCAGCATTTCTTGAAGCATTTTATAGTGTCTGTCCTCAAGCTTGCACCTTTCCATTATCTTAAAGACTTCTTTTCTTGAATACTCCTCTCTGTCGCCTGCGAGAGAAACAAGGGTATCAAGCTGTATATCGGTTTTCGGCTCGGAAAGGAGCATGGTTATCTGGACTGTTCTGCCGCTGCTGTAATAGCCCTCGCCTTTGATAAGAGGGATCAGCTGGCAGGCTTCGTCTATTTTGTCATTATCCTCTAAATCTGCCGCAATAACACAAAGCTGTTTTACTACTGAGGATTTTGTATAGGCTTCAATATTCCAAGGGAACACACAAGGGTTGAACTCCACGTCTTTTTTGGGGAATGACGACAGCATTTCCTTAAAGATACCGTAAAGCTGTTCCGCCTGTTCCTTGCTTTCAAAACGCTGGCTCATGGGAGTTTTTATTCTTTTGTATTCTCCGTCCTGATATTTGGTAAATCCGTTGACGCTTATAAGCTGTGGCAGATACACCGCCATTATATTCTGCTCCTCGTGACGGTGCAGAACGGCTTTTACTGCCAGTCTTTGCTGTGTTCCTGCGCTGATGCCGCTGCGCAGGAAAACTCCGCAGGTCATGGCTTGGTGCGCTGTGCCCTTTTCTATTACCTGCTCCATAAATTTTTCTGCATCGTTGAATTCAATACTGCCCATCGCCCACAAGGCTATGAACAGCTCCATTGTGTCCTCGCTTTTAAGGCACTGCTCCGCAAAGGCTTTGTCGCTGATACATTTTGAAATAAGCTCCATGCTTTTTTTGCTTATTCTCTCCAGGTCCTTGCTTTCGGGAGTAAGGAGGCCAAGCCATACGCCAACCGCTCTCTTTACCGAGGAATAGCGGATAAGGTCGTTGTCCTTGATAGTGTTGATTATCTTTATAAAAGGCTCTATCCTGCCGTTGTCCGCATTTTCGCAGATAGCCTGTCTTAAGCCCTCCTGAAGTCTTGCGGCAAGGAGCAGCTTGCAGGTGAGGTCGTGAAGCTCTTCGTTATTGCATCTGAAAACTCCCGCCAGCATATCATAGCTTATTGCCGTATCGCTGCCGCTTTCAAGGGCGCTTTTGATGTAATTTATCACCCTCTTGTCGCCGCTGTCTATTTTGTATGCCAGCAGGTATTTGTTGTTCAAACCCCAACTTTGATTTCTTTTATATGCAAGCTCCTCTTCGGAAAGCTTATCTTCAAGAAAATCGGCGTAATCCGCGTCAATGCGTGTGCCTGTGGCAAAGGCGGCAATTATTTCCACAAAAACATTCAGATAATAGGAATAGTCCTTTGAACGGAAGCTTCTTCTGTTCCAGCCCAGACAGTAGCTGAAATTATTGCAGCTGTCAAGGGTGTACAAAAATGCGTCCTTGTTTCTTTCAAGAATACAGCCCTTTTCAAAAAGCCATTTGCAGTTTTTCTTGATAAAGTCCGAGGGTTTTTTCTTTCCGTCCTTTAAGGAATCCATAAGCTCAGTCAGGATCTTGCCGTCGATTCTTCGGTTGATAAACTCCTTCTGTGTTTCGTCGAGAGAATTGAAGATCTCATTCCACCTGCTGCTCATCTTGGTCCTGTAAGTATTTGCAAGAGCGGTAAGCCTTGCTCTTTCCTCGTTTGTTACCTTTTCCATATTACCACATCCTTCCCGCAAGCATTGTTAATTTTATGAATGTAAGGGTGTCGCCCTCATTTAACGCAACAGGCATATCAAGCCCTTCGATCTCATTGTCACCGATGAATATTCGGTACAGACCGTCTTCAAAGGATTGCAGGGCATTTTCCCGTGCCTTGCCCAAGTCCTGTTCCTTTTCGCCGTAGTTGATGCCGAAGGCGATCTTGCCTACCTCCGCCATATCGGTTATTTGCTGTTCGGTCAAGGGCTTTTCGCTGTCCTGTCCTGCCCTCACTCTCCCGTTATAGGCGTTTACGCAAATCTCCACCGTAAATTCTATAAGCTCCCTTACCGTCTTGGGCGGTGCGGGGTATTCAAAATCCACGGGAGCGATTTTTTGCTTTCGCTGACCTATCTGTTTTAAATTGACCTTTACCTTCATATTTTTCTCCGTTTTGTTTTTTGAGGATTGGCTTATGCCGATATAAATATATCACATTTCCGCCGATTTATCAACCGAGAGACAAACTGTACCTTATTATATATAAACATAAGCAAACAGGCTTGAATGCTTGAAACCGGGAAAAGGTCTCTTTTGCCCATTGTGGAAAATGCTGTAAAATATTTTCCGATGAAGAAAAACTTTGGTGAAAATGTACATCAGCCTAAAGGGTCGGGGTTTTCGTTAAAATCGCCGAATAAATCTTCCCCCTTTTCAAAAAAACGCAAAAATTTGACTTATTTTTAAAAGGTTACAAAACGGTAACAAAATAGTAACAAGAAAAATTTGTTTATTCTGTACAATTTCGGGGGCGTTTTTTATTTGACAATTCCCAAAAAATAGGATATAATGCAAACGAAGATAAGAAAAGAACAGGAAGTTCAAAAGGACAACAGAGATAAGAGAACAACTATATCAAGCAGAACAAAGAGAGAACTAAGGAGACTAAGGGAGAATTTATGAAAGTAAAATTTCAAACAACAGTCTTAAAGGTAATCAGGAAAATCGAATCGAAGAAAAATATTCTGAGAAATCATACCGTATTCGGTCTTTTTTTAGGCTTGGCGTCATTGAGCGTTATGTTTCTTATGACAGGTGCGCTGTATTTCAGAAATGAGGCCCGCATTTACGACGGAGGCAATGTTATCCGCGCCTTTACAATGTACGATGAGCTGGACGAGATCTTAGAGGAACAGGGCATTACTCTCGGCGAGTATGACCGTGTGGATTTTGAGGGCGTTGTGGACGGAGAGGCAAACATAGTTATTCACCGTTCCTTAAACATTCCCATAAGAGCCGACGGCAGCGTTGTATTGGTTGAATGCGCTTATGACGAAAAGGTTTCCGACTTGCTTGCACGTGCTGACATAACCTTAGAGGAGCAGGACGTGGTTGAGCCCGCGGAAAGCACACTTGTTTCCGAGATAACCGAGGTGGTTGTCAACAGAGGATATCCCGTTTATGTTAAGGCAGACGGAAAAACCACCGAATTTTCCGCATATTATCACACCGCTAAGGAGCTTATTGAAAGAGCGGGAATCATTCTTGAACAGGACGACTTTATCGACTGCGATTTTGACAAGGTTCTTGAAGAGGGCGACACAATAACCGTTACAAGGGTAAGGTACGAAAAAGCGGAAAGCTATGAGGTAGTCCCTTACAGCACGGTGACACAGACCAGCAACCTTGTTTCCATGTATCAGTCCGAGGTCACACAGAAGGGCGAAAACGGCACACGCACCAATATCAGCCTTGTAAAATACGTTGACGGCAAGAGAGTGAGCGAGACTGCGGTAAGCTCCGAGATCACCAAGGAGCCCGTACCCGAAATAATCAGCAAGGGAGCCGCATTAAGCGTTCCTTACAGTAAAAAGGATCCCGAAAATCTGGTGCTGGAGAACGGCTTGCCCGCTGAATACGAAACCATTCTTACAGGAAAATCCTGCGCATACACCGCACCTCTGGGCAACGGCACTGCCAGCGGAAGAAAGCTGGAGATAGGCACAGTGGCGGTTGACCCCAACATTATCCCCTACGGCTCGGAGCTCTACATTGTCAGCACCGACGGATATGTTTACGGCTACGCGGTTGCGGCAGATACGGGAGATCTTACTGCTCACGGAGTTCTGGTTGATCTTTACATGGGCAATATGGAGGATTATTTCGAGGTTTCCCTTGAATACGGCGCAAGACAGGTCAATATTTATGTTTTGAGCTGGGGTAATTGATTTGTTGTTTAAAATAATAATTGAGAGACTGTGAAATGCAGTCTCTTTTTTGTTTTAAAAACTGTAAAAAGTCTTGTTAAAGCCTAAAAAATTCTTGCAGTTTTCTGCAAATTGTGATATAATAAATCATAAGTATAAAAAATTTTGGTTTTATCCGTTATTTTCCTTAATAAATGCCGCTGAATTGCTGCAAAGAAAGGAGCATTGCTAAATGCTGCATAAACCGAAGATCCTTATTATTGATGAGCTTGAAACCGTCCTCGACCTTATGGAGGAGGCAATAAATTTTGAAAAGGAGTTTGAACTTTTTCAGGAAAGCAAAAAGATCAACGCCCAAAATGTCATTTTAAAGGAAAGACCCGATTTTGTCCTTCTTTGCGCAGACAGCAGCGCAAGTCTGCTTACAGCCGATTCGCTTTTAAAGCTTAAGGAGTGCCCTCCCTTTGTGCTTATGGGAAGGCTTTTCGAAAATGAGGAGGACGAGGAAGCAAAGGCGATCATCAAGCGTTTCAGACCCTTGGATACCATTAAGCTGCCCTTTGAGCTTGAGGAGATATGCGAAAGAATAGAGAATGACGGCTTCACCGCGGAAGGCTATGTGGACGGACTTACCGGACTTTGGAAAAAGCCTGTGTTTGATTACAAGCTGAACAAGCTTATGAGAAAAAAACCCGACGGCGTGTTTTTCAGCGTGTCGCTCAACGCGTACAGCTTTGCCGCCAATCCTTCAACTCCTTTGCAGATACAGATGGCGGTGTTTGCGCTTAAAAACAGGTTTGATGACGCTCTTCTCGGCATAAGCGGAAATATCGTTCTGGGCTTTCTGCCCACCGATAAGCCCGTTAAGGACACCGAAAAGCGGCTGAACGACGCTATCGATGAAATGCTGGAGGCGGCGGAAAAGCCGATTATCTACATTCCCGCGGGAGCTTGCGAGAGCAAGGATTACAATTATTCTCCCGAAGATATGCTGATTGCGGCGGATAAGGCAATGGCTTGGTCGGGATATGACGGAAAAAACAAAGTTAAATTTTTCAAATAATCGAAAATACGGCAGGCAATAAACAAAACGGGCTAAAACAAACAGCAGATAAAATTGCAAACGAACAGTAAATGATATAAGGAGATAAAGCGATGATAGAAGTTCTTCTTGTCAGCAATTCGGCGCAGAATATACGGATCGCATGGCGGCATTTTTGTACAAACGATTATAACGCCGTTTCGGCAGTGAACAATGATGAAGCAATAAAAACGCTCATAAACGGAAAAAAGGGCACGATCCCTGTTTTCTACTGCGGAAATGATACCGATTGTTTTATAGATTTTTACCGCAAGCTCAGGGCAGAGCAGAAAACTGCAAACGCCCCGTTGGTGGTGCTGGCTGACACAAAGTGGGCAAAGGCACTTTCCGATTATGTTCGCCTTAAAAATACTCATGTTATCGGCGTTACGGTAAACGGCTCCAAGCTGCTGGAGGTTATGAAAACGGCATCAAGGGGCGGCTTTGAAAAGAAAAGCGCTTCACGTCCCGCAGGACAGTCGGGCAGGCGTTAAGCGCCGTATTTGAGAATGAGCGAAAAAGCTTGATATGGAGTAATTTTTATATAAATGAGCAGCAGAGATTTCAGAAAAAACAGAGATAACCAATACAATAAAAATAAATACAGCAGAGATAAAAGAAACACCGCGGAGGGACGGGAAAAGCCTTCTTTTGACCTTGTTTCCGAAAACAGAACCCAAAAAGGACCGAACAAAAAGCCCGATACGGTTTCCGATGCAAACGTTTCTAAAAACGGTTCGGAGGATTTACAGCAAGAGGAAGGTCAGGTCATATACGGAAAAAACGCCGTTACTGAGGCGTTATTGTCCCACAGCGAAATTGACACCGTTTATATTCTGAGAAACGCGGGAGGAATGGGAAAAATCATTGCTCTTGCCAAGGAAGCGGGAGCGGTTGTCAAAGAGGTAGGCGAGGAAAAGTTTACGGCTCTTCTGGGGGCAGGAACTAAGCATGGCGGTACTGCGGCGGTAATGGCGGCGGTAAGCTATGCGGAGGTGGAGGATATTCTCAAAGTATCCGAAGAAAAAGGGCTTCCCCCCTTTATTATTGCCGCTGACGGGATACAAGATCCTCACAATTTGGGGGCGATCATAAGAACTGCCGAGGCGGCAGGGGCAGACGGAGTAATTATTACCAAGCGGCGCAGCGCTTCTCTCACCTCTACCGCTTTTAAAACCTCAGCTGGGGCGGCAAGCTGGATAAAGGTGGCAAGGGTCAACAGTCTGGCGTCAACCTTGGAGGATTTGAAGAAAAGAAATATATGGATATACGGAGCTGAGGCAGACGGAACACCATTTTATCAAGCCAAGTTAGAGGGCGGCTGCTGTCTTGTGATAGGCTCAGAGGGCTATGGACTGAGCAGACTGGTGAGAGAAAAATGCGATCAGGTGCTTTCCATAGATATGTACGGTCACGTCAATTCGCTTAACGCGTCGGTAAGCGCAGGAATACTTATTTATGAGGCGGTCAAGTACAGACGGGGGAAATAGTTTTAAAGCACGGAAAAAGAACAGAAAAGCTTGACATGGCAGACACAAAAGACATAATATACTCAGCATATAAACAGATATAAAATCCCAACAGGCACAAAAGGCAAGGCACGGCAGGCACAGCGAGCGATCAGGAAGGAAGAACAAAATGGCAGACAATTTTTCATTGGACGATATACTTGCGGAGATAGACGCCAAGAAGGCAAACAAGGGAGAAGAAAAAAATTCCGACCGCCAAAAAAGCGATCTCAGCGTTACATCTATAATAAACGAGGATGAGCTTAACGCCGCTTTAAGCGGAATTAAGGGAAATTCGGGCAGCAAGTCGGAGTACAGCGTTACATCCATAATCAACAGCACCGGACGTAAAAAGAGCGAAGGTGCTTCGGGCGGTACCGCTTCGGATAAGGATAAAGGCAAGGCTAAGGCTGCGCAGGAGGGAAAAAAGGCAGAGTTAAAACCCGAGCCGAAAAAAGAGGAAACGGTTCGGAATGCCGAAAAGGAAGGTCCCAAAGCGGAAGAAGCGGCGGAAAAGCCCGCAAGATCGGAGAAAACCGATAAAACCAATAAAACCGATAGCACACCTGTTAAAACGGAACATAAGGCTGCTGCCGAAAGTGTAGGGAACAAGCCGAAAGCCGACAGCACAAAGTCTGCGGAGGGCGCTGAGGACGCCGTTAAGGAAAAGCGCAAGCCGAAATCTGATTTCTTTGCAGCCTTTGCCCGCAAGCTTTCCGATTCCTCGGGACATGAGGAGATAAAGGAAAAAACAGGCAAAAACGCCGACGATATAGCTTTCCCCGAGGAAGAGCCGAAAGACGGCGCTGCGGATAAGGCTCAGAACGCTGTCAAAAGCCAAGTCGAAAACAAAGACGGCAGCAAGAAAGACAGCAAGGACGAAAATAAAAGCGATAATAAAAACGAAATTCAGGATAAAAAGCTTCAGGAGGAGGAAAAGCCCAAAAAGTCCTCCAAGCGTACCGAGTACGATACCGCTCAGCGGAAGCTGATAGACAAGCAGCTCAAGGCTGAGGAGGAATTGGAAAATCCCGAAGAGATGATCGATTTTCTCAATCCTCTTGAAGTGAAAAGCAAGGCTCAGGAAATGAACGTCACAGCGGAACAGACGGCGGTTTCTGCGGGCGGCGACACACAGAGCATTGCGGGCAACGAGCTGAAAAAGCTGGCTGAGCAAAACGCTTCCCCTAAAGCCTTTGACGAAAAGGTCAAGCTGTATCAGACCTCTACCGATCTGGGCAGCCTTATGCCCAACGCGCTGTCGGAGGAAATGGCTAAGGAAGAGCCCGTAAGCGACAGCCCCACAGTGGAAACTGCGCCTGCCGTCAAGGAGTATGTTCCTCAAAAGGAAAAAGCCGAAAAAGCGGAAAAGGCTCAGGCGGCAGCAATTCTTTCCGAAAAGGAAAAGAGGAGCAACGAGGCGCTTTTGGAAAAGCTGAATTTGGCTCTTACCAAGCAGCATAAGAAAGAGGAGGAAAAGAAGAAAACTCTGGGACTTTCGGGTTCTGTGGGAAATTCCGAGATCTTAAAATCCCCCACCAACGGACTTAATTTAAATAAAGATAAGATAATACAGGCTACGGGGGTCATTCCCGATATAGAGGCGGAGGCGAAGGAAAACTCAAAGCGGAAGCTCCGCGATTTTATGATGGATTCGGAAAACGATGAGGAAAGCGAGCAGGAGGAGGACTTCGACAGCTACGATTCTACAGGTCAGATCTGGTCGGATCTTTGCGAATCTCATAAGGTAATTAAGCTGAGACTGTTTTTGCTTTTGGCTATCACCTTGTTTATGGGATTTGTGGCGCTTATGGGGGATCTGAACAACGGAATGGTGTTCAAGCTCTTCGGATCCACTGTCACATTCCTTGACAGAAGGGCGGACGTGCAGGGCTTCCTGTTTTACAGCCTTATTATGGGAGTTTTGGCAAGCGGTATCTGCGGCTCGGTGCTTTCGGGAGGACTTACCAAGCTGTTTAAGCTGAAAGCCGACTGCGACAGTGTCTGCGCTGTCACCACCGTAATTTCCCTTATTGTAACTGTGGTTGATATTGCCGATTCGGACGCGGTTTTGTTAAGCTATGCTTTTGTGCTGATCCCAACGGCTATTGCGGGGCTTATGTTCAACACCTTGGGCAAGCTGATGATGATAACAAGGGCAAAGCGGAATTTCCGATTTATTTCGGGAGACAGCGCCAAATATTCCGCCCTTTTGGTGGACGAACAACCTGCCTCGGCTCTTACAAGAGGCGTGGTAAATGAGCTGCCCTGTCTTGCGGCAATAAGGAAAACCGAGCTGCTCACCGATTTCCTCAAAAGCAGCTATTGCGAGGACAAGGCGGACAGAATAAGCAGAAAGCTGGTTCCCATTTCTCTGGGATTGGCGCTGTTTGTAGCCGTGATCGCTTATGTCATTCCCTACGGAATCGAGAGCATGAACTATAACCTTAATTACGCTTTGTCAGTATTTACCGCGGTTCTGACGGCTGCTGCGCCTTTCTCGGTAATGTTTGTGGTGAATGTGCCCTTGACAAAGGCGGGAAAGAACCTTGCAAAATCAGACAGCGTTATTCTGGGATATCAGGCGGCAGAGGAATTCTCACAGGTCAACTCGGTCATGGTGGACGCTTCCCTGCTTTTCCCTCCCGGAACGGTTATTTATACCAATATAAAGCATTACAAGCAGCCAAACTCGGTGAACAATATCGCCCTTGACCAAGCTATTATTCTGGCTGCAAGCCTTGCCATAAAAAGCGGTTCGGTAATGTCCAATATGTTCAGGAATATGATAAACGACAAGGAGGACATTCTTGTCAAAGTGGAGAACTGTGTTTATGAGGACAATCTGGGCGTACTGGGCTGGTACGGAAACAAGAGAATGATACTGGGCGGACGTGAGCAGATGAAACGTCACGATATCAAGCTGCCCGATATGAAGAAATACAACAAGTATGTCACTGACGCTACCGAAACTATTTTCCTGTCGGTGGGCGGAGAGATAGTGATAATGTTCTTTGTGGAGCTGCTTGCAAATCAGGAGGTCAAGAACAGCCTTCAGCAGCTGACTCAGAACGAGGTTTCCGTGGTCATTAAAACCACCGACTCTATTGTTACGGTATCCAAAATCGCGGAGGTGTTTGAAATTCCTCCCGAAAATATAAAGATACTGCCTTACAGCATGCACGAGCAGTTCAACAATTTCACACACTATGTACCTAAGGGCAGCGGCGCGGTGAGCTGCGGAGGAACATTTACAGGATTTTCAAAGGCGCTGATAGCTGCCAAAAAGCTGATTAAGGATA
Organism: uncultured Ruminiclostridium sp.; assembly: GCA_964636555.1. Lineage (GTDB taxonomy): Bacteria > Bacillota > Clostridia > Oscillospirales > Ruminococcaceae > Ruminiclostridium_E. Next base: position 25,988 of record CAZWRZ010000008.1, read on the forward strand.
TCGGAGTCGGCAGCTGGACTATGATAATCGGAGTGGTTTTAGGCGTGGTTCTTTCAGCGGCGGCGGCATGGTCGGGAAATACGCAGCTTTTGTGTCCCAGCATTCTGACAGCATGGAATTTCGTATGGCTGATAATCGCCGTTGCGGCAGAGTCTATCAGACAGTATTGACGCGGAATTATGCGCAATGGGCTGAAGTTGTGTTTATTATGAAAGGTATATATTATCATGGCAGAGTTTAAAGCGGCGGCGGTTTTCAGCAATAATATGGTTTTACAGCGTGAAAAGCCTGTTCTGATTTTCGGTACGGGTGAGGAAGGCGCACTGATAACCGCTCACATTGACGGAACAAAAGCCTCGGGTCGTGTCAGGGACGGAAAGTGGTCGGTTCAGCTTCCCTCTCATAGGGCAGGTACAGGCTACAGCCTTACTTTGAGCTGCGGAGAGGACATAAAGACCTTTGACAATGTGGCTTACGGAGAGGTATGGCTTGCGGGCGGTCAGTCCAATATGGAGCTGGAGCTGCAAAACTGCAAGGAAAAGGACGTATTGACAAAGGACAAAACGCCCAATGTGAGATTTTACTATACCCCTAAAAAGAACATCAGGGAAAAGGACTTTTTGGAGTGCGAAAACAACACCTGCTGGTCGGAGTTTGACAGTGAAGCGGCAAAGTGCTGGTCGGCGGTAGGCTATTTCTTTGCAAGAGAGCTGGCGGAAAAGTTAGGCGTCGTTGTGGGCGTTATCGGCTGTAACTGGGGCGGCACCTCCGCATCGTACTGGATGAGCAGGGAGAGCCTTGAGGTTGACAAAGACACAAATGAATACCTTTTGGATATGGACAAAAACTCGGCGGGAAAAACCGAGGAGGAAATGGAGAAGGAATGGCTGGATTACTGCAAGTATGACAGTGAATGGTATCAGAAAAGCCTTGTTTTCTATGCGGAACACCCCGACGGCACTTGGGACGAGGTTCAGGAGTATTGCGGAAAGAATCTTTATCCGGGACCCTGCAATCCCTATAACCCTATGTCTGCCACAACTCTTTACGAATCTATGATAAAGAGGGTTTGCCCTTATACCTTGAAGGGATTTATATACTATCAGGGCGAAAGTGACGATCACCGTCCCAAAACTTATTGTAAGCTGTTTTCAAGGCTTATCGGGCTTTGGAGAGAGGATTGGGGAGATAATGAGCTGCCTTTCCTGTTTGTGCAGCTGCCTATGCACCGTTACAAAGCCGATCCCGATTATAAGCATTGGTGTCTTATCAGAGAGGCGCAGATGAAGACGTATCAGACTGTAAAGAACACTGGAATTGCTGTGGCTTTGGATATGGGAGAGTTTAACGAAATTCATCCCAAATCAAAAGAGCCTGTGGGACATCGGCTTGCTTTGCAGGCATTGTACAGCGTTTACGATTTGAAGAATCTGGAGCATACCGCCTTCAGTCCTATGTATAAAGAGTGCATAGTTAAAGAAGGAAAATTGGAGCTGCATTTTGAGCATTGTCTTGGATTTAAGGTCAAGGAAGATGTTATTGCCAAGGAAAATGTGGGCGCTGATGAATCTTTGGGCTTTGAGATAGCGGGGGCAGATAAAGAGTATAAGTCTGCTAAGGCGGAGATCGAGGGCTGTAAGATCACTCTTTCTTCGGAGGAGGTTTCGGAGCCGCTTTATGCGAGATATTGCTGGACTAATTACGGAAATGTTAATGTTTTCGGTATTAACGATTTGCCGCTGGCACCTTTCAGAACAAGAACAGATGATGAAAAGTAACAGCTCTATTATAAAGTAATCGCTTGGTAATAATAAGGCTGCTTGTAATAAATTAAATAGCTTGAAGTTTAGGTCCAGCCTTTTCAAAGGCTGGCAGGTTTCCAAAGGGCGGCGCCCTTTGGTCGCTGTCCGCAGACAGCGAAATTCTCTTAGACATCGACGCTCCGCAAAGGGTGAATTTCAAAACGCCCCAGTGGGGCGTTTTGAAAGAGGGGAAGCCCTGCACGAGAGGGCTTCCCCTGTTTGCTGTCAGCACAACATTGTCCTGCGAGATTATCCTCGCACGGTACAGTTTCGGCAAGCAGAATTTGGTCACATCTAAAAACAAAAAACAACCGAATATCCATAACATCACAAAAGATACTAAAACTATGAAAAACTATATCAAACAAACTATACTTTGCACATTACTGTCGGCAGTTCTCCTGATAGGCGGCTGTACCCATATTAGCGAACCGCTGCCAATAACAGATACTAAAGGCACAACAGCGGAAAACATAAACGATACAGCGCAGTCAGTTGTTACGGCAAGCACTGATGAAACGGAAGCTGCAATCTCACAATCAACGGAAGACCCCGTCACAACACCCGCCGATGAACCGCCCGCAGACAGAGCCTTACAGCTTTTGTCACAAATGAGCTTGGAGGAAAAAATCGGACAGGTCATTTTATGCCGCTATCCCGACAATGCCAGAGAATTACAGGAAAAATATCACTTCGGCGGTTACACGCTGTATGCCAAGGATTTTCAAAATGAAACAGAGGAAAGCATAAAGGAAAAGCTGGCGGCAATCTCCGCTTCCTCATCAATACCGCCTTTTATTGCCGCCGATGAAGAGGGCGGATCGGTGGTAAGGATAAGCAGATATCCGCAGTTTTCCGATGCTCCACTGCCCCCTTTAAGCGAGGGCGCAATAGATATTGCACACTTTGCCGAAAAAATGGCGGAGGTGCTGAAAAAAGGGGGAGTTAATCTTAACCTTGCCCCCGTTGCTGATGTGGCGGAAAGTGAATGGGACTATATTTTTGACCGCACATGCGGCTTGGATTATGAGGAAACGGGAAATGTTATTGCAGAGCTTGCGGAAAAGCTTAATCAATATAATATAATGTGCTGTCTGAAGCATTTCCCCGGCTACGGCTCAAATGTGGACACTCATACGGGAATAGCTGTTGACGAAAGAACAGAAAACGACTTTATCACAAAGGACTTTATTCCCTTTAAAAAAGGCATTGAAGCAGGTGCGCCGATGGTTATGGTAAATCACAACATTGTCACCTCTTATAACGAAACCGTTCCCGCCAGCCTTGCACCCGAGGTTCATGGGGCTTTAAGGGAATTGGGATTTGAGGGAATAATCGTCACAGATGATCTGGGAATGAGCGCAATTACCGAATATACCGATAATCCTTATACGGACGCATTTCTGGCAGGAAATGATTTACTGTGTACAAGCGACGGCACCGCTTGTTATGACGCCTTGTACCAAGGCATTGTAAACGGGGAGATAGACGAAAACAGACTTGATGAAAGCGTGTACCGCATTCTGACGGCTAAAATCAGATATGGCATCATAGAGTGACAACATCGGGGAGGAAACCAAGCAATTCCCCCACCAAAAAGAAAGAGGTAAGCACTATGTATTTCGGAGGAATCTGCGCAGCAGGAAAAGGCACACGTTTTGGGGGAGATACCCCGAAGCAGTTTGTTTTGTTAAAGGGCAAGCCGGTTGTGGCTTACTCGGTGGAAGAAATGCTGAAATGCCCTCAAATAGAAAAAATTTTTGTGGCTGTATCAAAGGAATTCGTTGAATATTGTAAGGGACTTTTCACCGACAGTCGGATCGAGGTCATGGAGGGCGGAAAAAACCGCAGTGATACTGTGGCGGTTATGGCGGAAAGAGCGCTGAGCATGGGCAGTGCAGATGATGTTATGATAACCCATGACGCCGCACGTCCCCTTGTTTCAAAGGAAACCTTTATAAGATGCGCAGAAGCGGCAAAAGAGTACGGAGCAAGCGGCACGGCGGTTTCTGCTACGGATACCGTTTTGCAGTGCAGGGACGGTTTTATTTACGCCGCTCCCCCGAGAGAGGAAATGTTTTTGGCGCAGACACCGCAATGCTTTAAATTGGGTCTGTTTAAAGAGGTTTGGGAATCGATTTCCGAGGAGGAAAAGAGGTCTGCAACCGACGCTTGCGGAATGTTTTTCAGAGCAGGACGTAAAGTGAGAATTGTGGAGGGGGAAAAATCCGCTTTAAAAATTACGGTGGAGGAGGATTTTGACAGATTGTCCAAACCTTGATTTAATGCGGCTTTGAGCAAAAATTCTCGGTTTGCGGGAGTGATTTTCGGTTTACGGGCTGTTATTTTTTGTGCCGTTTTGGTAGAATGAGGCTGTAAAAATTCAAACCCTTGGCTGTTCCCGCCTTCAAATTTAGGAAGGTCGGACAGCGAGGATTGAAAAAATTAAAGGAGGATTCTTGCTATGACAAGAAATTCAATAGGGCAGTTTATAGCCGCATTAAGAAGAGCCAACGGTATGACACAGCAGGAGGTAGCCGACCGGCTGAACGTGTCAAATAAGGCGGTGAGCCGCTGGGAGCGGGACGAATGTGCACCCGATATTTCGCTGATTCCCGCTATAGCGGAGATGTTCGGTGTCACCTGCGACGAGATTTTGAAAGGGCAGAGGATCATTGATCCGTATGCCATGTATGAAAACAAAGAGGAGGGCTCGCAGGAAGAAAATCGGGAAAAGCAGGATAAGAAAGACCCAAGAGTTCAGAAGCAGGTCAAAAGCCTTGTCAACAGAACCCTGTCGAAATTTAAAACGCTGAATTATATATCCGCGGCAATTTCAGTGGTGGGTATGATATGTATGTTCGGTATCTCCTACGGATTTTTCCGCCCCATAATAGCCTTTGGGGTAACTATGCTGCTGGAAGTGGGGGCATTGTTCCTCGCTATTGTGGCGGTGAGTAAAATAAAGGCGGTCAAGGCGGATAACGAGCTGTTTGAGGAGGCGGAGGATTCCTTGATAAGCAAATTTAGCCGCGCTCTCGGTTCTTTTTCCTTTGCTTCATTTTTTGCGGTGCTGGCTGCGGTGCTTTTCGCAGTACCGTTGGTACTGAGCGCTTATGATGCTTACAGCGTGATTGCCTTTAGCGATTATTTCAGGCTGTATGTTGGCGGAATAGTGCTGATTCTGGTGTTTGTTGTTTTGATTTGCAGAAAGCCTTATTATCGGCTGATAACAGGCTTGTGCAGTTTGGAAGATCCCAATGACCCGGACGGGAAAGAGATGTGGATAATGAATATAGTGCATTTTGGGTTGTGTGTTATTATACAGGCACTTATAATAGCATCAAGGTTTATACCTCCTCTCGTTAATGACGACGGTATTTATATAATCAGCAACGGTTTTGATATATCGGCATTAGCTTGCGCTTTTGTGTTTATTGTGTTTACAACACTGTTCCTTATCAAAAACAAAAGTTCTGTAAGCTCTCTTATACCGGCGGCAATAAGAAACTTTTTGTTTGTATTTTTCTTTGACCTTACGAAAATATTCAGCATAGCATGGTATGACGAAGAACTCAAAATGGTGATTTTTTGGCATCAGGAATATTTATGGTATACTGCCGTTTATATAATGCTGGTGTTTGCGGTCTATTATGCGGTTCTGGCTATAATAAACAAAGTGAAAAAAGCCAAAAATAATTGATAATGCTATTCTCATTGCAAAAACATATAGACAAAATCCAAATAAAGTGCTAAAATATAAGTAAAATTACAAATGTTTTTGCAAGGAGGAATATTAAATGTCATATATGACCGAAAACGAGGCAAGAGAAGCTATCTGCGAGGTAGGACACAACCTGTGGAAGCTGGGCTTTGTAGCCGCCAACGACGGAAACATCTCGGTAAAGCTTGATGACGATGTGTTTCTTGCCACCCCCACAGGAACAAGCAAGCGCATACTCCGTCCCGAAATGCTGATACTTGTCAACGGAAAAAACGAGGTAATAAAGGAAGCTCCCGGCTATAAGCCCTCGTCGGAGTTTAAAATGCACCTTAGCTGTTATGCGGAGCGCCCTGACATAAAGGCTGTTGTTCACGCTCACCCGCCTACAGCTACGGGTTTTGCCATTGCACACATTCCCCTTGACGATTATTCCATGCCCGAAGCTGTTATCTTTTTGGGCAGCGTGCCTATTGCGCCTTATGACACTCCCGGCTCGGTTGGTTTGGCTGAATCCATTAAGCCTTTTTTGGAGCATCATGATACCATACTTATGGAAAACCACGGCGCAGTGTGCGTAGGCGTTGACCTTACACAAGCGTACTACCGCATGGAGACCTTGGAGCATTACGCAAAGGTTTCCTTGGTTGCAAGACAGCTGGGCGGAGCAAATCCTCTGCCTATGGATAAGATAGAGGAATGTGTGGAGATAGGAAAGACCTGTCCTCTCCGTCACCCCGGATACAGAAAGTATTCCTGATTTTTTGACAAAAACAACTCCGAAAGGCGGCAGCTATGAAAAAGGTTCTTATTTTTGACTTCGGCGGTTCGTCGGGGCGGGCTTTACTGTGCAGTCACGAAAACAAAAGCTTTATCTCAACGGAAATTCACCGTTTCACAAACAATCCCGTAAACGTAAAGGGAAAGTCCTGCTGGAATATCGATATGATATTCAGGGAGATAGACAAGGCACTGGATAAGGCGGAAAATTTCGGCTTTGACGCAATTTCCGTGGACACTTGGGGCGTGGATTTTGCCCTTATGGACGGCAAGGACGAATTTGTGCAGAAGCCTGTCTGCTACCGTGACGGAAGGACTGACGGTATTTCCGAAGAGGTTTTTAAGGATATTCCCGAAATTGACCTTTATATGCGCTCGGGAATTACACAAATGCAGATAAACACCCTCTATCAGCTTGCGGCTATGCAAAAACAAGAGCCCGAAAAGCTGAACAAGGCTGAACGGCTTTTGATGATGCCCGACCTTATCAATTATCACCTTACGGGGGAAATGTTTAATGAGTACACCGAAGCCACCACTTCGGGACTTATCAACCCCAAAACAAAGGATTGGGATTGGGAGCTTATCGAAAAATTAAAGCTGCCCAAAAAGATTTTCGGCAAAATAATAATGCCGGGAGAAAAAATAGGCTGCTTAAAGGCAAGTTACACCAACCGCACTGTGCCCGTTTTTGCGGCTCCCTCTCACGACACCGCTTCGGCGGTTCTGGCTGTTCCCTCGGAGGAAAAGAAGTTCGCATATATCAGCTGCGGTACTTGGGCGCTGTTCGGTACGGAGCTGGAGGAACCTGTTATAAATAATGAGACCTTTGAAAGCTCCCTCACCAACGAGGGAGGCTACGGCGGCACCACCACGTTTTTGAAGAATATCACAGGCACTTGGTTTTTGCAGGAATGCAGAAAGTATTTTAATTCGGTGGGTGAGATTTTCACCTTTAACGATATGGAGGCGTTCGCCAGAAGCGCGCCGCCCCGCGTCGCCACCATTGACCCCAACGATCCCTCTTTTTTAAAGGGCGGAAACATTCCCAAAAAGGTGGCGGAATACTGCGAAAGAACGGGGCAGACAAAGCCCAAAACCATAGCTCAGACCTTAAGGATAATTTATGAAAGCTTGGCGGCGGAATTTGCCCGAACTCTTGAGGATCTGGAAAAAATCACGGGGAACACCTACCCCACAGTGTATATTATCGGCGGCGGCTCAAAGGACAGATTTTTGTGTCAGCTCACTGCCGATGCTACGGGAAGGACTGTTGTGGCGGGTCCCTCGGAGGCTACCGCTATCGGTAACGCTATGTGTACGCTTATTGCTTTGGGGGAGATCAAGGACGTTAAGCATGCGAGGGCTATTGTAAGAAGAGGGGCGGAGGTCAATGAGTTTTTGCCGGATTTTGATGATGGGGACGGAAGAAGGTAACATACTTCCTTAAAAAGGTGAGGATATCGAAACTTTATTTGCGCCGCCACTTGAAATTTTTCAAGAATTATGGTACAATATTACAGCAGTAAATTTAAGGAGCGTAAAAATGACCTACAAAGAAGAATTTATAAAATTTATGAGTGAAAGCGGCGTTCTGACCTTTGGTGATTTCACCTTAAAGAGCGGAAGAAAAGCTCCTTATTTTATCAATGCGGGAAAGTATATGACAGGCGCGCAGATCGCCAAGCTGGGCGGATTTTACGCAGACTGCATCAAGGACAACGGCATTGAGGGCGACGTGCTTTTCGGACCTGCATATAAAGGGCTTCCTTTGGCTGTCAGCGCGGTTTCCGCAATGTACAGCAAGTTTGAGCAAAATCTTTACTACTGCTTTGACCGAAAGGAGGTCAAGGATCACGGCGAGGGCGGTATGTTTGTGGGAAAACAGCCCGAGGACGGAGACAAAATTATTATAATAGAAGACGTAATGACAAGCGGAAAGGCTCTCCGCGAGGTTTTGCCCAAGCTGGAGGGCGCGGCTAAGGTCAATGTTACTGGAATGGTCATCACCGTTGACCGTATGGAAAAGGGCTTGAACAGCGATCTGTCCGCCGTTCAGGAAGTTTACCGCGATTTCGGCATAAAGGTTTACTCCATTGTTACCATTAAGGATATTATTTCCGCTATCGAAAACGGTGTTATTGAGGGCAAGGAATATCTGTCCGCTATGTATGAATACAGAAAGCAGTACGGTGTGGACTGAAAACCGCACATTTCCCCAAAAAATAACTTTCAGAGGGACATTGTATGAACAAAGAACAGTGCGAACACGCCAAAAGGGAAATGACAAGCTGGCTTTCCCACCCGCAGGAGCTGGGAAAAGCGCCCGCAAAAATAGAATGCGGGGGAGAATTTGACTATAAGGGACTTCACTATTATATTTTCAAATATAAAAAATCCGCTCTCGGAAAATGGCTTTTGGGAATTTGCGGCGGATATGAGGGAGACGCCCTTGAACACTGCGGTCATGTATTCAGCGAAATGCAGGAATACAAAGAAAAAACAGCAGAGCAGGACGCCATTAAGCTTATTGAATATGTGGAATCCTTCTGGAAGGAACAGGCTGAGCGTGAGGAAAAGAAAAAGGAATCTGCGGGAGTTTTTGTAAACTTTGTTCTTTTGGATGAAAATACCTTTGACAAAGAGGCTTTTTTGCGTGAGTTAAAAGAGGAATGGCAGATCGAAGACGAAGAGCCCGATAAGGAAAAAGAAGACGATACAATGGCAATACTGAGCTATCAGGGCGCGCTTGCTGCGGTTTCTCTTATGCCTGCGGCTATTCCTGAGGAAGAGATAGTTTATCATGCCGAGAGCAATTTCCGCTGGTCTGATGCAGTGGAGGTCTCGAAGCGGCACAAGGCGCATCTGATAGTTTCCGTTATGGGCAAGGAAATGCCTGTGAAGAAAGCGGCAGAGCTTTTGGTAAAGGTAGTTGCAGCCGCCTGCAAGCAAAAGGGTGTTTTGGGAATTTATGCCAACGGAACGGTTTATGAGCCCGAGTTTTATCTTCACTTTACAGAAATGCTCAAGCAGGATTATTTCCCGCTGTTCAATCTGGTTTGGTTTGGACTTTATAAGGGAAAGACAGGTATCTGCGGATATACCGAGGGACTGCGGAGTCTTGGCTTTGACGAGATCGAGATAATAGAAAGCAACCATTCACCCAAGGAAGTGGGAGATTTTCTCACCGATGTGGCGGCTTATGTTACCGACGGAGATGTGGTGCTTAATGACGGCGAAACTATTGGGTTCACTGCCGAGCAGAAGCTGCCTATTACTAAGAGTAGAGGTGTTGCTGTGGAAGGTGATAGTTTGAAGATCGGTTTTTGAGTTTTTGTTTTTTGTTTTTTGTTTATGTTTATAGAGATTTTTTAGCGGTTGGAATTTTTTGACCGCATGTATTCGAGGCGTGGCTCAGCTTGGTAGAGCGCTGCGTTCGGGAGCATAGAACTGTGGGAGTGCTTTGCGAAGCTGGTTGCCGCGAATTGGGTTTGACAGTACAGGGTTGCGGGGTTTTCTGTGACTGAAAATTTTGGGCAGAAAATCGGTTGACCACATGTTTGACCACTTACACTGATTTGGGTGTGAAAAATTCAATAACTTTTTGATAATCGAGGCGTGGCTCAGCTTGGTAGAGCGCTACGTTCGGGACGTAGAAGTCGCGTGTTCAAATCACGTCGCCTCGACCACAAACCGCATTACAAAGCCATTTTTGCCTTGTAATGCGGTTTGTTTTTTAAAGGCGTAACGTTTCGTTACATGCTTCTCGAGTACCAAAACGGTAGTTGAGAGGCACCTGCCTTAATTTAGGGCGGGTGTTTTTTGTTCTGCCGTATTCTTTGTTTTATGCGGCTCAATTTTTGAAATCATTGCAACTGGATCCTGTATTGAGGTTCAGCTGTGTTTGTGTGAGATTGTGTACGCATCTATATCCCCATCTATGTGGTACCTCGTGAAACACGAAGTACCTATTTTGACGGTAAATACTATTTTGTCAAAACGACAGTTTTGAAGTTTCGCCCCACTCCCCGTTTTAGAGAGTAGGGTTTCGCTCTATTCTTTGTTTACTGCGGCTCAATTTTTGACATAGTCAAGATCACTGCAAACGATTGCGCGAGCATTTATGACAGAACCGAAGAGTAAACCGAGTGGCAAGACGAGTCTGAAAGATATAGATGTCTATGGGAATGTGAAAACGATAACATAAATAAAAAACAAGCTGTTTGCAGGAGCTATGATAAAACCTTAACATACTCATTTAGTTAGACGTTTAACAAAATGGCATTGACATTCATGTAGCGATATATTATAATGTAAGCAGGAAACAAGAATTTTTTCATAAAATTTCCGGCAGCAAAGTCAAAGAAAACGATAAGTTTCGGCAAAAAAGAAACTTGCCGTTTTTTCTTTATTTAAGGAGTTTCGCATGAGTAATATAAATGTCTTTTTCCCTGTTGACTCAAACCTCCGTGAGATCGCAGAACACAAAACCGACGACATTCCCTGTGCGGTTTATATTGACAAGTATTTCAACAGTTCCTATCACTGGCACTGGCATGATGAGATCGAAGTAACCGTTGTCACAGAAGGCGCAGTTGAAGCTTGGATAGGCAGCGAACGATATATTCTTAACAAGAATGACGGAATATTTATAAATTCCGGGGTTGTGCATAAATATGGCAGCGGCATTAAAAATATCAATTGTATAATGCCGAATATTGTGTTCAGTCCTGCCTTTATCTGTGGTCACGAGGGCTCGATGTTCAAAAAATATATCGCACCGGTCATAAACAGCGCAGGGCTTTCCCATCGCATTTTTCGGGCCGATAACGAATCGGACAAGCCTTTTCTTGAACAAATCAACAGTGCATTGAATGCAGCGGAAAACAAGGAATGGGGATACGAGTTTTCTCTGCGTGAAAATCTCTCTGCTATGTTTATGATGCTGTATCCGTTTTCGGGCAGCGATAGCAGTAATATGTTCAATATAGATACCTATCGTATAAGAACAATGATGGATTATATAAAAAAGAACTTTTGCACACGCATAACGCTTGCCGACATTGCCTTGAGTGCGGGAATAGGCGTCAGAGAGTGCAAGCGCTGCTTTGAAAAAACACTGAGAACAACACCTGTTCAGTATTTAAATGAGTTGAGAATAGATCATGCAAAAAAAATGCTGCTTGAAACAACTGAAGAAATAAGCGCAGTATGTGAAAAATGCGGATTTAACGATCAAAGTTACTTCACAAAGGTTTTCAGATCATATACGGGAGTTCCTCCGCTGAAGTTTCGTCAAAGCAGAGATCAAAGGAATATGTCGCAAAAATTATAAAAATACACGCAAATCTTATAGATTTTATTGCAGAAAAGCAGTATACTTAAAAAGAACATATTCTAAGATATTTTATAGTGTTCATATTTTTTATTTTTATAGAGGTGCAATTCATGAAGAGCTTTTTGAAAAAAATCGGCTGTACAGCGATGGCGGCAATATTATTTGCGGTTTCGGGCTGCTCAGCAAACCAAGGAAATACATCCGTGAACTCCCAATCAGACGAATCACAGAACACTTCACAAACCGAAACAGAGGTATCAACAGATCTTGTGCAATGGGATGAGCTTGGTCAAAAAGAAATCACATCGGCAATGGGAATGGGTTGGAATTTGGGTAATCAGCTTGAAGCCTCCAACGGGGGAATCCCTTCCGAAACCGCATGGGGAAACCCCGTAATTACCGAACAGCTTATCAAGTCCATAAAAGAACAGGGTTTTGGCACTGTGAGAATACCTGTTTCATATCTGCTGAAAATAGGTGAAGCACCCGATTACGCAATTGATGAAGAATGGCTTGACAGAATTCAGGAAGTAGTTGATTATGTTGTAAACAATAGTATGTTTGCCATTATAAATATGCACGGTGATGGCTACTACACTGTCAGCAAAAGCTGGCTACTGTGTGTTGAGGACGATGAACAGCAAGCAGAGATAAAGGCTAAGTACGAAAAGGTATGGTCACAAATTGCAGAGCGTTTCAAGGACTATGATGAGCATCTCATCTTTGAATCCATGAATGAGGAGTTTGACAATACTTACGGTAAACCTAAAGCAAAGGGCTATGAGAATATTAACGCTTATAATCAGATCTTCGTTGATACGGTAAGAAAAACCGGCTCAAATAACACTAAACGATGGTTGCTGATGCCCGGTTGGAATACAAATATTGAGTACACAGCAGGAGATTTCGGATTTGTTATACCTGAGGACAGTTTATGCGAGGCTGACGGAAACAGACTGATGATCTCAGTTCACTACTACGATCCCTACAATTTCACACTTGACGAAAATATGTCCTCCGCAAAGACGCAGTGGGGAAAATATGCTGTTGAAAACTACGATAATTGGGGACAGGAGGACTATGTTGACAGCACTATGCAAAAGCTGAATGACGTATTCGTAAGCAAAGGTTATCCTGTAATCATCGGAGAAATGGGAGTTCAGAACAAGCAGCACGTCAGCGACACATTCACAGGCTTCAGATGCTATTGGATGGAATATGTGGTTAAAGCAGCAAAGGATAACGGTTGTATTCCCGTTTATTGGGACAATGGTTATAACGGCGATAAGGGTTTTGGCATAATTAACAGAACATCGCTCGAAATTACTCAGCCTGAGCTTATTTCAGCGATGATGAGGGCGATAAATTCCGACAATGATTACGAAATAGCTGCTCCCGCAGGCTTTGAAAAATAATAATAGAGGTGAGAAAATGAAAAAAGTAACCGTACTTCTCCATGATTACTGGCATCCGAAAGAATCAATAGAACCGATGCTGAATAAGTTGTTTCCGAAGGATAAGTGGGATATGACTGTAACAACAGATCCCAAAGCGCTTGAAAACAATGATATTCCGGATCTGTTTGTGTCCTTTAAGGACGTTATTGAAAACGATCAGATACCAACTCCGCTGTGGTGTGACGATGCGTGGACAAACAGACTTGACGACTGTATAAAAAATAAAGGAATGGGCTTTATGGCAGTGCATTGCGGAATTGCCGACATTCCCGAAAATCATTTTATTACACAGAATATTTTAAGAGCCTTCTTTATTACCCACCCTCCTCAGTGTGAGGTTTCTTTTGAGCCTGCGGACGGAAATGAGATCACAGAGGGCGTTACCTCCTTTACATTTTCAAATCCTGACGAGCATTATCAGATGAAAATAACAGGCGAAACCAATGTTCTTGGATATACTGTTTCGCAACATGGAAAACAGCCTGCTTTGTGGTGTCATTCTTATGGACTTGGCAAAGTCATAGGAATAACTCCGGGACACTCCTATGAGAATTTAAGCCAGCCCGAGTATCTCAAGCTGCTTATTAACTGCACCGAATGGTGCGTCAGGAGGGCGTGATGAAAAAATCTGCTGCAGGGATTTTTGCTTTGGCAATTTTAATGACATTTTCCGCCTGTGCTGATACATCAGGCACTTCTGTAAAGGACAATTTTTCAGATAATATTTTTTCGGAGAGTGATATTTCCGATGAAGCTGCGTCCGAGAATGATACTGTAAAAACAGACACATCCGAAACCGAACACGATCAGCAGGAGTCTGTAAAGGACAGTACGCCCTTTGGCAAGCATGGCAGACTCAGCGTAAGCGGAACAGATCTTGTTGACAAAGACGGAAAAAAGTATCAGCTTTATGGAGTGTCTACTCACGGGTTGGCATGGTTTCCGCAATATGTAAACTTTGACGCATTTAAAACCCTGCGTGATGAGTGGAACACAAACTGCGTCAGACTTGCATTGTACACCTATGAAAACGGCGGTTATTGTAACGGTGGGGATAAGGAAAAACTGAAAGGGCTGATAAAGTCGGGCGTTGAATATGCAGACGAGCTTGGAATGTATGTCATTATCGACTGGCACGTTCTTAATGACAAAGACCCCAATGTATATAAAGACGAAGCAATCAACTTCTTTGATGAAATAACAGATCTATATAAGGATCACGACAATATCATTTATGAGATCTGCAACGAACCAAACACATCTGCTGATTGGAATTCGGTCAAAAGCTATGCGGAAGAAGTTATTTCCATAATCAGAAAGAATGATAATGATGCTGTAATTCTTGTAGGCTCACCCACATGGAGTCAGGACATAGATAAAGCTCTTGCCGATCCTCTAAAATATGACAATCTGATGTATACTTTGCATTTTTATGCAGATACTCATAAAGACTGGCTCAGACAGAGAGCAAAGAGCTGTATCGAAAGCGGATTGCCCGTTTTTATCAGTGAATTCAATATTTGCGATGCAAGCGGAAAAGGTTATGTCAATGTTGAAGAGGGCGACAAATGGTATGAACTGATAGAGGAATACAATCTCAGCTATATGTGTTGGAGCATTGCCAACGGTTCGGACAGCTGCAACATATTAACTAATGGTAATTCTAAAACGTCCGGTTGGTCAGAGGACGATTTGTCGGATTCGGGCAAATGGCTGTTTGGAAAGTTTAAGTCTGAAAGCGAAATATCTGAATGAGCTTAGGATTTTGCTGTTCGGTTTTATATTTAATGGAAAATCTTTTTGGCAACGATCTCGCAACCCAGAAGCCGGGCAGCTAATACGCTCCCAACAAACGGGAGCGTATTTTTATGATCATTCTCCAAAAAATCTTTTTGGTAACGATATCACAAAAACCGCATTACAAAGCCTTTTGAGGGCTGTGTGATGCGGTTTTGATTTTAGGGTAGTAACGATTCGTTACGTCCCTCAAGTACCGTTTCGGTAGGCGAGATTTTTTCTTTGTACTATTGTTGTTTTATCGAGTAACATTTTGTTACTCTATCGGGTGATACTCGAAAACTACCAAAACGGTATTTTTGAAGGACGCCCTGCTTTGGGGCGACCCACCTGCCCTAAAACAGGGCGGGTGGGCTATATGCTAGCATATTCTTTGTTTTATTAGGTACTCCCCGAAACACAGAGTACCTGTTTTTACTGAATTGAATGTGCCTATTCTTTGTTTACAGTGGCTCAATTTTTGAAATCATATCAATCAAGTCCTGCATTGGAACTCAGTTATTTTTTGTGGAATGGGGTACGCATCTTGTACCCCACCTCTGTGGTACCCTGTGAAACACGGAGTACCTATTTTATTGTGTTGTCTGTGCGATCCGCTCTTTGTTTTATGCAGATTGATCAAAACAAAATCGGCAAAGGTAGCGAAATCCGACCTTTGAGGAACTCAGGGGCAAACCGCCCCTGAGTTTATGGTAAATGCTATTCTTTCAAAATGGAAGTTTTAAAGCTTACCCCCTACTCCTTATTTTAGATTTTAGGGAGTAGGGGTTGCCGTATTCTTTGTTTACTGCGATTCAATTTTTGACATAGTCAGTAACGTTTTGTTATCGAGTTTCAAGGGTGAACGATTCGTTCATCGTTTCACCTGCTCTTTCTCGGCTTTAATTTTATCCTTGACCTGTGTTATCATTTCAGCAAGTTTTTCCTCGCATTCTTCACGTGTTTTGGCGTAAATATTGTGGGCTTCTCGCTTGCCATAAGCATTTATAGGGCTGTATCTCCCCTCGTACAGGTGGTCGTTTATCATCGTCACACAACCCGTCCCTGATTTGCCATATTGCTCTTTTAAGGTTTCGAGTTTGGCTGCGCATTCCGTTTTGGTTTTTGCTGTGACATTCTTGGTTAGCGGTAATCCCTTATCATCGTAGCCGACGACTATTCGCCCCTCCCACCGACCGTCTTTTCTCAATCTCAGAGTACCTTCGCCTTGCTTTCTGCGTTTAGCCATTATCAACACCTCCGATTATCTCGTCCATGAAGCCGCCTACAATTTTTGCTGCGTTCTTTTGCATATCGGTGGTGACATGGGTATATGTATCAAGCGTGAAGCTTGCATTCGTATGTCCTAAAATTCCGGACAAAGTTTTTGCATCGACACCTCCTGCAATTGCATGAGTGGCGAACGTGTGTCGCAGGTCGTGGAATCGGATCAACGGTAGCCCTGCCTTTTTCAGCAGTACCTTTAGATGAGTATATGCGCTCTGTGGATTCAGCGGTTCTTCGGGTTTACAGAAATTTGGGAACATCCAATCGCCAACAGCATTTTCTTTTCTCGTGTTGAGAAGTTCTACTGTACTGGGCGGCAACAGAATTTCTCTTGTTCCCGTCTCTGTTTTAGTATCACCGATTGGGAGCACTCCGTTTTTCAATCTACCAACACTTCGCTTGATTTTTAGCTTGCCGCTGCTTTCATCAAAATCTTCCCATTTTAATCCACATATTTCACCTTTGCGAAGTCCTGTTGTAAGCTCGGTATAGAAAAAATCATACCACTTTTCATCATTTTTTATGACTTCCATAAACCTGTTAAGCTGTTCATCATTAAGAATTTGCTTTTCTTTGTAATTATTCTTCGGTATGGTAGTGCCATTTGTCGGATTTGATACAATCAATCTCTGTTGCACTGCCATATCAAGTGATTCGTGAAGGATCAAATGGATTTTTCTTACCATACTGTCGGCAAGCTCTTTTCCATGTGTTCTGTCCGTATGTACTCTACCTTGCCTTTTTATTGTGTTGTAGAATTTTTGAATTTCATTTGTAGTAAGAGCGGACAGTGGACGGTTGCCAAGGTAGGGCTTGATTTGATTTTTCACCATCATTTCGTAGCCGTTCAATGTGCTAGATCTGATTGTGATAGCTACATATTCGTAGAGCCACCGATCAAGCCACTCGCTAAGCGTCATATTGCAGTCCTCGCTGAGATTTGCATCACGGTACATTTCAATTTTATCATGTAGCTTTTGAACCAGTTCCGCCTGTGTTTTAGCGAGGACATATTTATAAATCGGCTCTCCGTTATTTTTATGTCCAACAACGATTCTGCCCTCCCAGCGTCCGTCATCACGTTTGCGAACCATTCCATCACCCGATGGTCTGCGTTTTGCCATAACAGCACCTCCTTTGTAACCACACATCATACCACAAATTCTTTGACCAATCCATTACTCAAAACGTAAAATTTTGCTCGTCATTTTTGACTTCTTTGACAGTGTGGTCAGTTTTGATTCCGAGGGCTTTTTTCTTTTGTTCGATTTTTGATTTTAATTTTGAGTCTATCTGGTTATTTAATTTCGCTTGCTTTTGCTGATATCAATTATTTATCAAGCCGCCAAGCAGTTTAGTCCATAAGGTCACCATTTCGGTTACCCTTGGGGTTGCTGTCTGCGTTTGATCAATATTATCCAATTCGGAAACCGCTTTTATTATCGCATTTTTGATGCTGCGAAACTCTTTGTTATCCTCAAGCGGAATATCGGGATCGGGCTTATCGTGATACACGGATAATTTTTGACGGTTGATATTATTCCATTCTTTGTACAACTCGGCAATGCGTTCGTCTTGTGCGAGAGCCTTAACAATTTCATCAACTATATTTTTGGTTTCTTTATTCAAATATCCATACAGCTTTTTCCCTTTATGCTTCTGCAAACGCATAACAAGTTGTGCAATCAGTAAATTAAAATCATCTCCGCAAGGGATATTATCTGAAGTTCGTTTCACCAATTCATTTATCCTTTGTTGTGCCTCTCGTTTGACTTCATTCCTCATTTGAGTTTGCAAAGTGAAAAGATGATACATTTCATTTCGGAAAATATCATTTGCAAATATACTGTGGAGCGAATCAATTCCTTTTTTAGTCAAATAGCCGTGTTTAGGATTTTCTGAATAAACCATCAGATGAATATGTGGGTGATGATCTTTATTGTGAAATGCCGCATACCACTTCATTTCAGAGATAGGGATTTTATGAGCTTCGGCTATTTGTAAAGCATTCCTGCGGACAAGTTCTCTCCATGCTGTTGCCTTATTATATCCTAACCGTTCCGCATCTTCACGAGTCAAGCTAACTATATGAGTCCAAATTATTCCTTTGTAATTTTCAACCTCATCGCACACCTTATCCAAATCAATCTTATCATCTGTTTGAGAAAATAATCCGTGCTTTCCGATCTTTTCAACTCCCGGTCGTTCAGCCATATATGAAATCAGCTTTTTTACATCTTTGACCTGATAGGGGTTCTGTTCTATAACAGCGTTTATCAATTCTGTTGCTGCGCCTTTTGATTCTTCGCTCATATATTTTTCAAATTCAGGATAATTCCAAATTGGAGGATATGCCTTGAGCAGTTCACAAATCAAGCTATTCTGTTTTTTAGTCGCAGGCTTGTGATCATACCCGTTGGTAAGTTTTTCTACACCCTCACGAGTTCCTATGTAGCGAAGGTATCCGCTAGCTTTGCTTGTCTTAGGATTTTTTATGTATCTGCTTGTACAAATAATCTTTGGCATTTATTCTTCCTCCGAGTGTTGGAATTCCATAGCTTCCTCAAATGTTATGATGCCATTATTCTCTGCAACTTCTTTTGAGCAAAATTCTCTCAATTCAGAAATTATATTGGGTTTCACTTCATTAAAATATGCAATGACATTGCTGCTGATCGCTTGCTCCACAGCTAATTTATAAATCATAGATGAAATATTTTTCTCTACGCTTTCGATTTCATTCTTTATGGTCTGTGCCAAAAGAGGAGCGAGAAAATCTATGCTTTTCTTTTGTCGAAGATATGCGATATAAAATTCTGTAGCTTGCCGAACAAAATCTGCCATTGATGTAGCGTTGGCTTCACTCATCATATTTTGTATTTCAGCTTTGAGTTCATGATCAAATCTGATTGCCGTTTTCTCCAAATTTTCGCTCATTTTATTCCTTTCTGATGAGACCGCCTTTTTTTAGAGGTCATTTTTTCGATAATATCTTTAAACGGTCGGCTCTGCCGTCCGATGTGATCTGCGAGGGGGGCGGTCACCGACCCCTCGCTTTGTCCTGCTTATAAATAATATCTGCCGTTTCTGCCCCTATAATCGGTCAGCCCGCTTCTTTTTTTGATTGTAAGTTGAGCTTTTCGATACGCTTTCTATGCTTGCTATCGGCAATCACTCGGTCGATATTTTTGAGTTGCTGGTTATAATAATACTGCTTGGCTTGCTCGATAGGTAGGATTGTGTAGAGTAAATTTCCGTTGAGTTTCTCGCCTTTTTTAGTTAACACATTGGTCGGCTCAGTAGAAATCAACTCTTTTCCCTCCAACGCACGAACATATTTGCACACCGTATTTCTCGACATATTCAGAGCTTCACCAATAGTTTTGTAACTTGGGTAGCACTGAAACGATTTTCTGTTCTCACAGTGTAGAAGATATGCGTACACCGCTATCTCTCCATGGGAAAGATTGAGGTAGAATATCTCGTTGGGAAGAGGAAAATAATCTTTGATAGGATCACGTTTTGGATAACAATTCTTCTTCATTTACACCTCACTTTTTAGTTTTTACATCAATCCAGAGCTGCAACTTTTCTTTCGGTACAACCAACCTTGAGCCTATTCGAATTGCTGGGAAGTCCTTTTCGTGCATCAATTCATAGCTGCTTGAAATCGAAATTCCCAACAGTTTTGCGAGCGTTTCAGCGTTGAGGAAAAGTGGTAGTTCCTCATAGTTTGTGTATGCTGCTTCTTTCAAATTTTAACCTCCATCAGATTTTTTAGCACTATCTGTTTGTATTGAGTGATGTGTTTTATTTTAGCAAATTACTTGTAAAAAATCAATAGATATGTTACAATTATTGTATATTCTCAATTTGATAATTCGTATTATCTATTTTTTCAAAAAATTTTCGGAGGACAAAATGCTCAAATTTAAAGCCTACTTTTGGAATAGCGACGTTTACATAAATGAAAAATACAAGTTTGATTCTAACAAAATTCTAACTGCATATTTAAATGATAACCACTACAACCACCTTTACGAACAGGACTTTATCTATAACTTGAAATATTTTAAAAGGCACTTACAAGTTGCTCGTGATATGGATTATCAGGACTATATAAATTATAATGACACTGTTTATCAGTCAATGCGTTTTACAGACGAGCTAAACAAACTGCTAAAAAAATTGCCGCCGTACAACAAAATTCTTGGCGATCAAATTACAAGACTTGATGATATTTTAAACACATATAATTATTTTTTTGAGAACGGAATAGATCTTAATGAATATTATTATGATGAGGACACGGTCACCAAATATGGTATGGGTGAAAAAACGAATATGGAAATTATACCATGCGACTATTTAATTTTCAGCTTCAACCTACCGAACGTATCGACATGGAAGACGATGATACAAGGCTCTCACTCCAAGAATTAAATCAGGCGGTGTCGGAATTTTTTGATATGTATATCAAGTTTGTTACAGCATATATGCAGGTACATGAAATATACAAACCGTTTCTAACAAAGTTTTTTCATCAAAGAGAAGCCTTTCCAACGGAGACCGAATCTGCTCAGTATTTTGAGAATTTTAACAAGGCAAATTCTAATAATTTCAGAAAGACAAAGTGCAAAATGGAATCATTTGGATACAAGACATTGAAGGACAAAAGCGGAAATCCAATCTTATGTGAGGAGATTGGTTTTAACGACATTGAGTCGTTTTTATACTATGATTTCTTCAACGGTATCAAGCAAAACTATGTGCCAAATCGGTGCAGAAACTGCGGTAAATTCTTTTTGATCAAGGGTAGTTGGTACTATACCTACTGTAACAGAAAACTTAGAAAAGAACCCGGTAAGACCTGTCGTGACGTTGGTTCTAAGCGGCGTTATGATGACAAATGCAAAAATAACCCTGTATGGCAGACCTACAATCGGGCATACAAGGCGCATTATGCAAGGTACATGAAAAAGAAAATGACTGTTTCCGAGTTTGAGGAGTGGTCGAGGTTTGCTTCGGAAATTCGGGATAAGGCTTTGGCTGGGGAAATTGAATTTGATAAATATTATGCGGATATTCGGAAGTAAACCAACGGGGTGGTGAATCGCCACTCCTTTGGTTTTGTTGTACCTATTCTTTGTTTTATGCAGCTCAATTTTTGAAAAAACCGAGTCATTATATCCTAAAGTCTTTGGCAGAGAAAAATATAAATCAGAAAATATTATTGCTCAAATTCCTGCACCAACTCAAAAATTTTATATATATCCCCAAAATTTATTCAAGGTACCTTGACAAATTACCGATAAAAGGTTAAAATATAAAGGTACCTTAATATTTTGAAAAGGAGCCATGTCATTATGAGAAAAAACCAAGACAATGAATGTGGAAGAAAACACTATGAAGCGGCTAACGACAATGACAAGATCATATTGAACTTTCTGAATATTAACCGCACCCTACATCTTTTATACGAGGGAAAAGCAAGTCAGAAGCGTATTCTCATAATTCTTTCAGAGGAAGAAACAATAACTCAGCAGAGATTGACCGAGCGGCTTGGCATTATGCCCGGCTCTGCCAGCGAAATACTTGCAAAACTGGAAAAAGGCGGATTGATATTGCGCAGCGAAAACCCTGACGACCGCCGCACCGCCATTATCACATTGACGGAAGAGGGACGCACATTGGCAAAAGAAGCCCTCGAACAACGTCAGAACCGCCACAAGGAAATGCTGTCCTGTCTGTCATCGGAGGAGCAAAGCGGGCTATTGTCACTGCTTGAAAAGCTCAATGCCGATTGGGAAGAACGCTACAAGGGCTCAAATGCAGACAGGCACCAACGACATAGTCGACACGGTGAAGAAATGAGTGGCTGCGACAAAAACTGCTGTGAATGTCCCCACCCATGCCACCACGGAAAAGAAAACGGTATGAAACATCATTAAGAGAGGAGATACGGGCTTATGTGGAAGTATATAAAAAGATACCTGCTTTTTGCCGTCATAGCCGCGCTTTTTATGATAGGCGAGGTTATGATGGACTTGATCCAGCCCCGGCTTATGAGCCAAATTGTGGACGATGGCGTTCTCGGATTGGATAACGGCGGCGTTGGCAATATGGAACTGATTTGGAGCATTGGGATAAAAATGATCCTGCTTGTGCTGTTCGGCGGATTATGCGGTTCAATGAATAATGTGTTTGTTAATCTGTCGGGGCAAAATATCGGAAACGAGATACGCAAGGACTGTTTTGAAAAAATTATGAAATTTTCCTTTCCTCAGCTTGACAAATTCAGCACAGGCTCGGTGGTTACAAGGGTAACCAATGACATCACGCAGATACAGAATCTTGTTTCAACATTTGTTAGAGGTCTGATCCGCACGTCATTTCTGACCTTTGGAAGTATGTATTTTATTTTTCAGCTGAACAGTACCTTTGGATTGATCGTGCTGTGCGCCTTTCCATTTGTTGTGGGGGTAATGGCTTTTTGCCTGATGAAAGCAAATCCTCTGTTTTCAAAACTGCAAAATCAGCTTGACTCCATAAACTCCATTATGCAGGAGGGTATTTCGGGAATACGGGTCATTAAAGCCTGCGTCCGTGAAATTTATGAAAAGGTGCGTTTCGGAAAAGCCAACGGCGAGCTGATAAAAACGCAGTTAAAGGTATTGACGGTATTCGCCTTTATGAATCCCGTAATAAATGCGATCATGTATATCGCAATGGCATTGATACTGCGTCAAGGTTCTTTCCTTGTGGAAGCCGGAACGGTAACTCCGGGCTCTGTAATGGCAAGCATAACTTACATAACACAGCTTATGCACAGCGTTCTTATGCTGGTCATGCTGTTTCAGAATATTTCCCGCGGATATACCTCATGGAAGCGCGTCAAGGAAATTTTTGACAGTCCCGAAGTTGAGGACGGCGCTTTTGATGGCGATACAAGTGTTAAGGGAACGATAGAGTTTAAGGATGTTTCCTTTTCTTATCCCAATTCGGGCGGTAAACCTGTTTTAAGCCGTATAAACCTGAAAATAGATCAGGGCGAAACTGTGGCAGTAATGGGCGCTACAGGCTGCGGAAAAACATCTTTGGTAAATCTTATCCCACGTTTTTATGATGCGGATTCAGGCAGCATATTTGTTGACGGCGTTGACGTCAGGGAGTATAAGCAAAAGGCTTTAAGGGAGAAAATAGCAATTTCACTGCAAAAAAGCGAGCTTTTCAGCGTAACTATCGGAGAAAATATAGGCTGGGGCAAGCCCTCGGCAGATAAAAAAGAGATACAAGACGCCGCTGTCAATGCGCAGGCGGACGAGTTTATAAGCTCCTCCGCAGAGGGCTATAACACTATGGTTGCCGAGAGGGGAATGAGCCTTTCAGGGGGACAGAAACAGCGAACTTCCATTGCAAGGGCTATTCTGAGATCGGCGGAAATTCTTATTTTTGACGATTCCACAAGCGCCCTTGATCTGAAAACCGAAGCAAATCTATATAATGCCCTTGACAAGTATTATCCCGATGTAACCAAGATCATTGTGGCACAGCGCATTGCCTCCGTTCGCCGAGCGGACAAGATCGTTGTGCTTGACAAGGGAGAAATCGCCACGGTGGGAAGTCACAGCGAGCTTATGGAAAGTTGTCCGATATACAGGGACATTTGCCGTTCACAAATGGGAGAGGAGGAAGCTGAATATGCCTGAGCAAAAGGATCAAAACATTGCTGACCGCAATATTCCGGGTGCTATGAGACGTGGACAGCGGTTTGCGGAAGTCCAGCACGCCGAGAATGTCAAAGGCACTTTAAAGCGCGTTGCGGTTTATTTTGTCCGTGAAAAAGCCATTGTTTTCGGAATGCTGGCGATAGTTATATTCGGAACTCTTTGCGGAGTGTTTGCGCCTGCGCTCCAAAGCAGTGCTATTGACATTATCGCAAAAAGCAAAAGCGGAAACCTTTCTGTAACCCTGATCGTTATGCTGGCGGTTTATCTTCTTTACAGCGCAAGCCAGCTTTTTCAGTCCCTTATCAGTGCAAAATTAAGTCAGCGCATTGTGAAAAAAATGAGAGAGGAGCTTTTCGGAAAGCTGCTTGATCTGCCTGTGCGTTATCTTGATACCCATTCTCACGGCGATGTTATGAGCCGTATGACGAATGATATTGAAAATATTTCCTCCACAGTATCTCAATTGCTTCCGTCGCTGTTTTCGGGAGTACTGACTATAATCGGTACGGTGGCAATTATGCTGTGGTATTGCTGGCAGCTTGCTCTGCTTAGCTTTGTGACGGTTTTTCTGACAGTCCTTGCCACAAAGGTCCTCTCCAAAAAGGTGCGGAAGTTTTCCAGAAAACGTCAATCCCTGCTGGGTCGTCTTAACGGAACGGTAGAGGAAATGGTGTCGGGCTATCGCACTGTCTGCGCCTATAATCATCAGGATATTACCGCCGAGGAATTTTGCCAAACCGCGGATTCCCTTACCAAGGCGGGAATAAAAACGGATATTTTCAGTGGAATAATGGGACCTGTCATGAACTGTATCGGCAATATCGGATTTGTAATAATTGCGGCATTCGGAGGATATTTTTCCATAAACGGTCTTATTTCGGTAGGCGTGATCTCGGCGTTTATTGTTTACGCCAAGCAGTTCAGCCGACCTATCAACGAGATAGCCAATGTTTACGGACAGCTGCAGACTGCTATTGCGGGAGCAGAACGTGTATTTACAGTCCTTGATGAAACAAACGAGGATACAGCGTTTTCTTTTCTCTTCTTGAGAAGTTCTATTGTGCTGGGCGGTAAAATAATCTCTCTTGTTCCTGTTTCGGTTTTGGTATCACCTACTGGTAGAACTCCATTTTTAAGTCTACCAACACTACGTTTTATCTTTAGTTTTCCGTTATGTTCATCAAAATCTTCCCATTTCAATCCGCATATCTCACCTTTGCGAAGTCCTGTTGTGATCTCAGTATAGAAGAAGTCGTACCACTTATCATCAGCCTTTATGACTTCCATAAACCTATTAAGTTGCTCATCATTCAGTATCTGTTTTTCCTTGTAATTGTTTTTGGGAATTGTCGTTCCTTTTGTAGGATTGCTTACGAGTAGCCTCTGCTGTACTGCCATATCAAGTGATTCGTGAAGGATCAAATGGATTTTTCTTACCATACTGTCGGCAAGCTCTTTTCCATGTGTTTTGTCTGTTTGTACTCTGCCTTGCTTCTTTATTGTGACGTAGAATTTTTGAATTTCATTTGTAGTAAGAGCGGACAGCGGGCGGTTGCCAAGGTAGGGCTTGATTTGATTTTTCACCATCATTTCGTAGCCGTATAATGTGCTTGGTCTGATTGTGATAGCAACATATTCGTAAAGCCACTTATCAAGCCATTCACCGAGTGTCATATTGCAGTCCTCACTAAGATCTGCATCACGATACATTTCAATTTTGTCATGAAGTTTTTGAACCAGCTCGGACTGTGTTTTTGCCAAGACATATTTATAAATCGGTTCGCCATTATTCTTATGCCCAACAACAATTCTACCTTCCCAGCGTCCATCATCACGCTTTCGAACCATTCCGTCACCCGACGGTCTGCGTTTTGCCATATCAACACCTCCTTTGTAACCACACATCATACCACATGTTCTCAGATATATCCACTGTTCAAAACGCAAAATCTTGCTCGTCATTTTTTACTTCTTTGACAGTATGGTCGGTTTTGATTCCGAGAGCTTTTTTCTTTTGTTCTATTTTTGATTTTAGTTTTGAATCTATCTGGTTATTTAATTTCGCTTGCTTTTGCTGATATGAGTTACTTATCAAGCTACCGAGCAGTTTAGTCCATAAGGTCACCATTTTGGTTGCCCTTAGATTTGCTGTCTGTGTTTGATCCATATTATCTAATTCGGCAACGGCTTTTATTATCGCATTCTTAATGCTGCGAAACTCCTTGTTATCTTCAAGCGGAATATCGGGATCGGGTTTATCGTGATACACGGATAATTTCTGTCGATTGATATTATTCCATTCTTGGTATAGCTCAGCTATACGTTTATCTTGAGCAAGTTCCTTGACAATATCATCAACTATATTTTTGGTTTCCTTATTCAAATAACCATACAACTTCTTTCCTTTGTGCCTTTTCAATTTCATAGCGAGTTGCTCAATCAGTAAATAAAAATCTTCACCACAAGGAGTATTTTCTGAAGTCATTTTCACAAGTTCATCTATCCTCTGCTGTGCTTCTTGCTTGACCTCGTTTCTCATTTGAGTTTGAAGTGTAAACAAGTGATACATTTCATTTCGGAAAATATCGTTTGCAAAAATACTGTGGAGAGAATCAATTCCTTTTTTCGTCAAATATCCATGCTTGGGATTATCCGAATAAATCATCAGATGAATATGCGGGTGGTGTTCTTTATTGTGAAATGCCGCATACCATTTCATTTCAGATATAGGGATTTTATGAGCTTCGGCGATCTGTATAGCGTTTCTGCGAACGAGTTCTCTCCATGCTGTTGCTTTGTTATACCCAAGCCGTTCTGCATCTTCACGAGTTAGACTGATTATATGAGTCCAGATTATCCCTTTGTGATTTTCAACCTCAGCACATACCTTGTCTAAATCTATTTTGTCATCCGTCTGTGAGAACAAACCATGCTTTCCGATCTTTTCGACACCTGGGCGTTCAGCCATATATGAAATCAACTTTTTTACATCTTTGATTTGTTCGGGGTTTCGTTCTATAGCAGCATTTATCAATTCGGTGGCTGCACCTTTCGATTCTTCGCTCATATATTTTTCAAATTCGGGATAATTCCAAATCGGGGGATATGACTTGAGCATATCACAAATCAAACTAATCTGTTTTTTGGTGGCAGGTTTATGATCATATCCGTTAGTGAGCTTTTCAACGCCCTCACGAGTTCCTATGTAGTGAAGATATCCACCCACCTTGCTTGTCTTAGGATTTTTTATGTATCTGCTTGTACAAATAATCTTTGGCATTATTAGTCCTCCGAATTTTGAAAGTGCAAGGCTTCTTCAAATGTGATGATACCATTATTCTCAGCTACTTCTTTTGAACACATTTCACGCAATTCTCTAACTGTTTTCTCATTTACTCCATTGTAACAAGCAACTATGTTATTTACAATTGACTGTTCAACTGACAGTTTGAACAACATTGATGAAATATTTTTCTCAACACTTTCTATTTCATTCTTTATGGTCTGTGCTAACAATGGAGCAAGAAAATTTATGCTTTTCTTTTGTCGCAAGTAGGCAATATAAAATTCTGCGGCTTGCCGAACGAAATCTGCCATTGATGTGGCGTTGGCTTCGCTCATCATATTCTGGATTTCATTTTTGAGTTTGGATTCAAATCTGATTGCGGTTTTCTCCATATTTTCGCTCATTTTATTCCTTTCCTATGAGACCTCTCTTTTTCAAAGGCTCTTTTTTCGATAATATCCCTAAACGGTCGGCTCTGCCGTCCGATGTGATCTGTGAGGGGGCGGCTTGCCGACCCCTCGCTTTGTCCTGCTTATAAATAATATTTGCTGTTTTTGCCCCTAAATCCTGTCAACCCACCTGTCTATCGGGTTTCAGATTGAGTTTTTCAATTCGATTTTTGTACTTGTTCTCGGCAATAGTTCTGTCAGCATTTTCAAACTGTCGGTCGTAAAAATATTTCTTAGCATGCTCAATCGGCAGTATCGTATAGAGCAAATTTCCGTTGCGTTTTTCTCCCACCGATGTGTAGACATTGGTCGGCTTGGTAGAGATTAACTGCTTTTCTTCAAGCTGTCTCACGTACTTACTGACCGTGTTCTTGGACATTTTCAAGGCTTGTCCTATTGTTTTGTAGCTTGGATAGCATTGAAAATTTTCTCTATTTTCTCGGTAGAGTAAGTAGGAGTATAAGGCTATCTCGCCGTAGGAAAGATTGAGAAAAAATATCTCATTGGGCAAGGGAAAATAGTCTTTGATTGGGTCACGTTTTGGGTAGTGATTGTTCTTCATTTAAACCTCATTTTTCTGTTTTTGCATTTATCCAAAGCTGTAATTTTTCCTTTGGTACAACCAATCTTGACCCGATACGGATCGCAGGAAAATCTTTCTCATGCATTAACTCATAGGTACTTGAAACTGAAACACCAAGTAATTTTGCCAGCGTTTCTGCATTCAAAAACAATGGCAGTTCTTCATAATTTTTGTAGCTTGATTCTCTCAAATGTCTGACCTCCGATAAAATTTTAATGACGATTAAAAATCAAATGAATTTTTCATTCGCTTTTAATCGTCTGCTTTATTTTATCATACCCATTGTAAAAATTCAACAGATATGTTAAAATTATTGTATATTCTCAACTTTACAATTTGCATTATCTATTTTTCAAAATTTTTTTCAAATTTTCGGAGGTCAAAATGTTTGGATTTAAGGCTTACTTTTGGAACAGTGACGTTTACATTAACGAAAAATACAGGTTTGATCCTAACGAAATTCTGACTGCATATTTGAACGATAAACACTACAATTATCTTTCGGAACAGGATTTTATTTATTACCTGAAATATTTCAAAAGGCATTTGACCGTTTCCCGTGATATGGATTATGAGGACTACATAAATTACAACAGCAATGTTTATCAAGCGATGAGATACATAGATGAGTTAAATAATTTCTTAAAAAAA
Organism: uncultured Ruminiclostridium sp.; assembly: GCA_964636555.1. Taxonomy (GTDB): domain Bacteria; phylum Bacillota; class Clostridia; order Oscillospirales; family Ruminococcaceae; genus Ruminiclostridium_E. Next base: position 54,848 of record CAZWRZ010000008.1, read on the forward strand.
CTGCCGCCATACAATAAAATTCTTGGTGATCGAATTGTCAAGCTTGATGATATTCTTAACGGATACAGCTATTTTTTTGAGAACGGAATGAAAACTGAAGACTATATCTACGGTCAATTTAACGAGGACACTGTCAATGAATACGGCATGGGAGAAAAAGACGATATAGGGAATTACTCTATGCGGCTCTTCAAATTTCAACTTCAACCGCCCGAACATATTGACATGGAGGACGATGATATAAGACACTCTCTCCACGAATTAAATCAAACAATATCGCTGTTCTTTGATATGTATATCAAGTTTGTAACCGCATATTTGCAGGTGCATGAGGTGTACAAGCAATTCATAACCGAGTATTTTCATCAGAAGGAAGCCTTTCCTACAGGGAGCGAGGTTGCTCAATATTTCGAGGACTTTAATAAGGCTAACCCTAAAAATTTTAAAAAGATAAAATGTAAAATGGAGTCCTTTGGATATAAGGCATTGAAGGGCAAAGGCGGAGATCTGATTTTATGTAAGGAGATAGGGTTTAACGACTTAGGTTCATTTTTGTTCTACGATTTCTTCAATGGGATCAAACAAAATTATGTGCCAAATCGGTGCAGAAACTGCGGTAAATTCTTTTTGATCAAGGGTAGTTGGTACTATACCTACTGTAACAGAAAACTTAGAAAAGAACCCGGTAAGACCTGTCGTGACGTTGGTTCTAAGCGGCGTTATGATGACAAATGCAAAAATGACCCTGTATGGCAGACCTACAATCGGGCATACAAGGCGCATTATGCGAGGTATATGAAAAAGAAGATGACAGTTGCGGAGTTTGAAGAGTGGTCGAGATTCGCCTCTGAAATTCGGGATAGGGCATTAGCTGGAGAAATTGAATTTGATAAATATTATGCGGATATTCGGAAGTAAAACAACGGGGTGGTGAATCGCCGCCCCGTTGATTTTGTTGTGCCTATTCTTTGTTTTATGCGACTCAATTTTTGAAGCCAAATCCAAGTCGCATAAAAGCCTCAGTCACATTTTATAAAATCAAATGCGGCACTAATCGCACGATTGTCACTTCATCAGCTCTTCCGTCAGCCGCATTATCTCCGGAGCAAGCTTTTCCCTGCGCTTTTTCGTAACAGCGTTATAGATCGGGTAAGCAACGATAACGCCGATCATTCCCGCAATACCGATCACTATTCCCGGAATAAACATTTCGTTTCCCAAAACCATACACATACTCATTCCTATGCCAAGAATAAGTGTACCAAGCACTCCGACAATAAGTGAAATGATCGTGCCGGGCTTCACAGCACTTTTATCCAAACGGCGAAGCTGTTCCATTTTATTCTCGGATCGCTCGGGTGCGGCGTATTTATCACGGATCATTTTGATCTCCTGCTGTTGGGCGGCAGAGTAAGTGTAGTTGAAGGTTTCATTATTGTTCATTGTTTCGATCTCCTTTCATATTTTGCAGTATTTTAAGACGCTTTGATGACTTCCATATCATATAAACCGCAATACCGATAACTATTGTGCAGACTGCGCCGCCCGTTGCTCCTGTCATTACTTTTCTGAAAAGCGGATCGTCATCGCCGCCGAATTGGGCAAGCATTGCAGTTTCCAAAGACAGTACGGATACCATAGCGGCCACAAGATTTATCACCTTTGCCGCCGATAACAGCGGACTGCCGTGCTTTCTGAACTTAACAAGGTTAATGATAGCGGTGATTATCAGGTAAAACGAATACATCGCCATTGCGTAAATAAGCAAGCCAGGATAATCAAAGCCCTTATTTTGATATACCATAAAGATCACGATGCCTGCAAGTGCTTGGTTCATTATAAGCAGCATAATACCGCACATTCGATAACGTTTGATCTCCGTTTCTTCGGACATTTTTTCCGTCCGCTTTTTTCCCTTGTGAAGCAATATAAACCGCATTATTGCCAAGAGAATATAATATCCCGCAAGTGCGACAAACCACAAAGAACGGTAATAAATACCCGAAAACAGCTTCATGGCTATATACAGGGAATTTATCAGAAGTCCTCCGTAAAGAGATACCTCTGTGCGAAAGCGAACATCGTCAATAAATTGCCCTCCAAGCTTGGTGCTGCGGACTTTTTCCACAAGCGGGTGATCATTTATATCGTTTTTGACTTTTTTTGTAAATGAAATAAACCGAGGGAACGCCGTTATTGTTACCGTCAAAGCGTATGCGGAAGCAATGTAGGAAATATACTGCACTATGGGAATTTCTATATTCAATGCCGCTGTCGCTATTACAAGCCCAAAGCCTATCACCGCAGCAATTACGGTGGGAAGCGGAGGCAGGAAGAATATTTTATAAAGTATCTCCTTGAACCGTTTCATTCGCTTTTCTCCTTAATCTAACTGTGAAGGTACTGCCCTTTCCGAGCTCGCTGCTGACGGAAATATCTCCGCCCACTATATCTGCGACCCGTTTCACAAGCGCAAGCCCCAAGCCGTTTCCCTGTGTTGCGTGGGAGGTGTCGCCCTGATAGAATTTCTCAAAAATATGCTTTCCGACTTCGGGGCTTATACCGCAGCCTGTGTCGCTCACCCGAATTACGGCAAATTCACCCTCTGTTTTTAGCGAGAGAGAAACCTTTCCGCCGGGTTCTGTGAATTTCATGGCGTTGGAAAAAAGATTGTTCCACACCAAGGTCAGCAGCTCCGGATCGGATTCGATGATCAGATCGTCCTCTATATCTGTATCAATATCGATATTCTTTTTCTCCCAAGTGCTTTCAAACCCCAACAGACATTCGCAAAGCTGTTCTCCTAAATCATAGGTTTGCTTTTCGGGAAAAATCTGCTGATTTTCCAGCCGATTGAGCTTTAATATATTGGTGATAAGGTCTGCAAGCCGCCGAGATGAGGCAGTAACGGTTTTTGCAAATTCTATCCGCTGTTCTTCCGAAAGATCGGGCTGTTGGAGCATAGTTCCGTAGTTCTGAATAACAGCAAGGGGCGTTTTCAGCTCGTGTGAAACATTTGCAATAAAGTCCGTGCGGAGGGTCTCGATCCCGGACAGCTCTTCAGCCATTTGATTGAAATAATCTATTATAATGTTAAATCCTGCGCTGTTGTCGATTCCCTTAAGAGACTGTATGCGAACAGAAAAATCTCCGTTCATTATCTTGGAAACTGCCTTGACTATATGCCTAACGGGTCTTGTAACGGTAAACCAATGCCACACCTCGCCAATAACGGAAAGCAGCAAGCTGATCAGTACAACATTCCCGAAGGTCAGCTTTGCGGCAAGCTCCACATTTTCCTTTGAAAGATCAATACCTGTACTGCCTTGTAACGTAAAAAGGAACAGCAGCATACAGCAGGTCACTGTAAACGAAATAAGCAGAAAGAAAACTACGAACCGCCTTGCGGCATACAGAATGCGGGCAACAGTGGGTGCAGAGCGTTTGTTCACTTAACCACCGCCTTATATCCCAATCCGTGAACTGTGACTATCTCAAATTCTTCACAATGGGAAAATTTATCACGGAGCTTTGTCATATATACATCAACGGCACGGGGCGCAGTGTTGGTTTCGGCGCTCCAGAACTCGTCCATAAGCTGTGTGCGGGTAAATGTCTTTTTGGGGTAGGATAACAGCTTGTATAAAATATTGAATTCTCTTGCTGTCAGAGGAATTTCCTCCTCATCAAGAGTTGCCGTGCGCTCGTCTGCATCAAGTATCAGCTTTCCTATTTCAAGCCTGTGACTGCTTGCTACCTTAGCTCTCCTAAGTAATGCTCCGACACGCAGGAACAGCTCGTCAAGATCAACGGGCTTTATCATGTAATCGTCGATACCGATGCGGTACCCCCGCTGCTTTGAGGCAAAATCATCACGTGCAGTCATAAAAAGAATTGGTATATCCTCATTAAGTTCGCGAACTGTTTTCACAAACTCATACCCGTCAATACCGGGCATCATAATATCGGATATTATCAAATCAAATGTTTTGCCGTACATTGCGTCATACGCATCGCTTGCATTCAGGCAGCCTGCGGCATTGTATCCGCTTTTGTTAAGGAACGAACACACAACACGGTTAAGATCGCTGTCATCTTCTACAACAAGTATATTGAACATACTGCGCACCTCCGTTTTTTATATAATAACATACAAATGTTAAGATTTTGTTAAAGTTTGAGCTGATTTTAAAAATTTTTTCAAAAAACCCGCACAGCCCTTTCGGACAATGCGGGTCTGTCTGCAAAATATCAATACTGTTAGTCTTTATGCTGAGCTGCATTATACCTGTGCTTTTCTGCCGCTTCCTTAGCCGACTCCATGCGGGCGGCGGACTCTGTGGAAAGCCGCTTCTTTGCGTCCTCCACGGTTTCACCCTCACGTGTTAAAAAAGCATCTACAAATTTGTTCTCGATCTTTTTATAGCCTTCAACGACACCGTTCTCAATTTTCTTATAGCCGCCGACAACACCGTTCTCGATCTTCTTGTAGCCGCCGACAACACCGTTAGCTATTTTCTCATTTGTTTCTTTTAATACAGACATATTTTTCCTCCTTATTTCTTCAATACAAGCGGCATTATGCAAAGCAGCATAAAAATACCGATCATATCCATAACTGCCGTTCTGATATCTGTACAAATGTCAACTGCTCTGCTGACAGCTTTACCGCATATTTCGCCAATGCCTGACATTTGCTTTCCCTGCCTTATGAATATTCATAAATATTCTTTCTTTTTCTTGTGAAATACGATAGCAAGCACAGCGGCAACACTTCCAAGCACAGCGGTTATCACAGTAGGGATTACGAATTTTTTCATATTTATGACCATTCCTTTCCTTGCGAAGAGGTGTTTGAAAGAACCCATTTTTTCAAGTTCTTTCAAACAACTTCACCTACTGCCTTATTTTAAACCTATACAAAGGGGTATGAGACAAAGTAAAATGATTATTCCGACCAATCCCACAACAACGCCCAAGATCAGCATACCTTCCCAGACCATTGTCATGCACATTCCTAAACCGAGTGTAAGCGCTCCTAATACGCCGAGAGCCGTTATTCCCACCGCCTTGCCCGATACCTTGATGGGAGCCTTTCCTTTCATTTTGCGGCGAACAGCAACAGCTATCAGAAGAATGACCGCTCCTACTGCCGCAAAGATAACTCCCTGCGTAAATGCATTCCATTCGGGAAGCAGGCACATACACATTCCGAGAGCGAAAGGGATCCCTCCGATAATGCTCAACAACATCGTTACAAAATTTTCCTTTTTCATAGTGAATACCTCCGTTGAGTTTTTAGTTAAGTTTTTGGTGTTCTCTCACCTGTTGTCTGTATTTTACCACCCAATTGTTAAAAAAGTTTTGAGGAAATGTTTCTGAAATATTAAAATTTATAAAATTTGAATTTTTTTTGCTGCTTCACTCAAATGGATATTATGCTAAGGGATTAGTTTTACATATACAATCCCGCACCCATTCGGACCAATATGGCTTCCAATAGCGGCGCCAACATTGATAATACATTCACCGGGAACGGCATACCCCGAATTGCGCAGCTTTTTTGCCAGCAGTTCTCCGTTCGTGCGGCTGCCGGTATACATAACATATATAGGATAGCTTTCGTCAGGGGGGCGAGCTTTGAGACATCTGCACAAAAAAGCCATTCCGCTGCGCATACCTCTTGTTTTGACAGGAATTTCAATATTTCCGTCTCCGTTTACTGTAATAATTGGCTTGACATTCGCCAGTGTGCCAATTGTACATGCGATTTTGGATATTCTTCCTCCGCGACGCAGATATTCCAAGGTATCAATACAGGCATAGAGCGCAAGCCGGGAACGAAGCTCCTCTACCTCGGCGGCGATCTCGGCAGCACTTTTTCCCTTGTCACGGAGCTTTGCGGCCTGTTCAACGAGTATTCTCTGCCCTCCCGTGGCTGTCAGACTGTCAATGACATAGCATTCTTCGTATTCCAGCATCTTTTTCATCATAAGAATGTTCTGATATAATCCGCTGAAACCCGAGGAAAGCGATATGATAACGACCTCGTCTTCTGCTTCCATAGCCTCCTGCAGCAAACACCCAACGGAATACGGCGATGGCTGCGAGGTATGGGGGAATTCATCTGATTACTCTAATAACTGATAGAACAACTGTTTTGATAGATTGACGTTTTCCTCGTATTCCGTATTACCGAAGCTAACACAAAGCGGAATACACGTCACATTTAATTTTTTGTATTCCTGCGGCTCAAGGTCCGCCGCTGAATCTGTAATAATTCGCACCATATTTTTACCCTTATTCCTTACATGACGAGCATACCGCACAATGTCCTGAGCATTTCCAGATATCATCGGCGACAGGCGCCCATTTTTCCGCAACGGGTACGCATTTGTCGGTAAGGCTGTCCACACTCTCGGGACTCTGCATGTCGGTGGAATGTGCGCCCGAAACCGTAACCGCTTCTTTCAGCTTTTCGGGGTTATCAAGCAACGGACAGGGGCGCAGATGATTTTCATTCCAAGGCTGTCCTTTTCTGTACGCCATAAAAAGAGGTGACTGCAAACCCTCTAACAGTGTTTTTTCCCGTATATTGGAGTCGGAATAGTGAATAAATGCGCAAGGCTCCATATCCCCGTTAGCGTTAATATGTAAATATCTTCTGCCGCCTGCGATACAGCCGCCGCTGACTTTCTTATCGCCCGTATACTCTCCGTCATTCCAGAAGTCTAAGGTAAATATCGGCTTGGTTTCACGGAATTTGCGGACCTGCTCGTACATAAATTTGCGCTGCTCGGGGGTAACCATCAATTCGGGAACAGCGGCATTTCCCACAGGCATATAGGTGAAGAACCAACAGAATTTTGCTCCCCACTCGATCATCTGATCGAAGTATTCCTCACTGCCGATAACATCGGTATTTTTGCTTGTATAGCAGCATGAAATTCCGAAGGGCAGCTTTTTTTCTTTGAGGATAGCCATTGCCGTTTCAACCTTTTGGAATGTGCCGCTGCCTCGGCGGAAATCGGTTGCTTCCTCAAAGCCTTCCACACTGATAGCAGGGATAAAATTCTTGACCCGCAGCATCTCGTCGGCAAAGGCTTCGTCGATCAGCGTACCGTTGGTAAATGCGGCAAATTGGCAGTCGGGGTGCACTTCGCAGAGCCTGATTATATCCGTTTTGCGGACTAAAGGCTCGCCGCCCGAGTATAAGAAGAAATAACAGCCCAATTCGTTAGCCTGCTTGATGATGCTGTCCATTTCCTCATATGTAAGATTTAATTTGTTTCCGTATTCCGCCGCCCAGCAGCCGGTGCAGCTTAAATTGCAGGCGGATGTGGGATCCAACAGTATCGCCCACGGAATATTGCAGTTATATTTTTCTTCCTGTCTTCTTTGCTCGTGGTAACCGAAGGCGGTAGCGTTCATACCGAAATTGGTAAATATCTTTTTCAGCACATCGTTGTCAATGTCACGCCACAAGCTCATCAGATACTTGTGCCATACATTATCATGATCGTTGACGATCAGGTCAAATGTCTTAAGCTGATTTTCCGTCCAGCCGAAGCCCTCGATCAGCTTAAGAAGCTTCGGCAGGTTCTTTTCGGGATCGCCCGATATGTAGTCAACGGCTTTTGAGATCAGTGTCTTTGTTATTGATTGTTTGATATCCATAGTTAATTCTCCTTTATTTTATGTTTTCAGCTTACTTTCGCTGTGACTACATTCTACCGCACTGATGTTTGAAAAGTTTTCATATTGTGTTTGAAAAAAATTAAAAATGTATTTGAAAAATGTTAAAGTCGGTTGTAAAAAACTCCGAATCTACAAAAAAATATCCCGACAAAGCGGTTTTTGCTTTGTCGGGAAATTATGTGATTTTTTACAACCACTATGTTTATACTATTTCTTTATTATATTGTATATAAAGGTTCAGTATTAAAACATAGGCGAAAATACCTTTAAAACCTCTGCAATAAACCTTTGCCAGCTGCGCATGATAGTTTTTCCGTTGACAACTTCTTCCGAAATCGCTTCTGTGTTCAAAAAATCCTCTTTCATATCCAAAATACAATCCGGTTCATACATCCACGCTCCGCACTCAAAATGATGTACTAACGAGCGATAGTCCAGATTGAGAGTACCACATACGGCAAATTTATCATCGCAAACGAAATTTTTTGCGTGAATAAAGCCGGGAGTGTATTCAAATATCCTCACGCCCGCATTCAACAGCACTCGGTAATTGGAGCGTGTCATCCAGAACACGGTGCGCTTGTCGGGAATATGTGGGGTTATTATGCGGACATCAACACCCTTTTGCGCAGCAAGACATAAAGCGTTAAGCATTTCTCTGTCGCATATCAAATACGGTGTGGTTATATAAAGGTAACGCTTTGCCGAGTTTATCATATTCAGATAAACATTCTTCCCCACATTATCTTTATAAATAGGCTCGGGACCGCTTCCAAAGGGAATCACAACGCCTTTACCCTCTGTCATCCGCAAGGGAGCGTTCATATATTTTCCAACATCTATATGATTTTTCTTACTGTTCGCATTCCAGTTTGTGAGAAACAATGCCATTAGATTTCGCACTGCCTCGCCCTCAAGCTTTACCGCCGTATCTTTCCAATGTCCAAATATTTCGACAGCATTTATGTACTCATCGGCAAGATTGATACCGCCGGTAAATCCCACTTTTCCGTCAATTACGGTAATTTTCCTGTGATCACGGTTATTGTGAATACGAGACAGAACGGGCGAAAATTTATTTGCTATTTCGCAGTGTATCCCCTCATCATTCAGCAATTTGTGATAATTCCACGGCAGTGTTGCAATACATCCGAAATCATCATATAAAAAATACACCTCAACTCCTTGTGCCGCCTTTTCCTTTAAAATATCATGTATCTGATCCCACATTGCACCCTCCTGCACAATGAAGTATTCCATAAAAATAAATTTCTCGGCTTTCTTTAATTCATTCAAGAGCGCAACGTGAAAATCCTCTCCGATCCGATAATAGACGGTGCTTGTGTTGCCGCAGCAGCGCATTCCCACTTGGGTGTACAGATAATTTGCCTGAAGCCATGCATCTTCATCAAGTTCTTTTAATCCGCCTATCCTATCGGACTGTTTAATGAACGGTTTTATTTTATCTTCTGCCTTTTTGGAACGCAGATATTCCTTTTTGCTTGTGCTGGTCGTAGATAAAAGCATAAATACAAACGATCCAATGACCGGCAAAAGAAAAAAGATTATCAGCCATGGCATTTTAAATTCGGGTATCTCATTTTTGTTTATAACATACAGAAGCACAACGAAGTGAAATATCCACGCCATTATCGTTATAGGCGGAATAAACTCGTAAAGTAGTATATATACCACCAGCAGCTGGGCGAATTCCAACAAAATACAAAGCGCTCCGAGGAAAAATCTTGATCCTACAAACTGCAATATTTTTTTCATTTAACCGCTCTCCGATACATAATATTTGGCTTGATCGCTCTTAATATTTATAGTTTTTTCAAGCTGTCTACTATTATATATGTCAAATGTTTTCCTTTTTTTAAAGAAATGTTTCAGAATTATTAAAATTTTTCTAATCAGAAAATTTAATATTATTTTAACAATATTTTATTATCTTTTAAACATGTCTGCTTTATAATACGGTCTGAATCTGTATTAAACGGTTATATTACAATGTAAGGAGCAGTATTAAATGTTTAAATGGATATCATTATTGTCTGTTGCTATTAGCGGCGTACTTTTTGCAGTGGGTTTCTTAAAAAGCGCATATATGCTGCCCATTGTTTTTGTTCTGAGTTTTATTGCCCTTTTCTTATGTTGGGTGCTTTCCTGCGTGATCTGCACCCGTTTTGTAAATACCGAAAAGCCATGCCGCAAACAAAATCTGATTTTCCGTTTTTATTCCGATTGCATTATTCGTTCAATAACGGAGCTGTTCAGAATAAAGCTTCATGTGAGCGGTCTGGAAAAATTGCCGACGGAGAAATTTTTGCTCGTTGGAAATCATCGTTCGGTTTTTGACCCTGTTTTGACAATGGGTGCGCTTCACCAAAAAATAGGCTTTGTTGCAAAAAAATCACTTTTTAAATATCCAATACTTAAAGAACTCCTGCACGAGAAGTTTTGCCTGCCCCTTGATCGGAGCAGCAAACGACAGGGTGTGGAAACCTGCCTCAAGGCAGCCCGATTTATAGAAAGCGGAACCACCTCAATGGCAATATACCCCGAAGGAACCGTCGGCAAGGGAAATAAGCTGCTCCCTCTTAAAAAAGGCGCATTCAGGATTGCTCAAAAAGCCAAATGCCCAATAGTTGTGGCTGTTATAAAAAATTCGGAAAATGTTTTAAAAAATGCTCCCTTTAAAAAAACCGATGTATATTTGGATTTTGTCGGCATACTTGACGTTGATTTTGTTTCCAACGCAAAAACAGAGCATATAAGCGATACTGTTAAAGAAATGATCGAAAATAATATGTAAATATAATTTTTTAATATTTCTTTAACATTTCCTTATCATTTTTTAAACATATCTATGCTAAAATACAGAAAATCAAGCAAATAATAAAAAGGAGTATAACAATGAATGCTATTGAGATCAAAGATCTGTCAAAGAGCTTTCGCGGAATGTATGCGGTTGATCACTTGAATATGACCGTTCCCGCAGGTGCGATTTACGGATTTATCGGCGAAAACGGCAGCGGAAAATCAACGACCGAAAAGCTGATTTGCGGACACCTTGTTCCCGACGGCGGAAAAATCAGTCTGTTCGGCAAGGATTACAAGGATGCGGGAGTAAGGGTGCGCGTGGGGGCGTTAATAGAAAATGCGGGCTGTTTTCCCAATTCAAGTGTGTGGGACAACCTGATGATGCAGGCAATAAACCTTGGGCTTACCGACCGTTCGGACGAGATAGACAGAGTTTTAAAGATCGTCCGTATGGAGGATTCCGCGCGTATCAAATTTAAAAGCTGCTCACTGGGAATGAAGCAGCGTATAGGTATCGCAATGGCACTGCTTGGCGATCCCGCCCTTCTTATTCTCGACGAACCGATAAACGGTCTCGACACGGACGGAATGAAAATAATGCGCGAGATATTGACCGATATTACTAAAAATTACGGCTGTACGGTTTTGATCTCGTCTCATATCCTCGGCGAACTTGAAAAAATTGCCACGCATTACGGAATTATTCGCCAAGGAAAAATGATACAGGAGCTTTCAGCAAAAGATATGGACAGCAGAGCGCGCGTTTTCGTATCGCTGAAGACAAGAGATATGTGCGGTGCTAAAGCTGTTCTGCAAAAGAGGTTCGGTACCGTGCGTGAGGAAGAGGAGCATCTTCGTATATATGACGAGGACGATACCGAAGACATAGTCGAATACCTTATAAAAAACGGACATGTAGTCAGCGAGATAAAAAAGAACAAGGTCGGGCTTGAAGAATATTATATTGAGCTGATGTCCAAAAAGGAGGTACAATAATATGGCAGATACACATGAACTCAGATTTGAATCGCCAAGCTTTTTAAATCGCCTTAGGGGAATGCTCGGCGTGGATTTCTACCGCCTGTTCCATACTCCAATGTTTTACATATTTCTTGTTATCGCGGCTGTTATTCCGGCAATGATACTGAGTATGACGGGTATGCCGGGTGAGGACGGCACGGTTTCCGAGCCTCTTTACACAAACACTTGGCAGATAGTCGCCGCCAATACTCCGCTGTATGTCATTTCGGATATTGCGGATTACGCAAATATGAATATGGTGTTCATTTTCGGCGGAATTATGGTTTCGATCTTTATTGGTCACGATTATAAAAGCGGTTATGTAAAGCAATTATTCACCACTCATGCGAAAAAGCAGGATTATATGATGTCCAAATCAATAGTCGGAGCTTTTTCAATGGCATGTATGTGCGTTACTTATCTGCTTGGCGGCGTTGCGGCGGGAATACTCTCGGGAACGTCCTTTGAAGTGAATGTCTTTTCGCTTGTTTGCGCGGTTTTGGGTAAAATGATAATGAGCCTCGGTTGGGCGAGCTTGTACACGTTCCTCAATATTATTTTCAGAAGATATTTCGGCGTATCTATCATTTCGTCGTTCTTTTTCGGAACGGGAATTCTTATAATAGGTGCGGCGGCGATATTCGGAAACAATTCCCTGCTTAACATTTTCCTGTACGGTTCATCGGTTTACGCCTGCCTTTCGAGCGGTTTCCTGACGGTTATCGTATGCGCTCTTTGCTCGGCGGCATGGGCGGTAATTTACAATATACTCGGTTCGTGCATTTTATCGAAATGCGACGTATATTAAAGGAGGGCTTGAAATTGAATGCAATAGAAATAAAAAATTTAACTAAAAACTTCGGTTCCAAGCAGGCTCTCAGCGGCTTGAATATGACCGTTCCCGAAGGCGCGATATACGGCTTTATCGGTGAAAACGGCAGCGGAAAATCAACGACAGAGAAGATAATCTGCGGGCTTATTCACCCCGGCGGCGGTACTGTTAAGCTGTTTGGAAAAGACTATACCGACACAGATATAAGAGCAAGGATAGGAGTGCTTATAGAGGCTCCCGGCTGCTTTCAGAATTACAGCGTGTGGAACAATATGATGCTGCAAGCCGCGAATTTAAGCATAAAAGATCCCGAACAGGAAGTGGTAAAGGCTTTGAAAACCGTCAGAATGGAGGGCGCAGCTTCAAACAAATACAAGAACTGTTCTCTCGGTATGAAGCAGCGCGTCGGAATCGCTATGGCGCTGCTCGGAAACCCCGCTTTGCTGGTGCTTGACGAGCCTATCAACGGCCTTGACGCAGACGGTATGAGAATTATGCGAGATGTTCTTTTGGACGTTACAAAAAATCACGGCTGCACGGTTGTTGTTTCATCACATATCCTCGGCGAACTTGAAAAAATCGCCACACATTACGGAATAGTGCGCGGTGGCAAGATGATCAGAGAAATGACCGCCGCCGAGCTTGACGCAGACTGCCGCACCTATGTGGCGCTTCAGGCAAAGGAAATGAGCAAAGCCAAAGCACTGCTGTCCTGCAAGTATTCCCGTGTAGACGAGGAAAACGAATATATACGGGTTTTCGACGCTGGTAATTCCGAAGAGATAGTTACTTATCTCTATGAAAACAATATTTTGATAAGCGAAATAAAGACGGCGAAAATAGGTCTGGAGGAATATTACATTGATCTGATGAACGGAAAGGAGCGCGGATAAATGGAAACGAGATTTGAACGCAACACCTTTGGAAAACGTCTGAAAAGCATGCTGAAAGTTGATTTCCGCAGAATGTTTACCATGCGGTTATTCTACATAATTGCGGGCTGCTGCCTGATAACACCTATCTTGATACTCGTTATGACAACAATGTTCGGCGGAGCCGATCCCGAAACAGGCGAGGCTGTGGAGGCAGGAATGTTCACCAATGTTTGGCAGATCATTTCGTCATTCAGCGGCAGCGACAGTGTCGATGCCGGAATGTCAATGGATATTACGATGATGTGCAATATGAATATGCTGTATTTTGGAATTGCCGTTCTCGTCTGCCTGTTCGTGTCCGAGGATTTCAAGAGCGGATACGCGAAGAATTTGTTTACGGTACGCGCAAAGAAAAGCGATTATGTGATCTCAAAAACCGCCGTTTGCTTTGTAGGCAGCGCGATAATGATTGCTGCTTTCTTTATCGGTTCAATGCTCGGCGGCGCAATTGCGGGACTGCCCTTTGATACGGGTGAGGCAGGCATTGGCGGGGTCGTTATGTGCCTGATTTCAAAGGTGCTTTTGACTGCGGTATTTGTACCTATCTACCTTGTGATGAGCGTTGCGGCAAAGCAAAGGACGTGGCTTTCGATGGTCGTTTCGCTTGGTGCGGGTATGCTGTTGTTTATGATGATCCCGATGCTTACGCCGCTGAACGCGGGTATTATGAACGTGGTTTTGTGTCTTGTGGGAGGAGTGGTTTTCAGTCTTGGGCTGGGAGCTGTCAGCAATCTGATTCTGAGAAAAACGAGCTTGGTATAATATAAAACAAAACTGATGTTAAGATATTAAATGAAGTAGCTGGTATGGTGTTTTGCCATATCAGCTATATACTTTACGTACCAATTTTATAAGATCTCTGCTATCTATTTTTTCAGCTATTCTTTGTTTACTGCGGCTCAATTTTTGACTTGAATTTGGCACTGGGCTATGTTATAATGAAGTCAAAAGCATCTGGGTATTATTTTATTTTGTTTTGTTTTCATTCTCCTCCGTCTGACCACATATCTGACCATAGACAGCTTTGGAGTACATGGAAACAACGGATACAAGACCGCCAAAGAGGATTTTGTGTGGAGCGGAAACGGCTATAAAAAGGCATTTGTGGTGGAGAGGGCAATTTAGGCTATCTTCGGGACGTAGAAGTCGCGTGTTCAAATCACGTTGCCTCGACCAAAAACCGCATTACAAAGCCTTTTGAGGGCTGTGTGATGCGGTTTTGATTTTAGGGTAGTAACGATTCGTTACGTCCCTCAAGTACCGTTTCGGTAGGCGAGATTTTTTCTTTGTACTATAGCTTTTTTCCTTTGTGCCTTTGCAATCGCATAACAAACTGTTCAATCAGTAAATAGAAATTTTCTCCGCATGGAGTATTTTCTGAAGTGCGTTTCACCAATTCATCTATTCTTTTTTGTGCCTCTCTTTTGACTTCATTTCTCATTTGAGTTTGTAGGGTAAAAAGATGATACATTTCATTTCGAAAAATGTCGTTTGCAAATATACTGTGGAGAGAGTCCATTCCTTTTTTCGTCAGATATCCATGCTTGATATTTTCTGAGTATATCATGAGATGAATATGCGGGTGATGTCCTGTATTGTGAAATGCCGCATACCATTTCATTTCAGAGATAGGGATTTTATGAGCTTCTGCGATTTGCATAGCATTTCTGCGAACGAGTTCTCTCCATGTCGTGGCTTTATTATATCCAAGCCGTTCTGCATCTTCACGGGTTAGGCTGATTATATGAGTCCAAATTATACCTTCGTGATTTTCAACCTCATCGCACACCTTGTCCAAATCAATTTTGTCATTGGTCTGCGAGAACAATCCATGTTTTCCGATCCTTTCAACAACAGGACGCTTTGCCATATATGAAACCAACTTTTTTACATCTTTGATTTGGTCGGCATTTCGTTCTATAACAGCGTTTATCAATTCCGTAGCCGCACCTTTAGAGTCTTCGCTTATGTATTTTTCAAATTCAGGATAATTCCAAATTGGAGGATGCGCTTTGAGCAATTCACAAATTAAGTTATTCTGTTTTTTGGTGGCAGGCTTGTGATCGTATCCGTTGGCAAGCTTTTCAACGCCTTCACGAGTTCCTATGTAGCGAAAATATCCACCTGCTTTGCTTGATTTAGGATTTTTGATATACTTGCTTGTACAAATAATCTTTGGCATTTATTCTTCCTCCGAATTTTGAAAGTGCATCGCTTCTTCAAATGTGATGATCCCGTTGTTCTCTGCGATTTCTTTTGAACACATTTCGCGCAGTTCTCTCACTGTTTCATCGTTTACGCCATTGTAACAAGCAACTATGTTATTTACAATCGCCTGTTCTACCGACAGCTTGTATAGCATTGATGAAATATTTTTCTCCACGCTTTCGATTTCATTTTTTATAGTCTGTGCCAACAGAGGAGCAAAAAAATCTATGCTTTTCTTTTGTCTAAGATATGCGATATAAAATTCTGTGGCTTGCCTAACAAAATCTGCCATTGAGGTTGCGTTAGCTTCATTCATCATACACTGTATTTTATCCATTAGTGACGGTTCAAATCTGACTGCAGTTTTCTTCATTTTTTCGTTCATTCTCTTTCTTTCCTCAGAGACCGCCTTTTTTCAGAGGCTCTTTTTTCGATAATATCCCCAAACGGTCGGCTCTGCCGTCCGATGTTATTTGCGAGGGGGCGGCTTGCCGACCCCTCGCTTTGTCCTGCTTTCAAATAATATCTGCTATTTTCGCCCCTACAGCCCGTCAAACGGCTTGCTTATTGGGTTTCAGATTTAGTTTTTCAAGTCGTTTCCGACGTTTGTCCTCCGCAACGACTCGGTCCATATTTTCAAGTTGGCGGTCGTAGAAATATTTCTTTGCCTGCTCAATCGGCAGTATTGTATAGAGCAGATTTCCATTACGTTACTCTCCTTGTGAGGTGTAAACAGCGATGGGTTCAGTTGTTATAAATTTCTTTTCCTCTAACTGTCTTATGTACTTACTGACTGTATTTCTTGATATCTAAAGTGCTTCACCAATAGTCTTGTAACTTGGATAGCACTGAAATGATTTTCTTTTCTCACAGTGTAGAAGATATGAGTACACTGCTATCTCTCCATAGAAAAGATTGAGGTAAATATTTCATTCGGTAATGGAAAATAATCTTTTATTGGGTCACGCTTTGGGCGACGGTTATACTTCATTCGACACCTCGCTTTCCAACTTTTTCATCAATCCATAGGCGTAATTTTTCTTTTGGTACGACCTGTCTTGAGACTATTCGTATTGCTGGAAAATCTTTCTCGTGCATCAACTCATAGCTGCTTGAAACCAAAATGCCAAGTAATTTTGCGAGTGTTTCGGTGTCAGGAAACAGCGGTAGTTTCTCATAGTTTGTATAAATTGCTTTCTTCATTTTTAACCTCCATCAATTTTTTTGACAATCAAAACTTTTTCTGTTGGCTTTGATGATGTGCTTTATTTTGGCAGCCAGCTTGTAAAAAATCAATAGATGTGTTACAATTGTTGCATATTCTCAATTTTAAAATTCGCATTATCTGTTTTTCAAAAAAGTTGGAGGATGAAATGTTTGGCTTTAGTTCGCCTGAATATATAGATATGGAAAACGATGACGTTATTTTTTTAAAAACTGGTAGAAAATATAATACATTCTTAAGAAGGAGGAACACCATGACATACAAAATACTTATTGCAGATGATGAATCCATGCTCACATCTCTGCTTGCAAATCACTTTGAGGACTGCGGCTATACCGCATTAACAGCGGGCAGTGCGGAGGAAGCTATGGCGCAGCTGAAAAACCGCCCCGATCTAATACTGCTGGACATAAATATGCCCGACATGGACGGACTTGAATTTTGCAGGATAGTGAGAGAGCACGTTGCTTGTCCTATTGTGTTTTTGACCGCCCGTATTTCCGAGCAGGACAAAATCAACGGCTTTATGGCAGGAGGAGACGACTACATTACCAAGCCATTCAGTCTTGCGGAAATAACCGCCCGTGTTGCGGCTCACCTGCGCCGCGATCAGCGCGGGCGCAGCTCTGCAAAGCTGACTGCTGCAGATGATCTGATAATAAATTTTTCCGCTCACACAGTGTTTTTTAAGGAGGAGGAAATTCCTTTTTCCCGCAGAGAGTTTGATATTATAGAATTTCTTGTGACAAATTCGGGACAGATATACGGGCGTGAGCATTTGTACGAGGCCGTTTGGGGATTGGAGGCAGAGGGAGACAGCGACGTTATCAAGGAACATGTACGCAGAATACGCCGAAAACTGAAGGAAGTCACAGGAAGAGACGATTACATCGAAACAGTGTGGGGAGTTGGCTACAAATGGAAAAAGCAGTAAAAAAATCAAGGCTGCGCACCGAATTTATAAAATTTGTAATGTTCACATTTTTGGGGGTGACGGTGCTTTCGCTGGCGGTTATTGTGGGGTGCGCCGCTTTGAGAGATCGCCTGCTTCTTCCAAATTCGGACAAGGTGTATCTGAATTGGGCAGCTGCGGGCAGCGAAAGCTCTCCCGAAAAGCCGAACTACGGTTTTTCAATGCTTACGCTGGCAGAACCCGATGCGGTAAATCCTTTCTATACGGAGGATAGTTCGGAGAACCGCAGCTTTGTGCTGAGCCACACTAAGCTTGACGAGGGAGACGTTATAATATCGGTGACAAGAGTTTATAACTCCCCCGAAGCCCTCTCTCCCGATAATCAGCTGCTGTATCATGCCTGCGGTGTATCAATGGTCTTGCTGCCTGTGGTATTTGCATTGGCGGGAGTGCTTATCTGCGGCTTTGCATTTTATGAAAGGAAGCTGAAACGTCCCATAGAAACGCTTTTTGAAGCTACCGAAAAAATTGCCGCACAAGACTTGGATTTTTCCGTGGATTACCGCTCCGAGGACGAATTGGGGGTTCTCTGCGCCTATTTTGAACAAATGCGGAAAGCGCTGCAGGAAAACAACGAAAAAATGTGGGGCATGCTTGTGGAGCGCCGTCAGCTCCAAGCCTCCGTGGCTCACGATCTGAGAAATCCGATAGCTATCATAGAGGGTCACACCGAATATTTAAAAATGAATATTTCAAAGGAACGGCTTAGCTCGGAAAAGACTATTCCCGTTCTGGACAACATATCCTCAGCCGCAAAGCGCCTTGAACACTACACCGACAGTATCCGCACAATAAATCGCATGGAGGAGCTTGAGATAAAGCGTGAATATGTGAATTTCGATGTTGTTTTTGAGGAGGTCGAGGAGGACTTCGGCATTATTCCCGAGCAAAACGGGATACGCATAACCTGCACCAACGCAGTGGGAAAGCACAGACTGAATTTGGACAAGCAGGCGCTTTTCCGCATCTTGGAAAATCTTGTGGGGAACGCCGTGAGGTTTGCGGAAAAAGAGATCTCAATATTGTTTGTTTATGACAAGGGGAATCTTGTTGTAACGGTTTCGGACGACGGCTGCGGTTTTTCGGAGAGCTTTATAAAAAATCAGAAGAAAAATTTTGTCATACGAAAAAGCGACGGAGAGCATTCAGGGATAGGTCATACCGTTTGCGGCATTCTTGCCCGAAAGCACGGCGGAGACATACTTTGCGGCAACGGAGAAAAAGGGGCTTTTGTGAAAATTGTGTTAAATGTTGAGTAAGTTGACGGTTTTTTGACTTTTTGGTTATATAGTAAAGAAAACCAAGGAGGGATCTCAATGAAAAAAACAGCATTATTTTTACTGATTGCCGTAACACTCTCAGCCTTTTCCGCATGCGGCACAGAAACGTCTCCCAACGGCGAAATATCGGGCGGCGGTTCTCTCGGCATTTTTTCCGACAATAGCAGCTCGTTTTGGGAAAACTCCGCAGACACAAGCGGAAACAGCGGACAGAAACCTGTTATTGATGAAAATCCCACAGCGGCGGAAGAAAATACTGTTGGTCTGCGAATGCTGCACAGCAACAAATGTTTTGACTGCTCAGATGCCCTTTGCTACACCGACAGCGGATATTATCATATTGGCAGTTATGGTGAAAACAAGTATATGTGCTTGCTTTATTTTGACTTTGCCACTCTCAGCGAGATAGTGGTTTGCTCCGACAGCTCCTGCAAGCATGAAAACATAAACTGCGCCGCCGTTTTTTCTCATGATGAATTTTTATCTTGTCACCTTTTTGTCAGCGGAGATTATTTGTACTGTCTCAATGCGCAATATGACCGGGACGGAAATCTGTCGGCAGGAGAAGGGTACACTGCGGACGGTGTGGAAGAATATGTGGAAAAGCGCAGGTCGTCCCTTTACCGAATGAAGCTTGACGGCACGGAACGGGAAAAGCTGTGGCAGGCAGAGGAGGGCGATATAGTGGAAACAGGGGTTTTCGAGGACGGCAGCGGCTTATGGTTCGTCACAAAAACTCCTACGGCGGAAAAGCATGAGGGTACGGGAGCTATATATTATCATTCCAAAAACCGCGCCCTGCTGAAATACGGTTTTTCCGAAAAGGCAATAACCGAGCGCATTCCCTTGGACGATCACAACAATATCGTGTTAAATTTGGCGGGAGGACTCGGAGATAAATTTATCCTGTACGGAAAGGCATACCCGGGCGGCAGCGTTATGGACAATATGGATATTCTTGCTCCGGGCGAGGAAGTGGGCAGTATTCACCCCGATTACTGGGATTTTAACGATAGGTGCGAGCTTGTGTTTTTCACCCTTGACAGCAAGACAAAGGAATTGAAGGAGTTTTTCCGCAGACCCTTTTCGGAAATTTCCTACAGCTTTGAAATACTCGGTGATACATTATATATTTCGAGGAAAGACAACACATTGTTTACTCTGAATATTTTGAGCGGTGAAACGCAGGAGGTAAACATTCCGAAGGACTATGAGTTTACGGGAATATTCGGGGGTAAGCTGATGCTTCTGCACATAACTCCCGATTGGTCAGACCATGCAATGTATTTTACGGAGCTTGACGGCAGCAATATGACTAAGTGTGAGCTTATGATGAAGAAGTATGACACGATGAGGATCGACCTTTGTGCTGCCATAGGGGATAAAGCGCTGGTTATCTATGATGAGTACAGAGTGCCTTCTCAGCATAATCCCGGTGCATATTCAAGCATAACCCCGCTGTACGCCCTTATATCACTTGACGACCTTTTTAACGGCAGGGAAAATTATCAGCCCTTTGCCATGGCGGGAGGTGAGAACACCTATGCGGGTTGAACTGGATAAGGTCATGAAGAATTACGGCGCAAAAACTGCGCTTAACAATGTTTCTCTAAGCTTTACAGAGGGAGTTTACGGTCTGCTTGGCCCCAATGGGGCGGGAAAATCCACTATGATGAATCTCATAACGGGAAATCTTAAGCCAAGCTCGGGCTCGGTGAGCTGTGACGGTAAAGAAATTTTCGGTCTTGGCGCTGCCTATCGATCACTTTTGGGCTATGCACCCCAGCAGCAGGGACTTTACGACACCTTCACGGGAAGAAAGTTTCTTTCTTATATGGCTGCCCTCAAAAATATTCCCAAAAAAGAAATGAGGGCGGAAATAGATAGGGTGCTTTCTTGTGTAAATTTGACAGAAGCGGCAAAAAAGCCCATAGGCTCTTATTCGGGAGGTATGAAGCAGCGCATACTTATAGCGCAGGCTATTCTCGGTTCTCCGAAAATCGTTGTGTTGGACGAACCTACGGCAGGGCTTGACCCAAAGGAGCGGGTCAGGATACGGGAGAAGATCAAGGAAATTGCCGAAAACAAGATAATTATCGTCTCGACCCATGTGGTATCGGACATACAGTCTATTGCCGATGAAATAGTACTGCTGAAGGACGGGGAAATTGCGGATATAAATTCGGTGAAAAATCTTTGTATAAAGTACGGCGCCGAAGATTTGGAGCAGGTTTATATGAAGCTCTTTGGGGAGGATGAACACAATGATCAGACTGATACCCTTTGAGCTTGGAAAGGTTCTTCTGAAAAAGAGCTTTATACCCTTGCTGCTTTTATTGACGGCTTTGAATGTCTTTCTGCTTTGGTATCTTAATCTGCCCGACGAGGGAGAAGCGCCCCTTTCCGCCTATAAAACCATTTCCGATCAGCTGTCGGAAATGACCTCGGAAGAGCAGGTGGAATATTTAAATAGCCTGCAAACCGATCTCAGCATGCTGGGGATCGTGGAGCAGATCACGCTGCTGCAAACTCACGATAATGAACGTTCCAAAAAGCTTGCGGAACAGATGCTTGAACAGTACAGCGATGTTTATGACAAATACCTGTCTCTCTACAAAAGCGGAGATTATCTCAGATACACCGACTCCGCCCACAGCGAAGCGGCTTTCATATCGGAAATACTTGTCGAGTGCGAAACGGTTTCGGGCTATGATAAATACCTGAAAGCCATTGAGGAGAACCGCAAACACTTAAACAGCGTTTCCATTTTCAACAAGGGCGATGGGGATTCCTTTTCATCAAGAAATATTGAAAAGAGCTTTTTGGATCATCAAGGCTTAAGTGCGGAAAACATACGCTTTGTACCGTCCAAAGGCATTCGGCTGGGAACGGAAAGCACGGTGACCGATCTGTTTATGCTGCTGGCGGTAATGCTGTTTGTGGGCGGACTTATCGGCGAAGAGAAGGAAAAGGGTTTGTTTTATTTTACCCGTGCTTCTGAAAACGGCATATTGAAGTGCATGGGTGCAAAGATTTCCGCACTGTTTATTTACTGCTTTGGCGCAGCGGCACTGCTGTACGGCAGCAGCCTTTTGTACGCAGGACTTTCTGCGGGCTTGGGCGACCCTTCGGCGGCATTGCAGTCTGCTGCCGTTTTCACCGAGAGCAGTCTTGACATAACCCTTGGGGAATATATGTTTTTGGGATTTTTAACGAAAAGCGTTATGCTTTTCGGGTTCGGAGCAGCCTTGTCGGCAGTGTCTTTATTCAGTTCCCGCAGTTTTGCGCCTCAGCTTTTCGGGGTGGGATTCCTTGCGGTTTGCAGGGCTTTATACGAGTTTATTCCCGCATACTCCATATTCAGCCCCGTAAAATATTTAGCCTTCTGGGGTTCATTTAATCCAAAGCATCTTTTCGGCGAATACCTGAACTTCAACATAGCGGGTCACCCTGTCAACCGCCTTTCTCTGGCGGTAATTGCGGCAGTGGTCGTTTGCGCGGGGCTTCTAGCTGTTGATCTTATACTGTTTGCAAAGGGGAAAAGCCTTGCACACCGCAGGACTGTCAGAAAATTTAGCTTTCAGCCGCTGCACGGCAGCCTGTTCCTGCACGAGGGCGGGAAAATATTGTTCATGAACAAGGCGGCAGTGGTATTGCTGCTGTTCGGGGTACTTATAGGCTGCAATGATCTGGGCAAACACTATCGGATGTCGGTGGGTGAAGAGTATTATTGCAATATAATGGTAAGCATTGAAGGGCAGCTTAATGAGGAAAGCGAAGCCGTAATTGTTAAGGAAAGGGAGAGATACGAGAACGCCTTGCGACAGATAGAGCTGATCGATGAAATGATAAACAGGGGCGAGCTCGACAAAGCCTTGGGTGAGGACATGAAGAGCGCATGGCAGTCTCAAACGGCTTTCTACAACTATTTTCTGCGCGTCGAACAGCAGTATGAGCATATTACCGAGCAGGGCGGCGAATTTATTTATGATACCGGATTTCAGCGGCTTTTCGGGAAAACCGACGGCAGTTTTTTGCAGGATCTCCTTTTTCTGACTCTTTGCGGCGTATTTGCCTTTGCGGGAGTTATTCCGTTGGAGGAGCAAAAGAAATCTCAATTTCTCCTTTCGGCAACGGCGAAGGGGAAGAATCGCATTATGGCGGCAAAATCAGCGGTTTGCGCCTTATGTATGGCTGTTATGACGGTGCTGCCTTGGATATTCCGTATCTATGCAGTCTCACAGACGTATCACATGAAAATGTGGGGCAGCAGTGCGCAAAATCTTCCCATGTACTATGAAAGCGTATTAGCGGCACCGCCGATATGGCTGTTTACCCTGTTGATGATACTGCTGCAGATAGTTGTGATGTGGGTCATAGTCTGCGCGGTCCTGCTGCTGTCCCGCAAGCTGAAAAGCGGCGGACAGACGGTTTTTCTCGGATTGTTGATATTTGCTCTTCCTCTTGTTATGAGCGTTATGGGGTTGGACTTTATGAAGTGGTTCTCTGTTTATTTTGTGTATTCTTTTTTGTTTGTGTAACGCTATTCTTTGTCAGCAGTATAACGGCGGTTGAAGAGCTTTGCAAAGAAAGCGATCACAGGAAAAGGTTGTATTTATCCATTTCGGTAAAAGCAATTTTGTTCGGTTTTTCTATGTGATTATAAAGCAAATCGTAAAATTTAGGCTACGGTCGATTCAATGAGGGCACAGTGAACGAGTATGGCGTGGGTGAGAAAGACGATATGGGCAAATATTCCATGCGGCTTTATCAATTTCAGCTTTGCCCGCCTGAGCAAATCAACATAAACGATGATGATACAAGGCACTCTCTTCATGAATTGAATCAGGCGGTTTCGGGATTTTTTGATATGTATATCAAGTTTGTTACGGCATATTTGCAGGTGCATGAGGTGTACAAACCGTTTTTGACAAAGTATTTTCATCAGAAGGAAGCTTTTCCAACGGGAAACGAAGCTGCTCAGTATTTTGAAGACTTTAATAGGGCTAACACTAACAATTTCAGAAAGATAAAGTGCAAAATGGAGTCGTTTGGGTATAAAGTTTTGAAGGGAGAAGATGATAATTTAATCCTATGCGAGGAGATTGGGTTTAACGATCTCGGGTCATTTTGTACTATGATTTCTTCAACGGGATCAAACAAAACTATGTGCCAAATTGGTGCAGAAACTGCAGTAAATTCTTTTTGATTAAGGGTAGTTGGTACTATACCTACTGTGACAGAAAACTTAGAAAAGAACCCGGTAAGACCTGTCGTGACGTTGGTTCTAAGCGGCGTTATGATGACAAATGCAAAAATGACCCTGTATGGCAGACCTACAATCGGGCATACAAGGCGCATTATGCGAGGTATATGAAAAAGAAAATGACGGTTTCCGAATTTGAGGAGTGGTCAAGGTTTGCTTCGGAAATTCGGGATAGGGCATTAGCAGGGGAGATTGAATTTGATAAATATTATGAAGAAATTCGGAAGTAAAATTAATAGGGTGGTGAAGCGCCACCCTGTTGGTTTTGTTGTACCTATTCTTTGTTTACAGCGACCCAATTTTTGAAACCAAAGATAATCTACTAATTTATACTTGCAGTTTGGCTGTACCGTATTAAAAAACTGAGCCCTATTATTGGACTCAGTTTTACTTATTTATTGCTGTCTAAGGTAATGCTATTCATAGTAACACCTCCACAATTCTGTTCTTTTGAACAGATCCTCAGTAACATTTTAATGTGGAGCCAATATGAAACGTATATGAAATTAAATAATAAAAAGGCGGCAATATCTGACGCTCAGCTTGTATAAAAAGCCCAGTAAACGCTGGACTTTTTTGCATTAACGCAATATAATAAAGAGGTGAGAAAAATGCAGACAAGAGACAATAACAGAAAAAATCAAGGAGAAATAGTATTCATAGATGACCCTGTTCCAAAAGATCATTTACTGCGAAAAATAGAAAAGGCAGTGGATTTCAGTAAGTTATACGAAATTGTAGAGGAATTGTACTGCCACAATAACGGCAGACCGAGTACAGATCCTGTTGTCTTGTTTAGAGCACGCTTTCAGAAAAATTTTTTACGCCCAATTAGGGCTTGTTTGAAAATAGAGGAAGTGACGGATTTTTGACGCAGAAGATGACCGTTTTGGGGCAAAAAGGCGATACTTCCGATTTTTCAAACAAGCCCTAGTATTATTTTAAACTTTCTATCACTTTCCCGATTTCTTTCTCAATTTCCTTGACCTCGCTGTAAAATTCGGCGGCGGAAACCCTCATGGCATTATTTCCAAAAATAATAAGCTGTTCCATTCCGTCTGAGGTCGCAACTCTCACCTTGTGCTTTTTACCAAGAACACGCGAGGTTTTTTCAATATATGTGTCCGCTGTTTCGGCTTCTTTGGTATAAACGATAGAAATGCCGCCCACCTGTTCCACTTCTCCCTTGTTCCCCTTGACCTTATATGCGTCAAAAACAAGTATAACTTCACATCTTCGGTAGCCTTGATAGTTGCACAAAATCTGTATCAGTTCATTTCGTGCAAGATCAAGGCTTGCTTTTGCTTTTTCTTTAAGATCCTGCCATGCGAAAATTATGTTGTACCCATCTACCAGAACATATTCCGGACCTTGAAAAACGGCTAAAGCGCGGTAGGGCTTTTCTTTGGGGAGAGCTTTCGGTTTTAGTCTTTCGTTGAAACGGTTCGGGTTATTGTCAATTTTTCCGTAGGTTCTTTCAAAAATTTCTTTCAGTTCTTTTTCCGTTGCCTGCTGCTGTTTGAAATTATTTTGAGCGATTGATCTAGCCTTTTTTTCTTCTCGAAAAAATTCTTTTTCTCTTGTTTCTTCGGATTTAATGTGCATAAGAGCGGGAGCTTCGTACCATTTTACTGCATAGCCCGCTCCGTGGGAACAAAAGACAGAGTCGGCAGAATTATAAAGATCGCTGTCACAGTCGTATCCGATCTTTTCTATTACCTCTTCCTGATTGCAGCAAGGGCGGTAGCCTATCGGAAGGCAGTTTAAACGTCCTTTTCCCTTGGTATAAGCGGTAACCTCGGACTGATACCCTCTCAGCGCCGCAGCGGGCGCTTCTCCCTCTATTATCATCATATTGTCTGCTAAATCAGGCTCAGAAAAATCCGCTCCCAAATGCTGCAAATCTGTCATAGCGTGTCCCGCATTTTCTTTTGGGACAGTCAGATCAAAATGATACCACGGTTCAAGAATAATGTTTTCGGCGTTTCGCAAGCCCTGCCGTACCGCACGGCAGGCGGCCTGTCTGAAATCGCCGCCTTCTGTGTGTTTTAAATGCGCCTTTCCCGCTATCAAGGTTATTTTAACATCTGTAAGAGGTGCTCCGATAAGAACGCCGATATGGAGTTTGTCCTTTAAGTTGGACAATATCAGCTTCTGCCAGCTGCCGCTTAAGGTATCGGGCGGACAATCAGCGGAGTAGCGTATACCGCTGCCCTGTTCAAGCGGTTCTATCAGCAGATGTACTTCCGCATAGTGTCTCAGAGGTTCATAATGCCCCATACCGATAACGGGAGCAGCAATGGTTTCTTTATAGGCAATGCTTCCTTCTCCGAATTCCACGTTTATATTAAATCTTTCGGCAATAACGCTTTTCAGCACTTCCAGCTGAATTTCTCCCATAAGCTGCAAGTGTATCTCGCCTGAATTCTCATCCCACTTTACTCTAAGCTGCGGGTCTTCCTGCTCTAATTTTCTCAGCGTTTCAAGTCCCGTAAAATTGTCTATTTCCGGAGGAAGTATCACACGGTAGGAAAATAAAGGCTCAAGTATGGGCAGCGGTGCATCGCAGGCGCCTCCAAGGCCCTGCCCCGCATAGGTTTTAGTAAGCCCCGTCACTGCGCAGACGGTTCCCGACGGCACTTCTTCCACCGCCGAAAACTTGCTGCCGGAATAAATGCGTACAGCATTTATCTTTTCCGCTTCTTCCCCCTCTCCTATCTGCATACGGGCTTTTAAGGTGCCGCCCGTTACTTTTAAATGGGTAAGACGGTTTCCCTGTTCGTCACGGTTTATTTTAAAAACCTTTGCTGAAAAATCATCATCGTATTTCGGATATTTGGTATAAGCCGAAAAACAGCGCAGAAAGTTTTCGGTACCCTCCAGCTTTAAAGCAGAGCCGAAAAAACATGGAAACAATTGTCTTTTCGCGATTGCATTTATAATACTTGGGGTTGAAATAAAAGCATTTTCAAGGAACTCGGTCATTAGACCTTCATCACATAAAGCTGCTGTTTCAGCTAAAGCTTCGTCTGTTATATCTCCGCCATCAGAGAAAGAAAAATCGATTATTTTCGTGTCTAATTTTTTATTAAGCTCTGCAATAATATCTTCTTTTGTTTTAACAAAAACATCCGTTTTGTTAACGAAAACAAAAACCGGAATACGATAGCTTTTCAAAAGCTGCCAAAGGGTTTCTGTATGATTTTGCACACCGTCAGAGCCGCTTATCAAAAGAACAGCATAATCAAGCACCTGTAACACACGTTCGGTTTCGGAGGAAAAATCCGTGTGACCGGGAGTGTCAAGAATAGTGTAAATATCATTTCCGTAATTGATTACTGCTTGTTTTGAAAATATGGTTATGCCGCGGCTGCGTTCAAGCGAGTGCGTATCCAGAAAGGCGTCCTTGTGATCCACCCGCCCTAATTTTCGTATTGCGCCCGTATGGTACAAAAGAGCTTCGGTCAATGTGGTCTTTCCCGCGTCGACGTGTGCCAGAATGCCAACGGAAAGACGTTTTATTTTATTGTTTGTTTTTTCTTCCATCTTGACCCCTGTCACACTTTATCAGAAAAGGTTGTTTTAATTTTTTACAGCCACATATGCTACGCAAAAGTGAGTATAATTTTCAATTATACAATACCTTGTTATTTTAGCACATATTGTCAACAATTTCAATAATTTTTAATACATTGGTTGACAAAAACAGTAAATCGG
The DNA here is from genome assembly GCA_964636555.1 of uncultured Ruminiclostridium sp. Classification (GTDB taxonomy): domain Bacteria; phylum Bacillota; class Clostridia; order Oscillospirales; family Ruminococcaceae; genus Ruminiclostridium_E. Next base: position 82,825 of record CAZWRZ010000008.1, read on the forward strand.
GTAATACGTTTACACGGTTTATTTTTCATAACCGATTTTGTTGTACCTATTCTTCTTTGTTTACTGCGACGCCATTTTTGAAACCCAAAAATTCATCTGTATCTCCATAACAAGTATTTTAGGTACTCCCCGAAACAGTGAGTACTCTAAATTGTTTGTCTTGCACTTTATGTAGCAGGGTAATCATCAAAAAACTGAGTCCTATACCGGGACTCAGTTTTATTTATGTAATATCAATAGGCTTAATATATTTAATTGTTTATATCGTATTCATAATCTCCAACAAATGCTGATAACTATCCACATCATGGTATACAATCTTACTCGTAGACATTTTACTAAACAGCTTTTTAGCACAAGAAATTTTCGCCTGTTCAATCGGTCTAAGATTTAGGCTTTCCATTGTCCCTTTGGTTTCGGCAATAAAGAAAACATGTTTCACCGTCCCTTGATTAAATGCAATAGCCCAGTCCGGAGAATAGTTTCCCACAGGTGTGGGAATATGAAATGTTCTCGGCAGCTTGGCATATACACATACTTCATCGGCAATGTCCAGATCTTCCGCAAATTTTCTTTCAGCGCTCTTTTCGGCAGAACCGTCGGTAAAAACGTAATCTTGAATTGCTTTATTAGCCTTAAAAGCCTTATCATAGCTTTGCGTGTTTTTCTCGGCGGTAAATATTGAGTTATCATATTTACCCTCGATCGTGTCATAAGAAATATGCTCAACTATCATAGTAGCTTTTTGCTCGTTTATAAGCTTAGTAACCTTTGAAATAAATTCTTCGGGATTGTTTTTGAACATATACAGCTTGTCTACTCTGATTCCTTTTAAAATTGCGGCAACGGTTTTGCGGGTAAGGACAGTGCCTTCAACGATTTTGCCGATAAGATCATATTTTATCTGGCTTGCTTCGGCGTGTTTAAGCGTTTGTGTTCTTGTCTTTTCGCCCACAAAGGAATCGCCCCGCTCAATTTCATACTCGTTCATTTCCGACTTTTGATGACCAATTGTTGCAGTGTATTGAAGCTCTGAAACAAACAGCTTTTCATCAATATGTGCTATTGCCTTTTTAATCAATTCGGCACTGTCAAATTCAACCGTATAAGCATATTTATGATTTATTTCGCTCCATAAAGCCTGAAATTCTTTCTTATAGAAATTATCGTTAAGCGGATTATCCTTAACCTTTGTTTCATGTCCGTCTTTAAACATATTAGCCAGAACACTGTCATCATATACAGATTGAATAAGAGCATGAATACCTTCCGCCATTGGCTTTAATTCCTCCGGTAGCTCTGCGGCAACGTTCATAGCAATATCGGCGCGATATTTGTCGGTAACCTTACGTTTTATGTCAACATAACCGTTTTGTATAAGATAAAATTCGATTGCGTTGGCGGTATCATCATCAATAAGCGTAGGTTCACCGTTTACCTTTATGCACTTGCCCTTAAAATACTCACTTGTGGCGGCAGTCGGTCTGTCATAAAGCATGGTCTTAATATCCGACTGCAAATCCGAAACAAAGCTTTTGTAGCTTTCACTTGCAATAACGGTAAGCGTATTTATATCATGTACGGTATCTCCGCAGCTCTGTACGTCCATTCTGTTTCCGTTCTGATTTACACAAAGGCGAAGCCCTCTGCCCACCTCCTGACGTTTTGCCGTCTGATTGTCCGAGTGCTTTAATGTGCATATCTGGAACACATTAGGATTGTCCCAGCCCTCACGGAGCGCGGAATGTGAAAAAATAAATCTTGTAGGCTCATCAAAACTGAGCAATCTTTCCTTGTTTTTCAAAATAAGGTCATAAGCGGAAATATCGTCGGAAAACTCTCCGCCTCGCTTTATCTTACTGTCAATACTTTGCCCCGTTTTCTTGTCAATACTGAAATAGCCCTTGTGAACCGCCTTTTCATCGCAGCACATTTCTTGTAAATATTTCTGATACGGTGTATCAAACATTTTCATATATTCATTAAGTACGTTTACATATTCCTGCTCAAAAATCCGACCATACTCACCGATAATCTCATCACCGTTTTCGTCATAGCAGCGGTATTTTGCCACCTCGTCAATGAAAAACAGCGACAGGCACTTTATCCCCATATTAAAAAGCTTTTCTTCCTTTTCAAAGTGGGAAAGTATCGTTTCTCTTATCTGAATGCGGCGCATATCCTTTTCGGAAATGTCACCCACAACATCGCCCGCCTTTATCACTTCACCGTTAGTAAATGTAACCGTCCCCCTGAGCGGATCGATTTCGGAAACGGTATAGCCCTTGTACTGCTCCATTTCATGAGAAATAAAGTAAAGATCGTCGCCAACGCCTAAAACACGGGTTTCACGGTTAATTGATTTGTTATAACCGATTTCAAGCTCTATTTTTGCCATTGGCGGCTTTTTTGATGAAAGGAGGATTTGTTCAAGGTACAAATAACTGTCGGTGCCTCGGAAATTCTTCACCTCAAAGCCTTTGACCTCAATTTTTTTGACCAGCTTTTTATTAAACGCGTCAAGTGCGTCCAAAACATAAATAAGATTATGCTGTTTTGCGTGAGTGGCGGAGTAATTCAGACTGAAAAGCGGATTGAAGCTTTTCAGTGCCTTTTGTGTAACCTCTCCGCCCATTTTCTGAGGCTCGTCCAAAATGATAATCGGTCTGTTTGCCTTGATTACGTCAATCGGGCGGCGGGAGCCGAATTCATCACGTTTTGAGTAAATAATACGGGCTTCCTTGCTCCGGCCGTCCTCTTTAAGGGAAGACGCAAAAGCCTGCGTGTTGATTATCATTACATTGATGCCCGAATTTGACGAAAAGCTGTCAAGCTGATTTAAATTTGAGCTGTTGTATATGAAAAAACGCGCCTTTTTGCCGTAGTGCTCCATAAAATGCTCTACGGTCATTTCAAAGGTTTTGTTTACGCCCTCACGAATGGCAATGCTTGGTACAACCACAATAAACTTGCTCCAGCCGTATTTTTTATTCAGCTCAAACATTGTTTTTATGTAAACATAGGTTTTTCCCGTGCCCGTTTCCATTTCAATGTCAAGACTGCATTGCCCTATACCCTTTACAAGCTCGGTAGAGAGTTTTATATTGTTTTGTGACTGGATAGAACGGATATTATTCAGAAGCTGTTCGTTGTTCAAAAGCAGCATTTCATTTTTAAAGCCCGTTTCGTCGTATATATCGTCTTTTTCATCATCGGACATGGTTGTCTGGATATTTTGCGGATTTTGAAAACTGCCTAAATCTCTGATATATGATGTTTTTTCGTGATAGCCTTGTCCGTTGAATACTTTTATTACTGCGTCTACGGCTTCGGTTTGGTATTGTTGGATTTTAAAGTTGAATTTCATTGCGTTTTCCCTTTGCTTTTTGTTAATAATCAACAAAAATTGTCAAAGAATATTGACAGGTTGATGTGCATATGATATAATACTGATAAGTTAACTCGTGAAGGACGTAGGCTGGGTTCCCGAATGGGAGTAGGCGTAATGCTTAGAATTCCTTTGCCCCTGGGGTTGACTTATTTTTTTGTAAACTTTTCTTTAGATTCTGGATTATATTTTCAGGGTCTTTTTTTATTTCTTCCACAATAAAGTCTATTGCTTGCAGCGAAAAACTATATCGAGGGCTTGAAAGCATTTTTATAGTGTAACATAATTTATCATTATGCTTTATATCATAATATTCGCAAAACAAATTAAAATGATACCTATTAAATTTAATTGGGATTTTGAGTTTCTCCAAACGCCGGTTTATTTCCGAACAGCATTTTTTTGTTGTATACTTATATACATCATTTGGATCTTGTAGTTGCTTCAGTATTTTTACACTTTCCTCTGCCGAATTGTCAACTCTAACTATAGTTGCAGCACTATTTTTGTCTTTGGTAATATAATACCGATGATCAATACGAATCGCAAAATGATTGTTATTTTCGTTGATAATAGGATTTAATTCCTCGTTTAAACCGATGAGCCTATCGGCAATTTCTTTTGGATATTTTGCACGTACTTCGTCTCGATTTAATGCGTTGTAACTTACAGTAAGCGTTAAAAAATTTTGTGGGATAATTTCTGTCATATCTACATTATGAAAAGCCTGTATTTTTTCGATGAAATTGAATACAGCAGCTTGGAATAGTGGTATGTAAACCATTTCGTATTCCTCGGTAATAAAATGTGTCCCCGTATTTCTAAGCTCAATTATTTTTTCAAGATTTTTTCTGAGAGGGTCTTTATCGTTAGTAAATATCTTTTTAACGCAGTTTTCAAGTGCAAGCGTTCTGTTTGGGTTATCTTTGTAATAAATACTTTCGTTACCCATTGTATTTATCATATGTGCCTTTAACATAAGCTCCCAAGCATTGCAGATAAAAAAAGAAAATCCTTCTACACGATATTTAATTGATGGCTTATTATATACTTCTATTGCCATCATAAAAGCTTCTTTAGATTTATCAATTAGTTTTTCGACAAGATCCATTTAAAATCTCCTATCTAAAATATTAGTAAATTCCGAATATTTCACTTTTCATTGTTAGTGCTGCATTTTTCAGTAATCGGCAGTTATCCGAAATTTTCAGATAACTGAATCCTTTTACAGCACCTTCCTAACCGTCTCCGCACTATACGCCTCAAAAATCTGCTCAAAATTAGCCGCCACACTATCACTCGCCATAGAGCTATCCCTCATAACAAAATAATAAGGCGTCATTTTAGCGATCTCCGTAACGGTTTCCTCAGTTATATTTTCATCAAAACAAGCAACAAGGTAATTTTCATCACCTACCACAAACACTTTTTTATCGCCGATCATCTTTTCCTCAATCCTGCTTGACAGCAAAACGCCCAAATCAAGCATAACCTGAAACAGCAGGTCTTCTTCGGTGCGGTCTTCCTTGATATTGTCTTCCATTCCGTCTAAAGTTTGTATTGTAAATTCGGCGGGGGAGTAGTAAACGTCTTTCATGTTGGTGGTGTCGCACTTTAACACTCTGAAGCCTGTGTCAAGCTTTTCAAGACCATAAAAATATTTATCTTTAGGGTTTTGCGGAGAATGGTATTCCATTTTTTCTGTTTTCCCGTCATCATCTGTATAACCAAAATCTTCTCTAAACATTCCGGGTAAAGTTGCTTGTCCTTTGCTCCATAGTTCTCTTGTCTCATCAAACGGATCTTTTGCTCCTAATTTAGAATATCTTTTCTTTTCTAAATCTTCAAAAATCTTTTTTCCTGCTCTGCGTATTCGTTCTTTTCCGATTTCACAAATATTCTTATAACCTGCTTTATAGGCTTCCGATTTTTCTTCTGTTTCTTCGGGTAACTGAACCATTATAAACTTGCGTTTTCCGCCATCTTCGGCGTTAAGCTGCATTACTGCGTGAGCAGTTGTGGCGCTGCCTGAAAAAAAGTCAAGGACAGTTACTTCACTATCATCTATACTTGCAATAAATGTCTTTATTAAATCTACTGATTTTGGATAATCAAAATATTTTTTATTATTAAATAATTTCTGAACTTCCGCATCTCCATTTGATATATTTGTTATTACATCTTTTAATAAAGTGTTATTGAAATCTCTGATTCGAGTAAATACTTCATATCCCTTTGAACTTGGTAATACAATCAAATCATAACTCTCGTTGGATATTTTCTGCCTTGACCATCTCCATGCATGATACTTATGAAATCCGTCACCATTCGGATGTGGCGGAATTTCAATAAATCCGTCAAATTTTTCCCCAATATCACCAGTTATAATTTCTTCGGTATTTGGATTATAAAAAATTGAGAAAACTAAATTTGGTCGAGTTTCTTCATTGAATTTTCTATTATGATTGTATAGTGTATCTCCAATAGCAAATAATCCTATGTTATCTTTTCTAATATCCTTTTTGAAACCTTTATAAGCATCAGACATTTTATTCTTTGCAAAAGATATGTTTATAACCAAGCCAAAAGATGAGGAGATATTCTTTGCATAAACTAAAACACTTTCCCATGTTTTTGCAGCCCCACAACCAGAAATCTGTCTGCCAGTTATGTTGGATATCCATGCAAAATGATTTAAATAATTAACTGCTCCAAAAATCTCATCACAAACCTTCTTCAAATTCTCCTGCTCATTATCATCAATAGAAATAAAAATAACTCCGTCATCACTCAACAAATCCTTAGCCAGCTTCAGCCTCGGATAAATCATATTAAGCCAATCGGTATGAAATCTTCCATTGCTCTCAGTATTCTGAACAAGCCTGTTTCCCTCATCGTCATATTGTTCGCTTCGGTCAAGGTATTCCTCCGCACTTTCGGAAAAGTCATCATTATATACAAAATCGTTTCCTGTATTATAGGGCGGGTCTATGTATATCATTTTGATCTTTCCTAAATAAGTTTCCTGCAACAGCTTTAATACTTCAAGGTTATCTCCCTCAATATAAAGATTTTCCGTGTTGTCAAATTCAACGCTTTCCTCTCTGCAAGGACGGAGTGTTTTTGATATGGGAGAATTTGCAAGGAGTATGGATTTTTTCTTGTCCGGCCATGTGAATTGGTAGCGTTCTTCTTTGCCTTCTACTACTGTTGTGTTTATTTCCTGCATTAGTATGTCTTTGTCTATAGCGCGGACTAATTCTCCGTTTTCGTTTATTGTTTCGGTTACAGCGTTGGGGAAAAGGGCGGAGAGTTTTTTGAAGTTTTCGTCGGCTTTATTGGGGGTTTGCAGTTTAAGTTTGTCCATTTTTGTTTTCTCCTGCAATATCTTTTTTTAGTTGTTTAATTTTTTCTGTTCTTGATTTATGATCTATAAGTAGTAATGCTAACAATATCATTTGATAAACTTCGTCATACCATTCTTCAAGTTCTTCATTTGACATTTTTTCAACAAGCTCATGATAATTTTTATCACCTTGTTTAATGTTATTATGTCTAAGATTCAAATTATTTAACGCAAAAAATATGTCATCTTCCAACTTGTCATCTATTGTTTTTAGATATTTTCGTTCTGGTTCAATCTTTGCTCCTAAATCTACTAATATCTGTTTCTTTAATTCAATATTTCCTTTTAGTGTTCGATGATTGTATTTAATGATTTCTAATGATAAACTTGGAGAAACTATTTCACAAGCTGCAGTAACTTCCGGTTTATCTTCAATTACATACACACACTCATTTTGTTTGTCATAGTATATTGTGTGATTATATTGCTGCAGGATGTCATTCATCAGATTTTTTAAATGAATAAAATTTCCGATGGGTTCTGCAGATTTATATTTGTCAAAATATATTGCTGCTAAAGCCCACATATTGTAAATTAATTCAATCAAAGAGAAGAAATCTTCTATACGATATGTAGCTTGTTTTGCCATTAATTCATATTGTAATGTATCCAGAAAATCGAAAAGACTGATACATCGCCCACGACTCTTCCAATCATTAAAACAATACTTATTTACAAATGCTTTCAGAGAGTATTTGACAGACTGTTTCTCCTGCCTAACGCCTCTATTTACACTCTCAATACAAGAAATAATCCAATCTCTTTCAAATAGATCATATAATCTTCTTGCATCTCTTTCCATATCATTATTCTTTGAAACTATATCAAATATGTTATTTCTCAAAATTCATTTTCTCCTTTAATTTTTTTCTGTACCAACTCCAGCTTCTTCCTCGGCTGCACCTCCGCCCTCGCCTTCTTCTCCAACCTCTCAATCTCCTCCAAAATCTTCTTCCTTTCCTTATTCAAAACAATCTGCTCATCAAGCGAATTATCCCCCTCAACCGTTATTTCTCCCACCTGCACCACAACATTTTCCCACACACTTATTTGAGAAAGCTGTTTTTTCAGCTCTCAAAAGCGTAAATTGAAAAACAGTCTGCCGTAATTGACAGCTTATGCCCGCTTTGATTTCAGCAGTTAAATCATCTTTGAGAGTTATATCGACATTGTTTATTATTGTCATAATTTCCTCCAAATGCCCGGATGAAAAAAATCAATTTTATGTTAAAATCAGAAAAAAGTGATTATAAAAACCCATAATATTATACAATATAAAATGAAAAAAATCAAGACTGATAGTAGATAAAACGGAATTTTGTCGGCAGGGTTATGCTTTTTGATATTGAGGCAGAAATATGTTTTATTTTAGTTGATGTGGCTGTCTTTTGACAAAGTGAAAAAAGCTGATATGGTGTTTTGCCATGTCAGCTTTTTATTTCTTATAATATATGCAATATGGTTTTGCAATAGTTTACTGTTATAATTGTACTTTTATGGCTTCAAATAATTCCGCAGCCTTATCGGATAACCATGAAACCGTTTTGCTTATTCCCTGTGCGATTTCAGCGGCAGTTTTTTCTACGGTTTCAACAGCCAGCTCTCCGATAATCATAAACGTAATTGCAACAAGAGCGTCCGCAACGATCGGAACTGCTATGGGAGCTATAACCAAAGGATGATTCAATATAAAGCTGACAACGTTAATCACCATGGTTTCCGCTAAAGTATTTGAAGAATCGGGTTCTCCGTTAAGCTGATCCGCAACCCATTCAACTCCGTGAGCGGTTTTGAGTAATATTACGGGGAGCATATTCCCGACAGGCGATGGAAGACGTTCAATTATTTTGCTTAGTTTTTCTATTCCCCATTCAGCAGTGAGTTGTTCTCCTGCTACGGTGTTACCGTCTTCATCCAATACCCAATATTGAGTATCATGTTTTAAAAACAGAGCCTTTATGCCCTCGATCGTTGATATCGGGTTGCCGTTTTTATCAACAAAGCGGCTTTCGTTTGATGTCTTGATGTACTCCTGCTTAGCCCCTGGAAAATCAAATAACAAATTCCCGACAATACTTGCTTTTTTATGCGTCATTTTTTCCGAAACCCGCTTCAGTGCTCCATTATGTTTTTTAATATATTCCTGTGAATGTCCCGGACCATCAAAGTTTACCGCTCCCGAAAAATTACCGATATTTTCTTCTGCGGAAACGACAGCCGCATGATCAGCCAAAGCACCGCCGAGAGAATGCCCTGTTGCTGCCCATGGCTTTTCATTTAGCAAGTCGGCATTATCTGTCATATATTTTCTGAGAGCTTCTTCCTGCTTCGTCTGCTCCGAATTTAAAAGCATGAAATCCGCTTTTATCCAATCCTGATCTAAATTTCTCCTGCTGATATCATCTGTAAGAAAATTTCCCGCACCCTCACTTCCACGACAGGCAAGGATTCGTGCATTGCCTGTATCAAGTATACATGCATAAAGACCGGTGCCGCCTTTAATATTGTCATTGACTGGCTCAAATATTTTCCAATCGCCTATGCTCTCATATCCTTGCTTAAAATTGACATTGATTATATTACCTTTACTATCTTCATCATATCCTTCTATGTAATTGCTGAGACCGCCCAGTTTGTTTTTATGTTCTTTGGCATATATAATCGCTTCGGTCAATGTAATTCCTTCACCGCTTTTACTGAGATTATAGAACGCCTCGTCGAGATCGGCATAAGCAATTTGAGTTGCAGCCAGCAGACTGCCTTCTTTTACAGCCATTTACATTTCCCCCCTTTAACAGCTTATTGTTAATTTCGTACACTGTAACAGACAGTGCATTGTTTGATATTTCCGTATAAAAACTCTTAATATCATCCGCAACACCATACAGTCTGAGCCTTGATAAACCAAAATGCTGAGTTTCTGTTTTCACATTTTCACAAATTTTATTATAATCTCTTTCCGAAAGAACAAATAAACTAAAGCCAACTGTTATTTCCGAAATTTGAGAATAAATCTCCGTATAAATCTTTTTAAGAATTTCACCGGTAATTTTATTATCAGCTTTCACTATTATTGCCAATTTAACGGTATCCGCCCCGCTTTCCTTTATATAGCCATTAACCGTAATTTCCGCAGAAATGTCAAATTTGCAGCTTGAAAAATCCGCATAGCACTCCGCAGTAAGTCCGTTTTCCGAGAATGCCGAATTAACTGTTTTTTCAACCTCACGGCAAACCAAACGATAAGCATAATTTTCAAAAACAATCTTTCCGTCTTTGCTGACGCGAACAACAAACATCATTGTGGGGTCGTTGTTTGCATATACATAAGCGGTTGCCGTATCTCTGCCGATTCTGTCTCCGAGACAGGATACCGTAAACTTTTTTCCGTATTTTTTCGACAGCCCCTCTTCAATTGGCTTAACGGCTTTATCATCAATCGCTTCACAGCCAAGTAAGGCAGACATAAAAGTAGCCATAGTTACCTCCTAAAATATTATTTTTTAATGCAAAAGCGCTGAATTTATATAAGAACAAGCTTTGATAACATTCTGATCATATTTTGGATAGAGATTGCGGCGTGTGTTTATGTATATTGTATGCGGAAACCGTCGCACAAGTGAAAATCATTGGCTTGTCTTTTACAGTAAGTCAATGAATAATTATTACCGGCATTTTCAAAAATTTGAAATTTTTTATCTTGTCTAACAACACAAAAATGTTTTTCACCGTATTTAAAAAATAGCAAATAAGCAGAGATTAGTTTTTTCCAATCGCTTTCAATTCTTTTACACTCACATTCCAAAGAAGTAAAAATACTTTTAATAATGGATGACTTTCCTGTCTTATTTCCTCCCAAAATAATGTTAAGTCCATCTTCAAAAGGAACCTCTAATGAACGAGACTCACTTTGACTGATTACTATCAGCTTTTTTAACATTAGTCTTTTCATTATTTCTTTCCTCCTGCTGCTTTCTTAAATTTCTGATTAAGATTTTATACTTTTGTTCTTGTTTAATTGCCTCAACTGAATTTATATTCATAATATAATACCTCAATTAGCGATTTATCCAGAGAATCCGACAGAAGATCATGCTTTTGCAATTCTTCAATGCACAACCTTTTCAAGCCATCACAAAGTCCATTCACCTTATTTGATTCACAAAATGTAGAAATTGTTTCTCGCAGCACAAGTACAATTTTTTGATATCTAACATCTCGTATATCAAGCCATCTCGTATCGTGGAGTGTTTTAGCTGCTTCAATACGGCGAATATCATGGTCCGATAATGCTTCGGCAATCAACAAATTGTGGAAAGCATCATAATTCCCACTATTTTTTATATTACCATCAATCTTCTTGCCTATTTGAGAAATATCTACACCTTTTTTCTCAATTAAGCTTTTCAAGCTAATAGGCATTTTGATTTTTTCCTTACTCTTTTTTCTCACATCATTGAGTAATTGCTGAAAAATAAGATTTGCCGTATTGGATGGAATGTTTTTGTCAGCTAAATGTCTAAAAAACTCACCCATAGTTTGAGTTTCATAAGTTGTGAGTTGTAGTTCCGATTTATGGACAAAAGTACTCTGAATAAACTTATCAAACACGGAATCAAAATCATTCGGCATATCAATCGTAAATTCGTCTTTAATCCTATTTTTGATTTTATCGTATAACTCACTATTTTCTATCTGTAGCCTTCTTCCGTCTTCAATATATGACTGCCATAATAAAACCTCTGTATCAAAATCATTATTTGATACGAAGTGGCAATGCGAACATTGGCATTTATTCTTCCTCCGAATTTTGAAAGTGCATCGCTTCTTCAAATGTGATGATTCCATTGTTCTCCGCAATTTCTTTTGAACACATTTCTCGCAGTTTGGTTATATTCTCCGAACCTACACTTTGTTTACTGCAACGCAATTTTTGAAACAAAAAAATGACAGGATAATTCATCCCGTCATTTATTTGGCTTGTGGATCCTTTAACAATTAAACTTTAATACTCTTGAACCGTAACCTTACCGTCCTCAAAAAAATAAACCCCGTCCTCATCAGCATAATAAGCACATTTCCCGTAATCCTTCAGGCTGCCGCCCGTCAAAGCAAAGGTAACGACCATGCCCGCGTTCTCGGAATAGACGTCAAATACGGTCACCGCCTTGCTCGTGTACAGTATTCCTTGAATTTTATCGTCAAAAAGCTTTTCTGTTCCCTTTTCCGTGATCAGATACAAACAGCCGTCCTCGGAGCTTACAGCCGCCACCGCATCTTTTCCCACTGCATAATAATCTGCGGGAAAAGGGGTGACTTTATTTTCCATATTGTTAAGATAGATCATACCGTCGTCTTTGTTTTTGTAATAAACCCCTTCATCCCTAATGACAACATCAGAGTAATTGACATTTTCAAACAGCCTTGTTTCTGTGTTTGAAGACAGGTCAATGCACAGAATATCGTTATTTCCCCCAAAATACAGCTTGTCCCCCGCATAGATGAAGTTACTGCTGTATCTCACAACGTCCGGGTCGTATAAAAGCCAATCGGGAAGGTCGATAACATCTTCAAGCCCTAACATTCCCTCCGGATCCGCCTCCATTCCCCTTGCGTAAAGCAGTGTTTCGGAAAAATCTTCAAGATTTACGGCTTTTATGTAAAACTTTCCGTTATAAATGCCGGGGGTCATATTCTCGGTAACTATGGCATATTTTCCGTATACCTGCTCAAGGTGCCAATTTGTTAAAGGTGTAGGATTTATGGCAAATATCTCGCCGCTTTTCTTGCTGTAAACGTGTTCGTGATCGTTCATGGAGATGTATTTGCTTGTCTCATTTTTTGGTAGAACATTACCGTTACAGCCCGACAAGAGCATTAAAAGAGCTGTGGACAGGGCGATCGCCTTGGCTTTCTTAAATCTCGGCTTTACTCCCGAAAAAATCATTGCAGAAAGCAGGATCAGAACAGCCGAAAGGAATACCGCAAAAATCACATTTATCACAATATTGCTTGTGCTGAGTGCCTTGTAAAGATATATGGGATCATCGGAATTTTCACTTATTGCGTCAATTATCGAACCGCAGAACATTTTCTCCCCTTGCAGAAATGAAACAGGGAATGGAAATCTTAACCTCACATCACCGTCATCAAAGATATAAATGGGAACAAGCATTATTGCAAGATCTAATCCAAGACAGCTTACCGAGTTTCTTATCAATACCGCCGTGAAAATGCAGAGACCGCAAAAAAGCAAATACCCCAAAAAATGAAGCATAACCGAAATTAAAACGGCTTGCAGGGCGGTAAGGGGAAATTCGCTGGCTTCAAAAAAAGATCCGCATTCATTCAACGGCAGATTTTCAAAGGAAAGATTTATTCCGAACATCAGTATTCTGATAAATTCGGAGATAAGGGCGGCAGGCAGAACCAACCCAAGGGTAACAAGAACCTTTTTGCCTGCCAGAGATCCTCTGCCCTTTACCGAAGTGAGATTGTACATCTGCATATTGAGTCTGTATTCGTCCGCCCAGATCTTTAAGGCTGTTACGCTTATGAATATCAGCAGCACCCAGTTCAGCGAGCTGTTGTTCAAAAACATACTCCACGCCGAATAATAGGGTCGAAGATCCTGAAAAAGAGATCCCTCTAGATTTGTAAAGATTTCGGGCTTTACAGAAGAAAAAAGCGAATACAGAGCGTCCACAGCTAAAACTATCACAAGCAAGGGAGCAAGGCGGTTTTTGACAAGCTGTTTTTTAAGTTCTTCTTTAAACATTTTTCACCCTCCTTTTTCTGAATGCCGACAGCAGGATCACACTGCAGGACAGCAATGCCGTTAGAACGATCACACAAATCAGCGCTGTGTCAAAAAAGGGAATAGGTTCTGAAAAAACCTTGATCACATCATACCTTTTTATATATTTGGGAGCAGTGACGGGTACAAGAGGGTTAAAAAGGTTTATCCATCTGTTGCTTTGTGATAAGCAATAGGTTTTGAGCAGCAGCATTGCAATAAAACAGGCAAAAGAGCCTATCACCGATAGTATAGGTTTTTTCATTATCACTGTCACTAAAGCCGTCAGCGAGGCAATGCACAGAAAGCCCAGAAGTTGTAAAAGAAAATATAGCAATATAAACTGCCATATCGCCATAGTGTAGGGTGTGCTGAAATAATCGGTCAAGGAGTAAAGGGGCTGTTCAAAGCCGTCTATTCTGAGCATAACAGTGTAGGTTATCAGATCCACCGCGAAAAACAGCAGTGTTATCAAAAAGGTATAAAACCACGCGGCGGCAAGCTTTGCGGCGGCGGTTTTCCCTCTGCCGTTGACGGAGGAATTGAGATAAATATCCGCTCCTGTGTCCTTGTCGGAGGTAAAGATTAGGACTGTGCCTGTTATCAGCAAAATAATACATAAAACCGAGGAGAATTTATAGTCTAAAAAATCGCCCATCCCTTTGTTATGGGTAAGGGTCGTCAGTTCCCTGCCGCCGTACAGCCTTGCGATATTTTTGTTTATCTTTTGGAAATATTCATTTATGCGGTGGTTTTTGAGCTGTTCCTCCGCCTGCGCGGAAAGCTCCGAAATGCTTTGGGAATAGCTTGTAAGTCTGTTGACCTCCTCCGAAAGCTCATAAAATATACCTGCGTCGCCGTAAGCGTAGCCTGAGTAATATTTTTCGGGGTCATATTCCGTGGAGAAACTGCCCGTGCCGAAGGGCGACAATATCTTGTCTGCCTGCTCCCTCAATCGGGCTATTTCAGCCAATTTTTCTTCGGTGAGAGTTCCCTTGTAAACAGAGTAGACCGTGTAAGAGGCATTTTGCATAGCGGTATTTCCGCCGCCATAAAGGTTATTATGCCTTACAATACTTATTATATTGAATATACACAAAAAAGCCGTTATAATAAGCAGTGACTTTTTTATAAACAGCTTTTTGAATTCAAACCGTGAAAGGGTGAGAAAATTTTTCATAGCTCTTTTTCCCTTTCCTCATTATCCAAGTAATACAAAAACACATCGTCTAATTTTGGCGTAAGGGGTATCGACTTTTCCGAGGGCGGAAGGTCGGAGATCACCCGCATTTCAAGGCTGCGCGAGATCTCGCTTACCCTGTGGCTTTTTATAAAATCGGGCAGGCTGAAATCACTGCTTGGGGGCGAATATTGCCACACCTTTCCCTCAATACTTTTGCAAAGTTCATCGCAGGGCAGATCCTTTACTATCTCACCTTTATTCAGCAGTATTATTCTTTCCGCCATATACTCCACGTCTGAAACTATATGGGTGGCGATAAGTATAATCCTGTCTGTGCCAAGCTGAGAAATTATGTTACGGAAACGTATTCTTTCGATAGGGTCAAGTCCCGCCGTAGGCTCGTCCAAAATAAGTATTTCGGGGTCATTTACCATTGAAGCGGCAATAGCCAACCGCTGCCGCATTCCTCCCGAAAATGCTCCTACTTTTTTGTCTTTACTGTCATAAAGGTTTACGAAATTCAGCAGCTCCTTTGCCCTTTCTTTGTCCTCAACTCCTTTTAAAGCCGCCATATACTCCATAATTTCATCGGCGGTATAGTTGGGATAAAACTTAGGATATTGGGGCATAAAGCCTATTGAATTGAAATACGCCTTGCCTAACTTATCCTTGTCGCTGCCGTTGACGGTGATGCTTCCGCTGTCGGCTGAGGAGATCCCCGCTATTATGTTTATTGTTGTGGTTTTTCCCGCGCCGTTAGGGCCTATGAGACCGTAAACGCCGTCCGACATTTTAACTGAGAAATTATTCAAAACCTTTTTCTTTCCATAGCTTTTGCTTATGGAATTTATTTCAAGTTCAGTCATAAAAAGCCCTTCTAAAACCTGTATTCACAAAACCCGCCAAAAGATACTCTCATTAGCTTGTGAAAATATACTTTAAAATCCTATAATCGTTATTTTGTCTCCGAAGAAAGCATAAAGCTGCCTTTCCTCTTCATCAAAGCGCATACCCAATACCGAAAAGCTTGTAACGGGGTCAAAGTTCTCGGTGTGGAGCAGCTTGCCGCTTGCGGCATCATAGATCTTCAAAATTCCGTCCTCTATAAAATCGGGAGATTCAATAAAAGTCGCAATATATTTACCGCTGTCCGAAACTGCGGCAAGGTGGTTTTCCTCGGTGTTTTCACAAGTAAATGTTCTGATCTCTCCACCCTCATATTCCTGATATTTTATGATTCCGCTTGAGGGCGTTCCCGCCGTAAGTTTAAATTCCTCCAACACAACAAAAAAGTTTTCCTGAGGAATAAGATTTGTATTTAAAAACTCGGTATGATCCTTTTCCTTTGCCATTTTTTCAAAAGTGAAAGCTTCGCCGTTATCACTGCACCTGCCGAAAACGTCAACCAAATGCAGCTTGGAATCTATTTCGTCAATGACCGTTCCGCTGAATGCAATAATGCCGTCTTTGTATGAGAAAATCTTCTGAATTCCCTTAAATGCGCCTTTTTCCTCCAAATCGTCAAAGATTTCTATTTCCATTTTATCATTCAGATCTATGCTGTCGGTGTAAAGATTCTCTTTTCCCGTTTCTGCGTCCCAATAACGGCAGGCGATCCTTGTTTTGTCGTAGGAAACCGCATAATCTGCGGAATCATAAATGGGCGGGTTCACGGTTTTGGTTTCCTTTCCCTCGTTATCATACAGGGTCATATATTTTCCGCTTGTTTCCGTTACCGCAAAGCCGTCTTTTACGATCTGTACATTGACCATAAAACTGCGTTCACAGCTAATGGGAATTACCGATAATTTTTCCTTTATCTCGGGATCGTAAACAATAATACAGCCGTCTTCGTTTTCACTGCCGAATATATCATTTGCTGTTGACGGCTGTTTAACCAAAAGAATATTTTTGTTTTCCAGAATGTAAAAATTCTGCGCAAAATCCGTGTTTATTGTTTTTATGATGCCATTTTCGGAGTTTTGGGGAGGATTGTCCTCCAGGTCGGCGACTGTTTCCGCTGTTTGCTCGGAAGTGCTAACGTTTTCAGACTGTGAGCCTGATGTAACGTTATCGCTGTTTTCGGGCTGAGAACAGGAGGAGAGCAAAAGCGCGGAAATCAAAAATACAGAAAATTCCTTTAATAATTTCATAATATATCTCTTTCACTAAAGCCTTTTGTTAGGTCAATTAACGTCTGACCTATTCTATGGGAGAATACTCCTGCATTTCCTCCTCACTGCCTACAAACAGCAGCTTTGTGGCTGTTTTTTCGGGAGCAGTTCCAAATTCTGCATCATTAGGATCGCAGGGAGCGGCTACCATGTAAATATGGTTAAGTCCTGACAGTCCCGAAACGTCAATATTTGCGGTGATCTTTATCTCGTGTTCGCTGTCGGCCTCACATAGCGCGTAATAACTATCTCCAAAGGCTTTTTGCAGTTCATGGTTTATGTATATTCCCACAAGATACTTGCCGCTGTCACGTTCTACTTTTCCTGCGGCAGTAATATCAAAGGTCAAAGTGTCCTTGGCTGTCATATAGTTTTCAAGAGGATCTGTCTGATACATTCTGAAAACTGTGTGATTATCAAGGGAAGTGTAATCCTGTTCCTTTGCATACTCCTCGGTGATCTCCACGGTTTCATGCTCCCCGGAAATTTTGTTGTATGGACTTTCGGGAGAATCGCTGTTTATGCTTATTTCCAAAGGCCATGGACGTACTAAGCTGTGGTGCAGTCCGAAAGAGGGATAGGACATATCGCCGAGCATATAGTCGGGAGTGAACATTGAAACAAGGGACACAATGGCTTTTTCCCCGTTTTTGCAGTTATAGGGCGTAAAATGCAGAGTTATTTCCTTAACTTCGTTCTTGGTAAAGTCATAAGTGTGATAGGCGCTTTTTTCGGGAAATTCGTCTGTGCCATACTCGTTGATCTGACCGTTTACATATATAAAGAATGCCTGTGTGGAGGGGTCTCCGTCATTTTCCACCCTCATTGTCAACGACAGTTCTTCTCCGTTATATTCGGTAATATCGTTTACCTTTTGCAGATCTATGTGGTAATGGTTGACTTCGTCCCTCGGGTTTACCGTTGTTACCGCCGTTTCGGAAGTGTCGGTATTGTTTTCTTTATCGGAGCTTGTAATATCCGGTTTTGTTTCCGAAATTTCAATACTGTCCTTTTTTTCGGGTTGGGAGCATGAGGAAAATAAAAACAGTATTGTGATGAGGATCGAAGGTATTTTTAAAAATTTCATCATATTTATCCCCTTTTACTATTTGTTGATAAAAATTTTCCGTTTTTTCCATTAATCTTTTTAGATCGACCGTGTTCACAGTATACCATTTTTAAAAATAAATGTCAACGATCCTGTTAAGTTTAGCTGCATCTTGTGAAGCTTGAGAAAAAATCCAAATGTATTTCGTGATAATTTTCTGATTTGCTTTGCGGTTTCAAAGCCATCAATCTCCGGCATGACAATATCCAAAAAACAACATCATAAGGATTCTTCGTATGATTTTCAGGAAAACTCCGACATGAGTTGAATTTCAGAGCATCAAAATTACCCGAAATATCTCTCTCATCACGTTCTGCACAGGTTGAAAGATACAAGCAGCAGTAAATATTTCTATCGGGGTATTGACTGCTGACAATTCAGGGGATTAAACCTTTCCGAATCCTTTTAAACATCTCGAAGCTGGTATAGGAGCAATCTTCTTGCTTTCGGTCAACAGTTTTATTATAGTTTGTAGAAAAATGTACACATTTTCTACCGATAATTTTCTGCTGAAACGTAGGTGACATACAAAGCAATGCAGCTCGGCCCGCAAGCGCATACTGTACTCCTTGCATAATAAGTCGGATTATTTGAGTACCCGCCATCTAAAATCACCGAGGTTGTGGTGTTTGTCTATATGAATTTTTAATGTAAGTAAACAACTTAGGGGCATACTGAACCTCGTTGATCAACACTGGCGGTCTATGAATTTGCAAGAAAAGTGCAGGGTCATTTTTTGCCTATTCTTTGTTTACAGCAACTCAAATTTTGACTTGATTCTTCAATTATATTTATGCCATATTGGCACATGGCAGTGAATGTATCTCTCTTGATTATTCATATTTGGAGTGACCACATATCTGACCATAGACAGTTTTGGAGCATACGGAAACAATGGATACAAGATTGCCAAAGAGGATTTTGTGTGGAGCGGAAACGGCTATAAAAAGCCATTAAAAGCGGAGAGAACATTATTATCACTCTTCGGGAGCATGAATGGGTAGGAGCATATCTCAATACCAAATTCCGAAAATACCTTTTGACACTACAAATTCATGGTGCTTTTATTGGGACGAAAATAGTTGCAAAACCCTTTATGACCGCATATTTGACCACTTACACAAATATCCCGCGAAATCTGTGTTACAAACAATCTTTCACTCCAATCAACAGCCCCCTGAAACGACGGCTTCAAGGGGCATATTTTCTGACCTATTCTTTGTTTTATGCGGCTCAATTTTTGAGCATGGACGACGATTCGTATATCGCTTTCAGTCTTTTTTTCTCTGCCCTGATATCAGATTTGACTTGCGATATCATTACCGCAAGCTTTTCCTCACATTCTTCTCTCGTCTTGGCATATATGTTATGACTTTCCCTTTTGCCATTAGCATTTTTGGGGCTGTATCTGCCCTCGTATAGGTGGTTGTTTATCATCGTTACACACCCTGTGGCTGATTTGCGTTTTTTTGGGCTTGTACGGCTCGACTTGCTGTTGGGCGGTATCAATCCCTTCCCGTTTTTCAACTTGCGAAATTTCGGTTTCTGTGCCGCCTATTTGGCGATCAATTTTCACTGCCTCTGCCATTCTTTTCCTGCCATATGTATTATTGCACTCATCATCTATTACAGACCGTATTTGCTCTGCTAAATGTTCATGTTTCCACGGTTTCTCCTTTCTCTTAAGGTAATCGTAAAAACCCTGTGTTGATACGTCCAATGTTTCGCAATAAAATCGGATTTTACCTTTAATAATGCCATTTTCAGTCACCAATGCAATATATTTCATTCTTTCGTTTTTCCCGACTTCCAATGGCTCGCGGCGAAAAACGCCGATGCCACTACATATTATCGCACAAATGCGAGAGAAATGCAAGTAAAATTTGATGTTTTTTCAGCAGAAGAGGAAATACCGGCAAACGACAGTGTGCGGCTCATAGACCAAATAGTGGAGGAGATGGATATAAGCAGCCTTTTGAGCACCTACAGACGCACCGGTCGCCCGCCTGTAAATTCAGCTGCAACCATGCTTGCGGTCATACTCTACGCAAACATGGAGGGAAAATATTCCAGCAGAGAGATCGAATCGGTGTACAAAAGAGATATGAATTACATTTGGCTTCTGAACGGAGAGCTTGCGCCTAATTATCATAAGATAGCACGATTCCGCAGGGACAGACTGTCTCAATGTGGGGAGGAATTATTCTATGAGCTTGTGAAAAAGCTTCGCTTGATGGATGAGATCAGATACGAGCATCTTTTCGTCGATGGCACGAAGATAGACAGATTTGGAGTACACGTGAACAACGGACACAAGACCGCTAAAGAGCATTTTCTGTGGAGCGGAAACGGCTTTGCCGGTCGCCCATTAGGGCTCACTTCTTAGCTCGTTTACGTCTCAATTTTTCTTGAATTTTCCTTATTGAAATTTATTTTTGCTTCTTTATTTTTGCTTCGCAAAAACCGAAAAATTTAGGATTTGTGTTTACACAGCATAGTGGTAATTTTTAACGGTTCAATTAAAAATCTTTTTGTCAACCAATTACAAGAAATATAAAGGAGTTATCGGCTTGTTGAAAAACCTTTGTGCATTATTTTGAGGGCAGATTTTGAAAATAACTGTTGATTTGCAATTCATACCAATTTCAACAAAACCCCTTTAAAATTAAAATATAAGACAAGAGAATTTTGCTTTGCAAAATTCTCTTTTTATGATATAATAACCTCAAACTGCGAAAAAAGAAATGTTGTGAGGAAAATATGACACACAGCTGTCACATTTTATGTGATACTATAGACTAAAATTGCACAAAGGAGAAAAATATGGCACAGAAACAGATATGCCAACCGCTTATTTTTCAAGCTAAGGCGGATATTGCTTTAAAGATATATGAACTGGTTCAAAAAACAATTAAGGAAACCTACACCAAATATTATTCGGAAGAGGCAGTGGACTTTTTTCTGACACTTCACAGCAAGGAGAATATTTTAAAGGATATATCGGAGGGAAAAGTATACGCAGCCGTTCTCGGAGACGATGTAATCGGTACGGGAACAGTTGACGGTGACCATGTTAAGCGTGTGTTTGTGCTGCCTGAATTTCAGGGGCGGGGAATGGGTACGCTTATTATGGATTTTCTTGAAGGGGAGATCATAAAGGATCATGGCGCCGTATGGGTGGATTCCTCGCTTCCTGCGGGAAAATTCTGGCATGGGCGTGGATATGTTGCTAAGGAATATGCGGAGTGTGAGCTTGACAATAATAAGATTTTGGTTTATGAAATCATGTGCAGGGATAATTTCCCCATTGACCCCGATGAATATAATGCGCCCATGCAGCTTGTAAGGCGTGAAATGGAATTGCAGGGGATCGATCTGGATACATTGAGAGAGGTTTTTCCTAAAAGAATATATCTGCTTGCTGACAGCCTGTACGATACAATGTTGGCGAAAAATGTCGGAACTCTCACTTATCGTGTAGGCGGTGAGGTCTATGTTATGAACGATAACAATCGGGTGGGATTTGTAAAGGGTGAAATGTGTTCGCCGGGAATTGCCACCCAAGCCGAGGATCTGATGGCGGCAGGAGCGTGTGAATTGATACACATAGGCTTTGCGGGAGGACGCACGGGAACGCGGATCGGTGATGTTGTTATCACAGACGGAGCTTTTAACGATACGGCAGTTGCGGGTTTGTACGGCTGTAAGAGCGAGATCGTGGAAACGTCAAAGGAGCTTACCGATTTGTTGTGCAGGGAAATGGATTCAAAAGGCATCAAATATCACAGGGGTTATCATTGGACTACCGACGGCGGATATGTTGAAACAAGCTGGCGGATAAAATATTTTGAGGACAAAGGGGCTCTTTGCGTTGAAATGGAGGGAGCGGGGCTGTTTTCGGCAGCTAAATTCCGTTCCTGCCACGCGGCGGGCATTTATGTGGTGTCCGACTCGGGAGAGGGTGACGATTGGGAGCTTGGCTGGGGAGAAAATATTCTGGAAACAAGTATAAACAAAGTGATCGATATGATCGCAAAGAAAGGATAGACTATGAAGCATTGCGGAACTCAAAGATTGGAAACGGAGAGATTGATATTAAGAAGATATAAAGCCGAAGACGCGGCGGCAATGTATAAAAACTGGGCGGCTGATGAGAATGTTACCAAGTTCCTGATGTGGCCGCCCCATACAAGCCCCGAAGTGAGCCAAAGCGTAATTGACGATTGGGTAAAGCTGTATTCCGACGAAAGATTTTATCATTGGGCTATTGTGCTTAAGGACAACGGAGATGAGCCTATCGGCGATATTGCCGTAGTGAATATGAAAGATAATATTTCAATGGCGCATATCGGCTACTGCATTGGGAGGGCTTGGTGGCACAAAGGAATTACATCAGAGGCACTGAAAGCCGTTATGAATTTTCTTTTTGATGCGGTAGATGTAAACCGTATAGAATCGAGACATGATCCCAGAAATCCCAATTCGGGCAAGGTAATGAAAAAATGCGGAATGAAATACGAGGGAACCTTGCGCAGCGCCGATTGGAACAATCAGGGAATTTGCGATTCCTGCTATTATGGGCTGTTAAAATCGGAACGATGAATTTTTACGAGGTATGTATATATGTACGAGAGAATGCTTGATAAACAGACAACACCTTCCAAAGAAGAAATGAAAAAATACTGCGGTGAAAATTCGGAAAGGTTTTCTTTGCTGAATGAATGGCTTACGGCGTCCTTCGGCACGGAACAAAAAATTGTTTTTCCTTACGGAAACAGTTATGGTTGGGGAGTTGCCCATAAAAAGAAAAGCAAGCTTATCTGCAATGTTTTTGCAGAAAACGGCGCCTTCACCGTTATGATGAGATTGTCGGACAAGCAGTATAAAAGCGTTTATGGTAAGCTGCAGGAATATACCAGGGAATGTATCGACAACAAGTACCCTTGCGGGGACGGCGGGTGGATACATTACCGTGTTACTTGTAAGGAGAATTTTGAGGATATAAAAATATTGCTTAATGTTAAATGCTCATAACAGCTTTTTGCTTTGGCTTGGCAGCTCAACTCCGAGTTTAGTTTTTGTGCGAAAAAACAACCCGTTGTACATGGACATTATCGGTGTATAATTGCTATAATAGCATTACAGAATACAGCTGTAATTATACAAGCAAAGGAGAAAAAATATGTTTGATGTAAAGAAAATGGGAGAGCAGATCGCGCAGCTTCGCATAAAAAACAAATACACCCAAGAACAGTTGGCGGAGATTTTAAAAATATCGCCTCAGGCGATCAGCAAATGGGAGAACGGAAAGGCAGTGCCCGAATTGCCGCTGCTTTATGAAATATCAAGGCTTTTTGACTGTTCTGTTGACAGTATCATTAACCCCTCGTCATCTGTTTTGCGCGATATGGGCTTTAACTATGAATTTATTGTTAAGCCGCGGATCCCTGCGGCTGAATATTCGGGCGCCGAATGGCCTAAAAGCATTTCTTCCGCTTCTGTTCTGACTGCGGTCAAGCTGTTTTTCGGATTGGAGCAGCGCATGGATCACAAAAACCGTCAGGTCAATGATGAGGAGGAATATATTTTACAGTCCGCCCTTATGAACATAAGCTTCGGGTATTCCTACGGCCCCGAGGAATGGATACATGACTGTTTTTTGATATACGGGCTGGATTACGAAATTCATTCAAAGAAGGAGTATTCGGAGGAGGAATTTATTGCTCTTGCACAAGGACAGATTGAACACGGTTATCCTGTTATAGTTATTCCCAAGGAATATACCGATACTGTTTTTGCTGTGGGCTTTTCCGACCATGGACGGACTTTAAAGGGTCTTGGCTTTTTGGAGGGGGACGATCAGAAAAATTCAAGAATGAACTTTGAACAGCTTGAACAGTATGAGGGCTGGTATAAAAACGACTGTGATATTTTGACGCTTACGCCTTCCAAAGAAAAAATGACCTTGGCTGAGGCGTGCACAAATGCACTTTTGAAAGGGATATCGCTGCTGTTAAACGACATTCATTGCGGAGAGGATAAAATGCATGGTTACGGCATGGTTATTTACCGTAACTGGTGTGAGCTGTTAAGGGAAGAAAACCGAAGAAATGCGGATAGGATCGAATGCACTTTTCCTCATGCCTTTATTCATTATGAAAACAAGCTGAGGACAAAGCAGTTTTTTGAATTGTGTATAAAAGTAATTCCTTGTATTGACAAGGAATTGATGACCTTGGCTGTAAATCAATATAACGATATTATAACCGCTGGGGCGGAAATTGCCACAATTACTCATACGCAGGATTCTTTTCCCAAGGGCGTTTTGAATGAAAAGAGAAATAAGATAATTGAAATGCTGCACAGGAACAGTGAGCAGGAAAAGCTTGCCTTATCCTATATACAAAGGGCTATTGCAAATATACGGAAATGATTTGATCGGCAATAATCCTAAAATAAAAAACTTTCCGTAGGCGCAGTACGTGTCCAATAATGCGGTTTTGCGAAGCAAAATTGCGGACTGAGTCCGCAAAGCATTATTGGACGAAAATTGAGGGGCGAGATGTTCCTCGCCCCAAAATTTTCTTGACTTTGACGTTGGGGAATAGTATATAATATAGCTAAAACCAACGAAAGGAAGAAAAAATATGAGCGATTTAGTCAAAATCAGGGATCTGTCAGTAAGATACAATATATCTGCCCGCACTCTCCGCTACTATGAGGATATGGGGCTGATAGAAAGCACACGAAGCGAGGAGTACGCTTACAGGCTGTATGACGAAGCGGCAATAAAGCGTTTGGAGCAGATTTTGATTTTGCGCAGGCTTAATATCAGTATCAAGGATATTAAGCGGATATTCGGCGCATCGGGGTCAGAGGTTGTTTTAGATGTGCTGGGGAAAAAGGTTGACAGTATTGACGAAGAGGTTTCCCTTTTGCATGAACTGAAAAAAATCGTTCTGGAATTTATTGAACAGATAAAAAGGCTGGATTTTGAAAAAGAATCCGATGTGAAACTGCTGTATGCGAAAGCCAATGATATTGAAACACAAATCACGGATACGGGCTATAACGGAAATTCGGCTGCCACCGACCGCTTTTTTGAGGTTACCGAAAAGCTGAATAACAAAGTGCCCGATATAATGATTGTAAGGATACCCAAATTCCGAGCCGTTACATCGGGAGCTATTCCTTTTGAGGAAATTTTCGGAGAATTTCAGGATTGGCAGGAGGCGCACAACAATCTTTTTCAGCCTGTTATTTTTGACGCCCCCGATTTTCTGTGCGAATTTAACGGAAGTCTTCAATGGCTGTGGCGGATTAGGGACGAAATTACGCAAGAGGACACTGCGCCTTATGATATAGTTGAATTCTCAGGCGGACTGTATGCTTTGGCTGTCAGCATAGACGGCGATGACGAAAGCGGCAGTAAGGTGATGCGAAAAATTGAAAAGCGGATAGAAAAAACAAACTTTGTTATTGATGAAAGCCGTACAACGGCGGTACACATAATTTACGGGGACGATGAGATCAGAAAAGGGCTGGGTTACGATCAGATGAATTTTTATGCGCCCATAAAGCTTAAAGACGGTATTTGACGTTAATCACAAGCGGAAAGGAATATAAGATGAAATATTGGATAGAGCGCTGGTCGCTGCTCAGGAAAAAGGAATTGATGTTTTATCCCGATAGATTTCCCGTAAATGATG
Organism: uncultured Ruminiclostridium sp.; assembly: GCA_964636555.1. GTDB lineage: Bacteria > Bacillota > Clostridia > Oscillospirales > Ruminococcaceae > Ruminiclostridium_E. The sequence continues at coordinate 108,589 of CAZWRZ010000008.1, forward strand.
TATATAAAACTATGTGTACATGGGAGGAGCTGAAAAAGGGGTTTGATGAACTCCATGAAATTTTTGTGCGCTGTTATGATGATATACTTAACGATCCCGCCGATATGGGATTGCCGCTGTATGATATGAATGAGTATGGGTATTTTTCCAAGGAAGCAAGATCCTCCCGTGAGGAGTCATATAAATATGCTAAGATTTTTTATGTGCTGGGGTATGCAGGTGAATTGAAGCAAAACGGCGAACTGTACATTCATTCTGACACATTGAAGGAGCAGTGCAGGAGCCTGAAAATTACCAAAATTGAGGTTTTTTTGAGTAAGCTTGGCAATTATGGGATCGCGGCTGAGGGACTTGTTAACGGCAAGATTAAAAGCAATACCGAAATTTTTGTTTCATTTCCCGATAACGTAAATGTGATCAAGGTGTTGTATATTCTTGCGGTCAAGGCACATGGGACAAACAGGTTCAAGGATTTTTGCAGGCTGAATTACAGGCTGTTTGAAAGTGATTGGGATACTGTGGAATACGATAAGGGTGTTGAAGCGGTTTCCGACCTTTTTCATTCCGAACAGGACAGAGAAACGGCTCGTTTGATACATGAGGAGCTGATAAGGCGGAATTACTGCTATAATTTTCAGGAATGGAACGAGGGACCGCAGATACGGTATTACCGAAAAGAGGCAGACCGTAACAGAAATACCAATGCCGATTTCTGGCTTACCTGTATGGATACCGAATTAAGGTTTTATTTTCGGATAAGGCATATCGACAAGGCTCTTGATTATATTAAGAGCTGTCCAGATAGTGTTGTTGACAGCTTTTTGGTCAGCGACAACGGGTGCGGAAACAGAGTTTCGGGGGCGTGCAGCTCGGGGATATCTTATGAGTTTAATGGAAGGACTGTTTGGAGATGCGGGTGCTGTAATCCTAATTTTCAGGTTACACCCGGTGCTGAGGATTATATGTGTTATATTAAAGCTGTTGAAATGACGCAGAATTGGAAATAATGTCATACTGTTATTTCCTTGGCAGAGATAAGTTTCTTTTTAACTGATACTTTCTTCCAAATAATAAAGGCAGCTATGGCAGTCAATATTTCCGCAATGGGGAAAACCCACCACATAAGCCAATTTGTCTGTGTATTGGTTTTTACGATTTGGGCAAAGACAAGGGCGAATGGGAACACGAACAAAAGCTGCCTGAAAACCGAAATTGCCAGTGAGCCGATTCCGCTGCCAACCGCCTGAAGAATTCCCTGAAAGGCTATGTTTATTCCCGCAAATACCAAGCTTATTGAAACAATGTGCATTGCGCTTATACAAAGAGACTGAGTTTCTCCCGACAGACCGAAAAGCTCCGAGAAGGGGGCGGCGAAAATTTCCAGAACTATACAGCCTGCCAGCATGATTACGAAGGTGAACAGATGACCGAATTTTACACAGGCTCTGATTCTTTCCTTGCTTCCCATGCCGTAGCTGAAGGCGGTTATGGGGGTTATGGCATCGCGCATTCCGAAGGCTGCAAAGAGGAGAAATTGCTGAATTTTATAGTACAGTCCGTAGGCGGTTACCATATTTTCGCTGACAGAGTTGAGGATCAGGTTCATTCCGTAGGTCATAACGGATATAAGGGCTTGTGAGATTATTGCGGGCAAGCCTATGGAATAGATCATTCCGATGATTTTAAGAGAGGGCTTGAAATCCGTCAGCTTTGTTTTTACGGACTTGTTGAATATCAGGTGGAAAATAAGAGCTGTGACAAAGGAAACTATCTGTCCGATAACGGTTGCATAGGCGGCGCCCCTTACTCTCATTTCGGGCAAGCCTAACCAACCGTATATTAAGATCGGGTCGAGTATGATGTTAGTGACTGCTCCCAAAATCTGTGCTATGGTTGAGCAAAGGGAGTGACCTGCCCCTTGAAGCACCTTTTCAAAAATTGCAAACATGGACATTCCGAAGGAAAGGACGCAGCAGATAGTTAAATATTCTGTGCCCATGGCGGAAATTACCGGGTTGTCGGTTTGGGAATTTATATAGGCTTCCGCTCCGAAAATTCCGAAAAGCAGGAAAACTGCATAGATCACAGCGCCGAGAAAAACTGCGTTTCCCGCAGTTTTGTTTGTAAGCTCGCTGTTATTCTGTCCAAGGCTTTTGGCAATAAGAACGTTTGCGCCTACGCCTGTGCCTATTCCCACAGCTACCATAAGTACCTGTAAGGGGAAAGCAAGGGTCAGGGCGTTCAGGGCTTCTTCTCCGCCTGTCTGCATATTGGAAACAAAGGCACTGTCCACTATGTTGTAAACTGCCTGTAATACCATGGAAATTATCATTGGGACGCCCATTGAAAGCATAAGCTTGTTTACGGGTGTTGAAGCCATTTTTTCGTTTTTTGAATTCATAGTTGTTTTTTCCTCCAAAACAAAAAAGATGTGCAGCCTTAGTACGATCGGATTTACGCACTAAGCTACACATCTTGATTTTATTATATAGTTATTCGGAGAAAATGTCAAAGGAGTTTTTTCACAATTTTTGATTTTTGGGGAATGGTTTTATGTGAATACTTTCTAAATTATTAATTCTTTTAATGGATTCTCTTTTCCGCTCTTGTTATTTACCGTTTTCAAGCAAGTCATCAAATACCTTTCCGATATCCTCGTCAAGGCATATCGAGCGGTTTTCTATTTCCGAGGGGCAAAATGCTTCTCCGAAATTGATGCAGGAATATACCGATTTGGGATTTTTTGCGGTCATTTTCCAGAAGGGGTATTTTATGATAACGGGAGTGTTCATGCCTACTCCAAGCTCCAAAAACAAAGTATGACAGTTTTCGTGGCGGCGGAGGAAATCCTCGTAGCGGTTGGCGGCAGCGTACCAGCCTTCGTCCTGAACAAAGCTGTCGTCGCAGCGCAGGTTCATTGTCATAGGCGCACCGCATTTTGGACATTTGGGGACAAGCTCTGTGGGCACCTTCATATTTTGCTGTTCTCTGATCATTTTGCGGACGGTATTTTCGTTGTCATAGGTGTTATTGTGACAGGCTTTTGAACACTGCCAAAGTCCGTAGTCCCCCTGTGTGTAAAACAGCCGTTTTTTATCAAAGCCCGCCATTTGGAATTGGTGATCTACATTTGTGGTCAGTACGAAATAGTCCTTGTCTTTAACCAGCTTCAAAAGGTCGGCATAAGGCTTTCCAACGGGAACATCATAGCGGTTTACGAAAATTTGCCGCGACCACCATGCCCAGTATTCCTCTAAGGTGTTGTATGGATAAAAGCCGCCCGAATACATATCGGTAATTTTGTATTTTTTGCGGAAATCGGAGAAATGCTTTTCAAAGCGTTCTCCGTTGTACAGAAAGCCCGCGGAGGTTGAAAGACCTGCCCCCGCACCTATCAGAACAGCGTCTGCGGTTTTCAGCTCTTCGCTCAGCTTTTTTATGTTATCCGAGTAGGTTTTTGTAGATCTCAAGATCGATTTGCTTGAAAACATTGAATATCACCTCAATATTGCTGTCAGTTTGGTTTTTATAGTCCGAAACGGTATTTATTGCGATCTCGGCGGCTTTATTGTTGGGAAAATGAAATTCTCCCGTGGAGATACAGCAGAATGCAGCGCTTTTTATACCGTTTTTCTCCGCCAGCTCCAAGCAGGAACGGTAGCAGGAGGAAAGCTGTTCTTTGTGTGTCTTGGTGAGAGGTCCGTAAACGATAGGTCCTACCGTGTGAAGGACATATCTGCATGGCAGATTGTATGCCCTTGTCAGCTTGGCTCTGCCTGTTTCTTCCTCGTGACCCTGCCTTTTCATAAGCTCATAGCATTCCGCTCGGAGCTGTACTCCCGAATAGGTGTGAATGGCGTTGTCGATACAGCCGTGACAGGGGCAGAAACATCCAAGCATCTGACTGTTTGCGGCATTGACTATTGCATCGCATTTGAGAGTAGTAATATCTCCTTGCCAAAGGTAAATATTTTCTTTTATAGGTGTCAGATCTTTTAAATCGGTAATGCCCTTTTTTGCGGTTTCCTCTTGAAGGTATTCGTCCTGTATTTTTAAAAATTCGGAGCTTACGGGTTTGGGCATTCGGACGTTAAAGAGGGAGCGGAGTAAGTTTTTCTGTTCTTGTTCGTTTTTTGGAATTTCCATATCCGAATATTCACGGCTTTCCTCTAACAGTTCTTTTATAAGGAAAATACGTCTTTCGGTTTGGGTCATTTGGTTGCCCTCCTTTCAATGGCGTTATGGGAGCATACGGCTTTGCAGTTTCCGCAGTGAAGGCAATGCTCCTGTAAAATAAGGGCAGGGGTATGTGAAAAATCTATGCAGCTTTGGGGGCAGGCTGTTTTGCATTTTTTACAGCCTGTGCAGTTATCGGTAATGAAGTAGCCGTCGTTTTTGGCTTTGACTGCTCCGAAAGTGAAGCTTGCCCGCTCTATGGGCTTTTTGGACAAGTCGAACCATTCGCCTTCGCCCTCGTACAGCTTAAAGACAGTGAGCGCCTTTTTTGATTCTTCTGTAGGATAGATATCGTTCATATAGGGATTTTTTTCGAGAAGCCGCGGGAGAGCTTCGGCGCCTATTTCTTTGACCTTTCCTTTTATGGAAACAGCTGTGCTTGACATGGTGCCGCTGCCTTTTATTCCCGTAAAGGCTATATATCTGCTTTTTGTCAGACGGTCGTAAAAAGCCTTTCCCTTGGCGGTGAGGAAATACATACCGCTTTCATCATAGTCCATTATATCAATGGCGCAGGTGACGGGAAGTCCCTCGCTGTCAACGGTTGCTGCAACTACTGTGTGAATTTCCTTTACTGTATGTTTCAGATAGTCCATTTTATCCTCCGTGAGATTCTTTTTAATCTCCTGATAGTATTGTAGCATATTCGATTTTGGCTGTAAAGTAGTTACTTTTTAGTAACCGATGTTCATATTTTTTCGGATTAGCTTCTTGACATTAGCACAGAAACTGCAATATAATAAGTATATAAGAAAAATTTTTATTTTTAACATTTCGTTAACAATTCCTAAACATTTTAAAAACACGGGTCTTGTAGAATATAGTCAAAGAAAAACAAACAATCATTCTACGGAGGTTATCGAAATGAAAAAGAAAAATTTTGTTACACTTATCCTTTCCACAGTTGGCGGTCTTGTTTTTGCATTAGGTATGTGCATGTGCCTTTTGCCCGAATGGAACGCATTTACACAGGGCGTTATCGCCGCATCGGCGGGAGCGGTCATTCTGCTGATAATGGCTGCTGTGCGCCTTAAGATGAGCGGTAAGCACGTTATAGTCAAGGTAAGCGGAAAGACTGTCGGAATTATCGCTCTCAGCATTGTGGGCACGTTGATACTTGGTGTCGGAATGTGTATGACAATGGTTTGGGATATGATGGTACTTGGAATTGCTGTGGGTATTGTCGGTATTATTGCGCTGCTTTGCCTGATTCCTCTTTGCAGGGGCTTAAAGGACTGAAAAGGCAAAGGCGGCTGAATTTTAAAGGGAGCCTCTAAAAACCCCTGTGAAAAGCAAAAACGGACAGGGTGCGCCGGATACGAGGAAAGCCGGCGAAGGCGGGCCGGCGCCCGTCGAGACGGGTTGACGAAGTAGACGGTGTGCCCTGTTTGTTTTTGCTCACAAGGGGTTTTCGGAGGTTCCCTAAGGAAGGTCGGTTGTATTTATGTTCAGAATTTTGGTGGTTGAGGACGATAAGGAACTGAATCATGCCGTTTGTTCGTTTTTAAATCAGAACGGCTATGAAACAAAGGGTTGTACTGATGCAAACGAAGCGTACAACTTCATGTACGGCGGAACCATTTTCGATTTGATAATTTCGGACATTATGATGCCCGATATAGACGGCTTTGAGTTTGCAAAGACGGTGAGGGAATCAAATCATGACATTCCCATTCTCTTTATGACGGCGAGAGATGATTTTTCTGCCAAGCAGAAAGGGTTTAAGATAGGCATTGACGATTATATGGTAAAGCCTGTGGATCTTGAAGAGCTGCTCCTTCGTGTCGGCGCGCTCCTTCGCCGTGCGGGCATTGCCGCCGATAAGAAAATTGAGATCGGGAATCTGGTTCTGGACGCTTCGGAGCATACCGCCTATCTGAACGGCGAGGAAATACCTCTTACTGTAAGGGAATTTAATCTTATCTATAAGCTGTTGTCCTATCCCAAAAAGACCTTTACCCGTTCGCAGCTTATGGATGAGTTCTGGGAGGGGGATTCCTCTTCGGGGCTCCGCACAGTAGATGTATATATGACAAAGCTCAGGAACAAGTTTTCCGAATGCGGGGAGTTTGAAATAGTGACGGTTCACGGCTTGGGATATAAGGCGGTGCTGAAATGACTGGGAATAAGGAATATAAATTCAGAAGGGTGTTTTCTTCTCTTTGGCGGTATGCGGTGTTTTTTCTCTTAATGTCTTTTGTGGTTACCTGTTGTATGCTGTTGTTTCTCAACACTATGAGCGGCGTAACGGGAACTGATCTTACCAAGGAAGAAATCGAGCTGGCGGCAAAGGCAACCTTTTTGAATGTGGTTTTGCTGAGCCTGATATGTACGGTTATAGACGGTGTCAGAAGGAGATTTATGGTGACCCGCCCCGTAAAGCGGATCACAAGGGCTGCCGAAAAGCTGATGCGGGGGGACTTGTCCGTCCGCATTGAGCCTTTGAAGGGGCAGCCCGACGATACGGGGTTTAACGAAATTATTTCCTATTTCAATAAAATGGCGGAGGAGCTGTCGGGGATAGAAACCCTTCGCACCGACTTTATCGCTAATGTGTCTCACGAGCTGAAAACTCCTCTGGCGGTAATAAACAACTACGGAACCATACTTCAGCAGCCCGATTTGTCCGAAGAAAAGCGGGTGGAGTATGCAAAAGCGGTGACGGAGGCGTCGCGGCGGCTGGCGGAGCTTATCACCAATATTTTAAAGCTGAACAAGCTGGAAAATCAGGAGATCTACCCCGCTGCCGATGAATTTGATCTGGGGGAACAGCTTTGCGAATGTCTCCTTGCTTACGAGGATGTTTGGGAACAGAAGGAGCTGGAAATTGAAACGGATATTGAGGATGATGTTATAGTTAGCGCAGACAGGGAAATGCTTTCCCTTGTATGGAACAATCTGTTTTCAAACGCCTTTAAGTTTACGGAAAAGGGCGGCACTGTGGGGCTTTCGGTGAAAACCGAGGGGGATTTTGCATCGGTCAGGATCTCCGACACGGGCTGCGGTATCAGCAGGGAAACGGGAGAGCATATTTTTGAGAAGTTTTATCAGGGCGACACCTCCCATTCCGTTAAGGGCAACGGCTTGGGGCTTGCTCTTGTGAAGAGGGTTATTGACATAGTCAAGGGAGAAATTTCCGTTGAAAGTGAGATTGGCAAGGGCAGCACGTTTACTGTCAAAATCGGGAGAAAGTGACTGTGGAAAGATTTAAGAAAATTCTGAAAAAGATGTTTTTCCTTCCGCCGCTGCCTACGGTGTTGATTGCCCTGCCCTCTTTTGTTTTTTGCTTTTGTGTTTTGGGCATGAGGATTGACGGCGTGATCGCTTATATAGCTTACGGGTTGTCCGCTTATGCCTTGGTTATAACCGTAACGGGCTTTACCCGTATTGTAAGGGCTGTGCGTAAGGGTATCGGCGGTTTTGTCCTTGTAAAAAAGCTGCTCAGTCACCCTTTGGGCGGACGGTATCTTACAGATAAGTTTTTTCGGGCGGAGGTTTCGCTGTATATAAGCTTTGCTGTCAATATACTGTATGCGGGCTTGAAAATGTTTTCGGGTATAATGTACGGCTCCGTCTGGTTTATTTCTTTGTCGGTTTATTATATTTTGCTGGCGGCAATGAGGTTGTTATTGCTTACTCATACTCTTAAAAAGCGGGGAGTGAAAGACCTTTCCGCCGAGTATAAGCGTTATCGGTTATGCGGGGCTTTGCTTGTGTTTATGACCTTGGCGCTGTCAGGTATTATTCTGTTTATCATTCGGCGTGAGGGCGGATATGATTATCCGGGAGTTTTGATTTATATTATGGCTATGTATGCTTTTTACTCCGTCATCAATGCGGCAGTAAATATTGTGAAATTCCGAAAGCAGGCAAGTCCTGTTTTATCGGCGGCTAAGGCGGTTAATCTGACGGCGGCGCTGGTTTCTATGCTGGCGCTTGAAACTGCCATGCTGAGTCAATTCGGCAGCGGAGATGACATGGAGTTTCAGCAAACAATGCTTGCGGTTAGCGGAGGGGTATTCTGCGCATTTATTCTCGGAATGGCGGTTTATATGATCGTTCATGGGGGACGGCGGATAAAGGTTTCAGACAATGTTGATATTATAGGAGGTTCTGATGGAGGAGAAGAAGGAAGGCTTTAATTACAGCTATTCTGCGGCTCAGCAGGCTGAGATAAAGAGGATCAGGGAGAAGTATGTTCCAAGGGAAGAAAGCAAAATGGAGCAGCTGCGGCGGTTGGACGAGAGTGCCGTCAAGCCCGGAATGATAGCTGCTGTTATTATCGGAGTGGTCGGCACTCTTGTTATGGGCTTGGGTATGTGCTGTACTATGGTCTGGGCAGACAGGCTGTTTTTTCCCGGAATCGTTATCGGGGTTTTGGGAATGGCGTGTATGGGGGCGGCTTATCCGATTTATTCTTTTATTACCAAGAAGAGACGGGAGAAGCTTGCGCCTGATATTATTCGGTTGGCTGATGAGCTTTTGAAGTGATTTTGTATGGTGTGTGCTTAAAGTTGAGCAAAAAAACGTGTTTGTGTTGTGCTTAAACTTTCAATCCTCCGCTGCTCGCGGAGGATTGTTTATTATTTTGTTGGTTGTTGACGGTAACAAGTCATTTTTTATGTGGTACTATCCGCCGTTTGATTTTTTGGTGTGAGAATTTTTTGTTTCTCTTTTTGGCAATTACTGCTTTTTTATACGCCGGAGATTTCGCTGTCTGCGGACAGCGACCGGAGGGACTAGCCCCTCCGGACTCCCCACCACCCTTTGAAAGAAGGGCTTGAGATTGGCACAAGTGCCAATCTCTGGACGGAAACTTTAACGGTTTTAATTTTTCACAAGCAGCTTTTTTAAGCCTTGACACCTGCCGATTTTTCCATTATAATAAACAAGTAACCTCATTGTGCGAACGCGGGGATTTTTGATCCGTGAGGAAAGTCCGAGCATCACAGAGCAGGATAACTGCTAACGGCAGCCGAGGGCGACCTTAGGGCAAGTGCAACAGAGATATACCGCTTTTAGGGACTTGTTTCTTAAAAGTAAGGGTGGAAAGGCGAGGTAAGAGCTCACCGGAGCATAGGTGACTATGCTGCCATGTAAACCCTATCCGATGCAACGCCGATTGGTACGGAGAGAAATGCGTCTGCTCGGCGTACTCCGATATAGGCGGCTTGATCCTGCGGGTGACCGCAGGAGTAGATAAATGTTCGTACACGACAGAACTCGGCTTATAGATGAGGTTATTGTTAAATGCAAAACATCGCTTACCCTTTTATGCAGTTTCTTGCGTAAAAAGGTAAGCGATGTTTTTATAGGGTAAGGAAAAATGAATGTTAAATCTTTAGTTAAGTCCGATTATTTCCGCTGTGCCGTCCTCGAAAATGCTTACTCTGTAAGCGTAGGGGTAATCGGGTTCGGTAAAGTACGGTAAAGCTTCGGTTTCCTCCAATTCCGCAAGCTCATCGTTTTCGGTGCGGAAATATTTTTCTCCCGCCTTGAATACGCTGCTGTCTGTTTCGGAGAATACGGGGCTGTCAGATATTTCTGTCAGCGTGCCGTTGGGTGTTAAGAGGAATATGCTTGTTTCGCCCTCATTTTCGGTTACTATTGCCGCCGTATCCATGGCGTTGTTTCTGATGAAATGTACGCCCTCGGAGGGGTAAGAGGCAAGCTCTTTTTCGCTGCCGTCTGCGGAATTTACCGCATATATTTTGGTAACAGCGTTTGCGGAGTCGGTGACCGCTGTGTAGATCGTTCCATTGCTGCCTGAAATAACCGATACGGGATTTGTGTATTCCTTGGAGAAACTTATGCTTATTTCGCTGCCGCTGCGGACTGCGTAATAAATGTTTGCTTTATCGGTGGAAACGGTTTTGATGATTATTCCGTTTCCGCTGCACATAACGGAGGTTATTTCGCTTTCTCCCGCTGTTATGGAGCTTATATCCGTTTCCGAAAGGGTTCCCGCTGCGCCGTCTGCGCAGAACAGGCGTTTTCTTCCCTTGGTATCACAGGCTGTGATGTACAGAGAGGAGCTTGCGGTATCTGTGCAGCCAATCTTGGCGTCATCGGCGTAGAATGTGGTTTCAAGCTGTAATTCGCCTTCTGCCAGCTTATACAGTCTTATGCTGTCGGAGGTGGTGACTATCAGCTTGTCATTGCTGATAAACTGAGCTGTCTTTATATCGGCAACAGGAATTTTGATTGTGCCGCTGTCAGCCTGTGTTGTGTCCGGCTGAGAAATATCTGTGGTTTCCGAGGGCTGCGGCGTGTTGGATACAGTGCTGTTATCTGTAATGATAATTTCTGCAACCGTGCCTTCCGATGTTTCCGTAATGGTGATCTCGGGTATTGTCTGCTGGTTTTTGATATAGGGCACAAAGCTTTTATCGGTGTAATCGCTTCCCTCCACAGGCTCTGCGAGGGACACGGTTTTAAGGCGGTTCAGCTCTTCAAAAAGCTTGGCGGGAGCGGTTATTTTTGCTCCTCTGAATTTAAGCTCTTCGCTGATCTTATCGCTGTATTTATAGTATTTTCCTTCGGTGGTGTAAAGCAGTGAAAGCTTGATATCGCCGTTGTTGTCTACAGCGGAGAAGGACATGAGGATCTCGTTAAGCGTATGCTCCTCCTCAAAGGACACATACATATCCATAACCTCGTTTTTAGCTGCCAGCTCTTTAAAACGCTGCTGTGCGGCATATACACGCTCTACAGCCGAATCAAGATCGTTGTCCACAATATCCACTCCGGGTTTCGGAAGCATATTGACGGAAAGCACTACAACAACGGCTGCTGCTGCGGTACAGGCGGCGGCACAGGAGATCCATTTCAGGGGTGAGGCGGTTTTCTTCAATGCTCTGCGCTTGGCATTACATTTTATTTTTTCCGTATCTACCGTGTAGGTTTGCATAAGCTCTCGGTAAAATTCTTTTTTATTCATTGCTGCGCGCTTACCCCCTTTTCCTATAATTTGAATTTTTTCTTTTGCCGTTCAATGGTGCGGTACAGCTTGTTTTTTACCGCCGAGAGGTTCATATTCAGTTCCTCGGCGATATCTGCCAGCTTCATATCGCATACGAAATATAAGTAAAAAATCTTTCCCGTGACCTCGTCTGCGGCGGCAATGTCCTCAAATATCTCACGGGCAAGAAGCTTGTTGCATAAAACATCGTCAAAATTTTTCTGAGTTTTTGACATTTCGTTTTCGATCATCACCATTTGTTCATCGGTGTAATCGGAAAAGCTTTCGGTGACGTTGGTTTTTTTCTTTGTGGCGTAGTAGGTTTTCACCTCGAACTTTGCAATGCTTATAAGGAAAGCCTCGGCGTTGTCTATATCGGAATATCCCTTTTGGAGAATACGCCGATAGAACCGAGCGTAAATATTCTGCAATATATCCTCTGCGTCAAGGATATTTCCGCACTTGCTGATAACAAATTTGGTGATAGAATTTACAGTCTGATCGTAAACAGTGTTGAAATACGTTTCGGGAGCATTTTCTCCTTTTCGGCTCAAAGCGTATTCACCTCGCTTTCGACCTTACAATTATGTAGTAAGGATTTTTTCCTAAAAAGTTTCATTTTTGCAAAAATAATTATATATATGGGATATTTATCTTTTCGTGTACTCAATATCTTTGACTTGGCAGATGATTTTTCCCGCCGACCAAAGCATTGCCGCTATGACTATTGCACCGAGTACAAAAAAGTTTATCTCTCTGTGCCAGCGGAGAAACAAAACCGCGCCGTCACCGATCAGAGCAAGTACTACTTCATAAATGCGAAAATAGGATAGACCGTCATCTTTAAAGAACCTGTACAGCATAACCGTAAAGCAAGCCACCAAGCCGAGAGAAACATATATCTGTACTACGCTGAAGGCACCGCATAATTTACAGCCGCAGGTCGTGTCATACATAACGGGGACAGCCATGGAAAAAGCGGTTATGTATGCAAAAGAAAGCCATCTTAAAACACTTTCGCCCTTAGCTTTAACGCACTCTGCGGTATAAATTCCCATAGCCGCCAGAAGGAAGCCGTAGGAAACAAACTGTATGGGCGCGATTGTGCCTCGGCTGTGTACCATACCGCTGACCAGCAGCAGTCCTGCCGCAATGGAGGGCTGCAAAAAATCACTTCCGTTTTTCGGAGCGTTGAGCCTGAATATTCCTCTGCCTCTGATAAGCAGATATCCCCAGCCCGCTGCAAGGGAAAGAATTACAAGACCTCCTTTAAATACCTCATACCGACCTCCTATGAACATGAAAGGCACCTGTGAAAAAAGGCTTATGATCCTTTCTGCAGTCAGTATTACAAAATACAGTATGAAAAACAAGCATTTCAGCAAATCGGTTTTGTCAGCCCTTTTTTCCAAGATAATCGCTCCTTGCAATTTATTAGCGTTCAATTCACGGCTGTGAATTGAACGCTGCTTTATTTGAATGTTTATCTGGTTCCCGCTCTGAATTTTACCTCGTTGTCCGAATCAAGGTAATAAACGGCTGCTCCGTTTTCAACCTGATTTTCGTAAACCGTGTTGTACAGCTTTAAGGTAACTCCCGGGAAGCAGCGCTTGTGAACTATCAGCTGCAAAAGACGGCTCTTTGCCAAAATCTTTTCGTTCTGGTCGATTTTTGCGGTCATTTCCGTCAAGGTGTTGCGCTCGTTCATAATAAACTTAAAGGCTTGCTTTCTTGCGTGCTCCTGCTGATCTGTAAGCTCCTGAACGTTTCGGAGGGAGTTAAGCTTTTCGTATAGAGTTTTCAGCTTGTTGTAGTTTTCGCTTAAGGTTTTGAAGTTATCCTTCAATTCCTTGTGGCTCTTCATCAGAACGGCGGTGTTGCCAAGGTTTACAATGGTTTTGGTATAGCTTTCCGAGCCTATCTGGTTGGCGGTTATGTTGTGGTAGGCTATACATTCGCCGCCGATGATTACGCCCTTGCCCGATACTACCTTAACTTCGCCCTCGCAGAGTACCTCGCAGTTTATCAGCGCCTTGGTTTCAAGATCGCCGCCGCAGTATATTACGCTGTTTTCGCTGAATGACATTTTTATATTGTTTTCACAGTTTAATTTTGCGTAAACCGCGCCGCCGCTTATGATTATGGCTTCAGTGGCTTCAACTGTGGCGTTGTTGACGTTCTGCTTTATATCGACCTTTTTGCCTTTTACGCGGAAGCCGTCGCTTATACCGCCCTTTACTATAACATCGCCTACAAAGTCGATGTTTCCGACTGAAGCGTCAACGTTTCCCGAAATGGTGACAACGGTGTCAATTACAAATCTGTCCTTATCCCAGCGGAGGTTTCCGTCGGAGGCAGCGTATATCTTGCTTCCGTCGTTGCTTAGCACAGTGCCTGTTCCCACCGCATATTTTGGGGGAGCGCCGTTGGTGCATTTTATCTCGTTTCCTCTTACATCATTTCCGGGGGTGCCCATGGTATTGGCTTTTATGGTGGCTATCAGTGCGCCTTTTTTGATATTGCGCACTCTTCCCAGCTCACGGAAATTAACTATTCCCGTTTCCTCGTCAATAGTTGGCTTAAACTCCGTTTTTGTTTCATAGGAATAGGTGACTTCGCCGTCAAGACCGTTTACGGGCGGAACGGCTTCCGCCACCACCACGCCCGAAAGGTGGTCGCCGGCATAGTCAACGCTTTCTTTTACAGCCTGTTCGTTTATATGGGAAGTAACTCCGCTGTTTTTAAGCTCCCTCATTACATCATCATAAGTAACGGCTTTTCCTCCGTTGGGCTTGGTAACGATCACCTTTGCCCACAGGTAGTCGTCGTCTACCATAACCGTTATCTGTCCGTCAAGGACAATAGCGTCTAAATTGTTATCCATAGCAGTCCTTTCATTAGAAAATTTTATTTCATTCTTTTTTGCCGTTTTTATTTCGATTTATTTTTCGTCTTGGTCTTCGCTGTATAATTCGTAGGCGTTTTCAAATTTGGTGTTGGAAAGCCGGCACTTGTTCAGGGCTTTTTCCGCCTGTGCGTACAGCTCGTTGAAATCCTTATTTGCGCATACCTGCGAGCCGCCTGCGGCAACGGTGATGTTTACCATTTTGCCTTCGATCTTAACAGGCTGTTTAAATGATTTGAACAGCGCTTCTATCTGATTTTTAGGCCAGCCCATTCTGTCATCGGCTTCGTGCATTGCGATAACAAAGGTGTCGTTGTCCACTCTTCCCACGGCACACAAACCTCGCTGACGGTCCCAAAGGGCGCCTACGAAGTACTTCAGCACCAGATCGCCGTATTCAAAGCCGTATTCGTTGTTGATAAAGTGGAATTTGTTGATATTGAAAATGACTACCGCCCTCGGCAGTCCGTCACTCAGATTGGCGTTAAACTCAGCTTCCACCGCGGAGCGCACATAGGCTCCCGTAAGGCTGTCGGTGTTGGGCTGATAGAGGGTCCTGAGTTCGTCTCTTTTTTTCTCGTTTATGTTTCTGATCCTTCCGATAACTCCCGTTACCGTTCCGTGACGGGTGCTTGTTACCTGAGCCTGATGCTCTACCCATATATAATCGCCGTTGACATTCTTTATTTTATATTCGTAGGTCATTTTATGCTCCGGCATTATCATCATGTGGTTATAATCAAAAAATCTGTCGATAAAGCCTTCACGGTAATCAGGGTGTATCCGCTCCCAGAAGGGGCGTCTCTCTCCGTCAAAGTCAAACATACTGCTGAAGCCGAACAGCTCCTTGGCGGGTTGGGGGGTAAGGCAGTTAAGCTTGTTGTCGGGAATATTGACCTCATATATTACACTGTTTTCGTTGCCAAGCAAAAACTGGATTTTTATTCTTCCCGCCTGAATACGGTCGGTCAGCTCCATTTCCTCCTGTATGTCGTGGACTGTGCCCACTACGGTAAGGCGGTGATCTTCGCTCTCTACGGGACTGCCCTTGATTATGACCTTTACGCTTTTCTGAGGATTGAGCTTTAGCTTTCCTGTAATGCTGAAACCCTTTGAGGTTCTGTCTTTGAGAGTTTTTAACGCACGGTCGAAATCCACCTTTGTATCGTCTGCAAGAAGGTTCCGTATATTGTCGGTTTTGTCCAGATCGTTGTAGCCGTAGGTGAGGCTCCAATAGTTTCCGCAGAAGATTTTTGCGGAATCCTCCGTAAGCTGCCAGAAAATTTCGTTGGAAAGCTTGTGCTGAGCGGAAATTATCGACATCAGATCGGCGGCTTTCAGTGAGGCTTCCGTCTGCTCGCATACCCAGCGGGTAATCTGTTCGGGGGTTGGCTCTCCGTCGTTTATCAGCATCAGCGCCTCTGCCTTATCGGGGGAAAATGCAGTCAGAATTTGGTTCAGGGAATCGTCATAGTGCTTTTTTATACGGCTGAAAAGATGTGATACAGCCACATCGAACAGTATAAAAAATACTGCCAAAATCGGAATGAGCCAACAAAGCATTGTCAGATCAACATTGTTGACTGACAGAATAATGAAAAGCCCTGCCGCTGTCAGGGAAAACAGTGCAAAAGTCAATATGTATAAGGGGATAAGCCGCATACTGTGTTTGTTCTTCATTTTGCCGTGCCCACAACCTTCCCTTAAATATTTGTTTATTTATACTGTTTGTAAATCAAAATGTAGACAAAGTCTACATTTTGATACTGCCGTGCATTGCACGGCAGTGGCGGCGAAGCCGCCTACAAAGTCAGTTCAATACTAATTGTGTCAAAATCTTTGATTTTGACCGCCGCCTGAAAGGCGGCATCATACAATAGACTTTGTCTATTGTATGATTTACAATTAGTATTATACAAAACCTGTCAGCACAGGTTCTTACTACCCACTTTATTATACTTTAAAAAAACAATAAAGTCAAGAGGGTTGGAGGGTTACGGAGAAAATAGCGGAAAAATATATGAGAAGCTTGGAAAAAATAAAGGGGCTGTCATTTTCGGGGCTGTTGACAAATGGGCGTTTTTTGAAAAATCGTCCGAAATTCCAACGAAGCAATCGGGTTTACAGGGTGTTAATTTTGCTTTTTTCGCAAAATATATAGTTTGTAAACAGCCCCATTTTCAGTCCCTTAGTTTGCAGAAAAACTTCCCCTTGGTCGTATTTTCGACAAGCCGACGCCGTTTTTGGCGGCAAACCTCCAAAAACAAAAATCGGGCAGAGCTTTGCTCCACCTCGATTTTTAGATTTTCAGCAATGCTGAAAATCACAGACTGATTATCTCAATTTAGGGAGAAATACTGATGGCTTCCCTCTCGTAATCATTTCCGAGAACTTTACACAGTGCTGCGGAAAGGAATTCGTTCAGATCGTCCGCATTTTTCCTTCAAGTTCGGAAAGCAGCTTTTTACCTGCTCAAAGGGGTTTCCGATGAAGCAAAGAAGCCAATTCCCTATTATTTAGGGGTGTCGAGCAAAGCTCTTACTTTTTTTACTTCCCATATTTTGAGAGCCGATATTTCCTTTTCGGTAAAGATCTCCCCCGGCATAATTACGGGAACGCAAGGGGGGCAAGGGGCAATGATCGCTCCGCAGATTCTTCCTTCTGCATTATTTAAAGAAATTTCCTCCGAGGGGGAAAAGACTGCTTTGGCAAGAGGCGCTGCCGGCTCGGGGACGGAAAGGGACGGAAGAGCGGTTTCAAAGGGAGCTTTCTTGGGAATCTTTCTGAACGCCGCCGAAATTTTGGGGAAGTCGGATAAAGGCTGGGCGGTAGAGAAAAGCAGGACGGTGTATTTTTGATCGGCGTATTCGCAAATTATGTTGTGATCGGCGAGGGCGCGGCTTAAGTCAAAGCCGCTGTATCCCCACTTTTCCGCATCTATGGTAATTCTCATTGGGTCGCTTTGGCGCAGAACGGCGCCGATATTGCTCAGATCTGCTTTAAGCCGCTTTATTTGCTCCATCGTATTTTCAGCCTTATCTTTTTCAAGAGCAATGTGGCGATTGCATAGGTCGAGACTGTCCAAAATCAAATAAGACGGGCTGGAGCTTCCGAAAAAGCTCATCATTTCTTTTGCTCTCTCGGAAAAAAATTCGGGAGCATTTTTGTTTATGTGGAGATATGCCCCTCCCGTCAGGCAGGGAAGCGTTTTGTGGGCGCTGTCGGCGGTAAGATCGGCGCCCAGCAGAAGGGGGTGGTTTTGGGTAAAGACACGGTAAGCACCATGAGCGTTGTCCACAAGGAGAGGGATGCTGCGGCTTTTGCAAACCTCGGAAAGGGCGGCAATATCACATTCTCCGCCGTAGTAGTCAATGCTTTGGGCGAAAACACAGAGGGTGGAATCGGTAATTGCCATCTCAGCGGCTTTGGGAGAGATTTCGCAGGAGAGAAATGAAGAGGGAGTGATCCAGTCTATTTCAAGGTCTAAAAGGATGCATGCCGAAACAAGGCTTTTGTGGCAGTATCTTGAGGCAGCGACTCGGTTTTTGTGAGGATTACAGGCTTTTGCGAGGGCGAGCATTGTCTGTATGGCGAGGGTGCTTCCGCCGCAGGAGTATAGGGTTTTGCCCGCGCCGAAAAGGGAAGCGGCGGTTTCCTCGGAGGACCTTATTATGCCGCTGCTTTCAAAAAGACTGTCTGCGCCGTCTATTTCGGTTATGTCGAGGGGATTTTCCTTGCCGCCGGGCATGTGACAGCGAATGGGGGATTTGGATTTGTAGGTGAGGAGGAAGTCATGGATGGGGGTTTTATTTTTTTGATCGTTCATGTGTGCTCCTTTTATTTTATGCTTTTGAGAAAGTTGTGCTATTTGTGGTTTTTTCAGGGAAACTGTGCTGATTTGCAGTTCTGTCAGAGAAGTTGGCAGTAATTAGCTGATTTAAAAAGAATTTCAAAACCGACAAGATTTAAAAATTTCTTGAAAAGCTGGGAAATTTTTAAATCTTGTCTATCTAACTGAGTTTGGCTTTTTTGCTTGAAAAGCCGGGCAAAAAATCCGAACTCAGTTGATTTTTGAAATTCGTGCTATCAGAGCAGTTGTGAGAGTGGTAATCCGCTCTTAGGGAAGATGTGCTGTTTTTTACAGTCCCTATTTTTATGCCAAGTTTCTTGGCAGAGCCGTAAAAATCAGCACAACACTTCTAAGAGCGGGCTTCCACTCTCACAACTGCCCTGATAGCACGAATTTCAAAAAGGGAGGAATTTTCAATTCCGACC
>CAZWRZ010000009.1:0-120431 GCA_964636555.1 uncultured Ruminiclostridium sp.
GGCAGGCGTCAGCCTGCCGTCGTCCTCTTCCTTGCAGGACACAAAATATCCTCGCAAATCATTTGTCTACTTTTAACCGAAAATTAGTATAACACAGTCCTTTTGTAAAAACCGAAAGATGCAGAAAGCGAGGGAATAACTATGAATATAAATGAAAAGGAAAAAACAGAGGATTTTGAATTGCTGTACAACGCAGTGCTGAAATTAAAAACCGCCGAGGAGTGCGATATGTTTTTTAAAGATCTTTGCACCATGCAGGAGCTGATTTCCATAGCTCAGCGGCTAAGAGTGGCAAAGCTGCTTTCCGAAAAGAAAATATACAACTCCATAGTTTCGGATACGGGAGCCTCCACCGCTACAATAAGCCGCGTCAACCGCGCGCTTAACTACGGAAACAACGGATACAGCTTAGTGTTTAAGAGAATGTCGCCCGAGGAGCTGAAATAAGTGAGCTATAAGGACTTTGCCGAATACTATGATATTCTTACGGACAATGTAGACTATAACGATATTGCCTTTTATTACAGCGATATTCTGAAAAAATACGGCGTTAATAAGGGCAGGCTGCTTGACTTGGGCTGCGGAACGGGAAATCTTACAGTCCGTTTGGAAAGATTGGGCTTTTCGGATATAACGGGCTGCGATTTTTCTGAGAATATGCTTGATATCGCAAAGAAAAAATCCGAAACGATAAAATGGCTCTGCGCAGATATGAGAGAGCTGCCCTTTAATAGTGAGTTTGACGCGGTTATTGCCACCTTGGACAGCATAAATCACCTGAAGGACATGAAAGCTGTAGAACAAGCCTTTGACAGCATATACAAGAGCCTGAAAAACGGAGGAGTATTTGCCGCCGACCTTAACACTCCCTACAAGCACCAAAATATATTGGCGGATAATGTTTTCACCTTTGACTATGAAGATGAGGGGCTGTACTGCGTGTGGGAAAACGAACAGGCTCAGGACGATCCTCATAACCGCATAGATATGTTTCTGGAGTTTTTTGAGCTTTTGGAGGACGGCAATTATAAAAGAACCTCCGATTCCCTTTCGGAAATAGCCATTTTCCCCGAAAAAATTAAGGGAATGCTTATAAGATCGGGCTTTGAGGTGTTGGAATGCTCAGAGTATCTCACAGGAGAAGAATTGGAAGAAACCTCGGAAAAATTCACCATAATTGCCAAAAAGTAAAGGAGTAAAAATTGGGAAAACTTGTAAGAGCGTTATCCGCCGACGGCAGCGTTTTGTGCAGCTCGGTGGACGCAACGGATATATGTAACGAAATAGTCAGAATACATCAGCCCTCCCCTGTGGCAACGGCAGCTATGGGAAGACTGGCTGCGGCGGGATCTCTTATGGGAGCATTGATGAAGGGCGAGGACGACGCTCTCACCCTCAGGATAAACGGCGGCGGTATCGGCGGTACGGTGCTGTGCGTGGCGGACTATATGGGCAACGTGCGCTGCTGCTGCGACAATCCGCAGGCAGATCTGCCCTTAAAGGAAAACGGCAAGCTTGACGTAGGCGGTTTTGTGGGAAAGGACGGCTTTCTGGCTGTTATAAGAGATTTAGGATTAAAAGAGCCTTATGCTACTCAGTCCCCTATTGTCAGCGGAGAGATTGCAGAGGATATTACCGCTTATTACGCTATAAGCGAGCAGATACCCACTGTTTGCGCTTTGGGAGTATTGGTTGACAGAGATCATTCGGTTAAGGCGGCGGGAGGATATATAATCCAGCTTGTACCTCCCGTAAATGAGGCTGCTATTGACTTTATAGAGAAGAATATCAAGAATATGCAGAGCGTTACAAATCTGCTTTCCGAGGGCAAGACCGCCGAGGAGATCGCACTTATGGGCTTGGAGGGCTTGCAGGGTGAGATTTTAGACAGCTGGGAGTGCGGATATAAATGCAGATGCAGCCGCGAACGCACCGAAAGAATGCTGATAAGCCTGGGTAAAAAGGAGCTTGTACAGCTTGCAGAGGAGTCGGAGGAAAACACCGAGATCTGCTGTCAGTTCTGCGGTAAGAAGTATTATTTCAGTAAAGAGGATCTTAGGGGATTGGCTGAGAATTGCTGATATTTCGGAAGGACAGGGTGACAGTTTGAAAACAACCGATTGGAAATTTGATTTTTCTTCACTCCCACATTGGGATATCCATGATTCCGAGCCTTGGGTCTATGATGAGTTTTTCGAGATCCCCCAAAGTGATACCTTGTGCTGCATATACTCCATTATTGAAGCAACAATGTGCAATTATATAGGCTTTTTGGCAATTTTAAAAAACAAAGATGATCCCAAGCTGTTTTTAAATGTCGCCGGAGGAATGAATTTCAGCAATAATTTTTCCGTCAACAATAAGGGAAACCTGATCTTTTTGCAGCCACACATTTACAATAAAGCCACAAACACGGTAAAATGTCCTATATTGGTGATAGATATTGAAAAAAGTGTTTTTTCATACCTTGACATTGAAAATTATAACCCAAACTATAAGGTCGTTGAGTTAGGTGACGGTGTGTTTGGGATAGCAGCTGACGAACTTCAGAAAAAGCGTGATAAGCTTCGGAGCATATTGAGCGTATTGGGGATATCGGGTGACAAATATCAGAAGAAGTATTATGAAAGGCTGAGATCGTTTAGTAAGCAAAAAATAGATACTAAGAGCTTGGATTGGTATAAGCTTGATGATATTGGGCTTTTGCCTAAAATGATATTCTGAAAAGAAACTTTATATTATAAATTAAGGGACTGTTTTTTACAGCCCCTAATTTTATGTTCACAAAATATGCCGATTTTTACAGCTTAAAACCAACCTCTCTACCCGTCATCTCATACTTCCTATACTTGACCCCAGCCATATCAAACATCTTTTTAGCTGCAACGGTAGAGTTCATCTCGCTGTACTTATCGTCAAGATAAACGACCTCCTTGATACCGCTCTGTATAATAGCCTTTGCGCACTCGTTGCATGGGAAAAGGGTAGTATAAACGGTAGTACCCTTAAGCGACCCGCCGTCATTGTTCAGAATAGCGTTAAGCTCCGCATGGCAGACATAGGCGTATTTGGTTTCAAGCATTTCGCCCTCTCTGTCCCAAGGCATATCGTCATCGCTGCATCCGATAGGCATTCCGTTATAGCCTACCGAAAGAATCTTTCTGTCACGGTTGACAATACATGCACCTACCTGCGTGGAATTATCCTTACTGCGCTGGGCGGCTAAAAGGGCAACTCCCATAAAATAAGCCTCCCATGATATGTAGTCCTGTCTTTTCATAAGCCCTCCAAGATTGTTGATCAGCTTTTTGTCAATATATCTTAATTATATCAGGCATTTTTGCCTTTGTCAATGTTTGAGGTTGGAAGATTTTTTGCCTGAAATCCTAAAACACAGGCTCGCTATGCCAAGCGCAAGGGGAAATACAACCGCAAAAAGCAGCCCCGATTTCAAATCCCCGCCGTTGGCTCCCGAAATAAAGCCCGCAGCGGTGGGACCTCCCGTACAGCCCAAATCTCCTGCCAACGCCAGCATGGCAAACATTGCAGTACCGCCTTGGGGGCATTTTTCGCCTGCAAGACTGAAAATTCCCGGCCACATTATTCCCACCGAAAGGCCTACCAGACCGCAGCCCGCAAAGCCCAAAGCGGGTAAGGGAGAAAGTCCCGCCAACAAATATCCCGCAATACACATAATGCAGCAAAATATCATTGCGGAAAGAAGATTTATCTTATCGCTGAGCTTGGCGTAAACAGCACGGGCTGTTCCCATAAGCAAGGCGAATAGACAGGGACCCGCCAGATTTCCCGTTTCAAGACTTACCCCCAGCGCCTTTTGAGCGTAAGCCGACGCCCATTGGCTCATAGCCAGCTCCGAAGCGCCCGCACAGACCATCATTGCGGCGAACAGCCAAAACAGCTTGATTTTAAAAAGAGCGCGCAGCTTTATTTCGCTGCCTGTGGGCTGTAACTGATACAGCTTCAAAGTGCTGAAAAAGAAGGCATTTGCGAGGGGAATCAATGCCCATATTATTGCCAATATCCGCCAGTTCCCTTCTCCGAAAACCGAAAGGAAAACTGTGGACATAACCACCGTAAAAACCTGTCCCCAGCAGTAAAAAGAGTGGAGAAGACTCATAGCCCCCGATTTGCTGTCAGTGGGACAGGCTTCCACTATGGGACTTATCATGACCTCGATAAGACCGCCCCCAACGGCATAGATAACCGAGGATACAAGAAGCCATGTATAAGGCATGGGAAGCAGGGTCAACAGTCCCATTCCCGCGAGTCCGAGTGCCGCAAAGATATGAGCGGAGACTATCATCTGCTTGTAGCCGATTTTGTTTACAAGCTTTGATGCGGCAAGGTCAACAGTCAACTGAACGCCGAAGTTCATTGTTATCAAAAGGGTTATTTTTTCTAAGCTTACCTCAAATTCCTTTGCAAATATCAGGAATAAAAGGGGCGCAAGGTTATTTACAATGGCTTGTGTTATATATCCAACATAGCTGGCGGCTAAAATTTTCTTTACTCTTTTTTCCATAAAAACTCACCCTGTTGATTTTAAGATTTATATTTATAGGGTATTTTATCACAACCAAAAAACATAGTCAATTTCAAGCGTGTTAAAAGATATACAAAAAAATCCGTAAATTCTTTCAAAATTGTTGCAATTTGACACTTCCGATTTTTGATTTATCTGATATAATATACCTTATCTGCATTTTTAAACGGCTGTGAATATCAGCGCGTTTAATCGATTACATAAAAAAGCATTTGTGCAAATGTCAAAAAGCGGAAAACGATTGCGGGAACAACAAAAGAACGATGAAAGGAGTTACCTATGTTTCTTTTTCGATGGCTGTGGAACAATATGAAAGGCTATCGGGGACGCTATGTTATGGCAATGTGTCTTTCTGTATGCTGTCAGTCCATGTACATAATCACCCCTATGATGAGTCAGCGCATTGTGGACACCTTTATTACTGCCGACAATGCCCTTGAAATGATAGAGCAGCACCGTGACCTGCTGATATGGATGGTGGCGGCTATGATAGGCTTTACACTGCTGAGAACGGTAATTCAATACAGCGCCGCAATGCTGTATGAGGTGTCCTCTCAAGGCACTATTTACCGTGTGCGCAAAAAGCTGTTTGAAAACATTAACTTACAGGACGCCTCCTTTTACGATCTTTACCGCACGGGCGACATTATGACCCGTATGAGCGGCGATATAGACTGGGTCCGCCACAGCCTTTCGTGGATAATAAAGGCGGTTCTGGAAAGCGTGGTGCTTTTCACTGCCTCGGTAATTTACTTTTTCTCCCTTGACCCTATTGTGGCAATTTCCCTGCTGGCTCTAACACCTGTTATCTTTATGGTTACATTTTTTCTGAAAAGAAAGGTAAAACCGCTGTATGTCTCTCTCCGTGAGCGTCTTTCGGAGCTTAACACCGCCGCAGAGGAAAATATATCGGGAAACCGCGTGGTAAAAGCCTTTGCCCGCGAGGATTATGAAATAGAGCAGTTTGACAAAAAGAGCAAGGCTTATTCCGACGCCAATAAAAAAGCCGCCCTTACATGGCTGGACTTTTATCCCGTAATCGAAATCACCGCCCAAGCGCTGTTAGTGGTTCAGCTGGTGGTATGCGGTATTTTTGTCATCAACGGACGTATTACCGCAGGCGAATTCACTGCCTTTGCGGGACTTATCTGGACATTGGCTAACCCTATGAGAAATATAGGAACCATTATCAACGATTTCCAGCGCTTCACTGCTTCCGCCAATAAAATTATTGAGATATATTACGGAAAGTCCAAGATCGCCGACCGAGAGGACGCAGTGGACTTAGAGGGAAGAATAAAGGGCGACATAAGCTTCAAAAACGTATCCTTCAATTTCGGCAAAACAAACATTCTCCACGACATAAACCTTGAAATAAAGGCAGGAGAAACGGTAGCCATAATGGGCGAAACAGGCTCGGGAAAAACCACCCTTACCGAGCTTATCCCCCGAATTTACGATGTGGATAAGGGACAGGTGCTGGTAGACGGCGAGGACGTGCGAATGTTAAAGCTGAAACAGCTGAGAGGCGGAATAGGCGTAGCAACTCAGGACGTTTTGCTGTACTCGGATACCATTGACGGCAATATTGCTTTCGGCAACACGGAAATGTCCGAGGAAGAGGTAGTAAAGTGCGCCGAATACGCCGATGCCGACGGCTTTATCAGAAAGCTTTCAGAAGGCTACGAAACCATAGTCGGAGAGAGAGGCGTGGGTCTCTCGGGCGGACAAAAACAGCGTATCGCCTTGGCAAGAGCATTGGCAGTAAAGCCCTCTATCCTGATCCTTGACGACACCACCTCGGCGGTGGATATGGAAACGGAAAAGCATATACAGCACAGTCTTGAAAATCTGGATTTCCCCTGCACGAAAATTATAATTGCTCAGAGAATATCCTCCACCAAAAAGGCGGACAAGATAGTTATACTGAAAAACGGCACAATAGCGGATATAGGAACTCACGAGGAGCTTATCTCCCGCGAGGGCTACTACCGCGAGGTGTACGAGCTGCAATGCTGTTAAGGAGGTGAACGGAAATGGCAAGAAATAAATTTGACGTAGACGAAACTCTTGAATCCCCCTTTGACATACGGCATTTAAAAAGAGCCTTGGTTTACTGCAAGCGCTATAGGGGGAAAATTTTCCTTTCGCTGTTTTTGAGCGCCGCGGCGGCTGTAGTGGGGCTTTTCGCTCCCCTTATAACACAGTATGCCCTTGACGTGACAATTCCAAAGGGCAGTATAAAGGAAATACTGATCTTGGGCGGTTTGCTGCTGCTTTCTATCGTACTCAGTGTCCTCCTTTCCGTCAGAAGGTCTAAGATAATGACCAAGGTGGGACAGAATATCGTTTACGATATAAGAAAGGATCTGTATGAGCATCTTCAAAGGCTTTCCTTTGAGTATTACGACAGCCGTCCCCACGGAAAAATCCTCGTCCGTATCATAAATTACATCAACAGCGTTTCCGACCTTATGACCAACGGACTTATCAACTTTATACTTGAAATATTCAACCTGATCTTTATTTCAATCTTTATGTTCTTTGTTTCATGGCGGCTTGCCCTTGTCATTATGTGCGGACTGCCAATATTCGCTCTTGTCATGCTCATTATCAAGAACAAGCAAAGACGGGCATGGCAGCAGGTCAGCAACAAAAGCAGCAATCTTAACGCCTACACCCATGAAAGCATTGTGGGAACAAAGGTAACGCAGCTTTTCACCCGCGAGGAGGAAAACTCGGAGATTTATGACCGCTTGCAGAACAATTACCGCAAAAGCTGGATGAGAGCGGTAACCTTCAGCAACTCGGTAGCTCCCGCGGTGGATAATATCGCCGTTATTGTAAGAGGTGCGATTTATATAACGGGACTGCTGGTGTTCGGTACGGGAACGGTTTCCTTGGGTAATATTGTGGCTATGTGCAGCTATGCTTCACGCTTCTGGCAGCCGCTTCTGAACCTTTCCAACCTGATGAATACCTTTATCAACGCGGTTGCTTATCTGGAGCGTATTTTTGAAACAATGGACGAACCCGTTGCGGTAGACAACATTGAGGGCGCCAAGGAAATGCCTGCAATAAAGGGCGATGTGGAGTTTAACAACGTTACCTTCGCCTATGAAACGGGTCCCAACGTTCTGGAAAAGCTCAGCTTTAAGGCAAAGGCGGGAGAGAGCATTGCCCTTGTAGGTCCTACGGGAGCGGGCAAGACCACAATAGTGAACCTTATCAGCCGTTTTTACAATTTAAGCGGAGGCGAGGTGGATATAGACGGTGTGGATATTTCCACTGTAACTCTTCACTCTTTAAGAAGCCAAATGGGAATAATGCTTCAGGACAGCTTTATTTTCAGCGGAACCATTATGGACAACATAAAGTACGGCAGACTTGACGCCACCGACAAGGAAGCGGAGGAAGCCGCAAAGGTGGTGGGAGTGGACGAATTTATCAGCGCGCTCCCCGACGGCTATTACACAAAGGTCAACGAGAGAGGCTCGGGACTGTCACAGGGACAGAAACAGCTTATCTCCTTTGCAAGAACTATTCTGGCAGATCCCAAGATACTTGTTTTAGACGAAGCCACCTCATCTATTGACGCAAAAACCGAACGCTATCTGCAAAGAGGTATCGACCATTTGTTAAAGGGCAGAACCAGCTTTATCATCGCTCACCGCCTTTCTACCATAAGAAATTGTGATAAGATAATGTTTATCAGCGACAAGGGCATTGCGGAATGCGGAAATCATAATGAGCTTATGGAGAAAAAGGGCAAGTATTATGATTTGATCAACAGCGGAGATGTAGGATAAAACCTGTATATTAAAGGGAGCCGCAAAAAACAGCACATTATTTCTAAGAGCTGATTTCTATTCACACAACTGTCTTGATAGCACGAATTTCAAAAATCGACTGAGTTTGAAGTTTTTGCCCATCTTTTCAAGCAAAAACTCCGAACTCGGTCGGATAGTAAAGATTTTTAAAATTTCCCAATTTATCAAGAAATTTTAAAAATTTTTACGGTTTTGAAATTCTTTTTAAATCAGTAAATTACCGCCGGCTTTCCTTGAGAGAACCATAAAATCAACACCAACTTTCTTGAAAAAATCATAATTTGTAAATATGCCCAAAAAAAATAAAAATGTTAATTAAAATTCTACTACCCTAATAATTTCCGTAAAGCCTATTGTCAACATCAAAAATATCTGATATAATTACTTTGTGTAAGTATGAAAAATTGAATAGTTTAGACCTTGCGAAAAAAACAGAAGACAGACCGTTTTTGGAAAAGGAAAGGTTATTTATGGAAATAGTTTTGGGGGCATTGTCCTTTATAGGCGGACTTGCCATGTTCCTTTACGGAATGAAGATAATGGGTTCGGGACTTGAGAAGCTGTCGGGCGGTAAGTTGGAGAATATTCTTGAACGGCTTACAAACAATAAGGTTAAGGGCGTATTGCTGGGACTTATCGTAACGGCGGTGCTGCAATGCTCCTCCGCCACAACGGTTATGGCGGTTGGCTTTGTCAACTCGGGCATCATGCAGCTTACACAAGCCACCGGAGTTATTATGGGTGCAAATATAGGCACTACTGTTACCGCGTGGATACTGTCGCTTACGGGTATCGGCGACGCCAACGGCTTTATACAGCTGCTGAATCCCGAAGCCTTTTCTCCCGTTTTGGCGCTTATTGCCGTAATAATCATCAACTTCGGCAAAAAAGGCAGACGGCAGGATATAGCTTCCATTCTTATAGGCTTTGCCCTGCTTATGCTTAGTATGAGTACCATGAAAAACGCGATTGCGCCTTTGGCGGACAATCCCGAGTTTTCGCAGGCGCTTACCATGTTCTCAAACCCTGTTTTGGGCGTAGTCTGCGGTGCGCTGATAACGGCGGTCATGCAAAGCTCCTCTGCCTCTGTGGGTATTCTGCAGGCATTATCCACAACAGGCTCTCTCACCTTTGGCAGCGCAATCCCCATTATAATGGGGCAAAACATAGGCGCTTGCGCCACCGCGCTCATTTCAAGTGCGGGAACCTCCAAAAACGCAAAGAGAACCGCTTTTATTCATTTGTATTTTAATGTGATAGGCACAGTGCTGTTTTTATCGCTGTACTATATTCTGGACGCAATTTTTGATTTTGCCTTTACAAGCCTGCCTATAACCTCGGTTTGGATAGCCATAATACATACCCTGTTCAACACCGCTACCTGTATCATTATGCTGCCCATTTCCTCAGTGCTGGAAAAGCTGGCAAAGCTCACTATCCGCGACGGCAAAACCAACAACGAGGATTATGCGGTTCTGGACGAACGTTTTCTGTCCAGCCCCTCATTTGCTATAGATCAGTGCCGCAATCTGTCTGTAAAAATGGCGGCTCTTACTCAATCCACTTTAAGCGACGCAATAAAGATGCTTTCGGAGTACAACGAGCATGAGGGCGAAGAAATTATCCTCAACGAAAACCGTGTAGACGAATATGAGGACAAGATCGGCTCCTATCTTATAAAGCTGAACTCCGCCGACATAACCGACAAGGAAAGCAAGGAAATTTCCCTCTTGCTCCACTGTATCGGCGATATAGAGCGTATCTCCGACCATGCGGTAAACACCTTGGAGGCTGCACAGGAAATAAACAAGAAAAATCTTGTATTTTCCGACAAGGCCAATGAGGAATTAAGAATTTACATTTCGGCTATTACCGAGATCGTGGATTTGGCGTTCAGCGCCTTTGAAACGGGAGATATAGACAAAGCAAAAACGGTTGAGCCCTTGGAGGAGGTTATAGACAACCTCCGCAACGAGCTGAAAAAGCACCACATCAAGCGTTTGCGCAAGGGAAAATGCTCTGCGGAGACAGGCTTTGTTTTGCAGGATCTTTTGACCAACTTTGAAAGAATTGCCGACCACTGCTCCAATATTGCGGTATGTATCATTCAGATACAAGAGGACGGTCTTGAAGCGCATGAGTATATCAACGAGCTGAAAAAGACCGAGGACGCTTTCTTTTTGGAAAATTTCTCCATGTTTACGCAAAAGTATGCTCTGCCTAAAAAGGTGAAAGAGTAAGAAAAAAATTCCATTCATACCCTTCTAAAAAAAGCGTACACTATTATTGACGGAACTGCCGTCAAAGCTTTTGAATAAGGAGAAAATACCATGGGAACCGAATTTGCAAACAGATCTATCGAATGTACCATAAACAACTGCAAGCATCACTGCTGCTGCGATAATTACTGCAGCCTTGACCGCATAAAGGTAGGCACTCACGAAAACGATCCTACCGTTATTCCCTGCACCGACTGTCAGTCCTTTGAGCTTAAAAGGGATTGCTGCCGATAAGGGTTTTCTGTCAATACTGAAATATAACAATAATGTAATAAAACGCACTCAAAAATGCTTGGGTGCGTTTTATTTTTACTATCGAAAATTATTTTTTACCGATGATGACGACATGATTACTTGCTCCAAGTATTGATCTCTCCCGACAAATACTATAGTGGTAATCACACCAGAGCTGAAACTCCTCTTCACTCCACTTGTCAATCTGTTCCGAAAAATGCGCCGCGGCTCCATCCTGCGCGAAGTGGTCAATCACGGTGATACCATATTGCTGATATAACTGCTCCATTTCTTCACAGGTTGAAAAATACGCGTCCGTCCAAAAGCATTTTTTATCGTCATGATGAAGTTCACCTGTTTGAATAATCTGTCCTGCAAGCTCCGCATCTAAAAAATCCTTGTTCCTCAAGGCTACATACTGGAAAACATAATATCGCGGAATGTAAGCGGTAATGAGAAGCCCGCCATTTTTCAATACCCGCAAGGACTCTTTCAGGCATTTTTCTCTGTCGGAAACAGCAGGCAAATGATAAAACGGACCCATGTTTAATACAACATCAAAGCTTTCGTCTTCAAATATCCTCATATCGGCTGCGTCAAGAACCGCCGTTTCCATTTGATATGGCTTATTTTTCAGGATGCTTTGAATCACTTTTATATGCCTTGGCGTAATATCTGTTGCAGTAACAGTATGTCCTTTATCCGCGAAATGAAAAGAGTAAATCCCTGTTCCCGCCGCGCAATCGAGAATGGTTTTCTTTTCGGCTATCAAATCGTCCAGAATTCTTACCGTGGTCAGAAATTCGATTTTTCGGGCATTATTTGTGGATAATCTGTCTTCCTCACGGTAGTTTTCGTAGCTTTCCACAATATAATTTTTCATGCTTTGCCTCCGAATAATAGTTTGCTTGTTTGTTTTTCGCTTTTTTCGTAACAGAAACCTCCATAATCTTATATGGTGACTAAAGGAGGATTTAATATATTTGTTGGCTGCGACCCAAAAAGATGATAAGTACAAGAATACGTACACATTCTAACACAAACAAATCATTTTTGTCAATCACTTCCCCAAATAAGACGATTTATCAGGTAACAATATAAAAAATTATACTTTTTAAAAAAATTTCGTGAAATTTATTGCATTTTCCGCCATAATAGTGTATAATAAACAGTAATGACCGTCAGAGTGAAGCATTTTTTGCTTTCCAAGAAATATACAGCATCGGACAGCTGGGTCAAATGCCGGCGACAACATTATATTTTATTATTTTATAATGTTGCCTTTTATTGATTAAGTGCAGATGTACTGCGCTTTCGTATCCTAAATTCCTTTGAGGAATTGAGAATATTCGCTTTGAGCCTACCCTGCTTAACGGGTGCTTAATATCAATAAGAGTAGTAAAAGTAACGGTTTATTTCTTGCTGTATAGACTCTGAAAGACGGTATTTCCGTATAATGATATTTATTATGACGCTCAAAGCCTTGATTTTGAGCGTCTTTTATTTTTGCTCCCCCACTATTAAGAGAGGAAAAAAGCATTTTGCTTTAAAACTAACGAATATGGAAAACTCCCTCAAGCTTTACGGCTTTAACAATCTGACAAAATCCCTCAGCTTTAACATTTACGATGTATGCTATGCAAAAACCGAGCGTGAACAGCGTGACTATATCGCCTACATAGACGAGCAGTACAACAGCGAGCGCCTTACCTCCATACTGATGACGCTGACCGAGATGATAGGAGCCCGCGTTCTGAATGTGTCAAGACAGGATTACGACCCGCAGGGCGCCTCTGTCACCTGCCTTATCGCCGAAAGCTCCAAGATAGGCAAAATGTCGGGAGAAACGGAAACGGTGGTAGCACACCTTGACAAAAGCCATGTTACCGTTCACACCTATCCCGAATATCACCCTGAGAACTGTATCGCAACATTCAGAGTTGATATTGACGTTGCCACCTGCGGAGAGATCACTCCCCTTTCCACCCTCGACTACCTTATCGGCAGCTTTGACAGCGATATTATCACAATGGATTACCGCATAAGGGGATTTACACGCAATATTGCTGGAAAAAAGCTGTTTACCGACCATAAAATTACTTCGATACAGAACTTTATCGACGACGGCATACTGAAAAAATATGACGCGGTGGATATAAATGTATATCAGGCAAATCTTTTCCATACAAAAATGCTGATAAAGGAAATTGACCTGCAAAACTATCTCTTTAACCAAGATGTGTACGAGCTTCCGCCCAAGACAAGGCTTGATATAACCGACAGTCTGCGCCGTGAGATGATAGAGATTTTCAGCGGCAGCAATGTATATGATTGATACTATTGCTCCGCCAACTAAGAACGTGTCCCAATAGGAGTGGCGCACGTCTTTCCGGCGAAATTTTCCGTGCTCTGCGTCAGAAAAACTTGAAATACATTAAGTATTCCTGCGTTTTTCTTCCTTGAGCACAAAAAATTTCGCTCGAAAATCCGCACACCACTCCTATTGGAACAAGTTCTAACTTTTCAGGATTTAGTTGGTGAAGCAATACAAAAGAGAAATTTTCATAAACTTCTTTCAAAAAAGGAAAACACTATGCTTGATCAGAACAGAGCGCCAATTCAGGAAGCCCTTGAAGAATTTGAACTGAACAGAGTAGTTCCATTTGACGTGCCCGGTCACAAGAGGGGCAAGGGGAATCCGGAGCTTACCCGCTTTTTGGGTCAAAAATGTATGAGCTATGACGTTAACTCCATGCGTCCCTTAGACAACCTCTGCCACCCCGTTTCCGTCATAAAGGAGGCGGAGGAGCTGGCTGCGGAGGCTTTCGGAGCGGGCTATGCCTTTTTTATGGTGGGGGGAACTACCTCGGCGGTTCAGGCTATGGTGTTCACTGCCGCAAAAAGAGGAGATAAGATAATCCTGCCCCGCAACGTACACCGCTCGGTAATAAACGCAATGGTGCTCTGCGGTGCTGTGCCCGTTTACGTCAACCCTGCTGTGGATAAAAGATTGGGCATTGCTCTCGGTATGAGCGTTGCCGACGTTGAAAAGGCGATAAAGGAAAATCCCGACGCAAAGGCGATTTTGGTAAACAATCCCACCTATTACGGTATTTGCAGCGATATAAAGACTATTACCGAGCTTGCCCATAAAAACAGAATGATGATGCTGGCAGACGAGGCTCATGGCACACACTTTTATTTCGGTGAAAATATGCCTTTGAGCGCAATGGCGGCAGGTGCGGATATGGCGGCTGTGAGTATGCACAAAAGCGGCGGAAGCCTTACCCAAAGCAGCTTTTTGCTGACAGGTGAAAATATAAGCAGCGGCAGAGTAAGGCAGATAATCAACCTTACCCAGACCACCAGCGGCTCTTACCTTTTTATGTCCAGCCTTGATATAAGCAGAAAAAATCTTGCCGTTCACGGTAAGGAGATCTTCAAAAAGGTAACAAACTTAGCCCAATACGCAAGAGATGAGATCAATCAGATAGGCGACTTTTACGCTTACGGCAGAGAGCTTATAAACGGTGACAGCGTTTTTGACTTTGACAATACAAAATTGTCGGTAAACACTTTGGATACGGGCTTGGCTGGCATTGAGGTCTATGACATTTTAAGAGACGATTATGATATTCAAATAGAGTTCGGCGATATGGGCAATATTTTGGCTTACATCAGCGTAGGCGACAGAGAGCGTGATATAGAAAGGCTTGTAGGAGCAATGTCGGAGATACGCCGCCGCTACAAAAAAGACAAAAGCGGTATGCTTATTTCCGAATATATACCTCCTCACGTTGTTATCTCACCGCAGGAAGCTTTTTATGCCGATAAGGAATCTCTCGGCTTAGAGGAAAGCAAGGGCAGGATATGCAGCGAGTTTGTGATGTGCTATCCCCCCGGAATACCGATATTGGCGCCCGGTGAAGAAATAACCGAGGACGTTATCCGATATATAAAGTACGCTAAGGAAAAAGGCTGCTTTATGACAGGTGCGGAGGATATGAGGATAGACCGGTTGAATGTGCTGAGGTGAAAATGCAAGTTGAATTTGTTCCCGTAGTGGAAGAAGCCACAAAAGAATGTAAAAGATATTTTAAGGACAGCTTTTGCACCGCCTATTTGCATGGGAGCATAGCTTTAAACGATGCAGTGCCTTATGTTTCCGATATGGATTATTACCTTGTTGTCTCAAAAAATGTTGACAGCAGGGACAGGGAATATATTGCAGGGCTTGAGAATGCACTCCAAGGCAAATACGATGTTGTGAACGGTGTTCATATCAATGTGCATTCCATAGACGAACTGAAAGAGGACATCTTTGCAAGATTTATCCTAAGATACAATTCCAAGGTATACAGCGGAGAAGATATTGTAAAAAGCTTGGAAGAAAGCGGCTGTGACAGAATACTGCCTGATGCAGATACCGCCAAGGGACGTTTGGCTTTCGCAAGACAGTGTTTTTCCGATGCCTTAAACGGCAGACAACCCGCTAATACGGGCGATATTCCCGAAAATACATTTTTTGCGGCACGAAAATATGCAAGATATTTTGTTATTATTGAGGGCGCATACTTTTTGATGACTTTAAATCGGTTTTCGTCCTTTGAAAAAAAGACGGTTCTTAATGAACTGCGAAATACAACAGCGGGGTTTGAAGATATACTGGATATAACAGAACGGGTGCTGTTTGATCCCGTTAAAACGGGTACTAGACATAATGAATATCTGACAATAATCCAACCGTTAGTTGAATATATATTTGACCGAATTCAAAACAGCGTGTCAAGGAGGTAATGCAATATGTTAGATAACCTTGGATTTGACCTTTGGTCAAAGGATTACGATAAAACAGTGCAGCTTTCGGAGGAATCAAACGAATATCCCTTTGCAGGCTACAAGGACGTTTTAAACACAGTATACGGTGAAATAAAATCGGGAGACGGAAAAACCGTTCTCGATATAGGCTTTGGAACGGGAATCCTGTCAAAAAGGCTGTACGACGAGGGCGTTGAGATTTACGGAATAGATTTTTCTGCGGAAATGGTGAATGCAGCCAAGGAAAAGATGCCAAATGCAAGGCTTTATCAATTTGACTTTACAAAAGGGCTTCCCAAGGAGCTTGACGAACAAAAATTCGACTTCATCGTCACCACCTACGCAATTCACCACCTTACAGATGAGGAAAAGATAGGATTTATAAAGCTTCTCAAAACCCGTCTGAACGCAAACGGCAAAATTCTGATCGGCGATATTGCCTTTGAAACTAAAAAGGATATGGAGCTGTGTATGGAGCAGTCGGGAGACGAGTGGGACGACGAGGAGTTCTACATTGTCGCCGAGGATTTGAAAAAGTCCTTCCCCGATATGGAATTTAAGAAAATCAGCTTTTGCGGCGGAGTTGCTGTAATCTGATTTCCAAAATAAAAGAGAGCAAATGTTATGAAAAAAAGAAAAACGGTACCCATTCCCGACGGATTTACCGAAAAGGACATAAAAATCGAATCGAGCATCTGCACAGGCGAAAAGACTATCGGTTTTTACAGCGCAGAGGATAAAAAGCTGCACTATGCCGAGCTTGTGCGGAGCGACGAGGATATTTTTGATTTTTACTGCAAGTATGGGGTAAAAAAATAAGCGGAAAACGAAAGGCGAAAAAATGGATCTTTGGTTCAGCGAATTTCACACTCCAAATGTAAAGCTGTCAATTAAGGTTGAACAGCAGCTTTACTCGGAGCAAAGCGAGTTTCAGAGAATAGATGTGTTTCAGTCGGAGGAGTTCGGACGGTTCCTTACCCTTGACGGCTATATGATGCTTACCGAAAGGGACGAGTTTATTTACCATGAAATGATAGTCCATGTTCCCATGGCGGTAAACCCCCAGATAAAAAAAGTTCTTGTTATAGGAGCGGGAGACGGCGGAGCAGTAAGAGAGCTGGTGCGCTATAAAAACATTGAATCGGTCGATGTGGCGGAAATAGACGAACGGGTCGTAGAGGTCTGCAAAAAATATCTTCCCCAGACTGCCTGCGGCTTTGACGACGACAGGGTCAATCTGCATTTTCAGGACGGCTTGAAGTTTGTCCGCCGATGTGAAAACCAATACGACCTTATTATTGTTGACAGCACCGACCCCTTCGGACCCGGAGAGGGACTGTTCACCAAGGAGTTTTACGGCAACTGCTATAAGGCGCTGACCAAGGACGGAATTATGGTGAATCAGTGCGAAAGCCCCTTTTATCCTGAGGACAGAACAGCAATGCAGAGAGCCCATAAGCGCATTGTGGAAAGCTTCCCCATAAGCAAGGTATATCAGGCTCATATACCCACCTATCCCTCGGGACACTGGCTTTTCGGCTTTGCCTCAAAAACGCTGCACCCCATAAGGGACTATGACGGAAAGGCTTGGGAGAGCTTGGGAATAAAGACAAGGTATTACAACCCCGAGCTGCATATAGGAGCCTTTGCGCTCCCCAACTATGTTGAGGAGCTTTTGGAGAATGTGGAGGGTATCGTCTGATGAACGGGTTTAAAAGGAACATTTCCACCTTTATCGGCTGTGACTGCGAATATAAAAATGCAGACAAGGTCATTTTCGGCGCCCCCTTTGACGGAACAACCAGCTACCGTCCCGGAACGCGCTTTGCAAGCCAATATATAAGAAACGAAAGCTACGGCATAGAAACATACAGCCCCTATCAGGACAGGGATTTGGAGGATCTGAGGATATTTGACGGCGGAGATCTGGAATTTCCCTTCGGAAATACCGAAAAGGTTCTCGAAATGATAGAAGATTATGAAACAAGAGTTTTAGAGGACGGAAAACTGCCAATAATGATAGGCGGAGAGCATTTAGTGACTCTTGGAGCGGTGAGAGCCGCCCTTAAAAAATATCCCGACCTTCACATTATCCACTTTGACGCTCATGCAGATCTGAGAGATGATTATCTGGGCGAAAAGCTGTCCCACGCCTGCGTTTTAAGAAGATGTCATGATATGGTGGGTGACGGAAAAATATTCCAATTCGGAATACGCAGCGGAGAAAGGGCGGAGTTTAAATTTGCTTCTGAGCATACTACAATGTGCAAGTTTGATTTTGCAAAACTATATGAAATATGCAAGCAGATAAAAGCCCCTGTTTACTTTACCATAGACTTGGACGTGTTGGATTCCTCGGTTTTCCCCGGCACGGGCACTCCCGAAGCGGGAGGGGTGAGCTTTAACCAGCTTATTGCCGCCATAATCACGGTGGGAGGACTTACAAACGTAGTTGCTGCGGATATAAACGAGCTGTCCCCGCCCTACGACCCAAGCGGAGTAAGCACATCCTGCGCCTGCAAGACACTGAGAGAATTGCTTTTGGCTATCAAGGGCTGATATAGATACATAAGCAAAAAGGTTTGACAGAGAAAGGAGCAGTCTTGAACAAGCTATTAGACAGATTATCTTATAAATACGGACGTTACGGTATACCCAATCTTATGCTGTATATCGTTATAGCAATGGCGGGTGTGTTCGTGGTGGAATTGTTTGTGCCGGAAGTGCCTTTGAGCGGGTATATGTACTTTGACCGCTCGCTGATCCTGGCGGGGCAGTGGTGGAGAGTGCTTACCTGGGCGCTTATCCCCGATACAACAAGCATAGTGTGGATCATTTTCAGCCTTTATTTTTACTATCTGATAGGCTCGGGGCTTGAAAGCCAGTGGGGAAAGTTCAAATTCAACGTTTACTACTTTATGGGCGTGATACTCACCATTATTGGCGGCTTTATCACAGGCTGGACGTCAAATACCTATCTTTATTACGCAATGTTTTTTGCCTTTGCGGTTATGTTCCCCGACTTTCAAGTGCTGCTGTTTTTCTTTATTCCTATAAAGATCAAGTGGCTTGCCATTGTGGACGCAGTGTTCTTTATCATAATGCTGGTTTTGAACATTATTCTGGGTCGGTGGTCGGAGGTTGCGGCAATTATCATTTCAGTACTGAACTTTATTCTGTTTTTCTTTGGGGATTTCAGGACTTTTATAAAAAATCAAATTTACTATGCCAAGCACAGAAAAAACTATAAAAACAACAGGTATCAATAAAGGAGGATTTTAAAATGGGAAAATGTTTAATAATCGGCTGCGGCGGAGTTGCAGGAGTTGCAATTCACAAGTGCTGTCAGAACGACAGCGTTTTTGAAGGAATAATGATAGCAAGCCGCACCAAGTCAAAATGCGATAAAATAAAAGCCGAGATAGAGGCGGCAGGCAAAAGCAAGACCGTAATAGAAACCGCACAGGTGAATGCTGACAATGTTGAGGAGCTCGTTTCCCTTATTAACAGCTACAAGCCCGATGTGGTGCTGAATCTTGCCCTCCCCTATCAGGATCTTACAATAATGGAGGCGTGCCTTGCCACCAAGACAAACTATGTGGACACCGCCAACTATGAGCCCCCTGAAACCGCCAAGTTCGAGTATAAGTGGCAGTGGGCTTACCGTGAAAAGTTCAAAGAAGCCGGAATCACAGCCCTTTTGGGCAGCGGCTTTGACCCCGGCGTAACGGGAGTTTTCTGCGCTTATGCACAAAAGCATTACTTTGACGAAATAAACTACATTGATATTCTTGACTGCAACGGCGGCGACCATGGCTATCCCTTTGCCACCAACTTCAATCCCGAAATCAATATCAGAGAGGTAAGCGCAAAGGGCAGCTACTGGGAAAACGGCAAGTGGGTAGAAACCGAGCCTATGGAGATAAAGAGGGTTTACAACTTTGAGGGCGTTGGCGAAAAGGATATGTATCTGCTGCACCATGAGGAGCTGGAAAGCCTTGGACTTAACATAAAGGGCATTAAAAGAATCCGTTTCTTTATGACCTTCGGACAAAGCTATCTTACACACCTTAAATGCCTTGAAAATGTGGGAATGACCTCTATTGAGCCTATTGAGTATGAGGGAAAGCAGATAATCCCTTTGCAGTTCTTAAAGGCTGTGCTTCCCGATCCTGCATCTTTAGGTCCCCGCACAGTGGGCAAGACCAATATCGGCTGTATCATGCAGGGCAAGAAGGACGGGAAGGACGTTAAATACTACGTTTACAACATCTGCGATCATCAGGAGTGCTACAAGGAAGTGGGAAGTCAGGCTATAAGCTATACTACAGGCGTTCCCGCCATGATCGGTGCTATGATGCTGATGACTGGACAGTGGAAGGGCGCAGGAGTGTTCAATATTGAGGAGTTTGATCCCGATCCATTTATGAATGCACTTAATAAGTGGGGACTTCCTTGGAAGGAAAGCTTTGAGCCTGTTTTGGTGGATTAAAGAACGAACCGTTAAAAATAAATGTTGGAGGTCGGCAATTTTTGCCAGCCTCCAAAGCTTTTTATTAAAAAGTTTATGCAATTTCAAAATAATTGAGGTGAATTAATGAGATTTAAATTTTGTCCCCAATGCGGAGAAAAGCTGGTTTTAAAGCCTATCGGAGACGAAGGGGACGTTCCCTTTTGCGAAAACTGCGCACGTCCGTGGTTTGATATGTTTTCCAGCGCTGTTATCGTGCTTGTAGTTAACGAATACGGCGAGGCGCTTTTACTTAAACAGAACTATATGTCGGAAAAATATATGGTGCTGGTTTCGGGTTATATAAAGCCTGGGGAGAATGCCGAGGAAACCGCGCAGCGTGAGGTTTTGGAGGAAGTGGGATTGAAGCTTGACAAAAACAAGCTGATCGCCACATATTGGTTTGACAAAAAAGATATGATGATGATCGGATTTATTGCACACGCAAAAAAAGCGGAGCTTACACTGTCGGGTGAGGTAGATGAAGCGCGCTGGGTTTCTGTTGAGAAAGCTGTTGACTTGGTTCATCCTAAGGGGGCGGTGTCTTATACGCTGTTGGAGGAGTATCTTAATTTTGGGGGACATTAAGCTTAGCTGTATCCTTATTCAAATCAATATCACGCTTTGATACAGTTTTAAATACAGTCAGACCATTATCCGATTTTCAGCTCCATAATCACACTCAGACTGACAGCTATAAATTTATTATCTTTAAAGACTTTTTTTCATCCAGATATGAGGACATCCCTCATCATCTTCAATATCGCCAAACTCGGTGTAACCTAAATTCCGATAGAAAGCGGTCACCCTGCATTGGGCGTGCAGAGCTATACAATTTCCGCCATTTTTCCGAACATAATTTTCCGCTTCCTTCACCATAGCAGAACCTATTTTTTTACCGCGGTATTCTTTGAGAACAGCCAGCCTGCCCAATATATGTGAGTTCATCTCCGAATCCCAAAAAACGCGGCAGACAGCAACAGGCTTATCTCCGTCAAACATTATAATATGTGCGGCTGTCTCATCTATATCATCAAATTCGTCGTGAAATCCCTGCTCCTCTACAAATACTTTCTGTCTGACTTCTATTGCGTGATCGGTAACGCCGTCATAAATTACTGTTTCCATTTTCAGAATTCTGTCCTTTCCTTTTGCCCGCTCTTACCTGTGATAACAGGCTTCCCGTCGGCATCTAACAAAGGTGTCAATCCTCCCGAATATCCCGATTGGACAAAAAGATAATTTACGCCTGTTTCCTGATCAACAAATATCGTTTTTGAAAAAACTTGACTGCCCTCTTTGCGTACTTTTCTAAATCTGTTTTCATTTCTCATTTTTAAATTCCTCCTGTAAATTTTGATCTGTATAGGATCATATCGCAGAATATACAATTCTAAAAATATTTATTTCCCCTCATACTTTTTCCGGAGCCTTCTCAGCTTAAAAAAGCAATAAACGATCAACACGCACAAAAAACCAAATGCTGCAGAAAAAATAACAGAGAACACGGTGAAAAAGGGATCTCCCGCTCTTTCGCGTATGTCGAACATTCTTATATAAAGCGGAAGAGAGCAAAGAAAAAAGGATATCAATATAGGAAACAGGCGGGTTTTTATAATGCACATCAGCATATTCAGCTTTGAGAAATTGTCAGAAAAGATCTCTCCGTCATTTTCGGACTTTATTTCATCAGCAGGCTTGCGGAAATATATAAATCCCGTAGAGTTCAGAATATATTCCCAGCCAAAATCCTTGAACATTTGCCTGTAATCTGATCCTTCAAAGCTGTTCTGATAATCTATACGATAGATCACATCTTTGGGAGTGCATTCTTCAAAAACATAAAAGCAAGGCAAATGAAATCCCACAAGACGCAATCCCCTGTTGTGCTGTTTGCGGAGCCAGGCCTCTTCCTCCTCGTAATCGGCTATGGTAAAAAAATGCAGCTTAGTCATTGATATATTCTCCTTTACTGTTTTTATAAAGACGCTCTATTCTTTTGATCTCCGTATTCAAAATCTCTCTGCCAAGCTCGGTGATCTTATACAGCTTTCGCTTATCCTCTTCTGTATAAAAAGAAATAAGTCCGTCCTTTTCCATTTTTGAAAGAGTGCCGTACATTGTCCCGGGACTGATAGAAACAGCATTCCCCGTCATCTTTGCCACCTGCTGACCTATTCCGTAGCCGTGCTGGGGCGATTGCAGACAAAAAAGGATATAGAATCCCGTTTCCGTCATGGGGATATATATTCGCTTGATTCGTTCTTCCATTACGTGTTCTCCAACTTGCTTGACTATCTTGGCTCGATATATCGCAGTTCGATATATTTGTCAAGAGGTTTTTTAATTTTTATAGCAAAATTGGCTGTGTATTTCTGCCAATTCATAAAGCAGAAATAC
Source organism: uncultured Ruminiclostridium sp. (assembly GCA_964636555.1). Lineage (GTDB taxonomy): Bacteria > Bacillota > Clostridia > Oscillospirales > Ruminococcaceae > Ruminiclostridium_E. The sequence goes on from CAZWRZ010000009.1 coordinate 22,636, forward strand.
ACAGCCGTTATTTTTAATTATATAGGTGCCGCCCTCACTACCCAACAGGCACATACCCACTCTTCTCCACAATCTCCTGCCCCTCCTCCGACAATATCCATTCAATAAAAATCGGAATATTGGGATTATCGTTTGCCTTGTCATAAACGGCATACAAACTGCTGACAACAGGATAGCTGCCGTTGGAAATATTTTCCTTATCGGGATAGGCTCCGTCAAGAGAAAGCATTTTTACATCCGAGTTTTCAACAATTCCCTCAACATAGTATCGGAAGGAAAAGCCTATTGCACTTCCCGTAAGAGACATTAAGATGTTTCTTTTCATCGGTACATCACCCATAAAGCCAAGCATAGCCGTCTGACTTCCGCTGCCCTCGTTTCTCTGCAAAGCGTCTATGGTTCTGTTATTGCCTCCTACCTCGGACCAATTTGTAATTTTGCCCGAATAAATATCCCGTACCTGCTCTGTGGTAAGATTATCCACAGGGTTATTTTTATTGACAATAAAAACAAATGCCTCATATCCAATAGGAACAAATTCCAATTCAACGCCCTTTTCCTTTGCATACTCGGATTGTTCCTCAGAGGGTTTGACGCAAAAAACCACATCTGCTGTTCCATCAACCACAGACTTATAAGCCCCTCTTGTATTGGTATATTGGAGCTTGCTTTCCTCTGAAAAGCTGCCGTTTTCAAAGCTTACGCTGTCCTTTGGATAAACAGAATCCACAAAAGCGGAAAACACGGGATATAATGCCGCCGCACCGTCGATCACGGGTAAATCTCCCTCTAATTTTAAGGAGGAATTTATTTTCACCAGCTCGGAATTTTCATCAAAGGGCAGATATTTTTCAAGCTCTATGGATTTTGCCTGCATAGCCTTGCTTGTGTTGTTGATGTATCTTTTGGTGAAAATATTGTAAATTGACAGATCAAAAAGCACAAAGCACAATATAAGGGCAATGATAACGGTTATTTTTTTACGGAATGACATTGCCATTACCCCCTGTTTGCAATATAGGAAATAATTGAGCAGTTGGTGTAAAGATAAAACGTGTAAAGGGTAATGGCAATAACGCTTATTACTCCCAAAACCATAATCATGGTCACTATTCTTTTAAATGCCTTATCGCTCATAAAGCCTCCTTACATTTTCGGTATTGCCAATGACAGAAAGAATATAAAAGCAAAAATCGACAGTGCAACAATTGCAAAAAGAATAGCGGAAATAATAAGGGTAAATCTGCGCTTTTTATAATCCTTAATATTTTTCCTGTCAGCCTTTATAAATCTGACAACAGACACAACAAACCAAACAGCGGAGGCAGGCGGACCCATGATCAATACAGCATAAAACACAAGCACAAAAAGAGAGTGCAGTATCGAAATAAACTCAAACATAACAGCTTGCTCCCTTTTAAATAAGATACATTTTCACATATTTGCTATTACCAATGCAAGCAAAATCAGATAAGCTATAAATGGCAAGATTACCACACCAAACAGCACAGCGGAAATCACAAGAAAAAATCTGCGTGTTTGGTAGTCCTTAATATTTTCCTTATCAGCCCTTCTGAATTTTACAAGGGAAACAACAAACCACACTGTAACCACAATAATGACTGCGTACAGCAAAATGTGAAAGACAATGTCCCGATAATCTCCAAATAATATAATAAGCATATTTACCTCTTTGACCTGCAACCCCTTTCTCAGATTATGCTAACTTATCCGCCAGCTCCTTCATGATCTCGGGCACATTTATACTCTGCGGACAATGCCCCATACATTTTTTACAGCCCACGCAGTCCTTGGGAGCGGGCTTATCGGTGGTTTTCAAGTCCTGAATCACCCAAGCTCCGTTAAGCTTGTAGTTATTGTATTTCATCAGTATAAAGGGAATGTCGATCTTTGCGGGACATTCGTCGCAGCAATAACGGCACTTTGTACAAGGCACCTGCATCTGATTTCTGAACATATCGCAAGCCTTGAACAAGGTTTCCTTGTCATTTTCGGACAATGCCCCCTCCTCATCAAAGGTTTTAACATTGTCCTCTATCTGCTCCATATTTGACATACCGCTTAAAACCACCTGAACGTTAGGCAGGCTCTTTACCCACCTGAATGCCCATGAAGCAACGCTCCAATCTAGGTGGGCTGACTTTAAAAGCTCGTTGGCTTCGGGTGTGAGATCGGCAAGACGTCCTCCGCGGACAGGCTCCATTACCACAACGGGAATCCCCTTCTCGGTGCAGATCTCGTATTCCTCCTTTGTCGAACCGTACTGCCAATCGTAATAGTTAAGCTGTAACTGAATAAAGTCCCAATCGTACAGATCACGGAAATGCCTTAAGGTATCGGGGCTTGAGTGGTTAGAAAAGCCAAGATAGCGTATCTTGCCCTGCTTTTTCAGTTCCTTAAAATACTCGATGCAGCCGCTTTCCTCGTACTTTTTATAATTATGATCCATTACCGCATGAATAAGGTAAAAATCAAAATGATCTGTTCCGAGACGTTCAAGCTGCTGCTCAAAAACCGCCTTATAATCGGGATTTGCTCCGATATTGAATTTTGTTGCAAGATAATAGCTATCGCGGGGATATTTTTTCATAGCCTCACCCAAAAACTTTTCCGAATCTCCGCTGTTGTAAACATAAGCGGTATCGTAATAGTTGATGCCATGGGACATTGCGTAGTCGATTATCTCCTGCGCCTTTTGGCGGTCAATGGGCTTGCCCTCCAAATCGTCTCTCAGGGGAAGTCTCATATTGCCCATTCCCAAACGTGACAAGCTTATGTTTTTGTAGCCTTTCATTTCCATAATTTAACTTTCCTTCCTTTCCGTATAATTATACTTAATTTAAGCCAAAACTATTTAACTGTAAAACTCACAAATTCCCCATTGTCAGAGCTGTCCTCACAGAATATGCCTATAACAACTCCCGTAAAGCCTTCGCAGACCTCGCAGCTTAAATACTTGGACTCCATAGCTGCCAGCTGCAGCCACTCGCCTTTATTTTTACCGTAAAGCTTGTAACTTTGGGCGGTTGTCTTTATCAAAAGCTCCGCCCTGTCTCCGCTCACTGTTATTTCGTTCATCTTTACGGGAACTCCGCCGACATTTATAACTCCGCTTATGACGGTTTTGTCATCGGCTTTTGAAACGATAAGGTCATAATGGTTGTTTTCGTCCATGTAAGCGGTCAAGCCGCATTTTACTGTGCCTTTCACGGTTTTTGCATCAATCTCCAATGCGGCTGTGCATTCAAATTCATGCTGCCTGTCGCCAATAAAGGTGACGTTTCCTCTGCCGTTCAGCTTTTGAGCTGTTCCCCTTAACAGTATCTCTCCGTTTTCGCCGAATTTGTAGTTATCATAATCTGGACAGCGGATATAGCAGGCTGTTTTGGGGGTTATGCTCCATTTTTCTTCGGGATAGGGAGCAGGGGCGGTATTGAAGGTGCAGAAGCTTTTGTCAACATCAAACTCGATTCTGCTTGTGCCGTCCGAGCCTACCTTAAACCAACCGTCCCGCTGCCAATAAACAGGCTCCAAAAATACCTCTCTGCCCAAGTGATGAAACTGCCGCTATTGGGTGATTTGCCTGAAAGCAAGATTCACCATCCACCACTGACCGTTATCGTCGTAGACTATATCCGCATGACCCGCTCCTTGGATCATATATCCGCCTAAATGACGGTTGGTGAGAATGGGATTATCGGGGCAGCTTTCATATTCTCCGAAAGGCTCCCAGCTTCTGAAAAGGCACTCGGTGTGACCGTATTCCGTTCCGCCCTCTGCCACAAGCAAATAGTAGTATTCGCCGATGTGATAGAGGTGAGGAGCCTCTATAAAACGTCCGCCCGTGCCCTTGCAGATACACTTGCAGGGAGAAATAACCTTTCCCGTTTCTATTTCTATCTCACAGAGAGAAATGCCGCTTTCGCCGAAATCGTCCTCGCCGTTGCTCATAAAGTAAGTCTTATCACCGTCAAAAAGGAGAGAGGGGTCAATACCGCCCCTGTCAACGCTGATAGGCTCCGACCATTCGCCCTCTATATCGTCGGTGTAAAGATAAAAGTTGCCGTCTCCGTCGGTATTGGTTACCACCACATAAAATCTTCCGTTATTGTAACGGATCGTAGGTGCAAAAAGCCCGCCCGAGGCACGGCAGTCGGTCAGATCAAGCTGACTTTTTCTGGTGATACAGTGTCCTATCTGCTCCCAGTCGATCATATTTTTACTTCTGAACAGAGGAAGGGCGGGAAAAAACTGAAAGCTGCTGCAAACAAGATAAAAACATTCTCCTGCCTTGCATACGCTGGGGTCAGGGTAAAATCCCCTTATAACAGGATTTATGTATTTCATAGCATTCCTCCCTGTAAAACTACAAAATGCCGCTATAAAAGATAATACCTTTATAACGGCAAATCGAACACAAAAATAAAAATACAATACTGTTTACTTACCGCAGAAAAACTCCGCGGCAAACATCATTAAAAGACATTGCAGCCGAACTGTGAAAAATCAGAGCTGTTCCTCATTTTCATCTTCGTCCTCTGCCTCTGCCTCATCTTCTTCCTCTTCAGCTTCTTCAATCTCTTCTTCGGTTATGGAAGGCATTTCGTCATCGTCATCTTCGCCGAAGAAATGGATAAACTCTTCATCGTCGATGTATTCATAATCATCTTCGTCCTCTTCTTCTTTTTTCTTGACGATCTTATCCTTTAAAAGCATTGCGGCAACAAATGCGCCGCCAAGTAATGCCAATACGCCTACCAAAAAACCAACTAAACCCTTATTCATATAAAAGTCCTCCTTGAATTTGTTATCAAGTCTTTTTTACCTTTACCTATTATATATCATTTTGGATTATTTTTCAAGTGAAAAAAGAAATATAGCACATTCACTAAAAATGTCACATATTTCCTGTTAAATTCATCAGTACGGCAAGGGCAGCCACAGGAGCGGTCTCGCACCTCAGAATCCTTTTGCCCAAGGTTGCCAAGGCTATTCCGTTTTCCTCGGCAAAAGCCGCCTCTTCGGGCTCAAATCCACCCTCGCTGCCGATAAAAATACCTATTTTTTCAATATTAGATGTAATCAGCTGTGAAATTTTTTTACCGCCGCACTCATAAAAGAGTATCCCCGTTCCTTTGCCGCTGTATTCTTTCACTGCTTTTCTAAAATCTGTCAAAGGGTGAATTTCCGGGATTCTGCCCCGTCCGCTTTGCTTTGCTGCCTCTTCTGCTATTTTCTGCCAGCGTTCGGTTTTCTTTAAAGCACTTTTTTCATCGGGACGGGAAACACAGCGCTTTGACAAAACGGGCACCACGCTGACAGACCCCAGTTCCGTCGCCTTCTGCACTATAAAATCCATTTTATCGCTTTTGGGAAGGCACTGAAAAAGTGTGATCTCCACCGTTGGTTCAGCTTCGTTTTTTCTGCTTTCAATAACCTCCAGCTCCGCCATATCCCTTTGGCATAAGGAAATACGGCACAGGCTGTCGGTACCGTTATTGTCGCAAAGAACCACAAGCTCCCCAGACTTCATTCGCAAAACGGTTGAAAGGTGCTTTGCATCCTCTCCTGTGATAAACGCTTTTTCACCGTCGCTTTGTCCGAAAAAACGGGGATAGCGCCAGCGTTCCGATTTATCTTCAGCAACTGTTTTTTCAACATATTCCGTTTTATTATCGGTGACCTTATTTTCAAGGCTCTCAGTTGATTCCGTATTTTTCGCCCCCTTTGAAAAGCTGTGACACAAGCTGTCTTAAGCCATTATTTTTTTCAAGGGAAAGTGTTTCGTCCTCCTCCAATATCTCAGAAGAATATTTCTGCGCAAGATAGACAATTTCAATATCCCTTGTCATATTGGCAATTTTAAGAGAAGGAAGTCCGTGCTGTGCCGAGCCGAAAAAGTCGCCCGGTCCCCTAAGCTCCAGATCCTTGTTGGCTATCTTAAAGCCGTCGCAGGTAGCAACCATTGTGTCCACGCGGGATCTTGTGTACTCGTTTTTGCTGTCGGTGACAAGAATACAGTGGGACTGTGTGTTTCCGCGTCCCACACGTCCTCTCAGCTGATGCAGCTGTGAGAGTCCGAACTGCTCTGCATTTTCTATTATCATAACAACGGCGTTAGGCACGTCTACGCCCACTTCAACCACCGTTGTTGCCACCAAAACACTTATGCGGTTATCCTTGAAATCCGACATTACCTTATCTTTATCCGCCTGTTTCATTCTGCCGTGGAGCAGTCCCATGGAAATTCCCTTCAAGGCACCGTTTTGGAGTGTCTCAAAGTATTTCACCGCCGAAGTTTTATCGGTAATTCCCTCCTCCACCAAGGGGCAGACTATATACGCCTGATAGCCCTCTCTGACATATTTTGTTATGAAATTATACAGCCGCTGATGATAACCGCTGTCCACTCCATAAGTCTTTATCGGAAGCCGTCCCTTGGGCATTTCGTTCAAAACGGAAATGTCCAGATCGGCGTAAATCATAAGGGCGAGAGTTCTGGGTATGGGCGTGGCGGACATTACAAGGCTGTGGGGATTTTCTCCCTTGGCTTGCAGCCTTGAACGTTGTTCAACGCCGAAGCGGTGCTGTTCGTCGGTCACCGACAGGGCAAGGTTGGCGAAAACCACCGATTTTTGTATAAGAGCGTGAGTACCTATTGTAACCTGTGCTTCTCCGCTTTCTATACGTTTTTTTGCTTCTCTTTTCTCCTTTTCCGTCATTGAGCCTGTAAGCAGCTCCACGGTTATTCCCAAAGGTTCTAAGAATTTTGACAAAGTATCCTTGTGCTGCTTCGCCAATATTTCGGTAGGCGCCATTAAGGAAGCCTGATAGCCGTTTTTGATTACAAAATAAATAACCGCCGCCGCCACAAGAGTTTTGCCGCTGCCCACATCGCCTTGCAAAAGCCTGTTCATGGGCTGTTCTCCGCACATATCGGCGATACAGTCCTTTATCGCCGTTTTCTGTGCATTGGTAGGTTCAAAGGGCAGCACCTCAAAAAAGTCCTTTATGAGAACCTTTTTCATTTTTATTCCGTTCGCCTTGCGCTTTTTCTTTCCCAAAAGGGACAAGCCCAGCTGCAATACCAGCAGTTCTTCAAAGGCAAGTCTTTTCTGCGCCTGTAAATATGCGTCAAGGCTTTTGGGAAAATGGATATTGTTGACTGCTTCCTTTAACGGCAGCAGATTTTCTTTTTCACGTATATAATCGGGCATCAGTTCTTCAAAATCCGCTTTTTCAAGAGCCGTTCCTATGTTTTGGGAAACAATGTTGTTGGAAAGTCCCTTTGTAAGCGGATATTTGGGCGTTATCACATTTTTTGAGCTTTCGGGAATAAACAGAGGAGAAGCAGCCTCTTTTTTTGCAAAATCACAGGTGACCTTTCCGTAAAAAAGATAGCTCTGCTTTTCCACCAGTTTATCAAAGCTGAATTGGGTATTGAAAAAGGTTAGAAGCATTTCGTCGGTATCATCGCTGACAACAGCGTGATATATGGTTATTTTCCCGCTGAAATAGGGCTTGAGCTTTTTGGTGACAGTGCCTCTGAAAACGCAGGTCTCGCCGTTTTCTATCTCGTTTATGGGTCTTGGTTCGCTGTAATCTATATAGTCCCTCGGATAATAGGTTATCAGCTCTTCAAGAGAGTTTATGCCCAATTTTCTGTACAGCTCAGCCCTTTTTTCGCCTATTCCTTTTACATAAGTTATTTCACAATTATTCTTGATCATTCTCATTCACTCTTATTAGTTTAAAATTGTCAATTATTCAAATTTAATCTAAATCCATAATATAATACTTAGCATCAAAAACCCGATCGTCAAAGCAGGCATACACTCCCAAATGATCGAATTTCATTCCGATTTTTTCCATTACTTTGCCGCTGTTGGGATTGTCAACGGCATGGTCGGATATAAAATGCTTTATTCCTTTTGCGCTTAAATAATCCACGATCGCCCTTGCCGCTTCGGTGGTATAGCCCTTGTGCCAATAATCGTAAGCAAGGTTGTAGCCAAGGCTCCAACGATCATATTGTGACTGATAGTAAGCACCGCCGCTTCCTATCAGCTTTCCCGTTTCCTTTAACTGAAAGCCCACGTCAAGAACCTTTTCGTTATCCGCATCGGTGGCAACCGATTCAAGCCACTGCCTTGTTTCATCAGCGTTTTTATGGGTGGAATAAATCATAAATTTTGTAACCCTCGGATCGCTTGTCCAAGTGTTAAAAATATGCTCTGCGTCGGAAATTTCCAAGGGTCTCAATATAAGCCTTTCCGTTTCTATGGGTGAAAATCTCATTTTTTATCCTTTCAAAAACGGCTTTAATCGTCCAAAAACTCAACCTTGCCGCTTTCTATGTCGTACATAGCGGTTACTACCTTTAAGCCGTATTCCTTTTCGTCCTTCTGAATTTCAAGGCTTTCCTCTATGGTTTTCTTGCTGCTCTTTGCGTTTAATACGCTTGCCTTATATTCGTCCTTTTCATCGCCTATTGCTTTTACTATTTCATCTGTGATAAACTTGATGTAACCCTCGGGTTCATGGTGAAGTGCTGCGTCTACCGCTCCGCAATGGGTATGACCCAATACCACCGCAAGAGAACAGCCCAGATGCTCCACGGCATATTCAACGCTGCCCAGCTGGTGGTTATCCATAACGTTGCCCGCCACACGGATAACGAACAGATCGCCTATTCCCGCAGAGAAAATCGCTTCGGGGATAACTCTTGAATCGGAGCAGGTTACTATTACCGCATAGGGCTCTTGACCGTTGTCCGAGGTGTTTTCACGCTGTAACTGCGATATATCTCCCACAGTGTTCTTGGCGTTTATGTACTTCTGATTTCCTTCTTTTAAAAGTTCTAAGGCTTCCTGCGGTGTTTTTGTAAAGCTTGTCATAGTAATTACTCCTTTTTTATTTTTTTGTTTTTTATAAGTATAACATAAAAGCTTTGATAAAACAAGATGTGTTTTGTGTTCCGTGACAGCCGAAAAGGAAAATAAAAAATAACGGAAGTCCATGGCAAAGCTTCCGTTATTTTATCAGGTAATTGAAAAAATCAATTATTCAACATTTTTAAGTGCCCTATCCAAGGGTATCTTTCTTATCCTTCCGAAATCAAAGCCCACAACTATCAGGTAACCTATAAGAATAAATGCAAATACCTTAACATAGCTTGAAGGCCGCATTATAAACCCGAACCAGCCGCTGTAATCCAGCATGATCGCTCTCCATGCCTGAGTCATAACAAGCGCGCCCAAAAAAATTCCTATTAAATCGGCAATTATAAGCATTATTGCGGTGGATAACAGGTAAAGTCCCGCTACCTCCCTGTTTTCATAGCCCAATATTTTAGTCATGGATATGCTGGTTTCGTTTTTCTCTATAATTATCTTTGAAAGCAGATATATTAAAACTGCGGAAAGCAAAATACACAATATCTGGAAATACTGCATATACGAGCCCATAGAGTGATCCAGCTGATCGCACATTTTTGTTATGTCATGCTCGGTTATCACTGCGGCAATATCGTCCTTGTCTATATCCGTAATCTCAGTATCCGAAAGATAACCTGTAAATTCCTCCTTTTCCTGTTCAAAGGCGGTTCTGAAAGACTCAATGGGCATAAATACCGCAACGGACAGGGACTTATCGTATATTCCCTTTACCGTAAAGGTATATTGTGTGTTGTCGTATTTTTCGTCCAGTACAATCTCATCTCCAACGCTGATGCCGTATTTTTCATTGTAGGAGGCGGAAACCAACACCTCGTTTTCCTTTAAGGAGAAAAGTCGTTCATTGCTCACATATCTGCTGCCGCCGCTTATACCGTAAACCGAAATTTCCTCCTCACGCTCTCCTCTTTTATATTGCAGTGAGTACATACCGAATCTTTCTGCATCCTTGTTTTCGGTGGTAATTATGTTTTCGTCCTCATCTTCATAAGAATTGAGTATATATTGATACTTAGCAAACATCATATTTTGGGCATTGTCCTGATAATATCCCAAGGTGTCCGGCATTCCCACCGCCATGGAAAGCATTACCGAAATGAAGAATACCCCTGCGAAAAGAATAATGTAGTTGGGAATATTCTGCAAAATCACACGTATGCGAAAACGCTTCATAAATTTCCACCTTGGAAGGCGCATTGCTTTTCTTCTCTTTGTTTTCTTCAGATCGTGACGGAGAAATTGCAGCGGCGTGTGTGTCATGGTTCTTATTATCACGATAAGATTTACCGCAATCATTATGACAATGGGAATTAAAGTGGTTCTGACAAAAGCTTCGGGATTCCATACGGTTACATAATCAGGAAGGCTGTAACTGTTGTAATACATGGAAACCACCACATTTTTAAACACCGTATAACCCAAAATATTTCCCACTATTGCTGATAAAAGAGTAACTATTACAGGCATAGCTATATAATGACTTACAAGTTCTGTCTTAGTGTAGCCCGATGCTCTCAAAGTACCTATGGCGGAGGATTCCTTTACAATGGTATTGCTGACGGTTACCGCAAAGATAAAGGCGATAATTATTATCAGAATATTTAACAGCATACCGCCCATAGCTTCATCACCGCCCATATCGTCCGCGGCAAAATTAACTGCTTGATTTGCGTATAGGGGCAGAAAATCATTTATTTCGTTATCGGCACATACCGCTTGCGTAACAAGGGCTTTAAGAAAATTATCCGATAAAGCCTTTTCGTCTTTTTCACCAGACGGCTTATTGTCATAAATCCAGCCATAGGAATAATGGGTATTTTCGTCTATTCTGTCAAAGCCCTCGCTTGTCATCATTGCCGCATCAAACTTTAATGCGTCAAAAATAGCGTCGGTGTTTTTTTCGTGAAGCGTGGAAAAGTTGACATAAGCCAACAGCCCTGTTACGGTGAACTTTTCGCCCGATATGGTAACAGTATCCCCCGTTTTAATTCCCGCATTATCGGCGTGCATACGGTCTATGGCAATTTCTTTTTCCGTTTCGGGGGCTTTTCCCTCCAAAAAGCAAGCTAAGTTTATTTCCTCCGTGTTTTGGAAAACCCGCACAGTGCCGTCACTTGCGCCATCGTTGTTATTGTCCTCCTCGGCATTTTTAAAGAAGTTTTCGTAAACTTTTACTGAAACTGCTTTAAAATCCGCATCATTTAATTCGTATTTATCTTCGGCTTTGGCGTATTCCTCGTCTATTTCTTCTAAAATCTCCCTCCATGCCTCATCATAAGCTTTTTCATAAGCCTCGCAGTATGCTTCCTCATAGGCTGTCTCAAAAGCTTTGGGGTAGCTTTCTTTGTAGGCATTGTCATAAGCGGCTTGATACTCGCCGTTTTGTTTAGCTTGTTCTACGGCTGCGTTTGTCATTTCCTCCGCCATTGCGGTATCTTCAACCTGTGCAGAAATAGCGGCTTTTACCTGTTCCGTATATATTTTTTCAAATTCTTCCGAAAAGCTTTGCTCAAATTCCTTGTCAAAGGTTTCCGAAAACTCCTTGTCAAATTCATTCTTAAACTCACCGTCAAATTTCTCGTCCAGCTCCTTTTTCGCTTTATCAGTGTAATACTGTTTAACATCGGCCATTTCGCCTGTTTCTATGGCAGATATAAGCTTTTCCTCCGCTCGCTCCGAAAGTTCAAAGTGTCCGTTCTCCAGCTTATATTTTTCTGCACCTTCCTCAGCTGCCCGCATCATACTGCCGTTAGCCACATACATTCCCGATACAAAACCGATAGTGAGTATTAAAAACAGACTTACCACCAAATATTTATGCCAATCTCCCCTAAGCTCTCTCGGTATGCGCTTTATAAGGGGATTTCTTATTTTTTTACTGCTCATCTTCCCCGCTCCTTACCATTCAAGCTCCGCTGCGGAAAGCTTGGCTGTATTTATGTCATTATGGCGCACGATACCGTCACGAAGCTTTATAATGTGATCCGCCATAAGCTTTATTGCTTCGTTGTGTGTTACCATTATAACCGTGTTTCCGTATTTTTTGTTCACATCTTCGATAAGTTTTAATATTTCCTTTGAGGTGTTATAGTCCAATGCTCCCGTAGGCTCGTCACAAAGGAGGATATCGGGATTTTTCACAATGGCTCTGCCGATTGAAACACGCTGCTGCTGACCTCCCGAAAGCTGATTGGGCAGTTTATATCGGTGTTCGTAAAGCCCCAATGTGTTCAAAAGCTCGTCAATGTCGAGGGGATTATCCGACAGGTACGCACCTACCTCGATATTTTCCTTCACATTCAGGTTGGCTATCAGATTATACATCTGAAAAACATAGCCCAAGTGCTTGCGGCGGTACTGCGTCAGCTTTTTCTCTCCCATATCCTTGAGCTTGTCACCGTTAATGCTTATGTAGCCCGAATCTGCTCCGTCAATTCCGCCGATTATGTTAAGCAGGGTGGATTTTCCCGAGCCCGAGGGACCTAACAACACGCAAAATTCCCCCTTGGCTACGGAAAAATTCATGCCCTTAAGCACCTCCTGCCGTGTATCTCCAGAACCGAAGCCCTTCTTTAAATCCACAATTTCCAAAAAATTTCTTTCGTTTTCTGACATTAGATTTCCCCTAACTAAGTTAAAACTTATTATTTATGTTATTATAGCTGTATTTTAAAGTTAGATTAAGCTAACTAATGTAGAGTATAGCACTGTTTTTTATTATTGTCAATAGAAAATTCTATTTTTTATAATCAAAAAAAATTTCGACCGCCGAAAAACCAATCAAGAGAGGTCCCGGCTTGTCATAGAAATCCCGTTGACGTTTTTTTGCAGTAAAAAACAGTGCTGCTTAAGATACAGATTAAAACTAAAAGCGAAAATTTGGAAAAGTTATTGACAAATCATTGGGGATTGTGCTATAATGTGGGTGCGACACAACTGAATATTTTCTAACAAAGTATCCACTTTACCTTAGGTAAAAGTGCATGCTCTTTTTCGTATACTTTGTTAGGAAACGAGTTGTGTCGCAGCAATCGGAGCTTTGCATTTTTCGGGTGCGTGGCTTCGGCTGCGCACTTTTTTAATTTTCAAGGATTTCCCAATAAACTGAAAGGTAAAGGAGAAGAATTTTATGAAATTCAAAAAATTTGCGGCAGCAGCGGTTGCCGCGGCGATGTTAGTGGGCGCACCTTCGGGGCTGCTGCCCTTTTCGCTGAGTATGACTGTGAATGCAGAGTCAGATTACAGTGAAGAAAAAGGTTTTTTAGCAGATGTCGACAATGAAGGAGAGCTTACAGGATATTATCCAATGGAGAGTTTCCGTTGTTATGTTTGTGAAATAAAGGATGACGGAACATTAAAAATCAGTTTTGATAACTATTGGCCTGTAGCTGGTGTGTTTCCCGATGCATTTCCGGGTAAAACAATTACCATTCCAAGTGAAATAAAAGGTTATAAGGTAACCGAGCTTAGCGGCGGATTTCGTTATCTTGCCTGTAAAAAGGTTATTATTCCCGATACTGTCACAACAATAGACCAGTCGGCTTTTGCATTTTCCTACTTTCTTGAAGAAATAGAGTTTGGTGCAAATTCTAAACTGAAATTTATAGACAAATGGGCATTTCAGGACTGCCGTTCGCTGAAAACTCTAAACCTTCCCGCAAGCATTGAAACTATCGGTTATCAAGCATTTGTAAATTCCACACATAATGATCACAGCGGTTATGCACATTATAGCGGAGAGTTTGATTTCAATGATACATTCTCTTTGACAACAGTTAATATACCTTTGAATTCAAAGCTTAAAACGATCGATGAATATGCCTTTGCTAATCAAAAATCGCTGACCTCAATAACGATTCCCGAAAAAACAAATTCCATTGCCGATAACGCATTTAAATATTCAGCGTTAAAAACTATCACAGGTGTTACAGGTTCCTATGCCGAAACCTATGCGGACGAAAACGGCTATGAATTTATCGGTGTTCCTTCCACTATTACAGAAAACATCTTTATTGACACCAGCGAGGATAGTGCAGCAGAAATTCAAGTTATAGCAAAGTCCGATGTTGTACCCGAGGAGGCTGTTTTCTTCGTAAGATTTTACGACAGTCTTACCGATGATGAGCAGACTGCTTATAACTGCTACTTTACCTACAACGAAGAGAGATACGAGCCCGACGGCAGTGTAATTGTTAAAATTCCTGTTACTGCCGATTATGCTGATACCGTTAAGATATATCAATATCAAGACAACAAGTTTACTGCTATAGACGCAGCTGTTGAGGAGGACTATTTTGTATTTGAAACCGACAATTTAGGCATTTATGTTATTTCGGCAAAAGAGCTCACAGCGGAAGAAAAGCCCGAAGAACCCGGTACTGATAATCCCGCAAATCCCGGTGACGGTACTGTAAAACCCGTCGATCCTGATGTCGGTGACGGAAAGCCTACAATTCCTGGTGACGGCACCGAAAATCCCGCAAACACCGATAACGGAACTGCGGCTCCTGCGGGTTCCGGCAACGAAAACACACCCGGCACAGGTATTGCAATAGCGGTTGTTCCAATAATCACAGCAGCTTGCGCACTGGTTATTTTTAAGAAAAAGAAATAATTTTTAAACATAATTCAAACGCACTCCAATCAGTTTGAAGTGCGTTTTTTGTTTGACTGTGATTTATTGGCAGATTACCGCTGAATTTTCCAAAAACATAAAAAAGGGCTGATTTTCACAGCCCCTTATTTATAAACTATTTTCCCCGATATGCCCCTTTTTCCAATTTTCGTATAAGCTTTGTCAAAGGCAGAACCAAAAGTCCCGCACAAAGATTTGACACGGCGTGTATCACATCAAAGGGAAGTCCCGAAATTATCCATGCTATCGTCTGCTTAAAGCTGAATCCGAACAGCAGTGCCTGTGCTGGTGCATAGAGCGTTCCGAAGGCTAACCCGTGCAGTCCGCAAACAACGGGATAAACAAATGCGGCAATCTTATCGGGCATTTTTTTCGGCAAAAGCATAGTAACTCCCCAAAGAATTGCCCAAAGGTACAGATAGGGGATCCACCATGCGGCAAAGCCCGAAAAAAGTCCGTTTAAGAAAACGTAAACATATATCGGTATAAGCCCCTTGACACGGTATGCCAATGTATAGGTCATTGTGAACATTCCAAGCAGGTGAATGTTTGGTGCCCACTCCATTATTATTTTGGAGCAGTACATAAGTGCGCCCAGAACTGCAAAAATAACAAGCTCAAATGGGGTCAGAAAGGGTTTAGCCCTTCGTGTAGGTAAGCTCATAGTTTTCTCCGTCGGCAATGGGCGTGCTGTCTGCGCCTGTCATCAGCATTTCTCCGTCCTTTGAAATAGCCCACCACGCCTGATCCTTGTCATAGTCGGCTTCGATTCCGTTTACCGACTTAATGTATAAGCCGTATTCGCTTTGATCACCCGAAACAAGCTCATATTCCAGCAGCGCCGCGCCTAAATTTTCCTTGTCTGTGTGTACGGTGAGGGTAATTTCCTTTGTGTCGGCGATCACTTTTACTTTAAGGGTGACTGCGCCCTGTCCGACCTCGGCGTCCTCGGTATACTTTGCGTTTGCCCAAAGTCCTTCTTCCTTTGGGGGAGCTTCCGACTGCGTTGCGTCCCCTGTGGGCGTTTGATCCGCCTTTGTTTCGTCAGAGGGGCTTTCGGTGTTTGCTGCGGCTGCGGAAGTGTCAGCAGAGGTAACAATACCGTTTCCGCTCTCCGTACAGCCTGCGGTTACTGCCGCTGCCGCAATTAACAGCGATAACAGCAGTGCTTTAATGAAATTCTTCATTTTGTTTTCCTTCTTTCTGTTAAGAAACTGCTCCAATAGGAATGGAGTGCGGATTTTCGAGTATATTTTGTTGATGACAAGGCAAAAATCCGCAGGCGGGCTGTCGCCCGTCAAGGATTTTTAACGCAGTCAGCGGCAAAATATGCCGAAAGGACGTGCGCCAATTCCTATTGGAACAGTTTCCTTTTTTAACAAAAAGAACGAAGCAATAAAGTCACTCCCCATAAGCATTTTTACAAAATCCTGCTTGTTTATTTTGTCTTTAGCTTAATTTTGCCCAAGCTCTTTATTGCGGGTCGCAGTATGGCAGGCATTCCGACTTATGGTTTTGTCGCTTCGCTCCAAAACCGTCCATTCGGCTTTGCGGACATAGTCCGCAATTTTGCTTTGCAAAACCGCCTCATGGACACGTTTCTGCTTTTCAAAACAGTTATGTCTCTTTGCTCCAAAGCATAAACCAAATACGGCAATGGCTGTTGCTGCGGATTTTCACCGCATTCCCCTGCCCCCTCCCGCATTATCAATGTAATGCGCTCAGAAAGCGAAATTTTCGGATATACTGCGTTCATTCATTTTGCAACTGATATGATAACATTTTTTAAATTTCTTGTCAATATTTGTTGGCATTGACACAAGGGGGCATTTTGTTATATAATAACCTCAAACTGCAGAAGGAGGAAAAAATATTTAAATGTTTGAGAACATTTTACCATTTCAGCGGAATCGAATTTTGCATTGCAAAATTCTCTTTTTATGGTATAATTACAGTAAAGAACAGGAAAGGAAATCACAACAGCATGAGCGAACCTATCAGGCTTGAAAGGCTGAACCGAAATGACGCTTTCAGATATATGGGGCATAAGGGCGGAGAGATAAGCGAAAATCTTCTTGCCATTGCCGATGAGTGCGAAACCGCTTTGTTAAAGGTGATACAGCCCCGTATGGTATATAGGGTTTTTGACATAGAAAAAAACGGAAACGGCGTTGAAATAAAAAATACACCGCTTATTTTCAAGGGCAGAGATATAGCAAATCACCTTGAAGGCTGTCAAAGGGCGGTGCTGATGTGCGTTACACTGTCCTCCGAAACGGACAAGGTTATCCGTTCCTATGAGGCTTGCGGTATGGAAAAGGCGTTTGCGGCGGACGCACTGGCGTCGGCGGCGGTGGAACAGGTCTGCGAAATTGCTGAGGGGCTGATACAAAAAGATGTGGGAGAGCATTATAATTACACTTGGCGGTTTTCTCCCGGCTACGGAGATTTCCCCCTTGAAGTTCAGAGGGATTTTATTAAGGTAACAGACGCCGCAAAAAGGATAGGGCTGAGCGTTACCGACACTCTTATACTTATTCCGAGAAAATCAGTAACGGCGGTTATGGGAATATCCGAAAACGAGATACCCCAAAAAAGACGGGGCTGTATCTGCTGTAATATGAGAGAAAGATGTGAGTTCAGAAAGGGAGGAAATCACTGTGGATTTTAAAAAGCTTTTGGAAAAGGATTTTGTGAGCCTTGACGGCGCAATGGGAACAATGCTTCAGGCAAGGGGACTGAAAATGGGGGAAACTCCTGAGGTGCTGAATATCGAAAAGCCCGAAATACTGACGGAAATACATAAAGAGTATATCGGGGCAGGGGCTGATATTATCTATGCCAACACCTTCGGCGCCAACAGATATAAATTAGAGGGCTGCGGATATTCCGTAAAAGAGATAATCGAAGCGGGAATACAAAACGCAAAAATAGCCTGCGGGGGTACCGATGTCTTGGCAGCTCTTGATATAGGACCTATTGGACAGCTTCTGGAACCTACGGGTTCGCTGACCTTTGAAGAGGCTTACGATATTTATAAAGAAGAGATTTTGGCGGGAAAGGACTGCGATGTTATTGTCCTTGAAACTATGACCGATCTGTATGAGCTGAAAGCGGCGGTTTTAGCGGCAAAGGAAAACTCGGACAAGCCTGTTATCTGCACTATGACCTTTGAAGACAATATGAGGACATTTACAGGCTGCTGCATAAGCTCAATGACGCTTACCTTGGAGGGATTGGGCGTTGATGTTATCGGCGTTAACTGCTCTCTCGGTCCAAGGGAGCTTTTTCCTGTTGTGGAGGAGCTTTGCAGGTGGACAAACCTACCTGTTGCGGTCAAGCCCAATGCAGGCTTGCCTGACCCTGTGACTAATGCTTACAATATCACTGCGGAGGAGTTCGCCGAATTTATGGAAAAGCTTGTCCCTTTGGGAGTAAAGCTTTTCGGCGGCTGCTGCGGCACCAACCCCCGGTTTATAGCGGAAACCAACAAAATGCTGAGCAGCAAAAAATATATCAAGATATCTCATCAAATCCCCGCCGCTTGCTGCACTCCGGCAAAAACCGTTATTATTGACCGTCCACGCATAATAGGCGAAAGGATCAATCCCACAGGCAAAAAACGGTTTAAAGAGGCTCTTCTCGCCAACGATACGGATTATATTTTAGGACAGGCTATTGAACAGGTCAAGGGCGGAGCGGATATTCTTGATGTAAATGTAGGACTTCCGGGAATTGATGAAAAGGAAGTTATGGGAAAGACCATAAAGGCTGTACAAGGAATTGTTGATGTTCCTTTGCAGGTGGATTCCACTATTCCGGAGGTTTTGGAAAAGGCTTTAAGAGTTTATAACGGCAAAGCTATTGTCAACTCCGTAAACGGAGAAGAAAAATCCTTGCAGACGGTATTGCCCTTAGTGAAAAAGTATGGAGCGGCAGTGGTAGGCTTATGCCTTGACGAGGACGGAATACCCAAAACCTCCGAGGGACGCTTTAATATTGCCAAAAAGATAATGGAAAGAGCTATGTCGGTAGGTATCAGGAAGGAAGATATTTACATCGACTGCCTTACTCTCACTGTTTCTGCCGAACAAGAAGCGGCAAAGGAGACCCTTAACGCCCTTGAACGGGTAAAAAAGGAGCTGGGGCTTAAAACGGTTTTAGGTGTTTCAAATATAAGCTTCGGACTGCCCGACCGAGTGAAGATCAACAGTAATTTCCTTGCAATGGCACTTACCAAGGGACTTGATCTGCCTATCATAAACCCCAATGTTGAAGCTATGACCGCCGCTGTCAGAGCCTATAATGTTCTTATGGGGCATGACCTGAACTCATCGGAATATATAGCCGCCTATGGACAGGAAAAAAGCGCGGGGACAGCACCCGAAATTTCCCCAAAGGAAAATATTGACCTGAACTATGCTCTTGAAAACGGTCTGAAAGCCGAAGGGGCAAAGCTTACGGGAGAACTGCTTAAAACCACCGATCCAATGATGATTATAAATGATATACTTATTCCCGCATTGGATAAAACGGGAAGTGAATTTGAAAAAGGGAAAATTTTTCTGCCTCAGCTTATACTCAGCGCTTCTGTGGCGCAGAGCTGCTTTGAGGTGATAAAGGAGCATTTTGCCAAAAACGGCGAAAAGTCGGTATCAAAGGGAAAAATTATTCTTGCAACGGTAAAGGGCGATATTCACGATATCGGAAAGAATATCGTCAAGGTGCTTTTGGAAAATTACGGCTATGAGGTTATAGATTTAGGCAAGGATGTAGATTACATGACGGTAGTAAACTGCGCCTTGGAAAACAATGTGCATCTTGTGGGCTTATCCGCGCTGATGACGACCACTCTTGTGAGTATGGAGAACACAATAAAACTGCTCCGTGAAAACAATGTGGACTGTAAGGTCATGGTGGGCGGAGCGGTGCTTACTCCCGAGTACGCCGAGCAGATAGGTGCGGACTACTATGCAAAGGACGCCAAAGAATCCTGTGATATTGCCAAGAGGGTGTTTGAGGAGTTTTATCCGCAAGGTTAATTTAGATCAATATTCAGAGAGCCTGTCGTATTGACGGGCTTTTCTTCTTTTCCTTTTTGGGAGAAGAGCATAAAGCAAGACAAGCGCAGCTGCTCCAAAGGCTATAAAGGTCATAAAGCTAAAATCTCCGCACGCAAAAAATTTCCCCAAATTAAAAATACAAAAAGAAACAGTATAGGCAAAGACACTTTGATAAAACAGTGCAAACCCCGTCCACAGCGGGCTGTCAAGCTCCTTACTTATGGCGCTCACAGCGGCTATACAAGGGGCGCACAGCAGATTAAAGGCAAGAAATGAAAATGCAGCCAAGGAGCTTCCGAAAACACCGGTCACCTCCGAAGGTAAAAGAACGCCGAACACTCCCACCAGCTCTTCCTTTGCCAGCAGACCCATTACACAGGCTACCGCAGACTGCCAGTTTCCGAAACCCAAGGGTTCAAAAAACACCGCCAGCATTTCACCTATATTTTTCAGTATGCTGTTTTCCATATCGGCTGTATAAACTATATTTCCACCGCTAATGCCAAAGGAGCATAAAAGACGTATAACCACGGAAGCCAGCAGGATAGTTGTTCCCGCCCTTTTCAGAAAAGAACCGCACCGCTCCCACAGGGTTTTCAGAATATTTTTGGCTGTGGGAAGGCGGTAGCTCGGCATATCCAGAACAAAAGGCTCGTCTGCGGAGGAAAAAAGCTTTGTTTTTTTGAGGATAAGCCCCGACAGCAGAACCGAAAATGCTCCCATAAAATAACAGAGAGGAGCGACCCACCATTTTCCCCCGAAAAACACTGCGGAGATCATGGCGATAACGGGCAGCTTTGCGCCGCATGGCATAAAGGTGGAGGTTATGACGGTTATCCGCCTTTGGGAGGGATTTTCCACCGTTCGGGAGGACATGACCGCAGGCACACCGCAGCCTGTGGCTATCAGCATTGGGATAAAGGATTTGCCGGAAAGCCCGAATTTTCGGAAAAATCTGTCGGAGATAAAAGCCACCCTTGACATATAGCCGATATCCTCCAGAAGTGCAAGCATCAGAAACAGCAAGGCAAGCTGCGGTAAAAAGCCTATAACCGTTCCCACACCGCCGATTATCCCCTCGGTAACGATTTTCGACAGCCATTGGGCACAGTTTACGGCTTTGAGAAAACTTTCTGCTGTAAACAAAAGCTTTTCGGTTATAAGTTCCTTGGTGCATTGGCTGATATATGCTCCCAAGGGTCCCGAGGACAGGTAATACACCAATGTCATAATAAGGGCAAAGGAGGGAAATGCGGTGTACTTCCCTGTCAGAATTTTGTCGGCTTTTTCGGTAAGGCTTTCTTTCGGGATAGGATTTGATATGCATTCCTTTGCAATATATTCCGAAAAATCGTAGCGCAAGCCTATTATAATGCTGTCGGAGGTGTCGCCCTCCGATTTTTCTGTATCAGTAATGATCTTCTCGATTTTTTCGCTTATGTCTGAGGACAGCTTCAGACGTTTTTGGATATCCCTGTCCCTTTCAAAGAGCATGGACGAGAAAAAGTCTGCAAACTGCCTGTCCCAAGGAGTTTTTAAACAGTGCGATATTGTGAGCTTTATTTTTTCAAGGGCAATTTTTATTTTTTGGGAAGAATTTGTCTTTACGAAAGGAAGGTTTATTCTTTGAGAAAAAAGAGGGGCATCGGTAGAAAAAGGCTTTCCGACAGCATTAACAGCACATTCCGCAGCTTCAAAAACCCCTGTTCCCTTTGAAGCAGCGGCGGTGCAGATCTCCATTCCAAGCATAAGCTTAAGCTTCTTTACATCAATTTCAATTCCCTGCTTTTCCGCCATATCAATCATATTAAGCATCATAACCGAGGGAATCCCCGTTTCCTTTATCCGTGAAGCAAGATATAGGCTCCGCTGTATGCTTGAAGCGTCCGCAACTATCAAAATTACATCAGGTCTTTCGTCAAGTATGTAATCACGGGTGACGGTTTCTTCCATAGTGTAGGGGCTTAAAGAATATATTCCGGGCAGGTCGCTTATTATTACGTTTTTGTTTCCCTTTAAAAAAGCCTCCTTCTTTTCCACGGTGACCCCGGCTCTGTTTCCCACATACTGCGCCGAGCCTGTCAGGAGGTTGAAAACGGTGGTCTTTCCGCAGTTGGGATTTCCCGTCAGAGCTATTTTTATAGGCTTTTGTTTCATTTTCGGGTTGTCCTTTCTTTTTGTTGTAATATTTTATTATCATTAAGAGAGTTTTATTACAAATACTCTTGGCAGCGGGACGGTTTTAATATCTCAAAGTACTTGGAAAAAAGCCATTGTAATTCACCGTTTCTTTGTGTTATATTAAAAATGAAAAATAATGATTTCCGATGTAATGGAAAAGACGTTCAAACAAGCCCTGATTTGAGAATTTGAAGAAGCATGCCGCAAAGTAAAAAACGAAAAATAAACATTTGACATTTTACCCTTAAAGTGATAAAATAATAAAATACGGTTTAACCGTAAATTTTTTAAAAATGGAGGAATTGATGATGCGTATCACATTAAAAGACAACGTTGTAAAGGAGTATCAGAACGGCACCACCGCTTACGACATTGCCAAGGACATCAGCGCGGGTCTGGCGAGAGTGGCCTGTGCCGCTAAAATTGACGGAAAAGTGTGCGACCTGCGAACTTGCATCGATAAGGACTCCTCGCTTGAAATACTTACATTTGATGACGAGGACGGCAGAAAGGCTTTCCGCCACACTGCTTCCCATATACTTGCACAAGCGGTCAAAAGACTGTTTCCCGATGTTAAGCTTGCAATAGGTCCCGCTATCGAAAACGGCTTCTACTATGATTTCGATACCGAAAAGCCCTTTACCTCCGAGGATCTTGAAAAGATCGAGGCAGAGATGAAAAAAATCGTGAAGGAGGGCGCAGATCCTGTTCAGTTTTACCTTTCCCCTGCCGAGGCTTTGAAAAAGCTGGAGGACGAGGGCGAGCCCTACAAGGTTGAGCTCTGCAAGGAGCATGCCGACAAGGGCGAGGACATCAGCTTCTACACACAGGGAGACTTTACCGATCTGTGCGCAGGTCCTCACCTGATGAATGTTTCGGCGGTCAAGGCGTTTAAGCTTACCTCCGTTACGGGCGCATACTGGAGAGGAAACGAAAAGAACAAGATGCTTTCCCGTATTTACGGAACTGCATTCCCCAAGGCTTCCGAATTGCAGGAACACCTTGACAGATTAGAGGACGCAAAGAAAAGAGATCACAACAAGATAGGCAGAGAGCTTGAATACTTCACCACCGTTGACTATATCGGTCAGGGCTTGCCGATCCTTCTTCCCAAAGGCGCAAAGGTCGTTCAGCTTTTACAGCGTTGGGTCGAGGACGTGGAAGCAAAGCACGGCTGTATGCTTACCAAAACTCCCTATATGGCTAAGCGTGAATTGTACAAAATCTCGGGTCACTGGGATCATTATCTTGACGGCATGTTCGTTCTGGGCGATCCCGATGACGAAACAAAGGAATGCTTTGCGCTCCGTCCCATGACATGTCCTTTCCAGTATCAGGTATTTTTGAACAGACAGCGTTCCTACCGTGATTTGCCTATGCGCCTTACCGAGACCTCAACTCTGTTCAGAAATGAGGACAGCGGCGAGATGCACGGACTTATCCGTGTCCGTCAGTTTACGATTTCAGAGGGTCACTATATCCTGCGTCCCGAACAGCTGGAAAGCGAGTTTAAAAACTGCCTTGATCTGGCTAAATATATGCTTGGCACAGTAGGTCTCCTTGAAGACTGCACATTCCGTTTCTCACAGTGGGATCCCGCAAATCCCAAGAACAAGTACGAGGGTACAGCGGAGCAGTGGGAAACAGCTCAGGCGACAATGAAAACCATTCTGGACGATTTAGGCGTTGAGTACACTATCGGAATTGACGAAGCGGCATTCTACGGACCTAAGCTGGATATCCAGTACAAGAACGTATTCGGCAAAGAGGATACCTTGGTTACAATTCAGATAGATATGCTTCTGGCACAGCTTTTCGGTATGGAATATGTTGATGTTGACGGCACAAAGAAAAACCCCTATATTATCCACCGCACAAGCCTCGGCTGCTATGAGAGAACCTTGGCATATATGCTGGAGAAATTTGCGGGTGCCCTTCCCTTGTGGGTTTCTCCCATTCAGGTCAAGATACTTCCCATTGCCGACCGTCACAATGATTTCTGCTCCGAGATCGGCGAGGATCTGGACAAGATCGGCATAAGATACGAAATCGACACAAGAAACGAAAAGATCGGCTACAAGATCCGTGAGGCTCAGGTCAATAAGGTCAACTATATGCTGGTTGTAGGCGATAATGAGGTTGAGGAAAAGAACGCCTCTGTAAGATGCAGAAAACGCGGAGATATCGGCAAGATGTCGATTACCGAATTGTGCGAAATGCTGAAAAAAGAGGTTGACGAGAAAACTATTCTTTAACGGTGTTGACATTGAAAGCAATATGTGGTAAAATGTTTCCGTAAAGTAGGAATAGTATAAGCAAAAGCGAAAGGAAGTGCGATTATGGATATGATTTCTTCTATTGCAGCTTTATCTATGGATATGGCACAGCAAAATGTTCAGTCCGCAGCTTCTTTGAAAATGTTTAAGAACATTATGGACAGTCAGGAAGCGGCAAGTGCTCAGATGGTTGAAGCTATTGAGCAGATTCCCATGCCCACAGAGGGTATAGGTTCTCTTCTTGATGTAAGAGCATAAGCTGAAAAAAATCTTTAAGCTTCAAATTCGTTTGAATTTGGAGCTTTTTGTTTTGACTTAGTATAATTCAGGTGAACATTATGGAATATATAACCGATTTTGATAAGCTTTTTTCGGATTTAAAAAGCACTGCCGTCAACCATCAAAGTCTTGTTTCAAAAAATGCTGACGACAATACCAAAAAACTTTTTGAATATCTGAAGTCCCTTTACGGAAATCACATTCTTGCGGGACAGCAGTATTTGCAGAAGGAAGAGCTGGAGGATTGGGTTTATTATGATGTAACAGGCAGACTTCCCGCTATAAGAGGCTACGATATGATGGATATAAGCAAAACAGGCTGTGTTCATCAGTGGGAAAGAGCGCTGCATTGGGCGAAAGAAAGCGGGTGTATAATAACACTTTGCTGGCATTGGTATGCACCCGATGATGTAGACGATCCTGACAACAGCGTCTGGGCGTTCTATTACCGAACTACCGACTATGACAGGAAGACAAGCTTTGATATGCTCAAAGCCGTAACCCCCGGCACAAAGGAATACGATTTTGTCACCGATCAGATCGACCGTGTTGCTATGGCGTTAAGGGAGTTTGAAAAGGCGGGTATCCCCGTTTTGTGGCGTCCTCTCCATGAAGCCGCAGGAAACTGGTTCTGGTGGGGAAGAAGGGATTGGAACACTGAAAACTCGGTCATAGCCTATAAAAAACTGTGGTATATGATATTTGACAGGCTGGAAAATCTTCACAAGCTCACAAATTTAATATGGGTCTGGAACGGACAGGCGGAGGAAATGGCGGTCAACCCCAACAGCTACGATATCTGCGGAGAGGATATTTATTCACCCTTACCCCTTGACCATTCCTCGCAGAAGAAAAAATTCCTTGAAGTCACCTCCTACACCCACGGAAAAATGGCTGCCCTTTCCGAGTGCGGCTATATGCCCGACCCCGAAAATCTGAAAAAGGATAATGTCAAGTGGCTTTGGTGGCTTCCTTGGTGGGGCAGCTTCGTGTATAAAATCGGCGAAAACAGGAAACCTGTATTTGATGATAAAGGGCGTCCCTTGCCAAACAACGAAAAATTTGCCGATGATAGCCTTAAGTCCTTTTTTGACAACGACTACTGTATCACTTTGGATAAGCTGCCTTGGTTTAATGATAAAAGCAGGAGGTTTATACAGTGTTCAATTCAAAGCAGATTTGGCGAATAGCTTGATATAAGCAAATATAAACGTCTTTTTGAACTTTGTTCAAAATAGAAAGGAATCATTAAAAAATGAAAAAAGTCATTTCTTTTTTAACAGCACTTGCAATTTTGCTAACCGTTTCGGGCTGTTCCTCAAACAGTGACGGCAAAGAATCCGATAACGGCACAGCATCGTCTTCGGAAGCAGAAGCTGTAAAACCCCAAAAAACGGCGGCTGAATTGACGGATATCGTTCTGCACTCTGTCACGTTTCCCCAGACTGTAAATGTCACGGATATTGAGCTGATAGAAGCTATGAAGATCGACCTGTCCTTAGCCGAGGACTATGCCGTTGTTCAGCAAATGCTGAGCGTTGATGTGGTGGAGATCGTTATTATTAAGGTTAAGGATGGAAGTATCGCAGATGTTGTAAGCTCTCTGCAAAAGAGGAAGGAATCCCTTATACACGATTTCGCCTTTTATCCCGGACAGGTGGAATCGGCGGAAGCCACTGTAGTGGGCAATAAGGGGGATATTGCTTATCTCATTTGTCACAAAGACGCCGACACTGCCGAAAAGAAGCTGTTGGAGGAAATAGGCTGAGTGTGGAAGGCTTTGTGAATTGTAAAGTTTTGTGTAGTTGTAAAAGGTGACTTCGGGAACCTTGCGAAAATTATAAAATCGGAGGAATATATGCGTATTTTAATAACGGGAGGTACGGTTTTTGTCAGCAGATATGCAGCCAAGTATTTTGTTTCCGAGGGGCACGATGTTTATGTGCTGAACCGAGGAACCCGTGAACAGGAAAAAGGCGTAACCCTTATCAAGGCTGACCGGCACGATTTGGGAGATACTCTTAAAAGGTACGGGTTTGACGCTGTTCTGGACATTACAGCTTACAATAAGAAAGATGTATCGGATTTAGTTGATGCTTTGGGGGATTTTGGCAGCTATATTTTTATCAGCTCCTCCGCAGTTTACCCCGAAACCTTGCCCCAGCCCTTTAACGAAACGGACAAAACAGGATATAACTCCCTCTGGGGCGATTACGGAAAAAACAAGATCGAAGCGGAAGAATACTTGCAGAGCAAAATTTCTGACGCTTATATTATCCGACCGCCCTATCTTTACGGCGAAATGAACAATTTATACCGTGAAAGCTTTGTTTTTGACTGTGCTTTGCAGAACAGACACTTTTTCCTTCCGAATTATTATGATTCCGAAAAGGGGAAAATTCCCTTACAGTTTTTTGATATTGAGGATCTTTGCCGATTTATCGGTCTGCTTTTGGAAAAACATCCGCAAGAACGGATTTTCAATGTGGGAAACACCGAAATCACCGATGTAAAAGGCTGGGTGGAGCTTTGCTACGGCGTTTTGGGTAAAAAACCGCAGTTTGAGTTTGTAAACGGCGATATACACCAAAGAAATTATTTTCCCTTCTACAATTACGGTTACACTCTGGACATCCGCCGACAGAATGCCCTTATGCCCGGATTAAAGCCGTTAAAAACAGGTATTGAGCAATCCTTTGAGTGGTATATTCACAACAAGGATAAGGTGTACAGGAAAAATTATATTGAATTTATCGAAAATAACTTTTCATAAGATATCCATACTATAATTAACTTCCTATTTATAATATCCTTACAAATAACACCCAAACTCTTGACAAAGTTTATATAAATATGATAAAATGGATATGCTGAAAAGGTCTGTATAATATTTTGATACAAGGAGAACTGCAATGGATTTATTAGACAAGTTGAAAGATCTTGGCGTAAACACTGATGAAGGCTTGGAGCGATTCAGCGGAAACAGCTCCTTATATGCAAGAATGATGGGAAAACTGCCCGCATCCATTAACGATCTGGAAGTAATGCCCGCCATTGAAGCCAATGATATAGAGGCTGCCATTACAAAGGCACACACCATAAAGGGAGTTACGGGAAATCTCTCCGTTACACCTCTTTACACTGCATATACTCAGATCGTAAACGAACTGAGAACAGGCAATGCCGCCGCTGCCAAGGAAGTTCTGGAAAAAATTCTTCCTCTGCAAAAGCAAATTCTGGAATGTATCGAAAAAAATAAGCAGTAACGCCGAAAAGGCTTTTGAAGATTTTATAAAAATATATTGTTTTATCAAACGGAGGTCAATGTGGAAAAAATTGCCAAACAAACTATACTTATCGTTGACGATGACGAGATCAACCGCGCTCCTCTTGTTGAGGCGTTTAAGGACAGCTACATAATTATAGAAGCAGAGGACGGCAAGGAGGCTTTGGAAGTAATCAACAGCCGAAACGATATTGCCGCAGTGCTGCTTGATATGATGATGCCTGTTATGGGCGGTATCGACGTTTTGAGGGAGATGAACAAAAGCGGAAAGATCAGCACTGTTCCCGTTTTCATCATCACTGCTGCGGAAAACAAGTCTCTTCTTATGGACGCTTACAACTTAGGCGCGTCGGACGTTATTCAGAAGCCTTCCTTTATTCCATTTGTAAAATGCAGAATAGGAAATATTATCGAACTTAACCGCCACAGAAACGACCTTGAATCCATGCTTGATGAAAAGGTGGCAAAGCTTAACCTTATCAACACCTCCATGATCGAGGCACTGGCAAATATTATCGAGTTCCGTGACGGCGAATCGGGAGAACACGTTAAGCGCATAAGCACACTTACCAAGAGAATGCTCACCACTTTAAGCGCAATGTATCCCGAATACTATCTGCCTCCCATAGAGATAGAAAAGATCTGCGCCGCTTCAACTCTTCACGATGTAGGCAAGATCGCTATTCCCGACAGCATACTCAACAAGCCCGGCAGACTTACCGCTGAAGAGTTTGATATAATGAAGACCCACACCACCAAGGGCTGTGACGTGCTTTCCAATATCCCCAACCTGATCGATGAGGATATTTACAATTACAGCTATGATATCGCCCGTCACCACCATGAGCGCTGGGACGGCAGAGGATATCCCGACGGACTTGTTGGAGATGAGATTTCACTTGCGGCACAGGCGGTATCCGTTGCCGATGTTTATGACGCACTTATCTCTCCCCGCTGCTATAAGGCTCCCTTTACTCATGAAGTAGCGGTCAAAATGATCTATGACGGAGAATGCGGCTCCTTTAACCCCAAAATGCTGGAGGCATTCAACGAGGCTATCGGCAAGGGCGGTCCCGAAACCCACAAAAAAACGGACGAAAAAGAATAAATAATTTTAAAAAACAACATCGCACAATTAACGGCAGTTGATTGTGTGATGTTTCTGTATATTGATGTTTTTTCATTTTTCTTTTATACTGTTTGTAAATCAAAATGTAGACAAAGTCTACATTTTGATACTGCCGTGCATTGCACGGCAGTGGCGGCGAAGCCGCCTACAAAGTCAGTTCAATACTAATTGTGTCAAAATCTTTGATTTTGACCGCCGCCTGAAAGGCGGCATCATACAATAGACTTTGTCTATTGTATGATTTACAATTAGTATTATTTGTTCGTCAAATAGAATTTTTGTTATGGTACAATAGAAAAACATAAGCTTTTGTCTTTTGTTAAGGAGAATTTATGAATTTAAAATTTACTGTAACCGGAGAGGAACTTTCGGACATACTTCTGAATATCTCTCCCATAAGACCCGTTTTTATATGGGGCGCTCCCGGAATAGGAAAATCCGCCCTTGTACAGAAATTTGCCGACGATGTGGGAATGGAGTGCGTTTCCTTATTGGGAAGCCAGCTTGCCCCGGAGGACATTATCGGCATTCCGCAGATAAAGGGTGAGACCTCGCAGTTTATGCCCCCGAAGATGATTGCAAGGAAGGAACCCTATGTACTGTTTCTGGACGAGCTGAACGCTTGTTCACAAGAAGTGCAGAAGGCCTTTTACAGCCTTATCCACGAACGGAGGATAGGAGAATATCACCTTCCCAAGGGCAGCGTTGTTATCGGCGCCGGAAACCGCTCACAGGACGGCGCTATCGTTAAAACTATGTCTACCGCTTTAATAAACAGAATGTTTCATGTTCAGCTTATAGCCGACACAAATCAGTGGCTCAACTGGGCTTATGAAAACGAACTTCACCCTTGGGTCATCGACTATATAACCCAAAGACCCGACCACCTTTTCTCGGAACCTCCGAAAACGGAAGAGCCATACTCCACGCCCCGCTCATGGCACGCTTTGAGTGACGGGCTGAAAAGCTACGGCGCAGGAGAAAAGAACGTTCCAGAAAGGATTTTGAAGGTGCTGGCATTTGGTTCTGTTTCCTCTGCACACGCGGGAAATTTTCTGGCTTTTGTTAAACAGCTTGACAATAAAAACCTATTAAATGAGATAATCAAGGGGAATGCCCACTTCCCTTCCGCACCAGAGGAAAGAGACGTGCTGTATTTTGTGGCTCAAAGCTTCCGTGCCAAACTGCTTATGGAGCTTCCACAGGAAAAACATTCTCTCGATCAGAAAACACAGGCGCTGGCGCACCGCGCAAAGGCTATGATAAAGGACTTGTCCCACCTGAATATAGAATTGGCGCAAATGGTGGTGTCCTCGGACGAGGGTAAAGTCCTTCCCGAATGGTTTATGCTGGAGATAGTCCGCGACCTGCCCAGACTTATAAAGAACGACAAGTGATTTAATGTTCTTGCAAAGTGAGAAAAACGGAATTGTAAAATGGCTAAGAAAAAAGAAGTACATATATCGAAAAACGAACAGCAGCTTTTGGACGGTATACAAATTGTTAAAGCCCACCCCCTTTTCGGCAGTCTGCGTATTTACAGCTGCATTTCAAACAAGGGGGAAATGGGAAAAACTGCCGCCCGGTCATACTTTCATGCTTATCACCTGAACAAGGACTGTGACCGCTCACCAAGCGAATGGGCTTATATTATCGCCCACTGTCTGCTTCATATATCCTTTGGGCATTTTGATGCGGAACGTATGCCGGGCTATTACGATAAGAACAACAAATGGGCAGCAGACTGTGATTTTGCCCTATGGAATATGGCTTGTGATATTTATATCTGCAAATTCCTAAATGATATAAAATTCGGAACACCCTATGTAAGTGCTGAGGATATCAACAGATTTGCTTCAGGTTCAAGCGAAATAAAGATTTACGACAATCTTGTCCGCAATAATATTGACCCCGCAAAGAACATCTTTGGTACTTCGGCGGATTACAGGGATATGATAATGCCTGACAGTCCCATTGTATACACCAATAACCGCAGAAACGAGTATGTAAGTCAATTTGCCTACGCTTTGGCAGATTCGGTAAGAACGGTTATTAACAAGGCAGGCAATGTAAACCGGAACGGCAAAATCAAAACCCAACAGCAAAAGGCGGCGCAGTGGTTCATAAATCACTACCCCTTATTGGGCGGACTTACAGCAGGCTTTAAAATTATTGATACAAGGGAAAGCAATAAAAACCTCACGGATATTTCCATAGCGGCAGTTGATGTGGTCGAGGGAGAAATTTACGTCAACAGCGCGGCAGGACTTAATTCAGAGGAATGGAAGTTTGTGCTTGCCCACGAATATCTTCATGCAGGCTTACAGCACCACGCAAGACGTCAGGGACGGGTTTTTGAATTGTGGAACGCCGCCTGTGACTTTGTTATAAATTCATGGCTCCATGAAATGCAGATAGGACAAATGCCCACAAGAGGACTGCTTTACGACGAAAGCCTAAAAGGTCTGTCGGCTGAGGAGATATATGACGAGCTGATAAAGAACATCAAGCAGAACTCCAAGCTTGAAACTTTCCGAGGGTACGGAAAGGGAGATATCATTGCCGACGGGTACAGAGGAGATCTTAACTCTCCCACCACACTTGACGAATACTGCAAAAATGCATTAAGGAGCGGACTGGAATACCATGAATCCACGGGACGGGGACTTATTCCCGCGGGTCTTATTGAGGAGATAAAAGCCCTTTCCATGCCCCCTATCCCTTGGGACGTACAGCTGGCGGAGTGGTTTGATATTTACTTTGCGCCCCTCGAAAAAAGACGGAGCTACGCCCGACCCAGCCGCCGTCAAAGCTCTACACCCGATATTCCGCGCCCAAGCCTTTTACCTGCGGATATTCCCGAGCACAGCAGGACTTACGGGGTAATAATAGATACCTCGGGGTCAATGTCGCCGCAGCTGATAGGGCTTGCACTTGGCGCTGCCGCAAGCTACTCGGTGGCAAAGGAAGTGCCTTTGGTAAGAGTGGTTTTCTGTGACGCAGACGCCTACGATATCGGCTATGTCACTCCCGAGGATATTGCAGGGCGGGTCAGGGTCGAGGGACGGGGCGGAACGGTTTTGCAGCCTGCTGTCGATCTGTTGGAGAGTGCAAAGGATTTTCCCGGAAATGCTCCCATTCTTATTATAACAGACGGATATATTGAGAATGATTTAAAGATCAGGAGAGATCACGCCTTTTTGATTCCCAAGGGGAACAGGCTTCCTTTCAGAGCTAGCGGCAAGGTGTTTTATTTTAAATAAAAAGGGCTGTGTTTTCCGCATGATGATTGATTGACGGAAATACACAGTCCTATTTCTTTAAAGAATTTATATGTACGCAAATTAACCCAAAATTTTCTTTAACTCACGTACAACAGCCTTTGCAGTAGCCTCATGAGTAGCCACAGAGGGATGCCAGTCGGCGCTGTAACCGTTGCTGCCGTTTTGCTGGGGAAGCCTTATGGCAAAAACGCTGTCCTTGTCGCCTGTTTCCTCGGCATAGCGCTCTACCGCTTTCTCAACATAAGGGTAAAGTCTGTCGCCCATTACTCCGAAGGCACAAACGATCTTTGCATCGGGGTTCTTTTCTCTTACTGTCTTGATAAACTCGGTGTAGGCGAGGGAGTATTCCTCCTGAAGCTCCTCGTTGTCCTTGGTATAGCTGTCATCATTGGTGCCTAAGTTGATAATAATAAGATCGGGCTGGCGCTTGCTGAAATCCCACTCGGTATCGGAGGGAGAAAAGCTTCCGCAATAGTTCCAGCTGTAACCCAGCTTGTCATAATATTGGGGCAGGGTCTGTACAGGAACCTTTTTTCCGTCTCCCGAATAGCCCGAAATTATGCCGTAGCCACTGAGGGAAACCATACTGTAATCAGCGTCAAGCGTTTGCGCTGTAAGATAGCCGTAAGCCTTGGTAATATCCTCTGTTTTGGTGGAAAAATGATGATCCTTGTCGGGATCGTCCACGCCGTAGCCGCAAGTAATGGAGTCACCTACAAACTCAATAAGCATATCCTTGTTGGCAGTGGGCTTAATTTCAGAGCCTACAACCTTTATTTCCTTGATTCCCAAAATGGAGTTGGCTGTTTCCGAAAGCTTTACCAGCGAAACCGTGGCAGTTACCTCTGTTTCGCTGTCGATAACGCTGTAAACCTCCTCCGCTTGGTCAACCATATCGTCAATAACGCGTTTGCCGTTTACATAAATCCCAACTCGAGCCTGACTGTCTGCATTGGCGGAATTTGTGCTTCCCGTATCGCCCACAACGGTTATTGAACACTTGGTTCCTGTAAAGGTGAACTCAATGCCTGTGCCCGAAAAAGCGCAGTAAAGAACATCGTCATCGAGATATGCCGTTCTTCCAAGCTGTTTTACGTTTTTGTCACTGGCAGTGTAGCTTGTTTCACCCGAGGGAGAAGCTGTTTTACGTTTTTGTCACTGGCAGTGTAGCTTGTTTCACCCGAGGGAGAAGCTGTGCTCTCCGTTGATGTTACAGTGCCGTTATTTGCCGATGTGTTTTCCACTTTGTCGTTTCCTCCCTCGCTGCAGCCTGTAAGACTTGTTGTGGCTAAAGCCGCGGCTAAAATCACAGTACCGAATTTTTTCATTTTTATTTTCCTTTCCTAAAAAATTACATAGTATTACAAGAAACTGAGCTGTTCCCCAGCCGTTTCCTCAAAGCTGTATATATAGCTGAATATCTCTCCCGTATCGGTCATAATTCCGTATTTTCGGCAAAGCCCGTAAAACACGGTCATAAGCCTTTTGTTATTGGGTGAGGGCAGCTCGTAATCCAAGCCGTATTTTTTGACATATTTTTCCTTTATACCATGGAAATCCCTGTCAAGACATTGGTAATAATATTCCCTGTCGCCCTTGCGCAGGGTCAAGCCAAAGCCGCCAAAGGTAATAATTCCTTTAACTCCGCATTCTCCGCAGCCCTTGACTATCCCGGCTATGTTTTCCTCGGTGTCGTTGATAAAGGGCAGTATGGGGGTAAGCCACACCACAGTTGGAACACCTAACCTTTGAAATTCCTTTAAAACCTCAAAACGTCTTGATGTGGGGCAAACCTTGGGTTCTATGATTTTGCACAGGCTGTCGTCAAAGGTGGTTATGGTGATGTTTACAACCGTCTTGCCTTTGTTGTTGATTTCCGCCAGAAGCTCCTTATCTCTCAGAATACGATCCGATTTGGTCTGAACGGAAACTCCAAAACCGTATTTATTTATTATTTCAAGACATTTTCGGGTTAGCTCCAATTTTTCTTCACAGTGCATATAGGGGTCGCACATTGCTCCCGTTCCTATCATACAGGCGTGTCTTTTACGCCCTAATTCCCTTTCCAGAAGCTCGGGAGCGTTTTCCTTTACCTCAATATCCTCAAAATCGTGCTTCATCTGATAACATTCGCTTCTGCTGTCGCAGTAAATACAGCCGTGAGTACAGCCACGGTATATGTTTATGCCGTTTTTGGGGGATAGGAGGGATTTTGCTTGTACAAAGTGCATCACAAACTTCCTTTTATTCGGGATATACCCTGCGGCACTCGTCAAGGTCGGCGCATTCCGATTCCGAGATGTACACCTCCGCAGTTTCGGAGAGGTCGTTGCCGCAAATATTCTTTTCCTTTAAAAGCTCTAAAACCTTTGGATACCATTCCTCGGCATTCTCCGTTTCAAGGCATATCATCATTATATCGTTGTCAAGATAATCATATCCGTTGTCGTAAACCTTGTTGCCCGTTGCATTTTCTATTTCAACAGGAACAGCGTAGGAAAGGTCGGTAACGGGATTTTCAAGCTTTTTGGGGTCAAGTAAAATTATTATAGTCTGCATTTTGATTCCTTTTTTATTCTTTATTTCAGCTTCTTAAACAGTTTGGGTTTTATCCATTTTCTGAACGCCATAAAAAGAGTATTAAGGCATATATCATATATGACAAAAGCGATATTTGCCGCTCCCCAAAGGACGTAAACTGCCATATCGCCGAAGCTCTCCAAGCCATCCAAAATCTCATCAAGGTTCATAACCTGACATAAAATCTGAAAGGCAATCACCACGGCAATGTTAAATACCGCCAGCTTGATGACAAACGCCAATACCTTTGGCTTGATACGCTCGATAAGCTCCTTTACTATGGGGTAATAACCAAAGAAAAAGATGTAAAACAGATCTGCCTCTATTTCGGGAATAAGCATAAAGCACAGCAGAGCGGAAGCTCCGTAAGACAGCAAGCCCCATTTCCTATCTATTTGATCCGCTATTGTCCATATCAGCAGCCCCGATATTGCGGGCAGAAGATAGGTGAAGGAGGGAATAAGCGCCGCCAGCATGGCGATAACGCTCAAAGCCACGGTTATGCCGCAGTAGGCTATTTTAAAGCTGTTTCCCGCTTGTCTTGACATAGGCGATCTTTCCTTTTCGTAAGTTTGTTTTTTAGATTTGTTTTTACCGTAAGTTTGTTATTATTGTTCCTTTTTATACTGCTCGGTGCATTTTTCCTTCAATATTCTACCGTCTCTTAAAAGCCCGCAAAGACGTTCATTGTCGCCCGCTTCTATTGCGTCGCGGTATTCGGTGATGTTCTTTAAAATGCAGTTTATTTCGTTTAAGAGTGCTTCCTTGTTGCACATAAAAAGGCTTGTCCACATATTTTCGTTAAGCTTTGCTACCCTTGTAAGATCCATAAAGCTTCCCGCAGAAAAACCGTTGAAATCATGGACAGAGGGGCTTTTTACATAGGCGTTGGACACTACGTGTGCAAGCTGAGAGGTGTAAGCTATGACCTGATCGTGCTTTTCCGGGGAGGTGACAACCGCTTTTCCGAAGCCGATACTGCCCGCAAGGGTGGACAGCAGATCTACCGCTATCTGCGGAGTGTTCTCGGTGGGAGTTATTATAAAGCTTGCTCCGTCAAAAAGGGTGTCGGTGGAATAGTCAAAGCCGCTGAACTCTCTGCCTGCCATTGGGTGAGTTCCCACAAACAGCACTCCCTTTTCTTCCAAAATGGGGGTGCAGGTGTCCACAATCGCTTTTTTAACTCCGCAGGTGTCAATGACTATACTGCCTTTTTTGAACTTATCCGCATTGTCACGGACAAAATTGCATATTGCCTCGGGGTACAGACAAATAATCGTGAGATTTGCTTCTCCCAAGCCCTCAGGGGTTATCTCCTCGTCAACGGCTCCCTGTTCAAGGGCTTTTCTTATGGTTTCCCTGTCGGAATCTATACCCATTATTTTATGGAAGGTGTGTTTTTTGAGACTTTTGCTTATGCTTCCGCCTATAAGTCCCAAGCCTACTATTGCTATATTCATTCTATTACCCTTTCATTTTTGACTTCTCAAAAGTTATTTCAAAATCTGTCTTTCATCACAGTATTCGCATTCCAAAGCCCCGTTATGCTCTCTGAAAAGATGAGGGAGAGAGGACTCGTGATTTGATATGCACTTGGGATTGTGACAGCAGATATGGGGATATTCCTTTCCGCTGACAAGGGGCTTGGCGCTGATGTTTTCATAAAGCACCGACAGCACCAGCGACATTCTCACATACATTCCGTAGTTTGCCTGTTTAAAATACAATGCTCTCGGGTCACTGTCCACCTCTACCGCTATTTCGTCAACTCTCGGCAGAGGGTGCATAACGATCATATCTTTTCGGGCAAGCTCCATTTTCTTTCCGTCAAGGCAGAAAACGTGCTTTTGTTTTTCGTATTCCTCGGGAGAGCTGAAACGCTCCTGCTGTATTCTTGTCATATACAGCATATCAAGCTCAGGTATAGCCTCCTCCAAGCTGTTGACCTCGGAATAGATTTTTCCCGCCGCTGTTACGATATCCTTTATATAGTCGGGTACCTTAAGCTCATTTGTGGAGATAAATACGAATTTGTTGTTTTCATAACAGGACAATGCCTTTAACAGCGAATGAACCGTTCTTCCGTTTTTCAGGTCGCCGCAGAAGCCCACAGTAAGTCCGCCTAAAGCTCCCTTTTCGGCTTTTAGGGTAAGCAGGTCTGTAAGAGTCTGGGTGGGGTGAAGATGTCCGCCGTCACCTGCGTTCACTATGGGACAGTCGGAGGTGAGGGCGGCAGCCTTGCTTGCTCCCTCCAAAAAATGGCGCATAACTACGATATCGGAATAGCTGCTGACGATCTTAGTTGTGTCCTTTATGGATTCGCCCTTGGCAACAGATGAGTTATTGGGGTTGTCAAAGCCTATGATACCTCCGCCGAGCCGCAGCATTGCTGCCTGAAAGCTCATCTGTGTGCGGGTGGAGGGCTCATAGAAAAGAGTAGCCATGATCCTTCCCGTGCAGGCTCCGATATAAATTTTGGGATTTCGCTTTATATCAAGCCCTAAGTCGGTTATTCTGTCCCATGTTTCCACGGGATAATTGTTAAGGTCGATAAGGTGAGGGAAATTGTTGGGGTTCACGGTTTATTCCTCCTTGGTGGATTTTTTTGTTTACGGGATTTTTTAGTTTTCCAAACAGGAAACTTTACCAAGCCAGCCTTTCAGTAAAAACCACGAAAGAGCGATAAGCAGGACCGCAAGCAGGGCGGAAATTACCATTCCCAAAACGCCGAAAAGGTTTTCGTCCGCTAAAAGATTGCACAAGGGCAGTACCGCAAAAGAAACTGCAATGCTTATCACAAGCTGAAAGAGCTTTATAACAGCTCCGCTTCTGAGGAAGATCTCCTTTTTTGCTCCCACTATCATAAGAGTGCGGTAATATTTTCTCCTGTTTCCGAAAACAAGGTAACAATTTATTATAACTCCAAAAAGCGAAATTGTAAAGGTGGTAATTCCAATTATTGAAAGAGTTATTGAATCCGAAAAATCTGCCGAAAGAGTTTCCAAGGCGTCAAAGCTGCTGATCGAAAGGCTTTTTGTGCTGTATTTTTCTTTAAACTCCGCTCTGTCGGTACCTTCTACAAGCCCTGTGAACATACTGGGTAAGCTTAATGGAACCATATCTTCAAACTGTCCCTTATCAACAGCTATGCAATATTTAACATAGGACACCCCCGATGAAATAATTTTATTTATTTCATCATTATCAATAATTCCCACAACCTCATATTGATTTCCATTTATGAGAGTTCCCTTTTTTCCCACAGCATGACCTGTAGATTTGCTTACAAGCAGTGGAAAGCAGTTTCCTTCCGCACCTCTTTTTAAAGCATCAAGGTTTTCTTTACTTAAAAAGAGCAGTTCCTCATTCAACAAATCCTCTGACACTGCACAAATATCACCAACAGAGTATTCTTGATATTCACTGACCTCAATTCCGAATTCTACCTCGGGATAAGCCCTGATAGCGTCAAAATCCGCTGAACCTTCACTGCTGTATATTTTTACAGCATTCCCCGCCTTTGGATTCATAAGATACATCAGCGAACTCATATATTCACTTATTGAGGTTACCATAATGTTTGCACAGATCATCATAATGGTCAGCATAAGAACGACAACCGCTTCTCCGTTTGTATTGCACTTTATTTCGCTTTTTGTCAGCGAAAGGATTTTCTTTATATTTTTCAATTTTCCACCTCCTCAGAGGGCTGACTTTTTGCCATTTTTATCATAGGCGGGGCTATTGCCACAGCGGAAACCAATATAAACAGCAATGCAGAATGGCTGAAGTATATACCCTTCAGCTCATATTCTATAAGACAGCCTGAAAAAAGCTCCTTAGTCAATATCAGTACGATCGATGCCAACTCGAAAGAAATTGCATAGCACGCAAGAACCGACAGCGCAAGCAAACCGAGTATAGGCAGCATTCGCATACCGCACAGCTTTAATGTCGAAAGTATCGGCATAGTTTCCTTACAAAGCCTTAATGTGGGATAGTATATTCCAAAAACTGAAAACAAGGCTATAAGCGTTCCAAAAATTCCCAATAACAATAGATAAGCCATATCCGTTTCATTACTGAGCGTTTTTTTCTCGTAACCGACTATTTCTTTTCCGGTTGTTTCATATACCGCTTGATTTAGGGCTTTGTAGGTTTTTTCAGTCATTGGCTTGTCAAAATCAATATAGCGGATTACATATTTCAGCTCATATCCCTCAGAAGAAAGCTTTTCCAAAGCAAATGAGGGGATTCTGGCAATTTCGTCCGTTGTTATTCCCACCACCAAAAAGGTTTCACCAAATAAGGTTATTTCTTCGCCAACCTTAATGCCACAGTCCTCAGGAAGAACTATTACATATTCTTTATTATCAAGCTGTTGTGAGGTTATTTCTGTACCTACCTTAATATTTTGCTCTGCTTGATAAGGAGTTTGGTACGAAACCAAAGTGTCGTTCCACACCCAAGTATCGAATAACAGCTTATTTCCACGATCTTCTCTTAATACCGGCATTATACCGATATCCTGAATCGGCTTCTTCCCTAATTTTTCCAAACTGTTCGAATCATTGAAGATATGAACAGATATAAAATCAATACTGTTGCTGTCCAAAGAGAAAAGCGTATCAAAAATGTATTCCCCTGCTTCTACTGCCTCCCTGTCATAATAGATTCCATTGCTGTGCTTTTCATGCATATAA
The DNA here is from genome assembly GCA_964636555.1 of uncultured Ruminiclostridium sp. Classification (GTDB taxonomy): domain Bacteria; phylum Bacillota; class Clostridia; order Oscillospirales; family Ruminococcaceae; genus Ruminiclostridium_E. The sequence goes on from CAZWRZ010000009.1 coordinate 62,027, forward strand.
AAATAATATGTAGTGTCCGTCTGATCAATCTCTGACTCACTCCAAAGAACACTGCTGCCCAAAACAGAAGCGGCAAAAAGCATAAGAAATGAGGAAAAAAAGAACATAAATATTACGGAAATAGTAAAACCCCGTCGATTTCTATCAAAATGGCTCCGCAAAACGGAGCCTAACAGGTATAAATATTTCATTGTGTTTGATCCTCCGTATCTCCGATTTCCATAAGCCGTCCGTCCCTAACATAGTATATCTTGCTGCACTTTTCCGCAACCCTTTTGTCGTGGGTAACGATTATCACCGTCCGTCCCTCCTTGTTCAAGCCCTTAAAGAGTTCCATAATATCCTCGGCGGTTTTGCTGTCAAGTGCGGCGGTGGGCTCGTCGGCAAGGATCACCTCGGGATTTCCCACAATAGCTCTGGCAATAGCTGCACGCTGACGCTGTCCTCCCGAGGTCTGGGCGGCACGTCTGTCTGCAAGGTCGGCAATTCCTACTTTCTTTAATGCGCTCATTGCCATAGGCTTTATTTTTGAAAAAGGAATATCCTTGCTTACCAAAAGAGGATAGGAAACATTTTCAAGAATAGTCTTATCTGGAAGAAGTCCTATACTTTGCAGTACAAAGCCCACATAGCGGTTCCGTATGTCATAGATGTCAAGCTTATCTATTATTTCACCGTCTATTGTGTATTTTCCTGTGGTAGCTCTGTCAAGACAGCCTATAATATTTAGAAGAGTGGATTTTCCCGAGCCCGACACACCCATAATGGCTATGTAGTCTCCTTGATTTATTGTAAGGTTAACATCTTTAAGAGCTTCAACCGCATAATCGCTTTTTCGGTTGTAAATTTTGCAGATGTTTTCAAGTTGAATATTCACTGCAAACATCATTCCTTTCTGTTAATATGGTAAAAACTCGTTTAAAGCTTTTCTGAAAAACAATACAGCACCGTGATTATCTTATATATCTGAATCTCGGTGCTGTCTTATTTTCTTCTATGAAGCGACTTTATTTAACGTGAAAATATAGTTTTAAAAAGTTTTTGTTTTCGCTAAGACTCAGAGTCAGAATATTCCTTCAATTCCACTTCTGATTCAATTTCCTTAACCTGACGATATTTTTTCAAAAGAAACAAGAACAGTCTGCACAACAAATAACCTATAATGTAAAAAAAGATGCACAAATACATCAGAGGAAGACAAACATGATCTACCAATCCTCCCCAGATCCTGTTTTCAATAAGGGGAAACAGAATAAATACCGATGAACTCACTAAACAGGAAACTAATGCCCACCTAATTTTTCTATGCCATTTCAAACCAAGAGTGTAAAAAAATGACACTCCTACCATAGACAAAGTAGGCAAACACCTGTAAAAGTAAAAATTGAACCATTCCGAATCATTAAAAATAAGTCTTAAATCATAATAGTGCAGGAAATCCCATTCTGAACCCCTTTCCGTCATTTCTTCCAAGCTTATTAGGGGAGTATGGTTGGCAAGAGGTATGCTCTTAAATATTTGATTAAAATACCAAAAGAAAATAATATTGCCTATTAAAATCAACGGAATCTGGCTTCCCTTAATAACTTTAAACCTAAAAAGGATAAAAAGAACAATTAAATCAAGAATTGAAAGAACAAATATAAGTCCGCTTGAATCCCAATACATCTGTTCATCACTTCCTCAGTCGGAATAGATTTGGTAATTCATATAGGGATAGACACTAACATTAGATGCATTACTTGGTGCACATAAATAACCTACCTCAAATCTGCCTCTGTAAGTTTTTCCTTTTGTGTATGAGCAGGTTCCCTTTGCTGAATTAATTGTATATGATATAGGATATGAAACCTTATCTATTACTATGGTTTGACTATATACTTTATCAGAATGATTTAGCCAAAGAAACCAATTCTTCTCGTCAACGGAAAGATTTATACTGCCTCCTGCCGTACTTCCCCTATCAGTATTAGCCTTAGCATTAACAGATCCTGTGAGCCACAGAGCAGTTGAATTTGTATCCATACAACAAGAAAATTCCGAAGTATATTCAACAGTACCATCATTAGCGGAAATATTACCACCATTAGTATTTGCAGACCGAACATAAGTTTTCAGCGTGCAGCTTGCCGCATACCCTGTAACCGACAAAACGCTCATAACAATCAAACTCATCATCATAACCAAGCCTAATTTTTTAAGTTGCAATTTCTTTTTCATTGGTAAAATCCTCATTAACAATTATTTTTAAACAATTATTTTTGAAATATATTTGTTGAGATTGAGTTTTTAAAAAGAAACCAGTTTCTTATTTAAGTATACACCTCGGAATTTTCTTTGTCAATTTCTTTTATAAAGATTTCCAACGGTAAATTTACCAAAAATTTCCAACAATTTTTGTTAGCTGCCACAAACGATTTTTTTTTAAATCGATTTTTAGTAGATACATTTTAGGCAGCAATCCTTTTAAGGTATTTATTTTCTTTATTCAACTGTTGATTTTTTTCCAATACTATGATAATATAATAAAAACAAAAAGAAAGGAGCAAACAAAATGCCAAAGCCAAATTCCCAAAGCAAAGGCTTAAAGCTGTTAAAGAAAGGACAAAACGGCATCTTTCACGCAGTATTCAGCCGTTTCGGTCTTATCGTTGTTATGCTCCTTATTCAGGCGGCGGTGCTTTTGTGGTCCTTTATATGGCTGCAAAGCTATCTGCCCCACATCTTCGGCGGTACGGCGGTGTTAAGGCTTGTGATAATGTTTTATCTCCTCAACAAAGGAATGTCGGGAGCTGCCCGCACCTCGTGGCTCATCATAACAATGACAATGCCTGTTTTCGGTCTGCTGCTGTATATTTTCACAAAAACAGATACGGGACACAGGCTGCTGAAAAAAACCACAGGCAAGGTCATTGAGGAAACAAAACAGGTAATTTCCCAAGAAAAAGATATCTCGGAACAGCTTGAAGCGGAAAACAAGGGCGCAGGCTCCCTTTCCCGATACATGCAGAGAAGCGGCTGTCACCCCGTTTATAAAAATACCGATGTAACATATTTTCCTTTGGGCGAGGATAAATTCAAAGAACTGCTTATTCAGCTGAGAGCGGCAAAGCATTTTATTTTTTTGGAGTATTTTATAATTGCTGAGGGAACGATGTGGGGACAAGTCCTTGAAATATTGGCGGAAAAGGCGGCGGAGGGCTTGGACGTGCGGGTCATGTATGACGGGACCTGCGAATTGGCATTGCTGCCTATAGACTATCCCAAGCGGCTTGAAAGGCTTGGTATAAAGTGTAAGGTTTTCGCCCCAATAAGACCCTTTGTTTCCACACATTACAACTATCGGGATCACAGAAAAAATTTAGTTATAGACAACAACACCGCCTTTACGGGAGGGATAAATTTAGCAGACGAATATATCAACGAAAAAATCCGTTTCGGACATTGGAAGGACACCGCCGTTATGCTTAAGGGGGACGCGGTAAAAAGCTTTACCCTTATGTTTTTGCAGCTCTGGAGCATGGATAAAACCCGGGAGCAAAGACAGGAGGAATACGAACGTTTTTTGTCCGCCGATACCTGTCCCCGACCCGATTCAAATGGCTTTGTTATCCCCTACGGCGACTGCCCTCTTGACAGCGACCTTTTGGGAGAACGTGTCTATATGGATATTCTGAACCGCTCGGAAAAATATGTCCATATAATGACACCTTACCTCATTCTTGACGAGGAAATGGAAAATACCCTCAAATATACCGCCGAGAGAGGCGTTGACGTCACTTTGATAATTCCCGGCATACCCGACAAGTATGTACCCTACGCTTTGGCAAAGACACATTACCCATCGCTGCTTAAGTCGGGAGTAAAGATTTACGAATACACACCCGGCTTTGTTCATGCAAAGGTTTTTGTCTGCGACGGTCGGGAAGGTACGGTGGGAACGATAAATCTCGATTACCGCAGCTTTTATCATCATTTTGAATGCAGTGTGTATATGTACGGGACAACTTGTATTGATGATATGGAAAGGGATTTTTCGGAAACTCTGAAAAAATGCAGAAAGGTAACTATGGAAACCTGCAAAAATGAAAAGCTGTTTATGAAGATCGTGGGAAAGGCTGCCAAAGCGGTTGCGCCTTTGCTTTGATCGGTAAATTTTGGGGCTGTCAAAAAAGACAGCCCCTTTATTTTATGCTCCCAAGAAACTTGTGCTGATTTATGGTTTTCTCAAGAAAGTTGGCGGTAATTGGCTGATTTAAAAAGAATTTCAAAAAGTTGTGAGAGTGGTAATCCGCTTTTAGAGGTGATGTTCTGTTTTTACAGTCCTTCTGACTTAAAACATATTTTAGAAAATAAAAATTTGCTGTTTTACTTGCATTTTCCTATTGATTTACGGCAGAGTTTCTGATATAATATATTACGAAATAGTTAATTTTTTGTCATTCTCAAAAATTTTAACAAAATCGATACTTTATCGGAAAGGAATGTTACAATGTACAAAATCTTAAAAAAGCGTCAGCTTAACGAAAACGTTATGCTGATGGACATTGACGCACCTTATGTGGCAAAAAAAGCCAAGGCGGGAAACTTCATTATCCTGCGTGTTGACGAATACGGCGAGAGAATTCCTCTTACCGTAGCTGACTACGACAGAGACAAGGGTACGGTTACAATAATTTTCCAGATCGTCGGAGCTACTACCAAGCTGCTTTCCACTCTTAACGAAGGCGACAGCCTTCTTGACTTCGCGGGACCTCTCGGCAAGGCTACCGAGCTTGAAGGCTACAAGAAAGCCTGTGTTATCGGCGGAGGTGTCGGCTGTGCTATCGCGTACCCCTCTGCAAAGGCTTTGTTTAACGCAGGCACAGAGGTTGACGTTATCGCAGGCTTCAGAAGCAAGGATATCGTTATCTTGGAGGATGAGTTCAAGGCTGTCAGCAACAACCTCTATATCACCACCGACGACGGCACCTACGGCGAAAAGGGCTTTGTTACCGATAAGCTCAAGGCTCTTATTGACGCAGGTAACAAGTACGACCTTGTGCTTGCGATCGGTCCCGTTCCTATGATGAAGTTTGTGTGCAAGGCTACTGAGCCTTACGGAATCAAGACCCTTGTTTCCCTTAACCCGATCATGATCGACGGTACGGGAATGTGCGGCGGCTGCCGTGTTAATGTTGGCGGCGAGATAAAATTCGCTTGCGTTGACGGTCCTGATTTTGACGGACATCAGGTCAATTTTGATGAGCTTATGAAGCGTAATTCCACATATAAAGAAACGGAGGCTCACGACAGAGAGCATTGCCGTTTGTACAAGGGGGTTAAATAACTATGGCTAATATGAGTTTAAAAAAGGTTCCTATGCCCGAGCAGGATCCTAATGTGAGAAATAAAAACTTTTTGGAGGTTTCCACGGGCTACACCGAGGAAATGGCTAAGGAAGAGGCTACACGCTGCCTTAACTGCAAAAATTCTCCCTGCGTTAACGGCTGCCCCGTAAACGTGCATATCCCCGAATTTATTTCTAAGGTTGCAGATGGCGAGTTTGAGGAAGCATACAAAATCATCACCTCTACCAACGGACTTCCCGCAGTATGCGGACGTGTCTGCCCTCAGGAAAGCCAGTGCGAGGGCAAGTGCGTAAGAGGCATCAAGGGCGAGCCTGTAGGTATCGGCAGACTTGAACGCTTCTGCGCTGACTACCACAACAGCCACAGCACCGCAAAGGCTGACAAGCCTCAGAGCAACGGCAAAAAGGTCGCTGTTATCGGCGCGGGTCCTTCGGGTCTTACCTGTGCGGGAGATCTGGCAAAGCTTGGCTATGAGGTAACTATTTTTGAAGCGTTCCACACCGCAGGAGGCGTTCTGGTATACGGTATTCCCGAGTTCAGACTTCCCAAGGATATCGTTCGCAGAGAAGTCAGCAACCTTGAAGATCTGGGCGTTGAAATTCAGACAAATATGATCATCGGAAAAACCCTTTCCGTTGACGAGCTGTTTGAAATGGGCTACAAGGCTGTATTTATCGGCTCGGGCGCGGGACTTCCCTCCTTTATGGGAATTGAGGGCGAGGAGCTTATCGGCGTTTATTCTGCCAACGAATATCTTACCCGTACAAACCTTATGAAGGCATATCTTGACGAATACGACACTCCCATTATCGAAAGCAAGGCGGTTGCTGTAGTAGGCGGCGGAAACGTTGCCATGGACGCTGCAAGATGCGCAAAGAGATTGGGCGCGGAAACCGTTTATATCGTATACAGAAGAGGCTTGGAGGAAATGCCCGCCCGTAAGGAAGAGATTCATCATGCAATGGAAGAAGGCATTATCTTCAAAAACCTCACCAACCCCGTAAAGGTTCTGGGCGACGAAAACGGCAGAGTAAGGGCAATAGAGTGCGTTGAAATGGAGCTTGGCGAGCCTGACGAAAGCGGAAGAAGACGTCCTGTTGTTAAAGAAGGCAGCAACTTTGAGCTTCCTGTTGACACAGTTATCATGTCCATAGGTACATCCCCCAATCCCCTTATCAGAAGCACCACAAAGGGACTTGACACCAACAGAAAGGGCTGCCTTATCGTCAACGAGGAAACCATGCAGACTACCAGAGAAGGTATTTACGCAGGCGGCGACGCAGTTACCGGCGCAGCTACCGTTATTCTGGCAATGGGTGCAGGCAAACAGGCTGCTAAGTCTATTGACGAGTATCTGAGCAAGTAATCTGACAAACAATAACTAAAAACAATCGGCAAAAAACACTACGAGGAACATAAAATGCCAAACCCTATACTTCCCCTTTGGGAATATATCCCCGACGGCGAACCCCGAGTTTTCGGCGACAGAGTGTATCTTTACGGATCCCATGACCGCTATGCAAGCGAGGAATTCTGCGACTTCAAGCTTAAGGTGTGGTCTGCGCCGCTGAACGATCTGAACAACTGGCAGTGCCACGGTCACAGCTTCCACACAAACCCCGACCGCGACCACCCCACCGATTCCGACTGGACGGAAAAAGAGCTGTACGCTCCCGATGTTGTCACAAATCACGGAAAATACTATCTCTACGCCTATATCCTTTGCTCAAAGGGCTGTGTGGGCGTAAGCGACAAGCCCGAGGGGCCCTTTGAGCTGCTGGGTCAATACAAGTATGAGGGGGCGGACGGAGGGGACGGCGGTATCTTCAACGATCCCGGCGTTCTGGTGGACGATGACGGAAGAGTGTATATTTATTACGGCTTTGAAAAATCCCACTTCGGTGAGATCAACGGCGAGAATATGCACGAGATTATCAAGGGCACTTACCAAGAGGATATGATTCCCGAGGGCAAGGGTGACACAGATTATTTTGAAGCCAGCTCTCCCCGCAAGATCAACGGCAGGTATTATCTTATATATTCGCCGAGGAAAGGCTCCCACCTTGACTATGCCATTGCCGACAAGCCACAGGGACCCTTTGTTCACAAGGGAACCATAGTTGACAACAGTATTGATTACCCCGGAGGAAACAACCACGGCTCGGTATGCTGCATAAACGGACAGTGGTATATTTTTTACCACAAAATGACCAACGGCACCATTATGTCAAGACGCGCCTGTGTTGAGAAAATCGAGATACTTCCCGACGGTACCATTCCGCAGGTTGAGATGACTTCTTTGGGTTTTGAAGAATCGCTGAATCCCTACAAGCCCACTCCCGCAGAAATCGCTTGTGTACTTAAAGGCGGCTGCTTCATCACCGAAAAGGACTGCTTCACAAGAATCGTTACGGGCATAAAAACAGGCTCCGTTATCGGCTACAAGTATTTTGATTTCGGTGAGGACAACTCTACCAAAACCATGGAATTTGCCGCCAATGTAACAGGCTGCGGCTGTAAGGGCGAGATACATATACTTATTGACGATCCCGAAAACGGAAAGGAAATAGGAGTTTGCCCTATCGATATTCATGACGGAGTGTACAAAGCACCTGTTGAAAAGGTTTGCGGCAGACACAGCGTGTTCTTTAAGGTAAATCATATCTATAAGGGTTGGATGGCTTATACCTTTGATGAAAGGAATATTTTTGAGTTTAAGTCGTTTGTGTTTATGAAGTGAGATAATTTGATATTGTGGGGCTGTGAAAACAGCCCCTAAATTTTTCACAAATTTCTTATAAAATGTAATCGTTTTATTGACATTTTATATAATCCTATGTTAAAATATAATTATATGAAAACGAATACATTTCCAAAACCGCAAACAGGAAAGGTAAGAATATGAAACAAAGAAAAGCAATAATCTCGCTTGCGGCAGCAGCTATGATGCTCTTTTCCGCCTGTGCGAGCCAAGCGGAAAATCTCGAAAGCCTTACTGAATCGCAAACAGAGCAAACTGCGCAAACAGTACATACCGAAGCTGTTACCGTAACCGAAAAGCCTGTAACGGAAGACGCAGCAGTTTCGTCCTCGGCGCAAGCTTCCACCGCTGCAGTAACCGTATCTGCCGCAGAATCAACGGCAGCGGCAACAGCGCCCGAAACAGCCGCCATTATTACCACAACCGTAACCACCACAACGACCGCAAAGCCCCCGGCAGTAACGACAACTACCGCCAAAACAGAGATTACCACAACAGCCGCAACAACGGCAGAGGAAGTAAAAAAGCCTGTCATATCAGAATATAATGACAATATGACCACCGCCGAGGTAGTTTATAATATGGGAGCAGGAATCAATCTCGGAAACACTCTTGAAAGCTGCGGAGACTGGATAAACAAAAACGGAGGCGTAAAAGCCTATGAAACCGCTTGGGGCAGTCCCATAATTACCAAGGAAATAATAAAAGGCTATGCGGACTGCGGCTTCGGCGTTCTCAGGATCCCCGTAGCTTGGTCCAATCTGATGAGCGAGAACTACACCATAAACAGCGAGCTTATGAACAGGGTGAAGGAAATCACACAATGGGCGTTGGACTGCAATCTGTACGTTATCGTCAATATCCATTGGGACAGCGGCTGGTGGGAAAAGTTTCCCACCGATAAAGAAAACTGCATGAAAAAATACACAAGGATATGGGAGCAGATCTCCGAGGGCTTCAAGAGCTTTGGCGGAAAGGTTATGTTCGAGTCCTTAAACGAAGAAGGCGGCTGGGACAGCCTTTGGAACAGATACAGCCACCAAGGTGATAAGCAGGCGTCTTACAATCTTCTTAACGAAATCAATCAGAAATTTGTGGATATAGTAAGAGCCTCCGGCGGAAACAACGGAAACCGTCATCTGCTGATCGCAGGCTATTGCACCGATATTGACCTTACCTGCGATTCTCTGTTTAAGATGCCCAATGATCCCAAAAACCGCTGTGCTGTGTCCGTTCACTACTACACTCCCTCAACCTTCTGCATTCTGGAAAAGGACGAAAGCTGGGGTAAGGCAAAAACCACCTGGGGCAGCGATAAGGACAAAAAAGAGCTTACCAAGTATATGGATATGATAAAGACCAACTTTGTGGACAAGGGTATTCCCGTGATAATCGGCGAATACGGCGTTGCCACCGGAAACAAAACCGCCGAGGTGGTGAGACTGTTCGTTTCCTCAGTGGTAAAGGAAGCGAGAACACGCAATATCTGCCCCGTTCTGTGGGACACCACCGGTCATTTCTACGACCGCAATAAGTGCAAATTTATTGATGATGAGCTGTTAAGGCAAATTATGGCGGCTGCTTATTGATGAAAGTAACGTAAAAACATAAATCGAAAGGAAAACATTATGAAAAAGAAAACTGCACTGACTGCTCTTGCAGCGGCTTCCCTGCTGCTGTTTTCCGCTTGCACAAGCCAAATGGAAAATGCAGGAGATCTTACAAACAGCAGCGAACAACCCGAACAATCCGCTCAGACAGAAGAAACTTCCGCTGTTACCGAAGCTGTTGCTATTCCCGAATTTGACGACAGCTTAACCACCGCTCAAGTAATCAAGGATATGGGGCTTGGCATAAATCTTGGAAACACCCTTGAAAGCTGCGGAAACTGGATCAACCCGGAGGGCGGTGTAACCGCTTATGAAACCGCCTGGGGCAGTCCCATAATCACGAAGGAAATAATTCAGGGCTATGCGGACAGCGGTTTCGGCGTTTTGAGGATCCCTGTGGCTTGGTCAAATCTGATAGCCGAGGACTACACTATCAGTGAAGAGCTTATGGACAGAGTTAAGGAAGTTACACAGTGGACACTCGAAACAGGTATGTACGCCATTGTCAATATCCACTGGGACAGCGGCTGGTGGGAAAAGTTTCCTACTGACAAGGAAAACTGCATGAACAAGTACACTAAGATCTGGGAGCAGATTACTGAGGAGTTTAAGGACTTCAACGGAAAGCTTATGTTCGAATCCCTGAATGAAGAAGGCGGCTGGGACAGTATGTGGAACAGATACAGCAACGAGGGCGATAAGGAAGGCTCTTACGGCTTGCTCAACGAGATTAATCAGAAGTTTGTGGATATCGTACGCGCTTCGGGCGGAAACAACGAAAACCGCCATTTGCTGATCGCGGGCTATAATACCGATATCGACCTTACCTGTGACGAGATGTTCAAGATGCCCGGCGACCCCAAAAACCGCTGTGCAGTGTCGGTTCACTACTACAATCCACCTACCTTCTGCCTTCTGAAAGAAGATGCAGACTGGGGCAAGCTGAAAACCAAATGGGGCACAGAAAAGGAAATAAGAGTTCTGGGAAAAAATATGGACAAAATGAAGGAAACCTTTGTGGATAAGGGTATCCCCGTTATTATCGGAGAGTTCAGCGTCTGCGAAAAGCAGGTGAAAGAAGTGGATTCCGTTCACTGCTACATAACCGAAGTAATCAAAGCCGCATCGGAACGCGGTATGTGCCCTGTTCTCTGGGACATAACAGGAGATTATTACGACAGACATACATATCAGTTTATTGATCAGGATCTGTTAAAGGAAATGAAGGAAGCTTATGTAAAATAAATAAAACAGGTGCTGTAAAACCAGCACTGTTTTGTTGTCATAAGAAGATTAGTATAAAAAAGGAGCTGATTTTCACAGCTCCTTTTATTATTTTTTACGCCTTCATATCAAGCTCGTCATTTCCCTTAAAGGTTCCGTCTCTAAGCTGCTGTTCAAGTCTTTTCATCTTTTCGGCTAAAACAGACTCGCTGAGCTCAACGGGCTTTTCTTCCTTTTTCTCGATTTTGGAGGTATCGTTCTTTAAGCCCTCTTCAAAAGCCTTTTCAACGCTTGAAACAGTCTTTCTTGAATAGGTGGCAGCAGTCGAAGCGGATGTTGATGCGGAAGCCGCTGACGTTGACGATGCCGTTACAAACTTGTTGCCCACCTGCACCAGCTCTTTTTCCACCGATTCCATTGTAATATTGTCCAAAGCGCCCTTGGGAATGGGTTTTCCTATCTCCCAGTCAGGGTCAGCCGCTTTTGCAGCCGCATGAAAGGCTCTGCTGTAGGCTCTTTCGTACTGTTCAAGGGTGTAGCCTGCCTTTAAGCGGTCCTGCTTTTCCATTTTTCTGTACAAATTGGTGTACACCTCGGAACGCTTTGTGGTGTCGCCGTTGGCTACTCCGTTTTCCGCAAGAAATTCCCTCTTGGTGGATTCAAACATTTCGCGGCGGCTGCTTTCGGGAATGGAGATAATGGTTCTGCGGTCGGCGTCGTTTTCGTCGGTCACCAAAAGACCCGCCAAGCCTGTTATGGGATCGACCCAATCTCCGTCCGAGTCATAGTTTTTCATCAGATTCTTGATAGCCAAGGGGTTGGTGTACATAGCGCCGTTGGCGTTCTTCATCATTTCCTTGATAACTGCCTTGTACTGCTTGCTTCCTGTGTCAATACCCGCAGCCTTAAGCTGATTTTGAACGCTTTGGCTGTTAAGCCGGGAAAGCTGAAAGCTGCCGATAGGGTTGGATTTATTGCCAACACCGAATTTGTTCTGAAACAAAAAGCCGTAGTCTGTTATTTTTAACATATATATGTACTCCTTTATGCGTCACATTGCTGCATAGTATCTCAATTATTTTATCGGCAGTTTTTATCAAAACATAAGCCTTTTGAGAATTATTTTCCGAAAAATCAGAAATCACATATAGCGTAAAATGCTTCCTTGGGATTATGTTCCTCGTCGAAAAGCAAGCCGCCGTTTTTCCTTCCCTTTACGGGGAAATAGTTGAGCCATGTTACATCGTCCGCCGCTCCCCAGAAGGTCACAGTTTCTATCTCATTTTTGTATTCGCGGAGTACCTTAAAAAGCTCCTTATACACCTTCACCTGCTGTTTATATTGTTCCAAAGTCGGCGCGGTGTGTATCTCCTTGTCCTCCGCGGGATAAAGGGACACGTCAAGCTCGGTGATATGTATCTTTAAGCCTAATTTTGCGTATTCCTCCATACCGCGCCTGAATTCGCCGAAATCCACGGCGTGATTAAGTCCCAAGTGGCACTGTAAGCCGATCCCCGATACGGGAGCGCCTGCTTTCTTCATTTCCTTTATCTTGTGGATATATTTTTCGCGCTTAATGGGGTCGAATTCATTGTAGTCATTGTAGAAAAGCGCAGCATTTTTAAGACACTTGCCCGCTGTCTCAAAAACCTTTTCAAAATAGTCCTCCCCCACCGTTTCAAGCCAAGGGGTATTTCTGTACAAGTCCTCGCCGTCATGCAAGCCCTCGTTAAGCACGTCCCATGCATATATATCGGGGTAACGCTCCGCCAAGGTCACGGTATGCTCCTCCAGCCTTGCCAGAGCGGTTTCTCTGTTTGTATTTTGGAAAAGCCACTCGGGAATTTCCCAATGCCACACCAAAGCATGTCCCCTTATCAAGAGACCGTTTTCCTTCGCAAAGCTGTAAACCTTGTCCGCAGGCTCAAAATTATAGCGGTTTTCCTCCGGGTGGATATTGCCGAATTTCATTTCGTTTTCACAGGTAAGAGAATTGAAATGCTGTAAGATCAGCTCACTGTGGCTTTCAATAACGGGAGGATTTACCGCCGCTCCTATGTTGAAGTAGTCCTTGTATATTTCCTTCAGGCTGAATGTCATTTTCTTGTCTCCTTTTACTCTTATGAAATTGTTACAGTATAAGATAATTATAACAAGAAAACGATTACATTACAAGGGCGGTTATTAGACAAAGTTTTTATTACCTATTTGTGTACTATTTTTATCTTTTTAAGATTTATATTTTTACATAAAAACACATCATTCTGTCTATCTAAATCATTTGGAGTGTAAATATTTCATTTTATTTGTAATTTCCGCAATCATTACAGAAAGAATCAGAATTACTATTGTGCGCTCCGCATTTGCCACATATCCATGTATTGGTATTTACACGGTTTACCGTGCTTGATATCGGTTTTGGAGGATTTTGCTGCACTGATGGTGAGCTCGTGCTTACATTTTTATTTGAATTAGCTTCTCTAACCAATCTTTCAAGAAGCAACCTAAACTCTTGTCCCTCTTTTATCTGAAAATCGTAAGTTCTGTTAACTAATATTGTAGTATGAGGAATGATAGAAAATGCCTTATCTATTCTTAATTCTTTGACTTGAGAAAGCGGAAGATTCAGCGATCTGACCCAAAATATATGACCTGTATTTCCAATGATTCGTTTGTTTGTTACATAGAGAAATTGTCTTACCCTTACCAAAAAATTGAGAATTACTGAAATGAAAATTATGATAAAAAAAGGTATTCTGATAAAGTTTAATATTGTATTGACCTGCTCTTCGACATCAGTCATGCTAAAATACATATTTTCATTTTGTTTGATAGCAATTGTAATTTCACGAAACTTAGGTGCAATAAAACATGTTTCAAACAAAAAATACAAAGCTATAAGTATAACAGCCCAGATAATCCAAGAAAGTATAGGCGCCCACGAAATTTCTGCCTTTGCAAGAATATGCTCCTGCTGCTTCTGATTTGATGAAGATGCTTGAACCTTTTCTTTCTTTTCTCCAAAGTCCGTTCTTTTTCCGCATTTTGAGCAAAATTCGTCATTTGCCTTTATTTCCGCTCCGCATTTTGAACAAAACATTTTTATGTACCTTCTTTCATTTTATATGGTTTTTTACGATTATAACATATAAAGTCAAAAAAGTCAATATATCGTTGACTAAAATCTGTGATACGTTGATATAACACAGGGTATAATAACCTCAAACACCTTAAGGATGATCCAATATTATGATATAATCTTTTTAAAATAAAAAGGAGCCGCATAAAATGAGCTATTACGATTTCGGGGAGATACTAAAATCTCTACGCAAAAGAGAAGGTCTTACACAAAGCGAACTCGGCAGACATGTAGGCTTATCCAAGGCAGTGGTAAGCAAGTATGAAACGGGAATAGGCTATCCTAATTTTGAAACACTTATTTGTATAGCAAAATACTTCGGAGTAACGACCGACTACCTGTTAGGTGCGGAAAGCGTAAAAACCATTGATGTATCGGAACTTACCGACAGCCAGCTTGAATCCGTTCAGAGAATCGTAAACGAATTTAAAAAGGCAAATGAAAAAAATCACTGACTGCAAAAATGGTTTGCGGTCAGTGAATTTTTATACTATCGATTTTTTATCAATTTCTTAAAAAAATATATCTATCAAAGTTCAACCTTAGGAAGTGCATCAAATCCCGGCTTCAGATCCTCGTCCGTGGGAATATAATCGGACATCTCACCGTCATTAAACTTCTGATATGCCACCATATCAAAATAGCCCGTTCCTGTCAAGCCGAAGAGGATAGTCTTTTCCTCTCCTGTTTCCTTGCACTTCAGCGCCTCATCTATCGCCGCGCGGATGGCGTGGCTGCTTTCGGGAGCGGGAAGTATTCCTTCGATTCTTGCAAACTGTTCCGCAGCTTGGAATACCGCTGTTTGCTCAACCGATCTGGCAGTCATCAAGCCGTCGTCATAAAGCTGGGACAGAACACTGCTCATGCCGTGATAGCGAAGTCCGCCCGCATGGTTCGCAGAGGGAATAAAGCTGCTGCCCAAGGTGTACATTTTTGCAAGAGGACAAACCATTCCCGTATCGCAGAAGTCATAGGCGTATTTTCCTCTGGTAAAGCTGGGACAAGACGCAGGCTCAACTGCAACGATCTCGTAATCCGCCTCGCCCCTCAGCTTTTCGCCCATAAAAGGAGAAATAAGACCGCCGAGATTGGAGCCGCCGCCTGCGCAGCCTATTATCATATCTGGCTTTATGCCGTATTTATCCATAGCTGTCTTTGCTTCAAGACCGATAACAGACTGATGAAGGAGTACCTGAGCCAGAACGGAGCCCAAAACATAGCGGTAGCCCTCGCTTTTTACCGCCACTTCAACCGCCTCGGAAATAGCACAGCCCAAGGAGCCTGTGGTGTCGGGGTGCTCCGCCAAGATCTTTCTGCCCACATCTGTGGTGTTTGAGGGAGAGGGAGTTACATCTGCGCCGTAGGTTCTCATAACCTCACGTCTGAAGGGCTTTTGCTCGTAGGAGCATTTAACCATAAATACCTTGCAGTCAAGTCCCAGATAAGCGCAAGCCATTGACAGAGCGGTTCCCCACTGTCCTGCGCCCGTTTCGGTGGTAACGCCCTTTAAGCCCTGCTTTTTGGCATAATAAGCCTGTGCAATGGCGCTGTTGAGCTTGTGGCTGCCCGAGGTGTTGTTGCCCTCAAATTTGTAGTATATTTTTGCGGGAGTGCCAAGGGCTTGTTCGAGGCAATAGGCTCTTACCAAGGGAGAGGGACGGTACATCTTGTAGAAATCCCGTATCTCCTGAGGAATGTCTATATATGGCGTAGTGTCGTCCAGCTCCTGCTTGGCAAGCTCGGAGCAGAACACTCCCGACAGCTCCTCCAAGGTCATAGGCTTTAATGTGCCGGGGTTCAGAAGAGGAGCGGGCTTGTTTTTCATATCCGCTCTTACATTGTACCATTGTTTGGGGATCTCGTTTTCATTAAGATAGATTTTGTAAGGGATCTTTTCCATAGCTGTTAGTTCCTTTCTTATATAGATTTCTAAAACAAAAAAACCTGTCCTAATAATAGGACAGGATAATTTTTCCTGCGGTACCACCTAAATTCGTCTTTCGACGCACTCATTTCTTCGCATACTATGCCGATTTTAAAAAATTCAACAAATCAACACCCATAAGCTGTCCGATATAACGGTCGGCGCCCGTCGCCCCTAATGCAATCTGAACTTTATCTGTTCCAAATCTGCCCTCGGTTTGCCCTCACAAGCCCATTCGATTTCACCCCGAATCCGTCTTGCACCTGCCGACGGCTCTCTGTATTCGAGTTCAAGAAATTTACTATCCTTGCTCAACGGTTATTTTATAAAGATATAATATCATATCTCGGCGGTTATGTCAATAGCTTTTTAAAAAAATTGTTAACAGCGCTGCCGTAAGCCCTTGACAGCGGTAAATATCAGCCTAAAACATATAAATATAAGCCTCGGGAATGTAATGAACCGATACCTCGCTGTAAGGTCTGCAAAATCTTGAATATTCGACAGCGTCTCCCCTTGTGAGAATATTATCGTCCACCTGAGGATCAAAAACATATACAACGCCGTTTAATGTTATCTCGCACCATGTATGGCTTGTATATCCTCCGCCGTAGGCTGTGGTCTGTCCCGTTCTGAGCTGTGTCTTTAATCCCAGTGCCCTTGTCATTGCTGCAAAGGCAGCGGAATAGTTGAGGCATATCCCCACCTTTCCGTGTAAAACGGCATAAGCGGATTTTTCGGCGTATAACCGCTCGTTCGACGTATCTCCCGCATTGAAATAGCTGTCGGAGGCTTGACCGTACCGGCAGTTATCAACAAGATAATCATAGCATGCCATTACCTTTTGATATGTGGACATACGGCTTGTTGTGATTTGGGACAGTATTTGCTGTACCAAGCTGTTCAAGGGCTCGTAGGAGGTTTTTTGAGAAGAAAGTGAAACGTAATTCAGTCTTACCTCAAACATCTTAACTTCAATTTCCTTGCTGCCCGTTGCATCATATCCCTCCGACAAGGTCTCATCTGCCCAGGACATCCTGCCAAGTCCCACATAAGCCTCGGCTAAGCCTATATAGGCTTCGGTACAGTAATAGTCTATACCAAGCACCGTCCGAAATTCCTCGGCTGCATCGGAATAGTTCCTGCTTGAGAGATACTTGTTGGCAAGGTTTAAATGCGGCTCCTTCCTTAATTGGATAAGCCTTGACAATATGGTGTTGTTCCATGTGTAGTTATAGCCCGTTTGAAGAATGTCTATTGCATCGTCGTTTCTGTTCAGCCTGACATAAGCGTTGGCAGCACCCAAATAAGCGTCAGCATAATATGGATCGAGCTCCAACACCTTGCCGTATTCTTCGGCAGCGGCGGCGTAATCGCCTTCGTTGTAATAGCTCGAAGCCTGCCACAGCATGGAGGATATTTGTATTTGCTCCAGCCGTTCCGCTATATCCTCATCTTCCGTTATCTCCAAGCCCATTTCAAGGATATTTGCCGCTTCCTCCTGATTTCCGGTACGTCCGTAATAATCCGCCAAGCCTAAATATGCTTCGGCGCATTGTTTGTCCATTTCCAGAACCTTTTCATATTCGTCTTTCGCCTTATCATATTCCTCATCATACAGATATTCCTCTGCATTGTTAAGACATTGGAGTACTTTGTATTCCTGAAGCTTGGTTTTTATCTCTTCGTCGGAGGTATTGTCAAAACCCTCCTGCAAAAGCTCAACCGCTTCGTCAATCTGCTCGGTATATCCGCAGATCTCGGCAAAGGTCAGGTATGCCTTTATACATTTACTGTCAATTCCGAGCGCCTTCTTTAACTCTCTCTGCGCCGATTCGTATTCCTCGTCATCTAAATACTGCTCGGCAGCTTTCAGATAGACCGACAACTGAATTTCGTTTAATTTTTCTTCAATCTGTGAATCCTTGGTCTTTTCAAAGCCTGCGTTCAGAATTTCAATGGCGCTGTCCTCGTTGTCCATTGCCAGAAAGGCATAAGCCATTCCCAAATAAGCCTTAACATTTTCGCCGTCGATCACCAGAACGTTTTTATACTCTTTTCTCGCCTCGTCATACTCATTTTGAGCATAAAGCTTATCTGCATTCTCCAAAAGCTGTTTTACTTTTATTTCATCAAGCTTTGTCTTAAGCTCTTCGCTGTCTGTTTCATCTATTCCCGACTGTAAGCACTGAATTGCCTTATCGGTTTCGTTCATTTTTGTGTAAGCTTCGGTTTTTCCGATATAAGCCTCTATGCACTTCTTGTCTATATCAAGAACCTTCTGAAACTCCTCGGCAGCCTTTTGATAATCATTTTCGGAAAGAAATTTATTTCCCTGCTCCAACGCCTGTTCTTTAAGCAGCTCGTCAAGCCTTGTCTTTATCTCACCGTCATTGGTCAGCTCATAGCCCTTTTGCAAGATCTGAACCGCCTTATCGGTCATATTCTGCTCAATATATATCAGTGAAATGTCCAAATATGCCTGTATATTTTTATCGTCAAGCTCCAGTATTTTTTCCAGCTCGGCAGCTGCGGCGCCGTAATCCTTTTCCTCGGCATAAACTGCAGCCTTAGCCTGACTGCGAGCTATTACGCGCTCGGGTGTGTTCTGATAAAAGAGATATCCCCCCGAAAACAAAATTGCTGCCGCTACGATAATACAAACGGGAATAATTATCCTTTTTTTACTTTTATGTAAGACAGCGGTTTCGGAATCAACAGATTTCTCCAATGTACTGCTGTTTTCCTTTTTTCCTCTTGCTTTATTCTGTGAGGTATTGTCTCCGCTTTCCGCAGCCTCGGAGCTGCGTTTTTTTCTGCTCATGGTGTTTTGTCTCCTTTTTTAAAAAAAGCAACTTAAATCTATTATCTGATATAATATAGCATTTTTTATAAGTGTTGTCAACATATTTTCATTAGTAATTTAATGTATCATAGTGAAAAATCGTCTGAAAACCTTAGAATTTGTTCACACAGGAGAGTGTGTGGATTTGTCTGCTATTTATTTGAAGTTGGTATTATTTTTTTCCACTTGACAATCCCCCAAAAATAAGTATAATGTATACATGAAAAAATTCGCTGACGCTAAAACTTAACACTTGAGGCGGAAGGGCAAAATATTGATCGGTTTGAATGATATTATATCATTTTTACCGTATTTCTGCGCCCTTTTTTAAAAAGGACGTTTTTATTTTTTTAAAGAGGAAAAATTATGGAAGAACAGGAAACCAGAGTTGCCGTTATCGGGGTCATTGTTGAAAACGAGGACTCCGTAGACCAGCTGAACCGTCTGCTCCACGATTACAAGGGCTATATTATAGGAAGAATGGGCGTACCCTACCCAAGCAAGGGGATAAACATAATCAGTCTTGCGGTGGACGCACCACAAGACGTCATAAGCGCTCTTTCGGGAAAGATAGGGAGGCTGTCGGGTGTAAGCGCAAAAACCGCCTACTCCAATCTTAAATAAATCCGCTGATAAGGACAATGAAATATGCAGAACGAGCTTATTAACAAGCTGTACATAACGGGAGATCTCACCGACGATGAATTGAAACAGCTTATAGAAAACCGCACCGAAGAGGACTTTGCACTTATTTCTCAAAAAGCAAGAAGCCGATGTGACGAGGAGTACGGGAACAAGGTCTATATGAGGGGGCTTATCGAATTTTCCTCCTACTGTAAAAACGACTGTCTGTACTGCGGTCTGCGGAGGAGCAACAAAAACGCCCAGCGCTACCGCCTGTCAAAGGAAGAAATAATGAACTGCTGTGAAAACGGCTACAAGTTAGGCTTTCGCACCTTTGTGCTTCAAGGCGGAGAGGACACTTTTTACAGCGACGATTTATTCTGTGAAATCATAGAAAGCATTAAGGAAATTTTTCCCGATACCGCCGTTACGCTGTCCTTGGGTGAACGGAGCCGAGAAAGCTTTAAACGGCTGTTTGACGCAGGGGCTGACAGATATTTGCTGCGCCACGAAACCGCCGACAGCGGACACTACAGCAGGCTGCACCCAAAGGAGCTTACTCTTGAGCACCGTATGGAATGTCTAAAACAGCTTAAAGAGATAGGATATCAGACAGGCTGCGGTTTTATGGTGGGTTCCCCTTATCAGACTACGGAATGTATTGTTAAAGACTTGCGTTTTATAAAGGAATTTCAGCCGCAGATGGTGGGCATAGGTCCCTTTATCCCTCACAAGGACACTCCATTTAAGGAAGAAAAGGCGGGAACCTTGGAATTTACCCTATTTTTGCTTTCGGTGATACGTTTGCTTTTGCCTAAAGTTCTGCTGCCCGCAACCACTGCTTTGGGAACGATAAACCCCACGGGAAGAGAACTGGGCATCAAGGCGGGAGCAAATGTGGTTATGCCAAACCTGTCGCCTGTTGGAGTCAGGAAAAAATACTCCCTTTACGACAACAAGATCTGCACGGGAGAAGAAGCCGCAGAATGCGTTGAATGTTTAAGAAAAAGGATAATGTCGGCAGGAGGAGAGCTTGCCGTTGAACGCGGAGATTCCAGAATTGCGGTAAATAAAGCATTATAAATCAATTATATAAAACTAAAACCGAAAGGACGAAATTACAATGTACAATCCAAAATCATTAAAGGCTGAGGAGTTTATTTCCGACGAGGAAATAAAGGAAACCCTCGACTACGCCGAGAAAAACAAGGACAATTTAGAGCTTATTGACCAAATTATCGAAAAAGCCAAGCTTCGCAAGGGTCTTTCCCACCGTGAAGCGTCTGTTCTGCTGGCTTGTGAGAATGAAGAAAAGATCAACGAGATATTTGACCTTGCACAACAGATCAAAAAGGACTTTTACGGCAACAGAATAGTTATGTTTGCACCCCTGTACCTGTCCAATTACTGTGTAAACGGCTGTCTTTACTGCCCATATCACCTTAAAAACAAGCACATTCCCAGAAAAAAGCTGACTCAGGAGGAGATAAGAAACGAGGTAATCGCCCTTCAGGATATGGGACATAAGAGACTGGCAATAGAGGCGGGAGAGGATCCCGTCAACAACCCTATCGAATACATTCTGGAGTGCATAAACACCATTTACAGCATAAAGCACAAAAACGGTGCTATCAGACGCGTAAACGTTAACATTGCCGCTACCACCGTTGAAAATTACAAAAAACTGCACGATGCCGGAATCGGCACATACATTTTGTTCCAAGAGACCTATCACAAGGAGAGCTACGAAACTCTTCACCCCACAGGACCCAAGCACGATTACGCTTACCACACCGAGGCTATGGACAGAGCTATGGAAGGGGGCATTGACGATGTGGGACTGGGCGTGCTGTTCGGCTTGGAGCTGTACAAGTACGAATTTGCGGGACTTCTTATGCACGCAGAGCATCTGGAGGCAGTTCACGGCGTAGGACCTCACACTATAAGCGTTCCCCGTCTTAAAAGAGCGGATGATATTGATCCCGATGAATTTGACAACGGTATCAGCGATGATATTTTCGCAAAGATCTGTGCTTGTATCAGACTTGCAGTACCGTACACGGGTATGATCATTTCCACAAGAGAAAGCAAGGCAGTCCGCGAAAAGGTGATCAGACTGGGCGTTTCACAGATAAGCGGCGGCTCTAAAACCAGCGTGGGCGGCTACTATGAGCCCGAACCCGAGGAGGAAAGCAGCGAGCAGTTCGACGTTTCCGACAAGCGCACCCTTGACGAGGTTGTGCGCTGGCTTATGGAAATAGGCTACATTCCCAGCTTCTGCACTGCATGCTACCGTGAGGGCAGAACGGGCGACCGCTTTATGACCCTTTGCAAGAACGGACAGATACAAAACTGCTGCCACCCCAACGCTCTTATGACCTTGAAGGAATATCTTATTGACTATGCAAGCCCCGAAACAAGAGAGATCGGTGAAAAGCTGATAAAGGAGGAGCTTAACAATATTCCCAATGAAAAGGTAAAGAGCATTGCGGAAAAGAATATAGAGGAAATGGAATCGGAGGGCAAGAGAGATTTCAGGTTCTGATTTGGGTTTAGGATAATAAAAAGGGGCTGTGATGAGCAGTCCCTTTATTTTATGCTCCCAAGAAACTTGCTGGTTTTGGCGTTCTCAAAAAAAGCTGTGCTGATTTTGGTGCTCTCAGAAAAGCTGTGCTGATATATGCCCGCTTTTCGGAAAGTTGGCGGTAATTTACTGATTTAAAAAGAATTTCAAAACCGACAAAATTTTAAATTTGCTTGAAAAGCTGGGCAAATTTAAACTCTTGTCTTTCTAAACAGGGTTGCATTTTCTGCTTGAAAAAATGGGCATAAAATGCAACCCTGTTTGATTTTTGAAATTCGTGCTATCAAGACAGTTGTACGAGTGGAAATCCGCTTTTAGAGGAGTTGTGCCAATTTATGATTTCTATGTGATGATATATGCATTATTATATATCTGTATTCCATAGTTATATATATCTATCCCATATAAGGTACTTTACAAAACCGAAAAAGTTTGTTAAAATATAGTCAAGCGAAAAATCAGCTGTCCGCATAAGCTTTTATGCGGAATACATACAAATGGAGGTATTTTATTATGGCAAGATTTACACTTCCCCGCGATCTGTACCACGGAAAAGGCGCTTTGGAGGCTCTTAAGACCTTCAAGGGCAAAAAAGCAATAGTTTGCGTAGGCGGCGGTTCCATGAAGAAATTCGGTTTCCTCGACAAGACCGTTAACTACCTTAAGGAAGCGGGAATGGAAGTTGAACTGTTCGAGGGTATCGAGCCCGATCCTTCTGTTGAAACTGTTATGAAGGGTGCAGACGCTATGCTGAAATTCCAGCCCGACTGGATCATTGCTATCGGCGGCGGTTCTCCCATTGACGCTGCAAAGGCTATGTGGATCAAGTACGAGTACCCCGACATCACCTTTGAGGATATGTGCAAGGTATTCGGTATTCCCGAACTCCGCAAGAAGGCACGCTTCTGCGCTATCTCCTCCACCTCCGGCACCGCTACCGAGGTAACCGCATTCTCCATTATCACAGACTATCAGAAGGGTATCAAATATCCTATCGCTGACTTTGAGATCACTCCCGACGTTGCTATCGTAGATCCCGAATTGGCAGAAACAATGCCTCAGAAGCTGGTTGCTCATACAGGTATGGACGCTATCACTCACGCAGTTGAAGCTTATGTTTCCACCGCTCACTGTGACTACACCGATCCTTTGGCTCTCCACGCTATCAAGATGATCAAAAACGACCTTGTAGGCTCCTACAACGGCGATATGGCTAAGCGTGACAGTATGCACAATGCGCAGTGTCTGGCAGGTATGGCATTCTCCAACGCTCTGCTGGGTATTGTTCACTCCATGGCTCATAAGACAGGCGCTGTATTTGCAGACAAGGGCGCTCACATTATTCACGGCGCCGCTAACGCAATGTACCTGCCTAAGGTAATCGCTTTCAACGCTAAGGATCCCGAAGCTAAGAAGCGTTACGGCGAGATCGCTGACTTCATCGGTCTTGGCGGCAATAACGACGACGAAAAGGTTAAGCTCCTTATCGACTTTCTCCGCAAGATGAACGATGATCTGAACATTCCTCACTGCATCAAGAACTACGGCGCAGACAGCTATCCCTGCGAGCAGGGCTTTGTTCCTGAGGAAACCTTCCTTGAAAGGCTCCATGATATTGCAGTAAACGCAATAGGAGACGCTTGCACAGGCTCCAACCCCCGTCAGCCTTCCGTAGAGGAAATGGAAAAGCTGCTTAAGTGCTGCTACTATGATACAGAAGTTGATTTCTAATTGTTATCGGCGGACAGATTGAAATCGTATATATTAAAGGGTTTAACCGACGTTTGATGGTTAAACCCTTTTTATATTATATTTTTAATGCACATTTTCTCGGCTTGCTCTTATCGTAGTAAATTAGAATTTTGTCTCCCCTTTTTAACCCGCTTTTGTTAACGCCGATAAACTTCTTACCGCTGTAAGAAATATCACCGACACTATACTCAAAGCTGATAATATCGGGAAAAACAGCACCGTCAAGAGAATGTGTGCGCACGGCCTTGGTGTTTATCTGAAACCACCAACAGCTGTATACGTCCGTTATTGTTCCTTGAGTAAAATTGTTTTGAGCAATGATTTTTCTGCCGAATATCATTTGCAGTTACCCCCAAATAAGGAAACCTGAATTATTGCTCGGACGTATTGGAAACTACTGCTGCCTGCTCTGCGTTTTCGTCAGCAGAGGGAGTTCCCAGAAATGCGGGCAGATCCATTCCCGCCTGCTTGAACACCTCGCCCAAGGGAGGAACAGCCTTCATCATTCCGCTGATAAAGTTGGCAGTAGAGCTTTTTCCGTCTGGATTTCCGCTTGCTCCGCTGTCCCATACCGTTACCTTGTCTATCTTGATGTTCTTGATAGCGTCAACCTGAATGCGCATAAGCTCTTCCAGCTTGTCGGAAACTATCAGCTTAACTGCATCATCGGCGTTTCCGCCTGCTGCATTGACGATCTCTCTGAGACCTTCCGCTTGTTTCTGAAGTATCTCTCTTGCACCGTTTGCCTGTGCTTCCATTTTTGCAAAGATAGCGTCTGCTTCACCCTTTGCCCTGCGGCGCATAACCTCTGCCTCGGCTTCTGCGGCAATCTCTGCCTGTTCCTTGGCAATCTGTGCCTTTACGATGATATCAGCCTGTTGAGTAGCGCGCTCCAGATTAGCACGGGTCTGTTCTGCTTCTCTCTGTGCGTTGTAAGCTTCTTCCTTTGCCTTTGCATTCTGAACTGCTTCTGCTGCGGTTGCAATACGGAGAGCCTCCGCTTCCTTTTCACGGCGGGCTGCCTCGGACTGTGCAACCTCGATCTTGGCGTTGTTTTCGCCCTTGATAGCCTCTGCGTTGGCAGCAGATACCTGAATACGCTGATCTCTCAAAGCGTTGGACTTACCGATCTCACCGTCTCTGTCCTTTTCGGCAACGCTCTTCTTTGCGTCGTTGATAGCCTTTGCGGCAGCTTCCTTACCGAGAGCGTCAATATATCCGCTTTCATCGTTGATATCGGTAACGTTTACGTTGATGAGCCGCAAACCGATCTTTTTAAGCTCGATTTCCACGTTGTTGGAAACTGCAAGCAGGAACTTGTCACGGTCGGTATTTATTTCCTCAATATCCATGGTCGCAACTACAAGACGGAGCTGACCGAAAATAATATCCTTGGCAAGCTCCTGGATCTCGTTCATGCGGAGTCCAAGCAAACGCTCAGCGGCATTCTGCATAATTCCTGGCTCGGTGGAAATACCTACCGTAAAACGGGAAGGCACATCAATACGGATATTCTGCTTGGAAAGCGCGTTTTTCAGATCAACGTTGATCGAAATGGGTGTAAGATCCAGATATTGGAAGGACTGGAGTACGGGGAAGATAAAGGCTGCACCGCCGTGGATACATTTTGCGGAACGAGCCTGACCGTTTTTCTCCGAGCCTACCTTACCGTAAATAACCAGCACCTTATCGGAAGGGCATTTGCGGTAACGGGAAAGAATAGCGATAATAAGTGCAATCAAAACCACCACACCTACCATTACGGCTACTATAATTGTTTCGGGCATAATTTCATTTCCTCCTTTTTATATCTAAGGGGCTGTGAGCAGTCCCTGTTTTTACGTAAAACTTGTACTGTTTTTGGTTCTCTTAGGAATGCTGCGGTAATTTGCCGATTTGAAATCCGTGCTCTCAGCTAAGTCTTTCTACTACCAGTGTAGATCCGCCGATAATATCCACCACAGTCACAGTCTCTCCTGTTTTCAGCATTTCCTGTTCCTCGGTAATTGCGTCATACTCCATAAAGCGCTCGCCGCAGCTTATGTTTATTTTGCCCATTCCCTTGCCCTTTTCGGGTATGGGAATATATACCGTTCCGCTTTCACCCAAAAGATTCTTTACATTAAAGGTACCGTTTTGGGCAAGCTTTGAGGACCACTGTATCACCTTTGCAACGATAAACATTGCGCCGAAACCCAATACCGCCGCCAGAAGCAGTGCAGCCCAATCCGCCATACCGTTGGATATAGCAGTAATACCGCTCCAGCCGAAAATGGTGAGAAATGCGATCACGCTTTGCACGGAAAGCAGACGGAAATCCGCCAGATCAGCGGGGTTGTTTATATCGTGATGCGACAGATCCATGTCGGTTGAACCGTCGGCGGGCAAGTCAACAGAGGTATCCGCATCAAAAGAATCGGGAGCGTCAAAGCCCGATGTATCACTGGGGTTAAAGCCTTCTCCCCCATGTCCCAGACCTAAAAGCATTATAACGGTTTGAATTACCAAGATCAAAGAAGCGGGTATTGCAATACAATAAAGTATTTGCTCCACAAGTTTCATGTCGTTCCACCATAAGCTGAACCATTCCATAAAGCACTCCCCTTTTCCGTATATATTCATACAGCTCGGATCGCTTTAAGGAAACACCGTACAATGACCGCCTTACGTCTTTGCGTGCGCCTTAAAATTCTCGATCCATTAACTGTAAATTTTATTTACTATAATTATATCATATTTTTTTCGCTTGTCAACAGCAAAAACCGTCTTTGAAGAAAAATCGTATTTTTGCATAATTCGAGCAAATATATTTGTAAAAAACGGAGAATATGAAAAAAACTATTGCACTTTTCGTTTTTTAATGATAAAATGATGTAAATAACATTTACACAGCATGATAATAACAGAATGTGATTGAATAATTAAGCTGCGGTATCGGAGAAAAGATTTTTTTCATTTCCACCAATACCTTAAAGAAAAGGAGGTAACGGCATGAATCCTTCCGAATTGGGCAGAAGAATCAAAGAAGCAAGATTGGCAAAAAAGCTTACTCAAAGCGATGTTGCGGGCACCTTTATCACCCGCAATATGCTGAGCCAGATAGAAAGCGGCGCCGCCAATCCCTCTCTTAAAACATTAGAATACCTCACATCGGTTTTGGATATTCCGATACAAGCCCTTTTACCCAACGGAAAAGGAGAGGAAAATAATGACAGTCCGCAGCTTCAGAAGCTGTACAGCTGCAAAAGACTTTTTATCGGGGAAGAATACTCAAAGGCGGTGAAAGCGGCGGAAGAGCTTATGGAAACAGAATTGCGGGACGAAGCTTGCGCAATAACGGCGCGCTCTTATATAACTATGGCGGAAAAGGCGGAAAAAGAAGGGGATTTTTCGGTGGCTGCCGACTATGCCAACAAGGCTTATGAAATGGCGGACAAAGGCATTTACGCTTCGAGGGATATCAGAACCGTTTCCGCACTGTTAATGAACAGGATTGCGGATAATTTGGGGAAATGACGACCGATTCCCGCTTTGGTTTACTCACTCTCAACAAATAGGTCATTCATATAATTCGGAATTTTTGTTATTATGAAAGAGCGGAATTCCGAATTATTTTTTTGAAAGGACTTGTCAAATATGAAAAATTTGTTAAGCGAAAATATGCGCACCTTGCGAATGTCCAAAAAGCTGACCCAAGAACAGATTGCCGAAGCCTTCGGAGTATCTCCCCAAGCCGTAAGCCGCTGGGAAAACGGTGCGGCTTTGCCCGATATTTCTCTTTTGCCCGTTATAGCCAATTTTTATGAGGTAACCTCGGATTTTCTGTTGGGCATTGACGTCAACGCAAAGCAAACGAGGATAGAGGAAGTGATAAAGCAGGATTCGGATTTGCGAAAACAGGGCAGAACCGAAGAATCGATAAAGTTGTTGCGCGAAAAAGCAAAGGAATATCCAAATGAGCCCGAGATACTTCACCGACTTGCCTGCTCGCTTTACAGCCTTTATAATCAAAGCGGCGAACACTTTTCCGAGGACGAAAAAAATCAGGCTGCAAAGGAGGCAATAGCTCTCTGCAGCCGTGCTGTGAAATACAGCAGCGAGCTGCCTTTTATTTGTCAATGCAAGCAGACTATGATTTTAAACTATTCCGTCTTAAAGGAATATGAAACGGCAAGGGATATCGCTTTATCGCTGCCAAGCTTTTGGTGCAGCCGTGAAATGGTTTATCCAAAGACATTTTTCGGCGAAGAAGGCTTGCGGGAAAATCAAAATTTTCTTTTACAGCTGATTGCGGCAGCGGATATTGTTATGGGAAGAATAAAGTCCTGTGATAATTATTCCGAAATGCAGAAAATCGAACTTTCAGAGGTAAGGGAAAAGCTCATTTTAACGCTTGCAGGTGAAAACCCGCTCTTTTTAAATGAACAGCTGTTTAATTTGGCGATGCAGCAGGCTAAAATCTATCATTCAAATGGTAATACCGAAAAGCTGAGAGATGAAATGCAAAAACTGATTAAATATGCCAAAAATTATGACGAAAGAAAAGACGGCGGGAAATTCGAGGTCTTCTGGCTGTCCCTTTGCCAAGATGAGCTGGGCGGTACAAAGCATACCGGTAAGAGCCCGTGTGACAAATTGAAAAAATTCATAACCGATAATCGGCTTGAGGATTTACTCAATATGCATATTTTTGATTTGTAACCATTTTGTTATTGATTTTCGGAAAAAACGGTGGTATAATAAAATCCGAAATTATTATGAGAGGACATAAAAAATCACAAAATGAAGAAAAGATTAGCAGCCCTGTCAGTTGCTGCAGCGTTTTTGCTGTCTGCATGCAGCATTATAGATAACAACGGTCCCGAACCCACCACATCTCCCCTTCCCGTTTCTTCCGACAGCGAGGTACCTAATGACACTATACAGAACACCGAGGAGAAAACGGAAGAGCCTCAACCCACCGAGCCCGAGATAACCGAGCCTTCCACTCCCGAATACATACCCAACACCTTCACCAAAGAGGAACTGGAATCGGGTTATCTGTATCTTTCGGGAGATGAGCAGTTTTTGGTTTCCAAGAATAAAAACATAATTACCCTGATTTTGGACGCAGCCGATACACAGTATGTGACAAAGCTGCTGAAAAACAATCCCGGCGCATTTGAAGGCTTGGAGGATTTCACCCTTTATACCAACACTTGCAGCGTTTTTGACTCCACATTCCAGTCAATGACTCAGATTTATTCGGGCTTTACGAAACTTCCCACCTACGGAGTTGCGGCATGGAACGAGGACGCGTGGGGCACCGAAACGGCAAAGGAATTTTATAACCGCTTTCACAAGGCTGGCTACAAAATGAACTTTTTCGTGGACGCAGACTGGGAACTCAGGCACCTTTTGGGCAAAGTGGACAGCTTAGCCATAAGCGATCAGCCTGTTGAGGGAAGAGATTTCTATCATGTAAACTATGGCTTTGCCGATAAGGTTGACACAATGGAAACCGCAGAGGACGACTACAATTATTTTATCGTTCAGCATTTATGGGGCGCGCATAAGCCCATAGACACAGACACCTTCCCCGAGCAAATGGAATATCTTTTCAACATTATGAAGGATTATATGGACATGCTCAAAGAGTTTGGTGTGTATGAGGACGCTACCATAATTATTATGGGCGACCACGGCTCTCACGACCTGTACAACTACCCCAATTCAACCCCACTGTTTATGATAAAGGAGCCGAACACTCATCACGATAAGATTAAAGCAACCTCCGCGCCTATTTACTTTACCGACCTTATGGCTACATACCTTATAAATGCGGGACTTTATAACGAGGAAACGGACAAGGCGCTTTTCGGAAGCTCCATATACGACTTTGATGAAAGCTCTGTAAGGGAAAGAACCGCAAACTACCGCGACTACAACGGAAATTATCCCTATTCGCCCAAATCCCCGCTTTGCCATGCTTATGGGTACAATGTTATTTATTCCTATACCTATACGGGAAATTCTATGAATCTTTTGAAGGAAGTCAATGACGGAAATTGTACGGTGACTTGGATGGAAGAGGACGCGGCGTAGGCCGCTTGATTTTAACAAAAAATAAGGGCTGCGAAAAGGCAGCCCCTTTATTTTATGCTCTTAAGAAACTTATGCCGATTTTTACGGCTCTTTTTGGGAAGTTGTGCTGATTTGTTGTTCTATCAGGAAACTTGGCGATAATTTGCTGATTTAAAAAGAATTTCAAAACCGTAAACATTTTAAAATTTCTTTAAAAACTGGGAATTTTTAAAATGTTTACTATCCAAACTCAGTCGATTTTTGAAATTCGTGCTGTCAAGACAGTTGTGCAAGTGGAAATCCGCTCTTAGAGATGATGTGCTGTTTTTTGCAGCACCTTGTTTCAAGGAGAATAGCAAAGGGACTGCCTTTTCGCAGTCCCTTATTGTTATTCAAAACAAACTTACATCTCAACCACAACATCATTGCTGTCCTTAAGAATATCAGCCTTAATAAGAATACCGTCAAGCTTTTCGCCGTTTACGGTAACGGATTTAACTCCATGCTGGCTTCCGTTGGGGTTCTTTACGGTAACATTCAGTCTCTTTCCTCTGAATGTCTTTTCAAAGGTGTATTCCTTCCAAGCGGAGGGAATGGAGGGATCAATCACAAGTCCTTCGGTGTTAGGCTTAAGACCAAGAATACCCTCGGTAGTGCCTACCATAACGGTGGAAGCGGTACCTGTAAGCCAATGTACATGGGCTCTTCCTGCGAAGGGGCTGTCCTTGCCCTCTACGAACTGACCGTATACATAAGGCTCAAGAACTCTTGTTTCGATCTTATCGTTGTAGGTTGCGGGAGCAGCTTCTGTCCAATACTTGTAAGCCATATCTCCTCTTCCCAGCTTTGATTCCGCAAGAATCAGCCAGCCTTGAGGCTGTGAGAATATGCCTGCGTTTTCCTTGGTGCATCTGTTAAAGCACTGCATAAGCGCGCCTTCAAAGCCATGCTCAACATAAGGAGGATACATAACCATCGCGCCGTAGGGAGTGTTAAGCTCTCTCTCAACGCTGTCCATAGCCTTAACGCCCTGTTCGGGAGTGGAGAATTCGGAAATGATAGACCATGACTGAGGATTGAGCCACATGGAAGCCTCGGGATCGGTACGCTGACCGATAACGGTGCCGTCCTCCTTGTAGCCTCTGATCCAGCGGTCCTCGTTCCAGCAGCCTTCAAGGATCTTAGTGAGATTTTCGGAGATTTCGTCAAGATACTTGATATAGTCGCTGTCCTTTTTCAGCTCCGCATATCCGCGCAAAATCTTTATTGCATAGTAAAGCTGGAATGCAACAAAGGTGGATTCGCCCTTCTTGCCGAGTCTGAGGCAGTCGTTCCAGTCTGCGTGAAGTCCCGCAGGCATTCCGTGACCGCCCAGATTGTTCATTGAGAAGCTGATAGCTCTCTTTAAGTGGTCGTAAACGGTTCCCTTTTCGCCGTCATTGGCGTAGAATATTTCCTCATCAAGGAAAGCAATATTGCCGCTTTCGGAAATATACTTGTAAACGGTGGGGAAAAGCCACAGTGCGTCATCTGCACGGTAGGAGGGGTGACCCGTTTCCTTTACATAAGCGGGATCGTCGGGGGTGTTCTCCTGTCCTGCCTTATGTGTGTATTTTACAAGGGGCAGACCTGCGCCGTTGGTTACCTGAGCGGACAGCATAAACTTGATCTGCTCGTAAGCCATTTCGGGAGCAAGGTGGATAATGCCCTGAATATCCTGTACGGTGTCGCGGTAGCCGAAGCCGTTGCGCAAGCCGCAATACTGGAAGGAAGCCGCTCTTGACCAGATAAAGGTGATAAAGCAGTTGTAAGCGTTCCAAACGTTTACCATATTGTTGAAATTGTCGTCGGGAGTATGAACCTGTAAGTTGCCCAGCTTGCTGTGCCAATAATCTTTAAGCTCGTTAAGCTCTTTTTCGACAACGCCCTTTGCTTCATACTTGGCAATAATTTCCTTGGCAATATTCTCGGGTCTCTGTCCCATAAGATAGGTTATTTCCTTGGTTTCTCCGGGCTGTAAGGTGATGTCGCTCTGGAGCGCGCCGCAGGAGTTGGTGTTATAGTTAAGGTCGCCCTTCAGACCCTCTTCAATGCCCTTGGGGTTGGCATAGCTTCTGTATGAGCCAACAAAAGCGTCTCTGTCTCCGCAGTATGCGCTTACTTCCGCACCTGCTACACCCAAAAATCTTTCGTTATCGGGATTTTTGAAAACCTCGTTTTGCTTTTGAAGAATGAAATTGCCCTTGAAATAGGTGTGGGTGATAAAAAGCGTGTATTGGAGGTTGACCTGATCCTGCTCATAGTTGTTATCATTGACAAATTCGCAGTAGCCCGTTACCGACAGCTTGCGGGGCTTTGTGTCGTTGTTGGTGATCTTTGCAGCCCAAACCTCATAGGTTGCGTCCTTGGGAACGTAGTAGGTCACCTCGGACTTGATGTTCTTGTATTCGGAAGTGATAACGGAATAAGCGGTTCCGTGACGGCACTCGCTTTTAAAGGTGTCCAAGGGCTTGCACACGGGGGACCATGATGCAGACCAGAAGTCGCCGTCCTCATTGTCCTTGATATACACATATCTTCCGGGCTGGTCGTTGGGTACGCTGTTAAAGCGGTAGCGGATAACACGTCCGTTGGCGCCCGATTTAACAAAGCTGTAACCGCCCGCATTGTTGGAAATGATCGCGCCGTACTCGGGGGAACCGAGGTAGTTTGCCCAAGCGGAGGGTGTGTCGGGACGGGTGATGACATACTCTTTGTTTTTTTCGTCAAAATGTCCGTAGTTCATACTGAATGTTCTCCTTTTTAAAATAACCGTTTTTACGGTGTAATTTACCTTTCGATAGTAATTATAACAGGAAAACGTTTACTGTACAAGGGCGGTAATTTCAACAAATAAATTTGGAGAGTTTTGTGCAATTTGCCACAGCTTATTTTTGGAACAGTTTCTTATAACCGAATTATTTTTGTATTTTTCTTCTCTGCATAATTGACGGTATAAAATGTACCTCCCCAATTTCTTCGGAGATAGCATATAAGATATTGGCTGCTGTTAACCAAATGACGGTTTCGTTCACGCATACATTCGCTCGTATATTTAAACCCTACGAGTTTTATTCTTTCGGTTTGTTCAAAAATTTTATCATATCTTTCTCTTTGCTTTTTAGTCCATTTTAAGGTCTGATCATCCGGTGTACAGGGCAAAACCAAGCACAGGCTTATATGAGGGTATTCTTTTTTTAATTCAAGCACCGTTTCCTCGGCAAGCATATCAAAGCCCAATGCTCCTCCTGCCCAAAAGTAAACAACTCCGCTTTCAATCAGACGTTTAATTTCCGATGTCAGGCTTTTTTTCAATTCGCTGCAGTCCTTCGGAAGAATGCGGTGTCCCGTAAAGGATACCGATTTTAACTTTTCTTCCTTTTCGATTTTCAATAACGTCATAATTTCTTCTATAGACCTATTTCCTCTGATTTCCATAGCCTTTACAACTCCTTAATGTTTACAACAAAGATATGTATTTTTATTGGTTTTTTTGACCTAAAACAATCTCTCCGTACTTTTTCTCATATTTTTCAATACTCTCACGAATCAAAGCGATAACCTGTCCGTTTGCGGAGCGTGCTTCATAGTCCGCCACTATGTGAAGTTTATTAAGCATTTCTTCGTCGATTCTGATAGATAAGCTTTTAATAGCCATATAACAACCTCGTTTAAAATCTATTTTGACTTTATTCTACATTTGTTTTGCGATATAATGTATAAAATATGTCTATATTAAATTAAAAATATGTTTATAGTAAAGTTAATTCATAGTCTATAAGCTTATGTTACTTATCGTTTTCTGTTACTTGTCGTTTTCTATTGCAAATAAGCATTCTTGTTTTTCTTTTTCACAATCCTTTGAAAGCCCCCTTTCCCACCTTGCGGTGAGGCTTTCGCTCCCGCGGGGCTTAGGGTGACACCAAAGGGGGAGGGGGACAACTGCAAACCCATCAAAGCGGGGAATTTTCCCCCTCCCCCTTAGGTTTCACCCTAAGAACCCCTTACTTATCCCCCACCCCCTTTCCCCGCTTTGGAAGTGGTGATAATTATTATCTCTATTCATAAGGGTTAGTGCGGTCATTAAACCTGCGTTCCGCTTCTTTTAGTTTTTTCGCAAGCGGGGTGGTGAGGTGCTGTCATTAAAATAGTTGTGCTGTTGGTCTTTGTGTAGCTTTTAAATCTGAGCGCTTTTTGTCTACTTTTTATTCTGAAATAGCATAATATATACAAATATATACAAGTATAGCATATTAACAGCGAAAAAGGGCGGTTTTAGTTCATATCTCGACAATAATTATTTGTAGTAGTTGATATATGAACTATAATCTTTTTAAATCAGCACAACTTCCCTAAAAGAACCGTAAAAATCAGCACAACACCTCTAAAAGCGGGCTCCTATTCGCACAACTGCTCTGACAGCACAAATTTCAAAAATCAACTGAGTTCGGAGTTTTTGCCCAGCTTTTCAGGCAAAAACTCCGAACTCAGTTAGATAGACAAGATTTTAAAATTGCCCAGTTTTTCAAGCAATTTTAAAATCTTGTCGGTTTTGAAATTCTTTTTAAATCAGCAAATTACCGCCAACTTTCCTAAGAGAACCATAAATCAGCACAAGTTTCCTGAGAGAACCAAAATCAGCACAACTTCCCTAAAAGAGCCATTGACATACGTAATATTACGTGTTATAATATAGGCAAGAGGTGAGAAAATGACATACAGCGAATTAAAGCGGCAGTTAAAGAAAAACGGCTGTTATTTGTTACGTGAGGGCGGAAATCATGAAATTTGGTACAGTCCCATAACAAAGAAACAATTTCCTGTTGGACGTCACAACACAGAAGAAGTAAGAAGAGGAACACTCCAAACCATAAAAGACCAAGCAGGCATTAAATAATATATAAACTGACAACATATATTAAAGTAAAAGGAGAGAAAACATTATGAAATACGCATATCCCGCAATATTCACTTTTGATAAAAACGACAAATGCTATTACGTGCATTTCCCCGATATTGAAAACTGTTTCACAGACGGCAAGAACTTGCCGGAAGCAATCGAAATGGGTGAGGA
The DNA here is from genome assembly GCA_964636555.1 of uncultured Ruminiclostridium sp. GTDB lineage: Bacteria > Bacillota > Clostridia > Oscillospirales > Ruminococcaceae > Ruminiclostridium_E. Next base: position 97,017 of record CAZWRZ010000009.1, read on the forward strand.
CGCCCTTTCGCTTATGTTATGCCAAATGGAAGATGACGGAGCGGTAATTCCTCTTCCGACCGATATTAAAACTATCAAAACAAAGACAAATGAAACAGTGTCACTTGTTTTTGCCGACACAACGGAATACAGGCGCATCATTGACAACAAGGCGGTAAAGAAAACTCTTTCAATTCCCGGCTGGCTTAATGTTATGGCGGAAAAGAGAGGAGTCAATTTCTCCGCAGTGCTTCAAAACGCATTAAAGGATCAGTTGGGACTTAATGAATAAAAGGTATACAGAGCCGTAAAAATCAGCACAAGTTTCTTAAGAGCATAAAACAAAGGGGCTGCCTTTTCCGCAGCCCCAAATTTTATTCCAAAATCAACCCTTCCCCTTATGCTTTTCAAGATACATAAGCCTGTCGGGACACTCTATAAGCTCATTCATGCCAAGTCCCCTTGCGCATTCATAACAATAAGCGCCGATACTCGCCGAAATGGTGTAGGATTTATCGGAATTGGCGTTAAACTCGGTGAAAAATCCGTGGAACTTCTTTTTCAATTCCACAATATCCAAGCTTCCCTTGCATACGGCTATCATCTCGTCACCGCCGAAACGTACGCACAGCGCGTCATCGGGACAAGCCACCCTTAAGGCATCCGCCGTTGCCTTTATGGCTATGTCTCCGTCCTCATGTCCAAAATTGTCGTTGATATATTTCAGCCTGTCCAGATCGGCAAGAACCACAGTCAATTCGGTATCGGGATCACTGTCCAGCAGTCTCTGATACTCCAAGGAAAAACCGCGTCTGTTCAGCAGACCCGTCAGCGTGTCAGTGCGGTACATCTCGTCTATCTTGTTCATAAGATAGTTTTTGTGCTTAATGTTTCTGTATCCGCCAATGCCGTTGTTCAGCGTGTTTATGACTTGGGGTATCCTGAGAAAGCTTTCGTAAACCTGTTCCCTGAAATAAAAGCATAAATATCCGATAGGGGTGTCGAGGTAATGGAGAGAGGTGAAAATGAAAAAGCGGTCTCTCTCCATAAAGTAATCAAGATGAGGAATTATTTCCTTTGAATTGAATTTATGTGGAATAAATGGCACAACATCGGTGTTTTCATAGATGAGCAGGGATTCTTCGTCAATAAAGCCCTTTGTCCTGTCATAATCAAGGGGGCTGATCTTCTCATCGGTGCAGTCCTTGTTCAGTATACAGCTTACGTCGTAAAACAGCTTGCCGTCCAAAAGGGCGGAAATCTGTTCAAAGCTGTCGCAGACCTGCATCTTTACCGATAATTCGGCAAGCTCCGTCGCTTCCGTTGAATATCTGTATAAGCGGTCGTTCAGCAGATTCATATATTCTGTGGCATTTATGAAATCGCGGGAGGAACAGCCGCAGGATTCGGATAATATCAGTTCGGGCGTTACGGCAAAGGAACGATCTTTCAGCTTTCCTTCGATAATGTCGGGAAGGAGCTCCGCCAGCTTTTCCGCCATGGCATGATAACTGCACTTTACCGAGGTGATACGAGGAGTGGTAAATTCGATCTCGCTGATACCGTCATAGCCTGTCACTATTACATCATCGGGAACTTTTATTCCCCGCTTTGCAAATACTCCCACAGCCGCCATTGCCATTATATCGTTGGCGCATATAACCGCGTCGGGGATATTATTGCTGTCTATAAGCCTGTTTATAGCGTTTTCCGCGGGCTCGTAGCAAAAGGAACAGTAGCTTATCATGCTTTCATCAAAAGCGATGCTGTTTTCCTTCAAAACCTTTTTCAGTGCTTCAATGCGCTGTTCGGAATAGGAATTGCCCTTATCCCCCGCCAAAAAATGTATTGTTGAGATCTTGTGCTCTTCCACAATATGACGGGTAAGCATTTCAAATCCGCAGGTGTGGTCAAAAGCCAAACGGGTACAGCCGGGACGCTCTCCGCCCAAGACTGCAACAGGTATTCCTTGAGCATCTGCGCGGTCTATGATCGAGTCTACAACAGCCATGTCCTTTATCTTATCGCCAAATACGATAACTGCGTCAATTATGCTGAAGTCCATAAGCTCAAAAACCGCAGCCTGTCCGTAAACGGAGGAAAGATAATCCCCCAATTCCGTGGTGGTGGCATATACAAACAGGGTATAGCCCGATTTTGTTATTTTTTCGTTTAGGGTGACAATAAAATCATAGCTTGACATTTCGCTTATTCCCGCTATACACAGGGCAATGATTTTTCGGTTTCCGAGCATTTTTACACCATCTTTCCAAATTGTATTTTTTTCTTTTATCGGTTTGTCAAAGATTTTCCCCGTTGCTTTCGATAACCGATTTTATGAACATTCCCGAATCCTTTATTATCCTTTTTTGTGTGCTGTAATCAATAAAGGTAAGTCCAAAGCGCTGATTATAGCCGTGTCCCCACTCAAAATTATCCGTAAGTGACCATACATAATAGCCGTTCAGCTGAACTCCGTCATCGGCTGCGCGCTTATACTCACGGAGATAGCGGGCAAAGTAGTCGGTGCGGTTGGGGTCATGTACCTTTCCGTCAACAGAAACCGCGTCATGACACGACATTCCGTTTTCTGTAATAATGATAGGCTTTCCGTAACGCTCAAACATAAACTTAGGTCCCCAATATAACGCTTCGGGAGTTATTGGCCAGCCTATTGCAGTGCGCGGGAAGCCTTGGTGATTGCCTGAAACTCCGTTCTTTGCGCTTACATATTTTCCGTTGTAAATATTCAGTCCCAAAAAGTCTATGGGCTGACTTATAAGCTCCATATCCTCGTCTGTTATAACAGGCTTGTTGATCTCATCAAAGCGGTAAACCCAATCGGGGTATTTTCCCTTGAATACGGGGTCGAACCAGTAAGCGTCGGAAAAGGCAAAAGCGTCGTAATCACTTTCGTAATAGCATTTTTCAGCAGCCTTTATGTCCTCGGCGCTTTCGGAAACGGGGATAGCGGGACAGGAAGCGCCCGTTATTCCTATTCGGCATTCCTCACCCTTTCTCAGTTCCTTAACGGCAGTTCCGTGAGCCTTAAGTATATTGTGACCTATACGCAGCAGCTCCGCCTTTGAGAGCTTATAGCCGGGAGCGTGAACGCCCTCAAAATAACCGCAGCCCACGAAAACCTGCGGCTCGTTAAAGGTGATAAAGTCATGCACCCTGTCGCCGAAATATTTTTTTATAACGCTTGCGTATTCTCCGAACCACTTGGGTGAGCAGTCGTTGAGCCAGCCGCCTTTTAAATGCAGGGCATAAGGCAGATCCCAGTGATAGAGGGTCATACAGGGCTTTATATTACGCTTGATAAGTCCGTCAATAAGCCTGTTATAAAATTCAATTCCTTTTTCGTTGACCTCTCCTGTGCCGTTGGGGAGAATCCTTGCCCAGCTTACCGAAAAGCGGTAGCTTTGAAGTCCCAGCTCAGACATTATATCCAAGTCCTCTTCAAGACGGTGATATTGGTCGCAGGCAGTGTCTCCGTTGTGATAGTCAAATATTTTTCCCTTTTCGTGTGAAAAGGTGTCCCATATATTCAAGCCTTTTCCGTCCTCAAAGGCGGCGCCCTCTACCTGATATGCTGCAGATGCCGCGCCCCATATAAAATCCTTTTTGAATCCCATGGTGCTTTCCTTTCTGTATGGCAAATATTACTTTATAAATGATTATACCATATCAGTTTATCAAAATACAAGCCTTTATTGTATCATTTTTTTGCTGTTTGTATAGCATTTTTGCTTTTATTGCTGTTTTGCAGCCAAATTGTGACAGATAAACAAAAAATCATAACGGAATTTTATGAAAACGGACTTTGATTTGTGATCAAACCTATTGCAAAAGTTATTTTGTTTTTGTATAATGAACATATCAAAACAGGAGGAACGGTTTATGAAGTTTAAAAGAATAATTAGCACATTTTCTGCAGCAGCGATGCTGTTTATGTTCTGCTCTTGCTCCGACGGCGCAAAGGGCGCGGAAAATACGGAAAACACGGAAAGCACAGTAAGCTCGGAAAATACGGGAAACACGGTAGATCTCGGAGAAATGCGCGGACTGACCGCCAAGGAGCTTGTTGCGGAGATGAAAACAGGCTGGAATTTAGGCAACTCCCTTGATTCAATCGGAAAAAGCGAAACCGCATGGGGCAACCCCGCAACCACCAAGGAAATGATAGACGCTGTAAAGGCGCAGGGCTTTGATATTCTGAGAATACCCGTAACTTGGGGACAGCATTCGGGCGAGGCTCCCGATTACACTGTTGATCCCGAATTTATGGCGCGTGTCAAGGAGGTTGTGAATTACGGAATAGCCAACGGAATGTTTGTTATACTTGATACTCACCATGAGCCGGACAGCTGGCTGAAGCCCCAAAGCGAAAGTATGGACGAGGTGATGCCGCAGTTCACTGCGCTTTGGCAGCAGATCTCCAAGGAATTTGCAGATTACGGCGATCTTCTTGTTTTCGAAGGAATAAACGAAGCCCGCATAAAAGGCTCCCGCGAAGAATGGACAGGTGGTACAAAGGATCAGCGCGAATGCGTAAACCAACTTAACAAGATATTTGTTGAAACTGTGAGAGCAAGCGGAGGAAACAACGCAAAACGTCTGCTGCTGGTTTCGACCTATGCCCATTCAGTGACAAACAGCGCCTTTAACGGATTTGTTTCGGATTACGATCAGTACACCTGCGTTGCTCTTCACGCCTATACGCCTTACAGCTTTACCTATCACAGCGGCGAAAGCTACGAGACCTACAAGTGGGACGGAAGAGAAAAAAGCAGTATAGACGGAGTATTCGGGCTGATAAACGAACAGCTCATAAGCAAGGGCATTCCCGTTATTATTACGGAATACGGTGCAGTAAGAAAAACTCTTGAGGACGGCTCAGACAACACCAATGAAGTCATAGCATGGCTCGGCGACTATCTCGGAGCTGCAAAGGAATACGGAATTCCCTGCGTGTGGTGGGATAACAACTATTACAACAGCGGAAACGAGCTTTTCGGCATTTTTGACCGAAAAAACTGCAAGTGGTATTCACAGGAGATCGCGGATGCGATCATAAAAATGTATTCGTAAACCGAGAGGACTGTACTTATGGAAAAATATCTTGATGAAACACTGAGCGTTCAGGAGCGCGCCGAAGCCCTTACCGATGCTATGACAACGGAGGAACAAGCGACACAGCTGCGGTATGACGCCCCCGCTGTGGAAAGGTTGGGCATTCCCGCATATAACTGGTGGAACGAGGCTTTGCACGGTCTTGCCCGTTCCGGTACCGCCACTATGTTCCCGCAGGCGATAGGACTTGCTGCCATGTTCTCCCCCGAGCTGGTGCAAAAGGCAGGAGAGATCACCGCCGAGGAAACCCGCGCCAAATACAACGCCTACACCAAGCACGGCGACAGGGATATTTACAAGGGGCTCACAATGTGGGCGCCCAACATCAACATTTTCCGCGACCCGCGCTGGGGCAGAGGTCATGAGACCTACGGAGAGGATCCCTTTTTGACTTCCGAAAACGGAAAGGCTTATGTAAGAGGACTTCAGGGGGAAGGCAGGGTTCTGAAAACCGCCGCCTGCGCAAAGCATCTCGCAGTACACAGCGGTCCCGAATCGCTCCGTCACCAATTTAACGCCGAGGCATCGGAAAAGGACTTGGAGGAAACCTATCTGCCCGCCTTCAAGGAGCTTGTTGCAAACGCAAAGGTTGAGGGAGTTATGGGAGCGTACAACCGCGTCAACGGCGAACCCTCCTGCGCAAGTCCCTACCTTATGGGCAAGCTTAAGGACTGGGGCTTTGACGGTTATTTTGTATCGGACTGCTGGGCGATCTGCGATTTCCACAAGAACCACCATGTTACAAAGGAGCCTATGGAATCGGCGGCATTGGCGCTGAAATCTGGCTGTGACGTAAACTGCGGCTGTACCTATGTGAACGTTATGGCAGCACTTGAAAACGGACTTCTTACCAAGGAGCATATAAGAAACGCCTGTGTTCACCTTATGAGGACACGCATAAGGCTGGGGATGTTCGATAAGAAAACGGAGTACGACGATATTCCCTATTCGGTCGTATCCTCCAGGGAACACAAGGCGGTATCGCTGGAATGCGCGGAAAGGTCAATGGTGCTTTTGCGCAACAACGGCATTCTTCCGTTAAAGGAAAAGGAGCTTAACACCATTGCGGTGATAGGTCCCAACAGTATGAGCCGCGCCGCTCTTGAAGGCAACTACTGCGGAACCGCCGACAGGTATGTGACATTTCTTGAAGGTATACAGAACAGATTTGACGGCAGGGTCATATATGCGGAGGGCTGTCATCTGTACAAGGACAGAACCACGGGGCTTGCCGTTGCGGGAGACAGATACGCAGAAGCGGAAGCCGCTGCGGAGGCTTCCGACTTGGTAATACTCTGTGTTGGTCTTGACGCGTCTATTGAGGGCGAAGAGGGGGACACAGGCAACGAATTTTCCTCGGGTGATAAAAACGATCTTCGTCTGCCCGAAAGCCAGAGAATTCTTATTCAAAAAATAATGAAAACGGGAAAGCCCGTTGTAATAGTCTGTGCCGCGGGAAGCTCAATAAATACCGAGTGTGAGCCTGACGCCCTTCTGCATGTATGGTATCCGGGTTCCGAGGGCGGAACGGCTCTTGCACAAATTCTTTTCGGCGATGTTTCACCCTCTGGAAAGCTGCCTGTTACCTTTTACGAACAAACCAAGCTGCTCCCCGACTTCACCGACTACTCCATGAAAAACCGTACCTACCGATATGCGGAAAACAATGTTCTTTTCCCATTCGGTTATGGGCTTACCTATTCCGAGACCGTCTGCACCAATGTCAGATATGAGGAGGGCAAGGCGTTTGTTTCCGCCGAAAACAGTGGCAGCACCGACACCGAGGAGGTTATACAGCTTTACATCAAGGATTACAGCGAGAACGCCGTGCCAAATGTGAGCCTGTGCGGATTTAAGAGGGTCAAGCTTGGAGCGGGAGAAACCGTTGAGGTGGAAATTCCCGTGCCTGAAAATGCACTTACCGCGGTTGATGACAACGGCGTGAGAAAACGCTTTGGAAACAGATTTACGCTGTTTGCGGGCACTCATCAGCCAGATGAGATAAGCAATAAGCTTTGCGGAAATAAATGCGTTTCGGTTGAGATAAACAAGTAAAAAATAAAAGGGACTGTTTTTCGCAGTCCCTTTATTTTGTGCTCCCGATAAACTTGTGCTGATTATGGCTCTCTCAGGAAAGTTGGCGGTAATTTACTGATTTAAAAAGAATTTCAAAACCGTAAACTTTTTTAAAATTACTTGAAAAACTGTGTAATTTTAAAAAAGTTTAGCTATTAGGTACTTCTCGGCAAGCCGAGAAGTACACGCAGCAAGCTGCTCCGACCGAGTTTGGATTTTTTGCTTGAAAAGCTGGGCAAAAACTCCAAACTCAGTCGATTTTTGAAATTCGTGCTATCAAAAAAGTTGAGCGAGTAGGAGCCCGCTTTTAGAAATGTTGTACTATTAAGCCGTTTTATTTTTTTGCAGTTTTTCAGATATTTCCTTAACAACCGTCCTATCAGCCTCAACCTTTATCTTTCCCTGTGTACGGGAATAAAAACCGTCATTCACGTCCCAGATAACGGGAACAAAGCCGTTGTCCGTCAGCTTATCCAGAACTATCTTCAAGCATTCCGAGGAATCCTTGTGAATTGCATCCGAGGCAAAGTTTGAAGCGGGATATCTTGCCGATGTTTCTCCCAAAAAAACAGGGATATTCTTATCGGTGAACGCCTTGTTCAGAAGCGCTATCTGATTGTCGGTGTAGTCAAGCCATGCCTGTCCGCCTATCTGATTTGTCCAATACATAGCGTTGTCAACATAATGCACCGAAACCATAAGCCTGTCACTTACCGTGTCCGTCGGCATAACGAACTGCGGTGCGGTGGTGTTGTCTATGTTGGTCCAATAGCCCGAAACGATAAGAACACGCTCCGCATTTTTTCCTCCTGTTGCTCTTACCGCGTCAACAAAAGCCTGATTGAGGGTATTTGTCAGTGTATACGCATCGTCCTTTGAAAGGGCTTTAAGCTCTCCGCTTTCATCAAACTGATCTCCGCCCAGATACTCGTTGTAGCCCTCAAATACTAAGGTATAAGGATAATCCTTGAAATATTCCGCTATCTGCGTCCATAAGGTTGTGAAAATTTCCTTGCACTTCTCTGTGGAGTTTCTGCGGATAATAAACTCGTCAAAGTGGTGAATGTTGATAACGGCATACATATCCGCATTTTGGCAGTAGTCCACGATTTCCTTTACCCTCGCGATATAGTCGGCGTTTATGGTGTAGGTTCCGTCGTTCTCCATCATATTGCCCCAGAAAACGGGTATTCTCACGGTGCTGAAGCCCTCCGCCTTCATTCCGTCAATAGCCTCCTGTGTGGTTTCCACCGCGCCCCAGCATTTTTCATAATCCTTGGGGGTGTTGCTTCCTACTGTGGGAATCCACTCATAGGTTATCTTTTCACAGTTTGTTGCCGAATACGCTTCCATGGTGTTTCCGAGATTTAACCCGATACCCATGTTTTTCGCGACCTCCGCCGCTGTCTGAACCTTTGATCCGCTTTTGGATTCGCCGCATGAAGTTATTGTTACAGCCATAGCAAGCACCAAAACGACTGACAATATTTTCTTTACCATTTGTCATTTTTCCTTTCACTTTATTATTTCAATATTAAATTCAGCCTCAATAACAGGCAGATTTAAACGATATTTTTCCGCAAGTGCGGGACCGCAGGCATTGGAACCCACGCCTGCCATTTTGCTGTCAACGCAGATAACATTGCTTTCGCATTTTTCAAGCTCAAAATTATGACGTTTGGAAGACAATTCCTCTTGTGTATATTCCGAAACGTTAAAAGAGAAATCCTCGGGGGAAGTATACATGATCCTTGTTTTACCGTCTGTAACCGTCATATTCTTACAGCCGTAATGGGAGGAATTTTCCTGCGGGCGTATATAATCCTCGTGCATTTCTTCGATAGGGGCTGAAAAATTTCCCATATAGCTTGCCTGATGCTTGTCGATATAGCTTTCATAAGGACCCATGCCGAAATATTCCGCGCGGTCAAAGCGCTTGGGCACAAACAGCCGTATTCCGAATCTCGGGAGGAATGTCACCTTGTTGGAAAATTCCGCTTTGCATTTTATGTGGAGCGAACCGTCTGCCAAAATCGTGTATTGCGTATCCATATAGGCAATAGGCTGATGAATGCTCCAGCCGAAGGATTGACGAAGCAGGATCTCAGCGCCATGCTCGGTTTCCCTTGCATTCACTCCGTAATTTTTTACCGTGTGATCATTAAGATGCGCTCTGTACCAATCCCCTTTCATAACATCATTGTCAACAGGGGCGCGGAAAAAGTTGAAGCTTATGGGTTTGTCGAGAATTTCTTTTCCCTTTGCACAAACAGAATCAAAAGCCGATATTCTCTTGTTGAAACGGTATGAAACGTCGTTAGCGGTTATTCTGACAAACATAGGCTCATCTTCAAAGGTCACAGGGGGACAGGACGCTTTTTCGGTCTGCTTTTCAGGAGCATTGCAAAGCTTGAGCTGGTCAAAGCATACCTCATATCCCTTTTCGCAGAAGGATGTTTCTTTTTTCGATGTAAAGATAAAACGGATATAGGCTTCCCTGTCGGTTATTTCCGCAGCTTTTGGAACATGCACCTCCGTACTTCCCATAGCTTCAAGTAAAAAGTCAAGGCTGCCTTTGTCAAAAACTCCTCCGTCAAAGGTTATCTCATAGTTACAGTCAAGAAGCTCTCCCGCGTTTTCAAATTCAAGCATGCTTTTAAAAACAAAGCTGCCGTCTTTTCCGCCTTTTTCAACACGGACGGGGCGGTACACTTGTTTCAGCTCCAATAACCCAGTATGAGGAGTTCTGTCGGGATAGGTGAGGGCGTCCATACAGAAGTTTCCGTCATTGTGCTTTTCGCCGAAATCTCCGCCGTAGCCGTATTTGACCTTGCCGTCCTCGGTATATCCGAGAATACATGCATGGTCGCTCCATTCCCACACAAAACCTCCGCAGAAGCGCTCGTTTGAATAAAAAGCGTTGTGGTAGTCCTCCGCATCACCCGGACCGTTGCCCATGGCGTGACAGTGTTCACAGAGGATAAAAGGACGGGTTTCCTTTTCGTTTTGGAGGAATTTCTCCATATCCTCGGGTGAGGTGTACATTTCGGAAACCACATCCAAAATCTCATCGGAGGTATCATCAAGTCTGTGGGTGCTTTCGTAGTGAAGCAGTCTTGTGCTGTCAAGGGATTTCACCAGCTCTCCCGCCGCAAGCATATTGGTGCCGTAGCCGCTTTCATTTCCCAAGGACCAGAACATAACGCAGGGGCGGTTTATATCCCTTTTTACAAGAGATTCCGCACGGTCGGTTATAGCCTTTTTAAAGCGTTCGTCCGAAGCAAGCAGAGCTATTCCGTTATAACCGTTTTCCCATTTAAAACTGTTGTACACCTCAACACAGCCGTGGGACTCCATATCTCCCTCATCGATAACTTACAGACCGTATTTGTCGCACAGTTGGTAAAACAGCGGCGAATTAGGATAGTGAGAGGTTCTTACCGCGTTGACGTTATGCTTTTTCATCAGCTCAATATCCCTTTTCATTTGAGCAACGGAAGCGTAATATCCCGTTTCGGGATAACTGTCGTGGCGGTTCACACCCTTGAACTTTACCGCCCTTCCATTGATCTTCACAACGCCGTTTTGGACGGCGATTTTGCGGAAACCCACTTTTTCGCCGATTTTTTCATCTCCCGCAACAATCACAAGGTCATAAAGATAAGGTTTTTCCGCCGACCACAAAACAGGAGAATCAATATGTACGGAAACTGCCGAACCGTCCTTTGCAGTAAAATCGGCAATAATATTTCCAAGGCTGTCTGAAAGCTTTGCATTGACATCACAGCCGAAAGGAGTGAAAATGAACTCGGCGGAAGAAAGATCCTCCGAAAGTTCTGTTTTAACAATATAATTTTCCAGCCTTTTCACGGGACGGGATAAAATGTAAACATCGCGGAAAATTCCCGACAGCCTGAATTTGTCCTGATCCTCCAGATAGGTTCCGTCACACCATTTCAGAACGGCGGCAGTTATGATATTTGCCCCATCCCAAAGATAGGGCGTAATATCAAACTCGGAGGTGTTATGTGCCGCTTGTGAATATCCCACAAATTCGCCGTTGACATACAGATAAAAACAGCTGTCAACACCCTCAAAAACAAGAATTCGGTCCTTTCCGTCGTGAGAATATTCATAGCTGTGCTTATACACTCCAACGGGGATATCATCGGGCACATAGGGCGGATCATAGGGAATAGGATAGCAAACATTCGTGTACTGCGGTTTGTCGTAACCATGCAGCTGCCAGTTTGAAGGTACGGGAATCTTGCTGTCAAAGGGCAAATCCGCAAAATTATCTTCCAGATCAATTATGCTGTCACAGTATTTAAAATCCCACTGACCGTTAAGAGAGCAAAAAAATTCTGACTCTTCCCTGTCGGCAAACTGATCCTGTTCTTTTCCGAATGGGATAAAATAGCAGTGCTTGTCAAGTGTGTTTATATGCAGCTTTTCGGGATCCTCATGATATATCATTTTGCTTTTTTGGGAATTTGGGGCAGCGATTTTTGAAATGTCCATACCTTTGATTACTCCTTTACTTTGTATATTCCGATATATGCAAGGGTTGGCTCTGTGCGGGAATCGGTGATTTTTATCCGTATGCGTTTTGTGACCGTATTTTTAAGAGGAACAATGCGTTTATAGCCTATGACAGTTCCCCTGTATATTTCGGTATATTTTCCGTCTAGCTCTGCTTCCGCCGTAAAGCTCTCCACACGCTGTCCCATAAGGATATTTTCTTTTAGTACAATACAGCCGATTGTAACGGGACTGCTCCATTCTACGGTTATTTCGGAAGTTGTTTTTTCGGCAATGTAATATGTATCGTAATTATCAGCTCTTGCCGCTTCTATATTTCCGCTGTCGGAGGATAAGAGAGCTTTATCTGCTATGTTTTCGGCAAAGGTATTTTTTATGTATTCGCCCAGCTCCGCCAACCGTTTTACATCGTTTTCATGCAGCAGACCGTCACAAGTCGGAGGGATATTCAGCAGAAATGTGGCGTTGCCCCCTACGGAATTGTTGTAGATGTTAACAAGCTCCTCAAGACTGCGCACCTTGTTGTTTTCGCTTTCGTGCCAGAACCAGCCGGGACGGATAGAGGTGTTAACCTCGGCGGGGTACCATATCAGGCTTTTTTCGTCCTTCAGCACCTCACGGCTGCCCAAATCGCTGTCTCTTGCGTCTATACGGCGCAGACGGAATTCCTCATTGTCGCTGTGCTGGCTTTTTTCGGAGATAATTTCGCTGTCCCTTGCTCTTTCGGGAACAACGCTCCATTCTGCGGTGCGGGTGTGTCCCGCCTCGTTTCCGCACCAGCGTATATCGGGACCGCATACCGAAATGCAAGCATCGGGCTGTAATTCCCTTATTATCCTGTAATATCTGTCCCAGTCATAGTATTGCTTTTTTCCGTTTGGACCTTCTCTGCAGGCACCGTCAAACCATACGGAAAAAACATCTCCGTAATTTGTCAGCAGCTCGGTAAGCTGTCCCGCAAAGTAATCGTCATAGGCTTTGCCCTGTCCGTAAAGAGGGCAGTTCATATCCCACGGGGAAAGGTAAACACCGAATTTTATCCCATGCTTTTTGCAAGCCTCGGAGACCTCTCTTACAACATCACCTTTTCCGTCCTTCCATGGCGAAGAGGCAACGGAATGTTCGGTAAGCTTGGTTTGCCACAAGCAAAAGCCGTCATGGTGTTTGCAGGTAAGGATAAGCCCCCTCATTCCCGCGGATTTTACGGCTTTTACCCACTGTTCCGCATCAAGTTTTTCGGGATTGAATATTGAGGGGCTTTCGGTGCCGTCGCCCCATTCCCTGTCGGTAAAGGTGTTTACCGTAAAATGTATAAAGGCGTAAAATTCCAGTTGCTGAAAACGGAATTGTCTTTCGTGCGGGACGATTTCGGCAAGCCTTTTGTCAAGGTTTTTATCAGATGTCACGGTTCCCTCCAAATAATTATTTGACTATATTATAACGCTTATTGACACAGCCGTCAATAGATGATATCATAATATAAAGAAACTGTTTCAAACTTACCGTTTTCATAATAAAGGAGTGTGTTTTTATGTCAGAAAAATCGAAATTCCGCACCGAGGAGCTGCACTGTACCTATGATAATGTTGATATATTCGGCACACTGTATATTCCCGCCAATGATGTAAAATGTCACCCGACAGTTATCTGCAGCCACGGCTATAACTGTATCGGAAGCGATATGGACGATATTGCCGTCAGGCTTGCGGAAACAGGCGTTATGGCGTATACCTTCGACTACTGCGGAGGAAGCACACGTTCCCGAAGCAGCGGAAAAACCACGGATATGAGCATTCTCACCGAGCAGGATAATTTGCGCCGTGTTATTGATATGACAGGCGCTTTGGATATTGCCGACAAAGACCGTATCTATCTTTTCGGTGAAAGCCAAGGGGGATTTGTATCGGCTCTTACTGCTGCGGAAATGCCCCAAAGGATAGCGGGAATATTTCTTATTTATCCCGCCTTCTGTATACCCGATCAATGGCTGGCTATGAACCCCGAGGAAATGAGGGAGCCTTTCGCATTTATGGGAGATATGATGCTGTCAAAGGCTTATTATGACGGTGTTCCGAGATATGATGTGTTTGAGCATATCAGTGCCTTTGACAAACCTGTTTTTATCTATCAGGGCGATGCAGACCCCGTGGTCGATATTTCCTATGCCCGGCGTATAGATAAGGCGTTTCCCCATTCAGTCCTTACTGTTATCAATGGCGGAGGTCACGGCTTCGGCGAAAAGGACAGGAATTTTGTTATAAATGATATTTGCGGGTTTTTCTCCAAATAAAGGGCTGCTCGGAAGTATGCCAAAATGAGCCTATTCGGAAATACTCAAACAGCCCTTGACACAGCCAACAGGATGTGCTAATATAAGTATAATAAATCATAGTATATTGGTATGCTTTTAAGGGGGCTTTGAATTGAAAATTTCCACCAAAGGAAGATATGCTTTGCGTATGATGATAGATATTGCGGAAAATCAGGATAACGGCAGCGTTTCTTTGAAGGATATCTCCAAGCGTCAGGACATTTCCCTTAAATATTTGGAGCAGATAGTAGGTCTGCTGACAAGGGCGGGTTTTCTGAAAAGCCGAAGAGGAGCGGGGGGAGGCTATGTTCTCACCAAGACTCCCGAAAAATACACGGTTGGAGATATTCTGAGAGTTACCGAAGGAAATCTGGCTCCCGTAGCCTGTCTTGAAGAGAAGGACAACCTTTGCCCCAAGGCGGAAAGCTGCAAGGCGGTAAGGTATTGGCAGGGGCTTTACAATGTCATAAACAGCTATTTGGACGGAACTACTCTTCTGGATTTGACCGAAGAGAATTGGAGCAGCGACAATGCGGGGGAATTTATTTAATTTGATTTGACGAAAGCACAATAATTCAGCAGAGCTCATTTAACTGATCTTGACAAAAGCGGAATTTACGAAATCGGATTGCCGAAAAACGTCAACAGCGGTTTTTCGGCAATCCGATATTTTTTTAACAGTTTAAAACGAAAAATTTTGATTTACCTCTTGACATTTCCGAAAAATATGTTATTATTATATCATAGTAAACCTATAGGAAAAATCAAAATATATAAACCTATAAAAAATCTTTATTGAGGTGTGGAATGAAAAAGAAGGAACTGAGATTCTGGTATAACCGAATGTGCGGAAGCTGCCGAATGTAACCGCGGAAAAGATATCAGAAGATAAGCTTTGAATAAAAGCCATAAAAAGAACAAAAGAACTAAAGAAATAAAACAAAACGGGGTAATTCCCCAAAAGAAAGGAAATAACACCATGGCAGACAGAAGAAAAGACTGGAAATTTGAGACCAAGCAATTACATATAGGACAGGAACAGGCGGACGCAGTAACCGATTCCAGAGTGGTTCCGATTTATGCAACCACCTCTTATGTTTTTCACAATTCGCAGCACGCCGCTGACCGTTTCGGACTCCGTGACGCAGGAAACATTTACGGCAGACTTACCAACCCCACACAGGATATTTTTGAACAGAGAATTGCAGCCTTGGAGGGCGGTGCTGCCGCTTTGGCGGTGGCTTCGGGTGCCGCGGCTATTACCTATACCTTCCAAGCACTTGCTCATGCGGGAGATCATATCGTTGCGGCTAAAACCATTTACGGCGGCACTTACAATCTGCTTGCCCACACCCTGCCCGAGTACGGCATTACAACTACCTTTGTGGACCCCGAAGAGGAAGAGGCTTTTGAAAAGGCAATTCAGGACAATACAAAGGCGGTCTTTATTGAAACCTTGGGAAATCCGAACTCCAATTTGATAGATATTGAGGAAATTGCCAAAATTGCTCACGCTCACAAGCTTCCTTTGGTGGTGGATTCCACCTTTGCAACTCCTTTCCTTGTGCGTCCTATCGAATACGGCGCAGATATCGTGGTTCACAGTGCAACCAAGTTCATAGGCGGACACGGTACGGCAATAGGCGGCGTAATTGTTGACAGCGGCAATTTCGATTGGGAAGCAAGCGGAAAATTCCCTCAGTTTGTTGCACCCAACCCCTCATACCACGGTGTAAGCTTTACACAGGCTGTAGGCGCAGTTGCCTTTGTGACCTATATCAGAGCGATATTGCTCCGTGACACGGGCGCTACCCTTTCACCCTTCCATGCTTTTATTTTCTTACAGGGTCTTGAAACTCTGTCCCTGAGAGTTGAAAGACATACCTCAAACGCTCTTAAGATCGTTGAGTTTTTAAACAGGCACCCCAAGGTTGAGGCGGTGCATCACCCCTCTCTTGAAACCGAGCCAAGTCATAATTTATACAAAAAGTATCTTCCTAACGGCGGCGGTTCTATCTTTACCTTTGAGGTCAAGGGCGGAGTGGAGGAGGCTCACAGATTTATTGACAGTCTGGAGATCTTCTCACTGCTTGCCAATGTTGCCGACAGCAAGTCGCTGGTCATCCACCCCGCCACAACCACACATTCGCAGTGCAACGAACAGGAGTTAGCGGAACAGGGTATCAAGCCTAATACTGTAAGACTTTCTATTGGTACAGAGAATATTGATGACTTGATTGCGGATTTAAGTGACGCTTTGGACAGAGTTTAATGCTGTAAAAATATTGTTTAACAATGGGCTGTTTTCGGACAGTCCTTTTTTTCTTTTCCAAGTTATTACAGCAAAATTAAAATTGTAACCGAATTGTAATTGTATTTTTAGACTTATCGTATTATAATAAACTTACGAATTAAACTTGCAATGATTTTATACTAATTCCCGACTGAAAATAGACATTCTTTGCGGTCTATTTTGTGCCCTGCTGCGTCATCGTCCTCGGCAGGCGTCAGCCTGCTGTCGTCCTCTTCCTTGCAGGACGCAAAATATCCTCGCAAATCATTTGTCTATTTTCAGCCGTGAATTAGTATTACAGTACATTGCCTTGACTAAGGAGCAAATATGAAAAGCTTTAAAACAGTTGCCGCTTCACTGCTGCTGACCTGTTCCCTTGCACTTTCGGGCTGTACCTCGGTGCAAGCCAATGATCTTACGGAAGGTATCACAAAGGGACAGGCTGAAGGAAAAACAGCTGACAGCGGTTTTGTTAATGCAAATATGAATTTTTCCTTGGAGCTGTTTAAAAAAGTTCAAGGGGAAAAATCGGAAGAAAATGTTTTGATTTCGCCTCTGTCCGTTATCTCGGCACTTGCCATGACTGCCAACGGAGCTGACGGCGAGACCTTGGCGGAAATGGAAAAGCTTCTGGGCGGAGATATTCCTTTAGAACAGCTTAACAGCTATCTTTACAGCTATTTGCAGTCTATGACCTCGGGTGAGGGCTTTAAGCTTCATATCGCCAACTCGGTATGGTTCAGGGACGATCCGAGACTTACGGTGGAAAAGGATTTTCTACAAAAAACGGTGGACTATTATGATGCGGAGGTTTACCGTGAAGCCTTTGACGATAAAACCGCCAACGCCGTAAACAGCTGGGTCAAAGCCAACACCGACGGTATGATACCCGAAATAATCGACAAAATAGACGAGGATACGGTTATGTACCTTATAAATGCCCTCGCCTTTGATTCGGAGTGGGCGGAAAAATACGAAAAATATCGGGTGAGCGACGGCACTTTTACCGATTCAAAAGGCAACGAACAAAGCGTTAAAATGATGGGCTCCGACGAATACTTTTATTTGGAGGACGAAAATGTTGTCGGCTTTTTAAAGGGCTACAAGGGCGGTAAGTACAGCTTTGGCGCGCTTTTGCCCAATGAAAATATTTCTGTTAAGGAATATATACAGGGACTTACATCGGAAGGGCTTTTAAAGATGCTTTCCGAGCCTCAGAACTGTGCCGTGATAACTAAAATTCCCAAATTCAGTTTTGATTTCGGCTTGTCTTTAAATGATACCTTAATGGCAATGGGAATGCCGTTGGCTTTCAGCGGCAGCGGTGCGGATTTCTCCAAAATGGGGCATTCAACCGACGGCAATCTTCATATAGGCAATGTAATACACAAAACCTTTATTGAAGTTGACGAAAAAGGCACAAAGGCAGGTGCGGCAACCGTTGTTGTGATAACAGATGAATGCGCCGCTGTTGTGGAAGAGCCTAAATACGTTATACTTGACCGTCCTTTTGTTTTTATGATAATTGACAATGAGACAAAGCTGCCCATATTTATGGGAGCGGTGGAAAGCGTTTAAGCAAAGGAGGATATTATGAAAAAAAGCAGATTGGCTGCCCTTGCTCTTTTATCCGCTTTTTCCTTGGGAATAAGCGGCTGTACATCGGTACAGGCTAATGACCTGACAGAGGGGATCGTAAAGGGACAGGTCGAGGGAAAAGCGGCTGACAGCGATTTTGTCAATGCAAATATGAATTTTTCCTTGGAGCTGTTCAAAAGCGTTCAAAAGGAAAAATCCGAGGAAAATGTTTTGGTTTCGCCTTTGTCTGTTACCGCGGCTCTCGCTTTGACTGCCAACGGCGCAGCGGGTGATACGTTATCTGAAATGGAAAAGCTTCTGGGCGGAGATATTTCCATAGAACAGCTTAACGGCTACCTTTACAGCTATTTGCAGTCTATGACCTCGGGAGATAAATTTAAGCTTCATATCGCCAATTCGGTTTGGTTCAAAGATGACCCCGGTCTTACCGTGGAGAAGGATTTCCTTCAAAAAGCGGTGAGTTATTACGATGCGGAGATTTACCGTGAAGCCTTTGACAGCAAAACCGCAAGCGCAGTAAATAACTGGGTGAATGCCAATACCGACGGTATGATACCCAAAATAATCGACAAAATCAATAGTAATACGGTGATGTATCTTATTAACGCTCTCGCCTTTGAAGCAGAATGGGATGAGGTTTATATGGATAATCAGGTCAGCAGCGGTACTTTCACCAACTCAAAAGGAAATAAGCAAAGTTCCAAAATGATGAGCAGCACTGAACACAGGTATTTGGAGGACGAAAACGCAGTTGGCTTTTTAAAGGGCTACAAGGGCGGAAAATACACCTTTGCTGCACTCTTGCCAAACGAAAATATTTCTGTAAATGATTATCTCCAAAGTCTTACCGCCGAAAAGCTTTTAAAAACACTTTCCGAGTATCAGGTATGTGTGGTAAGAACACAAATGCCTAAATTCAGCTATGATTTCGACTTGTCGTTAAAGGAGACCCTAAAGGCAATGGGAATGCCGTTGGCTTTCGACGGAGAAGCAGATTTCTCCAAAATGGGACATTCAACCGACGGCAATCTTTATATAGGCGATGTTATACACAAAACCTTTATTGCCGTTGATGAAAAAGGCACAAAGGCGGGAGCGGCGACTGTTGCTGACATAGCAGCAGGTTCCGCTATGCCTGTTGAAGAACCTAAAACCGTTATTCTTGACCGTCCCTTTGTTTTTATGATAATCGATAATGATACAAGGCTGCCTGTTTTTATGGGTACAGTGGAAAGCATTTAAAGGAGAAAGTTATGAAGAAAATCAAATTAGCTGCCATAGCTCTTTTATCCGCTTTTTCTTTGGGGATAAGCGGCTGTACATCGGTACAGGCGGAAGATTTAACAAAAGGCGTATATAGAAAAAGCGTTAAAGGTACTGCTGCGGACAGTGACTTTGTTAACGCAAATATGAACTTTTCCTTGGAGCTGTTCAAAAATGTTCAAAAGGAAAAATCCGAAGAAAATGTTCTGGTATCGCCTCTATCGGTTGCCACTGCTCTTTCCTTGACCGCCAACGGAGCGGACGGCGAGACCTTATCGGAAATGGAAAAGCTTTTGGGCGGTGATATTACCGTAGAGCAGCTTAACAAATATCTTTACAGCTATCTTGATTCCTTTAAATCGGGCTACGGCTTTAAGCTGAAAATCGCTAATTCCGTCTGGATAAAGAATGACTCTGATTTAAAGGTAGAAATGGACTTCCTTCAGAATGCGGTGGACTACTATGATTCCGAGGTTTACAGTGAAAACTTTGATAAAAAAACCGTAAGTGCAGTAAATAATTGGGTCAAAGCAAATACCGACGGTATGATCCCCAAAATAATCGACCAAATTGACAACGATACGATTATGTATCTTATAAACGCCCTCGCATTTGATGCGGAGTGGGAAACTATTTATAAAGATCATCAGGTAAACAGCGGCACTTTTACCGATTCAAAGGACGGGGAACAAACAGTTAAGATGATGAGTTCCACCGAATACAGCTATTTGGAGGACGAAAATGCCGTCGGCTTTCTGAAGGGCTACAAGGGTGGAAAATACAGCTTCGCGGCATTGCTCCACAACGAAGGAATTACCGTGTCGGAATACATTGAAGGTCTTACCTCCGAAAATCTGCTTAAAATTCTTTCCGAGCCTCAAAGCTATGTGGTAAGGACACAAATGCCCAAATTCAGCTTTGATTTCGGCTTGTCATTAAACAATACCTTAAGGGCAATGGGAATGCCCTTAGCCTTTGACGGCGAAAAAGCCGATTTTTCAAAGATGGCTCATTATAAAGACGAAAACATTTATATAGGCGACGTTATACACAAAACCTTTATAGCTGTTGATGAAAGGGGTACAAAAGCGGGAGCCGCAACATCCGTATCAATGAACGGTACCGCTGCTGCCGGCACTATGGAAGATCCTAAAATCGTCATACTTGACCGTCCCTTTGTTTTTATGATAATCGACAGCGAAACAAGTCTGCCCGTGTTTATGGGAACGGTGGAGAGCGTCTGAAAAGTTCTTCGGAAAATTTGGAAAAATTCAAAAAAGGTATTTACAAAAAAGGAAAAATGTGATATAATTTATCCGTTGTCTGCGGACAGCAAAAATATCTCCTTCTTGGCATTGCGGAGATTGCCTTTTTAAAGGAAACACCATATCCCTTTGCTATGATTTGAGAAATAATTTTAAGAGGTGTAACTATGTTACTGAAAGAAGAAAAAACCGCGATTATTGAAAATAACCGCACACACGAAACCGACACAGGCTCTCCCGAAGTTCAGATCGCTATTCTCACCAAGAGAATTTCCGACCTTACCGAGCATCTGAAAACACATCAGAAGGATCACCACTCCAGAAGAGGTCTTCACAAGATGGTAGGTCACAGACGTAACCTTCTTAACTATCTCCAGAAGAAGGATATTGAGCGTTACCGTGCTATCATTGCCAAGTTGGGTATTCGTAAGTAATCAGCTTAAAAAAGGGCGGAACGCTTGTTCTGCCTTTTTTCGGCTTTAAAGGGTTCCGCTCTTTCAAAGCCCAAAACCGCAGAGTTTGCCCGCAGATATTCTTTCTGCGGACAGGCTTTGATAACGAGGAAATGAATATTTAGCATTAAATTGAGCTTTTTCCCCTTATGAGAAAGGGCTGAATTTATTGCTAAAGCATTTCCTCAAAACCATTTTTATTCTGACAGGAGGAAAACAAATGTTTGAGAATTACAAGGTATTTAAAACCACCTTTGCAGGCAGAGAATTGTCCGTTGAAACGGGAAAAACCTGCGGTCTTGCCAATGGCTCGTGCTGGGTACACTACGGCGACACCGTTGTTATGGTAAACGTTACCGCCAGCCCAAAGCCCCGTGAAGGAGTTGACTTCTTCCCTCTTTCCGTTGACTATGAAGAAAAGCTTTACGCGGTAGGCAAGATCCCCGGCAGCTACCTCAAAAGAGAAGGAAGACCCAGCGAAAAGGCTATCCTTACCTCCCGCGTGGTTGACCGTCCTATGCGTCCTCTTTTCCCAAAGGATATGAGAAACGACGTTTCCATTGTTATGACCGTTTTAGCAGTTGATCCCGATACACAGCCCGAAATTATCGCTATGATCGGTGCGTCTATCGCAGTTTCAATTTCGGATATTCCTTGGAACGGTCCTATCGGCGGTATTTCCGTTGGTTTGGTTGACGGCGAGATCGTGCTTATGCCCAATGCAGAGCAGAGAGCAAAGTCCGATCTGCAGCTTACCGTTGCTTCCAGCGAAAAGAAAGTCGTAATGATCGAAGCTGGTGCTAACGAAGTCGACGACGACACAATGTTCAACGCCATTATGAAGGGACATGAGGAGATAGTAAACTCCATTATTCCCTTTGTAAACAAGATAAGAGAAGAAATCGGCAAGCCCAAGTTTACCTTCGAGTCTATGGAGGTTGACCACGACTTGTTTGAGGCTATTCAGAGCAAGTACACCGATAAGGTAAAATATGCTCTTGACACCGATGACAAAAACGTTCGCGAGGAGCGTTTACAGCCCATTAAGGACGAAATTCACGCTGAATATGACGAACAGTACCCCGAACAGCTTGCAATGATCGACGAGTGCATTTACAAGCTGCAAAAGTTTATCGTTCGCCGCTGGCTTCTGGACGAGCAGAAGCGTGTTGACGGCAGAGGCATGGATCAGATGAGACCTCTTGCGGCAGAAGTAGGACTTTTGCCCCGCGTTCACGGTTCAGGCTTGTTCACAAGAGGACAGACACAGGTTCTGACCGTTACCACTCTCGGCCCCGTAAGCGACGCGCAGAGACTTGACGGCATCGACGACGAGGAAGAAAAGCGCTATATGCACCACTACAACTTCCCCTCCTACTCTGTTGGCGAAACAAAGCCCAGCAGAGGACCGGGCAGACGTGAGATTGGTCACGGCGCACTTGCTCAAAGAGCGCTGGAGCCTGTCATTCCTTCCGTTGAGGAATTCCCTTATGCTATAAGACTTGTTTCCGAGGTTCTTTCCTCCAACGGTTCTACCTCTCAGGCTTCTATCTGCGGTTCCACACTTTCCCTTATGGACGCAGGCGTTCCCATTAAATCCCCTGTTGCGGGTATTTCCTGCGGTCTTATCACCGAGGGTGAACGCTGGATGACAATGGTGGATATTCAGGGCTTAGAAGACTTCTTCGGCGATATGGACTTTAAGGTTGGCGGTACTCACAAGGGTATTACCGCTATTCAGATGGACTTGAAGATCGACGGACTTACTCCCGAGATCATAAAGGACGCCTTTGCAAAGACCCACAAGGCAAGAGATTATATTCTTGATGAAATTATGCTGAAGGCTATTCCCGCTCCACGTCCCACCGTTAATCAATGGGCTCCCAAGATGATAACAATGAAGGTGCCCGTTGACAAGATCCGCGAGGTTATAGGCACAGGCGGAAAGGTTATCCAGAAGCTTTGCGCCGACTATGAGGTCAAGATTGATATCGACGAGGAAGGCAATGTATTCATCTGCGGAAACGATCAGCAGAAGTCCAACGACTGTGTGGAGATGATCAAGGCTATCACACTTGTTCCCGAGATCGGCTCTATCTACAAGGGCAAGGTTGTTCGTATTACAAGCTTTGGCGCATTTGTTGAGTTTGCTCCCGGCAAGGAGGGAATGGTTCACATTTCCGAGCTGGAGAACAGACGTGTTGAAAAGGTGGAGGACGTTTGCAGCGAGGGCGATGAGATCATCGTTAAGATAATCAAGATCGACCAGCAGGGCAAAATCGGTCTTTCACGCAAAGAGGCTCTTGCCGATATTGAAGCTAAGAGAAAGGCTAAGGCTGCGCAGGGCGGTGCTGCTGAGTAATTTTTCTTAAATAATTAAGCCGTTGGGGTGATGTCCAACGGCTTTTTATACTAATTCTCGATAAAAATAAGACAAAGCCGGAGGGCGGGGCGTTCCTGATCAAGGAAGTCCCGACGCAGGAATATGCAGATATTTCA